>JBCCQN010000187.1:0-16261 GCA_039024315.1 Bacteroidota bacterium
GAGCCACAGTTGTTAGTGGCGATCAAGGTTACGGTATAAGAACCATCAAAGGCATAAACATGCGTTGGATTAGGATCAGTAGTGGTTGGAGAACCATCACCAAAGTCCCAAACTACGCTTGCGCCCGGAGTTGATTGGTTGGTAAAGTCGTAAGTATAACCAAAGTCCTGTGGCGTACTACCAGCCGCAACCGGAGTAAACTCAAGGGTTACGTTGATATCATCGGTACTTTCACAGCCCGTAGGATCGGTTACCGTTACGGTGTAGTTACCATCATTGGTCGCATAGATGGTCTGCGTAGTCTCGCCCGTGCTCCATGCATACGAAGCACCTGGGTTACCAGCATCCAACAATACGCTATCACAAGCTGTAAGGTCAGCCCCTAGGTCCACTACAGGATCGACTCCTGGAGTGATGATGACCGTCTCCGTGATATCACAACCATTCGGGTTGGTTACCGTCACCGTGATAGTATCGGCCCCAGTAGCTGGAGGACTGAGCGTGATGGTTTGTGAAGTAGCACCTGTACTCCATGCGTAAGTCGCACCAGGGTTTAGGGCATCTAAGGTCACATCATCACAAGAAGAGATCGTACCACCAAGGTTGAGCGATGGGGCTGCTAATACCTCGACATAAATAGAATCCAAGGAGGTACAGCCATTGATATCAACCGTAACGAAGTAGGTTCCAGAAGCGGTAACAGGTAGCTGTTGATTTACCTGTCCAGGAACGTTCCAAGTATAAACCGAACCAGGATTACCTGCATCTAGGGTAGTTGGTCCACAGGAAACGATGGAGTCAGGTCCCAAGTCCACTATTGGAGAAGGCAGAATCGTAACGTTGATACTATCTACGCCCGAACAACCATCGGCACTCAATACATCCACAAAATAAGTTCCGGAGGTATCGATAACAATGGAGGAAGTCATATCACCTGTATTCCACAAATAGCTAGTGATACTCGGATTGGATGCGTCAAGTACTAAGCCCGCACATGACACTACATCCGCCCCAAGATCAACTGGTACCGGAGGAGCGACAAGGATATGAATCGGCGTACGTGGCTCGCTCGGGCAAGCCCCTGATCCGCCCCCGCCAGTAACGATTGGTCCTAAGCCTGGGTTTTGAGTACCCTGACCACCAAAGTTAGCCGTAGCAGTTGTCGCCCAATCGGTTGCGTCATTGTTATCAAAGGTACCTACACGGTAAACGTTTTGCGCCGTAACGGGAGAACTCACATCGATACCAGGACCAGACCATTGACCTGTAATGTCGATGGTAACGCCATTGATAGTCGGCGCAAAGGTTTGGATATCAGCATCAGAGTAATTGAAGAACATCACATCGATGACTACGTTATTGGCATCAAGCAAGACAATCCAGCCTTCTGCTCCACCATTCCAGAGGATATTACCTCCCCAGAAATTAGGACCGGCGGCGGCATTGTCAGCACGTTGGCGAATCTCACCCGGCTGCATAACTCCATTCATGGTCCAAGTGATTACCTCCACTACGTTGATATTGGCGGCACCATCTTCCCCAATGGCAACGGTCCAACCCGTAACATCGACAGGAGTATTACCGGTGTTTTGTACCTCAAGGTAGTCAGGCCCCTGTAGCTCCGCTTCGGTAATTTTGATAAGCGGCACAGAACCCGCCGTAATGGCCTCTACATAAAGAGTAGTGTCATTGGTTAAGAAACCTGTCTGGAAATCGGCAGTATCAATCCCCACGGGAATACCGCCTACTGGATCAGTAAACCAGATGTAGTTATAAGCAGTATCATTGATAACACTCGCCACGGTCGAATCAGGCGTACAAAGTACAATCGTGTCCATCACTGCGGTAGGTGCAGGAGGACGAACCGTAACATCCGTGGTGCTGAAGATGGTATCATTGCCATTAACCGCGTCTGCTCCTAGATCAGTAAAAGCCGTAAAGTTAAAGGTTCCTCCCACATTGGTGTTGACAGTACCTACTACGACATTGAGCGTATCACCAGGGTTGACCGGACCAGGTACTGTGGTCGTGATAGTACCACTCGCGGCACCTGAGTAGTTGACTGTGACGGGGATATTTACCTGCGGTAGAACGCCAGTATTGGTAATCTGGATTTCGACTACTGCAGAGTCAGAATTACACTCTGTACCACCTGGTTGCAGCACTGCTAGGGCTCCCATATCATTATCTACCAGCTCGCGAATGTTGATCGCATCTATTGAGATATCACTAGTAAAGGAGTTGCCTCTCTCACCCGTAAAGATGATACGGATAGACTGTCCTAACCAAGGTGATAAGTCAACTGTATCGAGCTTCCAAGGATCACCATTAGCGGTTTGCTGTGGCCCAACCCAGTTGGCAACGTTGGTAATACCTGAGTTTGCTTCAACATCTACAGATAGGAAACCAATCGCTGCGCCAAACATATGGTAAGCATAGAAAAGAGAAGGATTAGTGGCATTCGTCAGATCTATACAATTTGATCTTAGGATCGCTTGGGCTCCCGTTGGAGGACCAGAAGTCTCCATGTAGATATAGTTAGCTCCCTCAAAAGCACTATTTGGCCCAGTACCCGTAGAGCCAGTACCACCTGAATTAACCTCCCAGTCGATCTGGGCATTCGGATCATTGGCAAACTCAAGGAAAGTAGTAGTACCAGGGGTGTAAGTTTCAAAGTCCTCCACAAATGGTAAAGGAGAAGCAGGTTCACTGATAATCACCTCCATTAAGGTATCATTGCCTAAGTTGGTATCGCCAGCCAATCCTGATGTCCAAGAGGTAATATTGTAAGGTCCTGGAACAGAAAGGTCAACTGGGAAAAATGGTACGGCGATGGAGTTACCGGGTAAAATCGTGTCCGGAATAGAGATCGTACTGATCGTGCCATTGTCAAGCTGAAATGACACATCAAAACCACCTTTAATGGAGTCCGTTCCTAGATTACTTACTTGCACAATGACCGTATCGTTGGCGAGTAGCCCACAACCCCCAATCGGATCAAGCAAGGCAGTAACCCCTACATCTTGGGGTAGTACATCTACTACGCTCACATCATCGATGGCAATATCGTGGACCGAACCATTGCCATTGTTATTGTTGACACGGAAACGGAAGGCAAATACACCAGGGAAGGCCGCCATATTGAGTTCAATCAAGTTCCAATTGTTGTCTTTATGCACAATTGGAGGGATGAAATCATAGGTGATCGTACCATTGTAGATCAAGTCAATATGCATTTCATTTTCTTGAGAACCAGCGACTCCTTGGGAGTTGTTGGAGTGATACCAGAAACTAAACTTAGGCGACATAAGGCCCGAGACATCAAAACAGGGGGTTATCAGGGTTACAGAATCACCGTCAAATCCCGTATCCTCCACATAAGCGTAAAAGCCGCTACCACCTGTAGTATGGTCAAAAGCTGGCCCCGTACCGCCTGTTGGCGTACCATTGTTGTCAAACAACCAATCTTGCCCACTGTCATCGGCTTGCTGGATCCAGCCTGTGGGCAAACTACCACCAGGATTATCAAAGTCTTCGATGTATGGGAAGGAAGAAATGGCATTAAAGTGCTCAACGTTGTAACCAATGATACTGTCATTACCCGTATTAGTATCACCCGTAAGAGTAGGCCAACCATCAAATACATAGGTCGCTCCTACTGTACTAAGGTCAGCAGTAGCAGTGAAGGTAAAGGTTTTAGTTTGACCTGGTAGGAGCGTATCGTTAAAAGTCTCTGTCGTTACTACTCCCGCTAAGCGGAACGATAAGTCGAAGGTAAAGGCCGTATCAGTACCAAAATTGCGTATCTGAATCGAGATTGCATTGTTTGCTTGTAGGCCACAACCAGAGATAGGTAAGACAAAGGCAACAGCCCCTAAATCGGTTGGTAAAGGCGTAAATTCATCCGCCCCAATATCTGGAGTAGTTGCACTACGCGCATCTCCATCAATATCCGTCAATAGTCCCGTAGAGGGATCTCCGACATTGTTAGGTAAGGTCCCAGCAATGTGTAGGTCTGTGGTGGAGACAAAATCAGGATTGCCTTCTAAGGAGTTTACGTTTGCACCTGGTGCTGCCGTCTGCCAAGCGACTAGGTCTACCGGAGAACCCAGCCCACCTAGGTTAGCGATATTTCCGCCAGCATTATAGAGGTTGTAATCCAAACTATCTATTCCTAGGTAACCATCATCAAGCCAGATCGCAAAACTGCCGGTACCATTGGCGATATTACTGCGCACATCTACACTAATTGGATCATTGATCCGGAGTCCTACATTACCGGAAAAGCTGTTGCCAAATACATCCGTTGACTCAATGTCAAAGAGATAGGCACCATAATCTGTATTAGACTGCATCATATTGTTCGCAATAATCGAACGCTGAGTCGGACTAATACCATCGTTACCATCTAAGACATAAAAGCCCCAATCATTAGTGGAAACTGAATTTTCTTGAACATTAAAATGATTGACGTCAATCATAAAAATACCATCTCCTTGGGTATTGCGAATGCCAGAGACTTGGTTGCCAATCACGGTAACGGAATCTTGATCATCCATTTCGATACCAAAGTCATCAGCACCGGTGAGTACGTTATTGAGGAGCGTATGACCTACCGTTAGTAAAGGCTCGTTTCCTTCTAGCGTAATACTCTTTTCTCCACCCGTGATCGTACAGTTAGATACAGTGAGGTAGCTAGCATTTTGACCTGCATTATTATCATTGATCGTTGAGCTAGATGCTACAACCCCAGCCACATCAAAGGTTGCACTTGGATTGAGGGTGATGATGACATTGTCAATGGTATTATGATCCGCATTTTGGGTAAGAAGGAAACCCCACCCCTCTGAAACATTTTGGTTTTCCACCGTCATGTTAGTGAAGGTGATATAGTCTGCTCCCGAGAGGAGGACCGTCGCTTGTTCCGTAGCATTGGCATCGTAGGTTAATACCGGAGCGTTAGTACCCCCGTCAAAGGTTACGGTATTGGTAGCATTAGAACCGATTAACTGAGGAATAGTAAGCTGATCGGTATAGGTGCCAGGCTGTACATTGAAGACGACTGGGCCACATAGACCAAAGGTGGCTAGGTCAGCAGCAGCTTCGCTGAACGTTTGGTAGTTCGTACCTCCTGTCGGCTGGGTACCATCGATGGTATAAGTCCCAATCAAGCCAGGTTGAACCGAAAGAGTATCGACATTAAGTGCAAGCGCTGGGTCTATCAAACCAGAAGCGGCTGTAAAATTGACTCCAGAAGCAATGGTATAAAGTCCCGGCGTGGATAAGTCAGCCGTAGCCGTGAAAGTAAAGCTAAAAGTAGCACCCGGCGCCAGCGTACCTGGTCCAGCTAAAGTCTCGGTTACGGGACCGCTATTGATCGGACCTGTGATCGTATAGGTAGCTTCAATATCAGTAAGGTTGAGCGTTGAGGAACCAACATTTTGAATATCGATAGTCACTGGCTCTGAAGCTGTAAAAGAACAGGCCGGGCTGGTAGGATTAGTCGTTCCAGCATGGATGAGATCATGAGGAGCTGGTTCGAAGATAGTAACATCATCAATAGAAGCGTCACTCCTAAAACCACTTCCCTTCTCACCAATAAATCTGATCTGAATTACTTGTCCTGCATACAAGCCTAAGCTTACCGAGCGAATGCCCCAAGCATCTGAACCCGCTGTCTGTTGTTGCCCTTGCAATGAGTCAACTGTAATCCATGTTCCATTGGAGAGGACCTGAGTTACGAGATAACCCATTTCAGAGCCATACATGTGGTAGGCATACTCGAGAGTTGGCCCCGTGACACCCGAAAGGTCGATACATGGGGAGATCAAGTCATATACCGAGCCATTTGCTCCGCCTGAAGTCTCAATAAACATATAGATACCGCCAGGCGTACCAAAGTTGGTATTGTCAAAGAATGGTCCGGTGTCAGAGGAGTTTTCGTTAGCTCCCGTAGCATCCTCAACATTCCATACATTAGTCGGAGACAAATTGCCTCGAGTCCAGCCATTGACTAGTGTGCCTGGATTGCCAACAATGAAGGTTTCAAAATCTTCTACCCAAGGCTGCCCCGGTAATACAACCGCATTACTGCTGATCACATTTGAGGTTGCCATCGTATCATTGGCCAAATTGGCGTCGGGACCACCGGTCAAGAATTCGACATAGCCATCAAAGGTATAGGTACCGCCAGCACTCATATTGTAGTTGGTACTCATGACGACATTCATATTACCTCCTGGTTCTAAGAAACCAGTAGTAAGCGTAGTTTGGAAGCTCTGTGGATTTACCCCCGTTGCATTAATGGTGATTTGAGCGTTGTCAGCTGGAAATTTCACGGTATCAGTACCGAAGTTAAACAAGCTCACCTCCACGGTTTCAGCAGCACCAAAGCAAGCAGCATTACCGCTGGTAGGAGATATCAATCCGTTCAAAGACAAATCCTTAGGACCGACCACGAGGGGTAAACTTTGGTTCCAAGTAGCCGAAATTTCTGCTGCCGTTAGAGCGCGGCTATACATTCTGAACTCATCCATCAATCCCCCTGGCGCTAAACCAGTACTGGTCGCCGCTCCCACTCTAAAAGGTCCTGCCCCAGATACTGTAATAGGAGCTTGGGGAACAGTACTGACCAAAACCCCATCTAGATAGGCGCGGATTTCAGGTACCGAATTGTCATATACATAATGCATGACGTGAGGTGCCACGGTAGCGCCACCATTGATCGTTACATCTGCGATTCCTGTACCTCGTAAAATCCAGTTACCAGCGCCAGCTACCCCATTGGTAAAGCAACGGAAGTTACCTGCAGTAGGATCTCCAAAAATGTAGTAGAGCGTCGTACTTGGTTGGATGTTACTCGTCCAAAAACTGATCGTCCAATCACCCGTAAGGTTGGTGGGCCAGCCAGTGTCCACAAAGTCAGCGGTGGAAGCACCTCCCGTACCAATGAGCGCATTACCAAATTGGCCCGTTGGCCCTTGGGTTTGCCCCCCGATAATCGTCGCCGGATTGGTACCAACTGGGCTACTGGCAAAGTTTGCCACTGCCGTACCGGTACCATCAAATTTGTAGTACATCAGCTCTGGCACCCCTTGGGCGAGGAGCAGACCACTTGTACCACACAATAACAATAGTAGTAAGAGTTTTCTCATCATGTGTTAGGCGTAATTAGGTTAGAATAGTATAAGAAGTTAGCTGAGGCAGATTACCTCAAAAGAAAGTTGTCATCATAAGCTAGTCAGATAAGCGCTAAAATGCTATCCATGTATGATAATATCCCCACGCTCGAAATAAGTCTCAGTAACTAAGAAAGCGCTGCTTGCAAAAGAGGAACAGCCTCTTCATGTAAGAGACGCGCTTTTTTGATATTACTTGCGAGGGAATCATGATTTTTATCAGTCTTTGCCCCTCGTTCAATCTCCGCTAGTACTTCTTTCAAACCAAGTGAACCACACAGCTCTATTTTCCTCGGTCTTCATACTAAATACTATTGTCTAAGTACTTAAAAAACCTAATTCCACCGTATGAAGGGGCTGAAGTACGTATCCTTGAATAAATTGCTAATTTACTTCGCCAATTGAAACCCCTGAAGGAATTAAACTATCTCATAAATCAAGAATTTTTGTCCTGATAATGATCCTCTGTTTGCTGAAATACTTTTAGACCATCTCTAAGATGGGCTCCCTCGCGATTGAAGAGATTTTTTTGGCAAAGATCGATCGCAAATCAGACCTGATCGTTTTGGATTATCATCTTAACTCACGAGAAAAAACGAAGTTAATAGGGTGGGTATATTGCGAGAAATCAAAGGGCAGCAAAAAGCGATCCCCATCACAATGCTTTCGAGTCAAGAAAGCTATGCTAAAGCCAGTCAAAAGAAGCGTTCGGCGAAGTCGTAAAATTGCAAAAACCAAGCGCTAAACCACTATAATCGCCGTCGAATGAAATAAGTAAGTAGGACTTTCTTGGCTATATAGGGGAGGAATACTAGGCAATAACAGGCTCGTCAAAAGGCGTTTCACCGAGGCATATCTTGGCTAGATAGCCTATACAATACATTTCGCTATTAGCCACCAATGCGTCGCCAAGCCTTGAGGAGAATCTCAAGATCCATTTCCCAGCGATATTGCCTCGCGTAGTATTTATCCAAGCCTTTGGTGTTGAGGTCTTTGCTGGTGCCTTTGGCGCGGTCGAGCATGCTCAGCAAACCAGACTTCAAGGGCGGCAGATCCTCGGTCTCAGGGTGAATATAGCCTACCATATGCTGCTGTCTTGTCAGGACCTGCCAAAGTCTAGACCAAGCGCTTGCGGGACGTTGGTAAAGCAAAAAAAGTAGCGGGTAAGTCAAAATTAACAGACCACTACTGACACTATCAAAGACTTGCTTGCGCCAGCGTACATCGGCTTCCTGCAAGCGAAAACCGATCTGACGACTATAACGAGACGTGTGAATGGCTTGAGGGCCTACGATATAATCGGCTTGTGGAGGGACGATTTTGTAAGCGATCTCCGTATCTCTGAGATCTCGCATGGTATCTAGTATGCTTTCGGTGGTCATACTGGAGTTGCTAAAGATGATCTCGTTGAGGTCATAAAATTGGATAATTTCAGAGAGTCGGTTGAGCTCGCCTAGGCGTTCGATTTGTTGGTTGGGTTGTTCGACTTCGTCGGAACGCTCAACTTCCACCACACCTACTATATCTACAGGGTAGTCTAGTTCGCCTTTGATCAGATCGACTACTCGTCGAACGTCTGCTCCTTGCCCTACGATAGCTACCCGCTTGCTGCGAGACTCGGTAAAGAAAAAGGTGCCATGCTCCCGCCAATTGATAAAACCACGCGTGGCCATGGTGATTACCATGCTAAATACTGCCGATAAGCCCACGATTCCCCTAGAAAAGTTACGTATTGGATCAAACATATACGTAACCGTAGCAATGGCAACAAATCCCCAAATCGGGGCCATTACTAAGGGCCGCAGTTTAAAGGGCTTTTGATAAGCACCCGCCAGCCACAAAAAGAGCACAAATACCAAGGCATAGGCCGGCATGTAGAGGTAGCTAAATTCTACTGGATAGGCCCCTCCTTCGATATACTTGACATAGTGCTCCCAATAGCTCTTGATGCCAAAAGTGGTGAGGAAGATGAGAAGCGTTTCGAGAATCGGAAAACCAAAACGCTTGACCATACGATGTAAAATCGCCGCCAAGGCGCGCATATAAACCGCCAAGCGAATCGAAGCGATAAACAACTGCTTGCGACTACCGCCAAAATGCTTTTGGGCAAAGATAATCATCGCCTGATAGAAGACTCGTACATAATTGAGGCTACCCTTTTTGGTACTCTCTCCTTTGTAATGGATAATCTGCGTATCAGAAAGGTAGTAATTTTGATAGCCGGCCTTGATGAAGCGATAGGAAAGATCGATATCTTCCCCATACATGAAAAAGTCTTCGTCTAGGTAGCCAATCTTTTCGAGTGCCTCCGAACGCATAAACATAAAGGCTCCAGACAAGATTTCGATCGGATGATTTTCTTCTTTGTCGAGATAGGTCAGATGGTATTGACCAAATTTTCTGCTTTGGGGGAATAGCTTGGCGAAGCCAAAAATTTTATAAAAAGACACCCAAGGCGTAGGCAGTGCTCGTTTTGACTCCGGCAAAAATTGCCCTTCGCCGTCAATCATTTTGACTCCTAATGCCCCTCCATCCGGATGAGCGTCCATGAAATCGATACACTTACGGAAGGTTTGTTCTTCCACCACAGTGTCAGGATTGAGCAATAACACATAGCGCCCCTTCGCGATCTTGATCCCTTGGTTATTGGCTTTAGAGAAGCCGGGATTATCGGTATTGGCAATTAGAGTGATTTTATCGCCAAACTTTTTCCTCATCATCTCCTGACTCCCATCGACAGAATTATTGTCTATGACAATCACCTCACCTTCAAAGCCGCCCATAGCTTTTTCGACGGAGAGTAGGCACTGCTCCAAAAAATGCTTGACGTTATAGTTGACGATGATGATCGAGAGGTCCATACTGGGCTTTACGAGCTACCTGGCATCGCCAGTTGGGTACGGTTCATGAGGGATCTGGCCAAGGTTACTTCGTCAGTAAACTCAAGGTCGCAACCTACGGGGATTCCTCGAGCGATACTAGAGACTTTGACCCCTAGGGGTGCCAGTTTTTTTGAGATATAAAAGCTCGTTGTATCACCTTCGATATTAGCGCTAAAGGCAAAGATAATTTCCTTGATTTGGTCGGTTTTGATCCGCTCAACGAGAGAATCAATATTGAGCATGGAAGGCCCCACGCCCGCAAGCGGATTGATCAGGCCACCCAGTACGTGATAGAGACCATGAAACTGGTGGGTATTTTCTAGAGCGATGACATCTTTGGTATCCTCAACTACACAGATCAGTTTACTATCCCGACGTGGATTGGCACAAATATTACAGATTTTATGATCTGAGATATTGTGGCATTTTTCGCAGTACTGAATATTCTTGCGAAGATTGGTGATGGAAGAACCTAATTGTTCTGCCTCATCTTCAGTCTTTTTGAGAATATGGAGAGCGAGTCGAAGGGCTGTTTTTCGGCCTATTCCAGGCAAGGAAGAAAGCTCATTTACAGCAGCTTCTATAGCTTTGGAGGGATATTCCATAGTAGAACAAAGATACGATATTAATATGTAAAAAGTTCTGCTGTCAAAATGGCGCTAGGGCAGCGGATTCAAAACAAAAAAGTAGCCGCGCAATTATGCACGGCTACTCGATATGTAAATTTTACTTTTCGCTTATTGATTGACTACCGCCTTGAGCGTACGCTCTAGGACTTCAGTCTTACCTTCGAGGCGAACCTGTACGAAGTAAAGGCCTGGGCTCAAGCTACGTAGGTCAAGTTCAACCTCTTGCTTACCGGAAGTAAGATCAACCCTTTGTTCTGCGCTAAGCTGACGTCCCTTGATGTCAGTGATACTATAGTGTAACACCCCGTTTTCGGGCAATTCAAGCTGTAGGCTAGCCTCGCCTTGGTTAGGGTTTGGATAGAGATTAACCGCTAGTTGTTCGATCAACTCAGGCTCCTCAGGATTGCCCTTACGCGGGAATACCAGATTGCTAGTTGACCATACACCACGACCGTGAGTGGCGACAAATACGGTATTGTCACGCACTAGTGTAAAGTCTTGGGTATCTTCATCAAAGATACTGCTTTTATACAAGCGCACGTCAATATCATATACAGGCACCTTACCAAAATCAGCACCAAACTCATTGGTCCAAGTAGCAGTATAGATTGGTCCCAAGCTATTGATATCTGTTAGGGAGTAAAGTCCGCTTTCAGATCCTACCAATAAGACACTTTCGCCACTAGAAGGATCAACTACAAACTTCACAGAATAGATAGGCTCATTAGCAGGGGCCCCCGTAACGGGTGCAAAAGTAGGAGTCGTATTACCCGTTTCTGTCAAAAAGATAAAGGACTGTACTGCACTATTATCACCACCATAACCAGCATAGGCTACAGCGACACGATTAGGGTCTTGCGGGTCAACTGCGATAGTAGATAACCAGCGGCCATTGACCGTACTCAGACCGGCACTAGGCTGATTATTGATTTGGGTAACATCATTGGCAGCGTCAAAAGTAGCTAGCTCGTGTGGTTTATCTAAACGCCATAGGCCGCCACGAGTAGAAGAAACCCATACAGTATGACTTTCATCATTTGAGCTTTCTATTGCACTGAAAAATTCTGTAACACCATTGACCAATTCATTAGAAACACGGTTCCATTTTACTTGAAGACCATCACCAAGGGCACCGTTTACGATCCAAATGTATTGGCGAGAGGCAAAGAAAAGATATTCATCTGACTGTTCACGCAGGTTTTCTTTAGTTAGGTTCTCTCCGAGAACGCTTTCAGGAATAACTTCGTCAAGCACAAATGGGGTTTGGGCGGGACCGCCACTATTAAATAGCTGACCACCACCACTATTGGCATTTGGACGGTCAATAATGGTATCAGCACCCGCTGGCACAAGTCCTGAGACTTGAGGACTAATGGGTACCCCATAAAAACGTTCGAAAGAACCACCGGCATTCAAGGAACGAACGATCCCGTCATCAGTACCTTGGGTGATAATAGAGCCTGGATGGAGATAAGAAGCGGCAAGTTCACCAAAGTTATTATTGGAAAGGCGTCCAAAGCCTTGTGCGCTAGGTAAACTAGTATCGTACAAGCCATTGTAAAGGACACCGATACCCGGAGTACTGGCGATGACAGCAGTTTGCTCGGCCTGACCGATGGAAGCTACACTGTAAGTTACCGTTGCTTCGTAGCCTTTGGATTGTTGCGAGAAGGTAGTTCCGCGATCATTAGAACGGATAATCTGTTGATCAGTACCGATAAACATTGTCTCACTGTCTTTGAAGACAAGAGAATACATATTAGCAGTAATGAAATTAGTAGCGGTGGGGTTGAAGTGTTGAGCAGTTTGCGTCCAACCATCACCTTCAATGAAGGTGTACCATGAGTTACCCGCTACAACTAATTCGTTGGGATTATCGGGAAACACCTCGAAAATGAAGGCATCACGCCCAGTACGGTTTAGCGGACGGAAACCTGGACCACCTTGAGGTCCGTAGCGGAACCATTCACCACCATTATTATTTGAGCGATAAACGCCATTCAAGCCTTGACTAGCAGAGGTAGTACCAACGTAGATGATATCAGGGTCTGAGGGAGAAACGGCGATCCGCATACCGTTGAAGCTAAACTTACCATTGTCGAAGAAGCTTTCATCATCAACAGCGGTAAAGTTGACACCATCTGTAGAGGTGTAGAGGGAGTCATCAATGGTTGAGGCGGGATTGTGCGTTCCTGCGAAGAAGGTACCATTACCACTTACTTCAATGTCAAAAACGATAGAAGTTTCGAAAGCATTGCTACCACTACATTTTTGGATCGTTTGCAATCCGTCGGTTGAGACATAAAGTCCCTCTGCTGTAGCCACATACACTTTGCCTTCGGCAACAAATACTTTTTGGATGCTCGTAAAGGGGCCTTTGTAGTTACGAGTATCAACTGTGTTAGTGGCTGGGGCAGGAGCCCAACTTCCTCCACCATTGGTCGAGATATAAACACCGCCTCCAGGCAGCCCTTCTAGATAGCCTTTGAAGCCTTCGGGCAGATCACGGTAATCATAGTTACCATTGAAGTTAAGATCGGAAATATAGTATGAGCGTACAAAGGCAGCAGCGCCTGTTGCTACATATATAGTGTTACCGTCAACTGCGATGGAAGTAACGTTAGGGTTACCTCCAGCCGCATCATAAGAATTTACGCGTTCCCAAGCAGAGCCATCAGTAGAAGAACGCCAAAGTCCTCCTCCTTGTGAGCCTGCCAGCAGGTTACCCTGGCTGTCATATGCCAACGCCCGGGTTATACTACCCAAGTTGTCTGGTCCGAGATTTGTCCAAGTGTAGTTACCTTGGGCAAATCCACTGCTCCCAAACATCGTAAAGAGTACTACTATTATCCAGTAGAAATTTCGTTTCATATACAGGTCTCATTTTTGGATTGACGGGTAAAATAACATTTTTACCCCTATTTATACAAGCACCCAATTTAGTCTACCGCCTACAAATAAGCGAGGGTCAAAGTTGCAGGTGAGTTACACAGCCTTAAGAGCTAGGACCTATTTCTGCCTTCTCAGGATCAAAAATAGCCCTGCCGTCTCAAAAAACGATGTTGTAGCCTCTCGCCTTCGCTCAAAGTCCTTTAAGTTTAGGAGCATAATTGTTGAATAAAGTCCTCTAAGCATTAACAAAAAATCTCGCTTTTACCCTAAGCCCTTTCGCAATAATTGACCGCTTACTGAGTGAGCCCTACCATCTACTGAATGGTAATAGGAAAAATAACCGATAAGTAGCAGTTTGAACAAACTAGTCTTGCAATAGCTTGTTGTTTAGCTTTGGACTCATGCTTTTTGATTATTAGATAATGTTTGCGAAAACCTACGGAGGAGCGGTAGAAGGAATCGAGGCTCAATTGATCACCATAGAGGTCAACGTTGCTAAAGGGCAATTTGGGCTTGTTTTGGTGGGATTACCGGATAATGCGGTCAAAGAGAGCTGGGCTCGAATTGAGACAGCCTTTCGGAATAATGAGCACCGATTGCCTAGATCGAAGGTAGTAGTGAATATGGCTCCGGCTGATATCAGGAAAGTAGGAGCGGCTTACGACTTGCCCATTGCGCTAGGTATACTAGCAGGAGATGGACTGATCGAGCCGGAGACCCTTGAGCAATATCTGATCATGGGAGAACTCTCGCTCGATGGTTCGCTCCGACCATTGAAGGGAATTCTGCCGATGGCTATCGAGGCACGCAAGCGTGGGCTCAAAGGCATGATCATTCCGACCCAAAACGCTAGCGAGGCCGCCATCGTCAACAATCTCGATATCATCCCCGTGGGCCATTTCATTGAAGCGCTTGAGTTTCTCAATGGTAAGCGTCAAATCAAGCCGATGGTAAGGGACACTCGCCTCATTTTTATGGGGAATCAAGAAGAGTATGCCCTAGACTTTGCCGATGTAAAGGGGCAAGAGAATGTAAAGCGAGCCTTAGAAGTAGCGGCAGCGGGTGGACATAATACCATACTAATAGGTCCTCCGGGAGCAGGCAAGACGATGTTGGCGAAGCGGATTCCGACCATATTACCGCCCATGTCCTTAGATGAGGCTTTGGAGACTACCAAGATTCACTCCGTCGTAGGTTTACTCTCCGAGAACGCTTCTCTCGTGGCGCATCGCCCTTTTCGATCTCCGCATCATACCATTAGTGATGTTGCCTTGGTTGGCGGCGGCAGCAATCCCTTGCCCGGTGAGATCAGTATTGCTCATAATGGGATCCTCTTTCTAGATGAGCTACCAGAATTCAAACGTTCAGTCTTAGAAGTATTGCGTCAACCGCTCGAAGAACGGAAGATTACCGTTTCGCGAGCGAAATCTACAGTTGATTTCCCGGCGAACGTATTCTTGGTCGCGAGCGCAAATCCCTGCATGTGCGGCTACTATACCCACCCCACCAAAGATTGCGTTTGCCCACCGGGCTCCGTGCAGAAGTATTTTTCTAAAATTTCTGGTCCACTCATGGACCGAATTGATCTACATATAGAAGTCGGAACCGTGCCTTTTGAGGATTTATCTTCGATCGAGCCGGGAGAAAGTAGTGCCGACATCCGCGAACGCGTAATCGAAGCAAGAGCCCGCCAAATGGTTCGCTTCACCGAATACCCCCACATCTACAATAATGCCATGATGCCCGCCAATATGGTGCGGCAAATCTGTAAAGTTGACAAACAGGGACTTATGTTACTCAAAATCGCCATGAAGAAGCTCGATCTCTCAGCGCGAGCCTTTGATCGCATCCTCAAAGTAGCGCGGACTATCGCTGACCTATATGGTAAAGAGAACATCATGCCAGAACACGTGGCCGAGGCCATCCAGTATCGGAGCCTTGATCGGGAAAGTTGGGGGGAGTAGGCAAAAGATCCAATGCGCTAGCATGCTTTACCCCAAAGCACCATAAGGGACGAGCGTTCTGCGAAGCTGAGAAAAGTCAAAAGATACCGGATATGTTCGTCCCTCACATTCCGGCATGACGGCTTTCTTTATTGCCAGAGGCTAGAAAAAACTTCAAAACGTCATCCCAGCCGCATGAATGAGCTGGCGCGAATTCATAGAGCAGGGATCTTGAGGGATAAACGTTCAGCGCAGCAGCCGAATATTCTACAAAGGCCTTTCGACTTCGCTCAAGCTGACAATTTTGAGTCCTCACATTGTCATGCTGAGCACGCCGAAGCACCATGAGGGATGAGCGTTCTGCGAAGCTGAGAAAAGTCAAAAGATACCGGATATGTTCGTGCCTCACATTCCGGCATGACGGCATTGTTTTATTGCCAAAGGCAGGAAAATCCTCCAAACGTCATCCCAGCCGAATGAATGAGCCAAGGCGAATTCAGCGAGCAGGGATCTTGAGAGATAAGCGTTCTGCGAAGCAGCAAAAAACCAAGACCTATCAAATTCGCTAGCCTCCGTTTTTTTGTAACCGCTGCGCAGAACGCTCAGTTATAAGGAGGCCAAAACCCCAAAGCTTCACCAAGGCTTTTTCCTGACTAAGCGGGAGCATTACCCTTTTCGACATCTTTCTCTCAACTACATATCTGCGAATGCAGTAGTATAAGGGCGTATTAGCGCTA
>JBCCQN010000188.1:0-16250 GCA_039024315.1 Bacteroidota bacterium
AGGCCTTGGCAAATTCGGTTTCGAGTGTTCATAACTGTCAGATTGATTAAAAATTTCCTTGACAATCATACACGCGCACTTTCTTACTAAAACCGGCCAAAGTTTTTTCGATTTTTTCACATTTTTCTCAAAATCAGGGATATTGGGGCCATGAAGCACACTATTTTCCTCCTTTTTTTTTGTTTGCCCCTAGCGGGGAACGCTCAGTCAGAGCCTATCGCAGATAAACTTGGATACCTGCCGCAATGGCAATTTCACAATGAGTTAGAAATGCAAAACTGGCCTAAGCTACTGGCCGGTGCTGAGATAGAGCCAAGTACGCTTTTGCTGATGACCCTGCCCGCAGTATCGGCGAGTCGGATGGGGATTTATCAAGATCGCTTGACAGCCCTTTATCAAGAATTAGATAAGAAGAAGTTTGCCAGCAAAAGCCGTCTAGCGCAAGCCAAGATGCTGCGCAAGCTCCTCTACAAAGATTTTTTCAAACAGTACGAATACCTCGCGGGCCTTGACAAACTATTTGATGAAGGTTCTTTTAATTGCCTCACAGCCTCTACCTTGACGGCCTTGGTGATGGAGCATTATCAGATCCCCTACCAACTCAAGGAAAACGATAATGTCATTAGCATTGAAATCGGGGAAGGGGAAGATAGAATACTGATGGCCAATGAGGACGGTTTAGGTTATACCCCTGACAATGGCCTCATGGAAGGCTTATTTGTGACCTTTCTCGAAAAAATCAAAGTGGTCAAGGAGCAGGAGCGTCGCTTATATGACGACCGGCAGCTTTTCCATAAGTATTTGATGGGAAGAGGTACCATTAGCTTTAAAGAGTTGGTAGGGATCCACTACTTTTGTCAAGGCTATTTGGCCTTCGCCAAAGAAGAGCGGCAAAGAGCCATCGGATTACTTGAAAAAGCCTTTGTGTTTTTTCCCGAAGGAAAGCGTATTGCCTACTGGATTCTCAATGATAGAATGCTCCTCTACAAGCTTGGCAATTGGAAAGGCCCGACTGTAACAGAGGATTTCCTCGCTACTACCAATATGCTTTCCCTCTTTTCTCAAGCTCCAGAACTCAATACAGAGCTTTTTGCGCTTGGTTATGAGGCTATCATGAGGACTTTCCTATTTGACCGTTATCAACCTGAAAAAGCAGAGCAATTCCAGGATTATTTACTCGAAAATCTGCATGAGGCTGACTCAAAAGAGCAGGCGAAATTATTTTTCCCTACACAAATGGGCATCGCCCACCATAATAATCAGGCCTATGACAAGTCTTTCCCTTATATTATTGAGGCCAATCAAAATGATCCGAATTTTCGCGTCCACAAGGTCCTTTTGCTAGAAAATGCCAGGGCTCGCTTTATGAATGATCCCCAGTCCAGTGAGCAAAATTACCAAACGTATTTAGCCGCTACGACCAATGATTCCGTTAAGCGCGAGTTGAGAGTTGTCTATTTAAGCGTAGTATTACAGGAAATCGCCCTGCAAGCCAATATTGCAGACTTGGAAAAAGCCTTAGGAGTCGTGGAAGAGCTTTATTTGCTCAACCCTCAAGTAGCCGATTACAGTTTTAACTACCGCTACATGCTTGTCAATTATGCCAATGAAGGCAATGATATGGAGGCCTATTGGCAGCACGTACTAGCGATCCAAGATTCTTTGCTGGCACAAAATCAAGGCGAAGTCATCGGGCCAATGCTTTGTCTCACAGGGCTGCTCAATATCCGCGAGCTATTTCGCAACAATCAGCTATCTGCGGGTGTCGAATTTCTTACCCAATTTCAAGAAGCAGTTGGTAAGCGCTTTGATTTGCCTACCTCCGAATTTGACGTATTTGTTGGTGATGCCTACTGGGAGTATGCGGCCTATTACATTCGCCTTGTCAACTACAAAAAAGCTCGGGCAGTGCTAGAAGAAGCGCGTCCATATATGAGCGATGAGGGCTTTATCGATGAGCAAATCAATACTGTGTTGATCCCACTAGGAGGTTAAGGGCTTACTGTTTTTTTTGCCGCTTCGCGGAACGCTTACATCAATAGACGGAGGTCGCAAGCAAAAGACCTTGCCCTCACTTCGAGATTCCGCTTTTCCATTTTCTCGTTCCGCGCAGCGGTCACCTACAGCATTTGCTCTCTCTGAGGAAAATCTGTTATTTATGATACACACATTCACTTCCCTCCTATGCCCTCAGGCGCGAATAAAAATCTATTTCCCTTGTCAAATGAAGACTCCTATCAAGTTTTGGGAGAAAATCATCTCTTCGTAATTGGAATTAATACCTATGAGCGGGTAGCCAAATTGGCCAACGCTCGTAAAGATGCGACTGATTTTGTAGCCCTGTTAGAGGAGCAGTATCAATTCGAAAAATCTAGGATCACCGAGCTTTATGATGAAGCCGCTACGCGCCGCAATATCATCAATCGCTTTCGGCAACAAATTGGGAAGCTAAAGGAGCACGATAATCTTATCATTTTCTTCTCGGGTCACGGACATTATGACCAAGTGCTGAAGGAGGGTTTTTGGGTACCAGTCGATGCGGAGTATGAGGCAATTGATACCTACATCTCTTATGATTTTTTACTCAAAGTAGCTAAGGCAGCGGACAAGGCGCGGCATGTGTTATTTATCGTCGATTCCTGTTATTCTGGTGCAGTTTTGGTCAGAGGCAGAGATACGCATCTCAAGCGATTGGAAAAGGATGCTTCGCGCTGGATCATCGCCTCAGGGAGAAATGAAGTGGTGCCTGACGGACTTGCAGGAGAGAATAGCCCCTTTGCCAAAGAATTGCTTAGTGTGCTCAAAGAAAGTGCGGGGCAAGGCATCCATACCCTGAGACTGATCGACCGCTTGACCGAAAATGTAAGTTGGAACTCTTCCCAAACCCCAATCGGTCAGCCCTTGCATGGAGTAGGCCATAAAGGTGGTCAATTTGTTTTTCGCCCTAGGCGAGATGAAGCCCAGGATTGGGCCATCGCCCAAAAAGCCCAGACTGTAGCGGCTTATCAGCACTATCTCAAAACCTGGCCCAAGGCGAGACATACGGATGAAGCCAATTGGCAAATTGCCTTACTGGATAATACTTGGGCCGCCTATCATCACTACAGTGAAATTGGTGGTAAGCACTTAAAAGAGGCACTCGCCAAAATCAAGGCGATTGAAGACAATAGACGGCAAAAAACGCAGGCCTTACCGCAGCCAAAAAACTTAAAGGAGTTTGTGCAAGTGGCGCAAGAATATTTTGTCGCGGGCGATTATCTAGAGGCAAAGTCTTTCCTTCAGCAAGCCATGTCTATGGCTGATGCTGCCACTAAGCGTACTTTGCAGCAGCGGATCCAGCAATGTGAAAACGAATTAGCCTTTCAAAAAGCTTTTGCCGAGGCTGAGGAGGCGGTCAAGCGAGAAGACAAAGCCTTAGCCCGCCAAAAATTACAAGCGGTCTTAGCCTACCCGAGTCAAAACAAAGCCAAGGCCGAGCGTCTGTTGCAGGAGCTTTCGATAGTATGGTGGCGACAACCCAAGTTCTTATATCCCGGAATAGTCGCTGTGATGCTTGCCGCTTTTTTGGGGTTCTGGGGCTTGATGCCTGATCTTTCTCAGGAAGAACAGCCGACACCCAATGAAGCCACAGAAGAGCGTGCTCAAGAAGCCCAAACAGAATTGGAAAAAAGTCCTTTAGCATCCCCTCCTACTACCAAATCCAGCCCGCCTCAAATCACTGCCTTTGAGATTACGGCCAAAGAGGGAGTAGCAGAGCTATTTTATGGTGTCAGTACTCAAGAAGAAATTAACTCTATTAGCCTTGACTGGGGCGACGGTCAAAAAGACCTCATCCCCAAGGAAAAATTAGCCGGTCGGGCCAATCATAACTATCAGGAGAGTAAATCCTATACGGTCAGGCTTAAGGTGCTTACTGAATCGGGACAAAAGAGCGAAAAGCAACAGGCCTTAACGATTAAGCTACCGACCCCCTTTCCAGATAAGACGATCGCCTATTATAATCTCGCTAATAAGAATAATGCTAGAGATAAGGAGTGTATTCAAGTAGTACGCAACCGAAAAGATCAAGAAAGTGCCCTCGCCTTTAACAGCAACAACTTTAGCGGCTGTAATTTTGGTAGTGATAACAGCACTGCTGGCTATCTGCTCGAATCGCATATTCCCTTTTCAGAGAATTTTACCTTTTCGATTTGGGTCCGTCCTAGTAGAAGAAATGGAGATGCTTGGATTGCGGGTCAAGAAGGTTGGGCTCGCTTCTTCTTTGGCTATGATAATGAAGTAAGAGCGGGGAAAAGCAATCATATTTCCTTTATCATCCCCAATAAAGGTGGTAATCTGGTGGTTACAGATTCGAAAAGCTGTGAGATGGGAACTGACTCAAGGGGTAGTGAGCTAGGCGGAAAGCAAGCTTGGACGCATTATGTGGTTACAGTGGCGCAAAGTGGCAATGGTAGTACGGCAACGCTCTATCGCAATGGTAAACGAGCTGCCATTCCGGTTACGCAGCGTAGCTTCTCTACCAATCCTTCAAAAGCAAAGTTTATCATTGGCAATCGAGAAGATGGCGATGCCTACGATGCTTACCAAGGCCGTTTGGATGATATTCGCATCTACAATCGAGTGTTATCTCAAGAAGAAATTGAGCTACTCTTTAAGGAATAAGTATCGTGATTCAATTATTGCCCATCTCTACGGATCCTACGCAAAACACTGCCTTTGTTGACAATCCTGCTTGCCAGCCGATCCTAAAGGTCTTTGGTCCTTACTATGAGCAGATTGGCTATCAGCCGCCTTGGATTGGGTATTTTGCCGCCTTCGGCGAACGCATCGTCGGCACGGGTGGATTTAAAGGCGTTCCGCGCAGCGGAAAAGTAGAAATTGCTTATCACACCTTTGCTGAGGCAGAAGGGGAGGGGATAGGCACCCAGATTTGTGAGGCCCTCGTTCGGCTAAGCCGAAATACTGACCCAAGCATCCAAATCACAGCTCGGACCCTAGCCGAAGAAAATGCCTCAACCACTATTCTCAAAAAGAATCATTTTCAACTAGCTGGCGAAGTCATGGACGAAGAAGACGGCCTCGTCTGGGAATGGATTTTTGCCCCTGAAGCCGTAACTTGAGCGTATGTCATCACATATTATCCAAGCCAAAACCTTCAAATTTATTCGCGACCTCCAAAAGCACAATGATCGCGATTGGTTTCAAGCAAATAAGCCTCGTTATGAAATCGCCCACGCCAATATGGTGGCCTTCTCCGAAGCTCTCATGGACGGCATGCTCGATCAAGACAATGTGGTGCCCATGACCGGCAAGAAAATGCTCTTTCGTATTTATCGGGATGTGCGTTTTTCGAAGAATAAGGCTCCTTACAAAAATCACTTTAGCGGCCGCATGAGACGCAATACTGAATTGCTGCGTGGAGGCTATTATTACCATATCATGCCCGAAGGCGGGAGTTTTATCGCGGGAGGATTTTGGGGACCGGAAAAGGATGACCTCCGTCGTATCCGTGATGAGCTAGCCATGGATGCCCAGCCCTTGCGGGATATCATCGCCCAAAAGAAGTTTGTCGATACCTTCGGTGAACTAATTGGTGACGCCCTCAAAACTGCGCCCAAAGGCTTTGACAAAGCGCATCCAGACATCGATCTGATTCGTATGAAGCAATACATCGTCAAGAAATCCTTTAGCGATGAGGAAGTCCTAGCCGATGACTTTGTCGAGAATCTCCTTGATGCCTACGCGGCCATGCTGCCCTTTTTTAATTATATGAGCGAGGTCCTGACGACTGATACCAACGGACGTCGGATTGTCTAAGCCTAAAACTGAGCACATTTTGCTAAGGATCAGCACCCCTTGAAAAGCAATAGACGACAAACCTTTCATGGAACAAATCAAGCAAGCCATCCGACAGATGATCAGCGTAACCGACGCTGAGTTGGAGTACTTTCTTGAATCATGTCGCACCGAGCTTTTTTCGCGTAAATCCTATTTAGCAGAGGCCAATAAGGTGCCCGACGAGATTTTTTTCATCAATAAAGGCATTATCCGCACGACGATCGATAATAAAAGCGGCAAGGAAAACACCCTGCACTTTGCTTTAGAAAATCAATTTATCGCCGATTACTCTCACTTTATTCTCGGCCAGCCAGCGCTTTACAACTTGATCGCCATCGAAGAAACCGAAGCCGTAGTCATCCCTCGAAAATCCATTGAATGGGGCTATCAAAATATGACCGAGGGTGATAAGTTGGGCCGCACCATCGCAGAATTTTACTTTATCTATCAAGACAATCGCATTAAAAACCTCTACGCTCGCAGCCCCAAAGAGCGCTATGATGAGATTGAGCAGGTATTTCCCAATATCCACAATCGTGTGCCTCAACACATGATCGCTTCCTACCTTGGTATCACGCCCGTTCACTTGAGTCGGCTTAAAAAAGAAGACCGCTAGGGAATTTTGAAGGGAGAAGGCTTTGAGCTCTCTGTTTTTATTTACTCCCGAAAGCTTTCGGGACGCGGAACGCTTGCCTTTATTGGCGGCCTATGCAATAGGCCGCTACAGTTCGCCTAATGTAGGGGCGTATTGCATACGCCCCAGAATCTCCCTCACTCCAATCAAAAACATAAACAAATGTTATCGTTTGGCAGCCTTGCCTCCGCCTAACTTGCAAGCAAAGCTTTCAAGAAATGAAATTATCAATCAAAGAAAAGACTCGTCTTAAGACCAAATATGGCCCTTGGGCCTTGATCACAGGTGCATCCTCAGGCATTGGGCTTGAGTTGGCGTATCAGCTCGCTGCTAGCGGTTTGCACCTCGTATTAGTGGCACGAAGCAAAGATAAGCTCAGCGCTCTTGCTCAAAAATTACAGTCTCAGCACCAAATTGAGACCCAAGTGATCTTGGCTGATCTCTCTCAGCCAGCGGCCATCGAAGAGGTCCGCGCCAAAACCCAAAACAAGTCTATCGGCCTATTGATTAGCTCGGCTGGTTATGGCACCTCTGGCCTTTTTGAAGAAGCTGATCTTGCAGATGAGATCAATATGTTGCGAGTCAATTGTGAGGCGCTCATGAGCTTGACGCATCATTTTGTGCAGCGGTTTAAAGCCCAAAAGCAAGGCGGAATTATTCTTTTGAGCTCCATGGTGGCTTTTCAGGGAGTGCCTTATTCGGCTCACTACGCCGCGACCAAAGCCTACGTCCAATCCTTTGCTGAAGGTCTCGCAGAAGAGCTACAACCTCATGGCGTTGACGTACTCGCTGCTGCACCGGGTCCAGTGAAAAGTGGTTTCGAAGCCCGCGCCAATATGCAGATGAGCATGTCCTTGAGTCCTGAACAAGTAGGAGTACCTATCCTCAAGGCCTTGGGCTGCCAAACGACCGTTCTTCCCGGAGCTTTGACCAAGCTCTTGGTTTACTCCCTACGTACCGTACCGCGTTGGGCCAAGGTCAAAATCATGAAAGCCGTGATGGGCGGTATGACCCAACACCAAAGAGCTGAAGCATAAGAATTTGAGTGAGGAGGAGTTTTTTCTCTTATTGGAGCTTAGTACCCACAAATCTGTAATATGAGACTCCTCTTCTTTTTTCTTTTCGCCAATCTTTTTCTGTTTAATCCTCTTTTGGGTCAAAGCACTTATCAGCTAGATCCCAGCGTCAAACGCATTGTCTTTATTGGCAATAGCATCACTTGGCAAGGGGATTATGTCAACTACATCGAAGCCTTTTTCCGCTTGCATAAGTCAGGACAGGCGGTTGAAATAATCAATGTGGGTTTGCCGAGTGAAACGGTTTCTGGGCTTTCGGAAGAGGGACATGCAGGCGGTAGATTTCCACGACCAGACTTGCACGAACGTCTGACTCGGGTGCTCGATGCGACGAAGCCGGATCTAGTGATTAGCTGCTATGGGATGAATGATGGCATTTATTTGCCCTTCTCTGAAGAACGCTTTGAGAAATTTAAAGCGGGCATTTTATGGCTAAATAAGGAACTGGCTCAGCGAGAGATACCGGTCATTCATGTCACGCCTCCGATCTACGATCCACAAAAAGGAGAAGCTTATGCCAATGTATTGGATATCTACTCGGACTGGTTGATAAGTCGTCGCTATACGGATGATTGGGAAGTGATCGATCTGCACTGGCCGATGAAGAAATATCTAGAGGAGCAACGCCAATCGGATAGCACTTTTTACCTCGCCAAAGATGGCGTACACCCCAACGCTAATGGACATTGGCTAATGGCAAAATCGATTTTGCTCTATTTTGGAGTCGGAGATGTAGCCTCTGCCGAAAGTGTCTCTGAGGCGCTTGCGCCTTTTGGTAAGACGGAGGAACTGCTCAAACTCCTGAGGGAACAACAAAATATTTCTCGCGACGCTTGGCTTAGACATACGGGTCATAAAAGACCGGGCTTGCCCGAAGGATTGACCCTCGAAGAGGCGGAAGAGAAAATCGCAGAAATTGAGAGAGCTATTGAACTTTTGTTAAGATAGTAAGCGTTGTAAGGCATGGATAAGATAGATTCCTCCCCCTAAATCCCCCCGAAAGAGGACCGAAGGAGTGCTTTTGCTGACCTATTCAAAAAAACTGTGGGTGCGGACATGTATGCCGCACCTTGGAGATAAGCGTTCCGCGTCCCGAAAGTTTTCGGGAGTAAACAAAAATAGGGTAGGAAAAGAGGTAAATATCAATAGGCCTCATTCCCGAAAAACTGTATGTTTGCGTGATCTTTGTTAAAGAGGGATCACGCAAAAAGGGATTAGATGAAACATATATTAGTTATCGGGGCGGGCCGTTCGAGCAGCGCGCTTATCAAATACTTGGTGGACGTTTGTGGGGAAGAGGGCTGGACGATGACCGTAGGAGACCTGTCCATTGAATGGGCGCTCTCCAAAACTGGTAAGGTACCACATGCTACTGCTATCGCCTTCGATATTTTTAATGAAGAGCAGAAGGAATTAGAAATCAAAAATGCTGATTTGGTGATCTCCTTGCTACCTGCGCGATTTCATCCCATCGTGGCCCAAAGCTGCTTACAGCACCATAAACACCTTCTGACTGCCTCTTATGTCCCTGAAGAGATCAAAAGCATGGATCGCCAAGCACGCGAAAAAGGCTTACTGTTTTTGATGGAAACAGGACTCGATCCGGGCATCGATCATATGTCGGCTATGCGTGTCATCGACCAGATCAAAGCTGAAGGCGGAGAGTTGATTGGTTTTGAAACCTTTACAGGCGGCCTGATTTCCCCCGAAAGTACCCTCGACAATCCTTGGGAATATAAATTCACCTGGAATCCACGCAATGTCGTACTCGCAGGCCAAGGCGTAGTGAAGTTTATCCAAGAGTCTCGCTACAAATACATCCCTTATCACCGTCTCTTCCGCCGGACCGAGATGATCGAGATTCCGGGCCATGGCTACTTTGAAGGTTATGCCAATCGCGACTCACTCAAGTACCTAGATGTTTATAAGCTGCAGGGAATTAAGACCCTCTATCGAGGAACGCTCCGTCGTCCTAGCTTCTGTCGCGCTTGGGATATTTTTGTGCAGCTAGGCGCTACTGACGATACCTATGAAATGGAAGGCGTCGCCGAACTCACCCACCGTCAGTTTATCAATTTCTTTTTGAGTTATGATCCCAACAACTCGATTGAGTTAAAGCTGGCCCATTATATGAATCTGGACCTAGATTGCCAGGAGATGTTCATGCTAAAATGGCTCGGTATGTTTGAGGATGAACTAGTCGGCTTAGAAAAAGGGACGCCGGCTCAGATTTTGGAACATATCCTCAAAAAGAAGTGGACCATGGGGCCAGACGATAAAGACATGATTGCTATGTGGCATAAGTTTGATTTTATGGATCAAGGCAAGCATCGTCAAGTGCAATCTCATATGGTCGTTTGTGGCGAAGATGCGTCTCAGACTGCCATGTCAAAAACCGTCGGCCTACCGCTAGGGATGGCCGCGAAATTGGTGCTGACGGGTAAAATTACTGAGACAGGGGTGCATATTCCGGTGATACCGGGTATCTACAATCCAATTTTAGATGAGCTGGAAGGGTATGGGATCAACTTCGTTGAACGCGAAATCCCGCTTTAAGGCATATACCGCCTACTTTGGGTGGGCGTCATTTCATCATAGTCGATCATCAAGAAGTTGAAGCCGACGTGGATCATTAGTTGGGAAGCGAGTCCTCTGTTCACCTGATAATCGTAGCGGCTATTCTTGATGGTTTGCACGCTCTCAAGATCAACAAAGTTGATTTCGCGTCCTCGCAAATGAGTAACTCTAATATCAAAGGCTAATTGCTCTGAAAAATGAAGCAAAGCCCCGACACTGCCACCCCAAGAGGGTATTACTTGGGTGCTGAGTTCTACGCCCTCACCTTTGGGACAACTCGTCTGACTTTCGTCCTCTAATTCGGTACTAGCGAAGCGCCTACCTCCAAGCATACCTTCCAAATAGAGTTGCAGGGTCGGACCCGTCTGAAAACTTACTCGAGTAAGGCCGTAGAGTCCCATATTGATGTTTCGAATATAATACTCATTACCCTCTGCGGAAAAGAGACCGGTTCTGTGTTCTCCGGTGTAGGAGACATCAAATCTTGCTCCTGCCTGTAATTTGAATGGGCT
This sequence comes from Bacteroidota bacterium, assembly GCA_039024315.1. GTDB lineage: Bacteria > Bacteroidota > Bacteroidia > J057 > J057 > JBCAWW01. Next base: position 10,638 of record JBCCQN010000188.1, read on the forward strand.
TTCGGGTACCGTAGCAGAGGGTGAAATGACTTCCATGACAGCGCCCCGACCATTGAGCATGCCTTCTCGGCTAAGTTCGCCTAATTGGCTGTTATGCTGGAAGTGTAGGCCAAACTCATTCTGAGCCGCGAGACTCAGAGGAAGGGCTGATACAAAAAGTAGGACAAAAAAGTGCTGAAGATGCTTCATAGTTTCCTATTGATTAGTCTCCTGCCCCTATTTTATGATTGATTTTAACCTTTTCGCTTCGCGGAACGCTTAACTCAATCCATTTAAGCTTTCCTTCCTTCGCTCAGCATACTTTTGTGTACGCTTTCTAGCTTATCAAGTTCCTTATCTTGATAAACTTTTAGGTGGATATTATCGAGATGTTTGAGGACAGTAAGTAGTTCTATTTTTTCGCTTTCATTTAGGTCCGCACCGACGATTTCAGACACTTGCTGCATCTGGACAAAAAGGCTAAACAATACGCCTCTTCCTTGCTCGCTTAGGCGGACTCTTTTACTGCGTTTATCATTTGGATCTTCTAGCTCCTCTAGGAGGCCTAACTTCGACAAACGTTTCATAATACCGATACCCGTTTGAAAATCGGTTAGGGTATGCAGGATCAATTCTGACTTGGTATAGCTATCCACTTCTAACAGGGCAACTAGCATCACGAAGTCATCAATGCCTTTGAGAGGCGAGTCTTGTAAGGCCATGCGGGCATAGTGGCGGGCAAATTTTGACATCCGCCACACCCCTGCTAAAATCCTACTATCTAAGGTCTGGCCCTCATGCGGTAATTGATCCTTAGGATTAAGCACCTTCTTGTTGAGCCAAAGCACAAAGCTCTGCAAATCCGTTTGGGATTCTTGCTGCGCGGCTTGATACTCATCAAGCAAAGGCAACAACTCTTTTATGAGCTCAAGGGAAGCTTGCATGCCAGTCTGATTCATTATAGTAATAACCCTATATAATAGAAAAGGTTACTATGTATCCATAATAAAACAATTATAATGCTATTAAAAATTAACTGAGGCTCTAATGGCTTTAAATACTGATTTTTTGAAGAGCTTGGCTGCTTACCCTACAAAAATCCCTTGCGAGTTTTAGTTCGCAAGGGATCATTTTAATAACCGACAGCTTGACTCAAGCTAATGAACCAATCCAGTTCTGTAAGCTCGACTCACAAAGGTTTTACTGGTACACAAATATCCACGAGATGCTTCTTTTCGGGATGCGTTTCGGGATTGTTGAGATAGATCTCTAGACTAGGGCCATCGGCTGGTTGATAGCCACTATCGGGTAGCCACTGCTGATAGACCGCTGACCAAGCTTCCTCATAGGCATTGCCATCAATCTCAAAATGGGCTATGGCATATTTACCTGCTGGCGTAGCCATTCGACCGATTTCTCCTTCCGCTTTGGTATCAGCGGGTACACTCATACCTACCGTTAAGCGAAGCTGGGCCTCATCTGTAATCGCCGGATCGTCGTGATAAACAGAGAGCATCTGGGTCTGTGGGAAATTGATTAATCCACGAGGCGCGCCCCATTGGATCAATTGGTTCATCATCCCAGCAAAAAGCTCAGACTGACCTTTGTAAGGACCGACATGGCGGACGTAAGCGATTTCCATGGCGGGAAGTTCTTTGACTTCCACTTTAGCGATTTCTACTTGATTTTTCATGATATTCCATTGAAGGTGATTACTAAATACACCTCCAAGGTAGGCCACTTTGTATTCGTCTTCTTTCCCTTTCTTGCCCTCTTGTTGATCAGGATTGCTATCCGTTTTGCGATTCTTGCTATGTAGGCTATTTCCCCCATTTCGCCACTCGCTGGCGGACATGCCAAAGGCATCTCTAAAGGCTCTAGCGAAGGTAGCCGAGCTCGAGAAACCACATTGTAAAGCGATTTCAGTGATGCTCTTCTTGGGTTGATTGCTGAGTAAAGTAGCCGCCTTTTCGATCTTGACTCGCTGCACATATTGGTTGACGGCCTCCCCCACCATGGCCCGAAAGATGCGGTGAAAATGGTAGCGAGAAAAGTTGGCTACTTCGGCTAGGGTATCTAAATCCAGATTCTCAGATAGGTTCTGGTCAATGTAATCCATCACCCGATTGATCCTGCCTTGATAATCCTCTCTATACGCTGACATAATGATTTGTTGACTTGCCTAAAATCCCTACCTTTTGGAAGCTAAAGATCCAAATTATGATTAGGAATGTACTACTCTTTTTGAGCTTGTCAGTATGTTTTTTGACACTCAAGGCTAAGACTTATCGCCTCTACTACCTAGGAGGCCAATCCAATATGGATGGCTACGGCTACAACAAAGATTTGCCAGCAGAAATGCAAGCTCCCATGGACAATGTGATGATCTATCATGGCAATCCTGCCAAGGATAATGCCAAGCAAGCCGACGGCCGAGGGATGTGGCAGACTTTGCGTCCGGGTCATGGGGTAGGCTTTCGCTTCGATGGAGAACGCAACCAATACAGCAAACGCTTTGGTTTGGAGTTGAGCTTTGCTCGCCAATTACAAGCCCAGTATCCTGATGAATCCTTTGCCTTTATCAAATACTCTAGAGGTGGGACCTCGATTGATAGCCTTGCGGCCAAGCAGTTTGGCTGCTGGGAGCCTGACTTTAGAGGCAAAACCGGTATCAATCAGTGGGATCATTTCCTCGCGACTATGCGTTCCGCGCTAGCGGTCCAAGATATAGATGGCGATGGAGAAGTAGATGAACTAATCCCTTACGGCATCCTCTGGATGCAAGGAGAAAGCGATGCTACCATCACTGAAGAGGTTGCCAATCAATACGAATCTCACCTCAAGCGTCTCATGGATTTGATCCGTGCGACGATGCATGCAGATGATCTACCCGTTGTCATCGGCAAAATCTCTGAGTCAGGCCGCCACAAAACCCGCGAAAAGGTATGGATCCACGGCGAAATCGTCATGGAAGCGCAAGAAGCATACGTGCGTAAAGATCCATTTGCCGCCATCGTCCGCAGTACCAAGAACTATGCATATTCAGATCCTTGGCATTATGATAGTCCTGCCTATATTGATTTAGGCGAGCAGTTTGCGAAGGCTTTGTTTAGTATTGATTGATCATCTTTGTCCTTTTGTCATCGCTACAAAAGGACCAAAAAATCTAGTCCGCCGCGATCCCACCGAAAGCTTTCGGGACTTAGCCTCCCCATATCCCGAGCGGCGGACAAGGCCATCGCCTCACAGGATCATCAAATATAGCGCGTGGGCATGGGCCGAGCAGTCGGGGGCCGGAATTGCGCGTTGGTTTTGCTCGGGCCGTCCCGACAACTGTACGGGATTGTTGCCCTTTTTGCGAAAAAGGGCAAAGAATCAGAAATAAAAAACAATCAAATCACCCCAAACATGCACCTCTACCTTTACGCTGACCAAATTCTCCTCCAAGTCCAAGACTATTGGTATCACGTCCCTTTTCGCTTTTGGGACGAGCTGATCAATCGCCAAGGCTTACATGATTTTCTGCTAAACGCTTATCCCGATTGGGAGATGGCAGCAACAATTCCTCAGCAAACGCCTTTGGCACCGATCGGACAACAGGAGGTTTGGGCCTCAGGGGTTACCTACCAAAAGAGCAAGGAAGCTCGTATGGAGGAGGCGAAAGAAGCAGGAGGGGGGGATTTTTATGATCGCGTTTATGATGCGGATCGGCCAGAACTATTTTTCAAGGCTAATCCACATAGGGTAGTAGGGCCAGAGGGGTATCTGCGAATTAGGCAAGATTCCTATTGGGATGTGCCGGAACCGGAGTTGACGCTTTTTATCTGCTCCCAAGGGACGATTGAAGGCTATACCATCGGCAATGATATGAGTAGCAGAAGTATAGAGGGAGAAAACCCTTTGTATCTGCCTCAGGCGAAGACCTATGACGCCAGTGCAGGCCTTGGCCCATGTCTGTACGTTCCGGCAGAGCCGATCTCCCCACAGACGGAAATCCAACTACAGATCTTTAGGGCAGGAGCAGAAATTTTTGCAGAAAGTATCCAATTGTCGCGTATGAAGCGAACGCTTAGTGAACTAGCCGCCTATCTTTATCGTGAATGTAGTTTTCCGCATGGCTGTTTTTTGATGACAGGCACCGGTATCGTCCCGCCCGATAGCTTTACGCTGCAAGCAGGCGATCGTGTTGAAATCTCCATCGAAAATATTGGCCAGCTCAAAAATATGATCGTTACCAAAGGCTAAGCGCCCCTTTTATGTCCCAACTACCCGAGTATCATCTCAACAAAGATGCACCAGCTCGTCTGCAATTTTCTCTCCATCATGCGGCCGACTATGTCGAACGCTATCACGAACATTGCATGCGGCCCCATCAGCATTCCTACTATCAGTTTTTGTGGTTTGAAAAGGCGGGACACCATTATGTGGACTATGAATTGGTCAAGCATCCGGCCCAAAGCTTGATTTTTCTCAAGCCAGGGCAAGTCCATTATTTCTGCCCATATTCGCCTAATGAAGGCCGCCTATTTCATTTTAATGAGGTGTTTTTGCATCGTTTGGAGCAAGATGAGACCTTGGCCTTTCACTATGCCCTTTTTTATGATCCTCGTCCTTTAAAGCTGCGCTTAACGCCAGAATTAAGTGCAAAATTAGAGACTCTAAGTACTTGGATGGAGGAAGAATTGAGTAAGCAAGAAAGCTTCTATCGCGATCAGCTATACTATTTATTTCACTCCTTTTTGGTGATGGTCGAACGCCTTTGGCAATCTCAAAATGCGAGCTCTCCTGTATTAGATGAGGATTGGCAGCAAGTGCGTGCTTTCCAACAATTGGTGGAAAAAAGCCTGGATAAGTTTTACAATATCGGGGAACTCAGTAGCCAATTGGGCATGAGTGAAAAGAGCTTGACCCGTCTTTGTAAAGCTCGCCTACACCAAACGCCTGCCAATTGGATTCATCAAAGGCGGATACTCGAAGCGAAACGTTATTTATCCAATACTAGCCTGAGTGCAAAAGAAGTGGGCTATAGTCTGGGTTTCGAGCAAGCGACCTACTTTAGCAAGTATTTCAAAAAGCATACAGGCCTTACTCCTAAGCAGTTTCAGCAGTCTTTGCGTTGATTTACCATTCGTTGTCCCTTTTTTGCCATAATCCCTGCCGGGGAACGCTCAACTTTGTGCTATCAATTAAACGATAGTAATTATGGCAAAACAAGCATTGATCGTCGGTGGCACTACCGGCATGGGAAAAGCGACCGCACAACTTTTGTTGCAGGACGGTATAGAAGTGATCATTATCGGCCGTCCCGACAAACAGATAAACGAAACTATAGAAACCCTTTCGCCCTTGGGCGAGATCAAAGGAGTCGGCTTAGACCTATTTGATGAAGCAGCCGTCAGCAAATTCACCCAATCTCTCGCTACCAATTATCCTAATCTACAATATTTGGTAAACGCTGCTGGCTACTTTAGCCCTAAGCCATTTTTGGAGCATGAAGGAGAAGATTATGATCTTTATCATCGTTTCAACCGAGCTTTCTTTTTCATCACCCAGGCTGCTAGTCGGATCTTCCAAGCCAATGGCGGTGGTTCGATTGTCAATATTGGTTCCATGTGGGCCAAGCAAGCGATCAAG
>JBCCQN010000189.1:0-16111 GCA_039024315.1 Bacteroidota bacterium
TAGGTTAAACGCATTAAAATTGGTTTTGCAGAGATTGTAGGATTTTGAGGAGGAAATCTTCGTTCCAAGCCGCCCTTTTTCTGAGCTTTTTGAGGCTAGTGCCTTTAGTTTTGTGTTGCAAGAGCAACTGTAAGGCCATTTTTCTGGTTGTGGCCATATTTTCGGGTCCGTTTCCCTCTCGGACTCGTTGGCGATCCTCTAAGAAGACGACATCCAGATACCAATGTAATTGGTTCTCAATGCTCCAATGCGATCGGGTTGCTTGTGCAAACTGTTGGGCCGAGAAATCAGCACTGCTGATGTAAAAGCGGGTTTTGTTAGCCACTTCCTCTTTTCCATTCTTGAAGCTTCTTTGATAGTGAACCATGATCATTGACCGACAATCGGGCCAGGAATGGAGTGCATCGATAAAACGGAGATCTTGACAAACAAAGGTCGTTCTTGTTTCGATTCGTCCACCTACATAATCGGTTTGATGATCTTTTTCCCAGCGATCCTTATGCCGAATCATCCACTCCGAAACCTGTTCATAGAGTGCCTTTTGGTTCTTTTTCAACGCGAATAAATACTCCCCTTCTTTGGCTCTGATCTGTCGAGCAAACTTTTCATGCGTACCCATTGCATCAATGCTTACCAGCGTTCCATTCAGATCAATGTCCTCCAAAATTGCAGGAATCGCGGTCTTTTCGTTGCTCTTGGCATCCACCTTGACCTGCCCCAGACTTAAACAATGCTCGGCCACCCAGGCGCTGACCAGACATAAGCCTGAAGTCCGTTTGCCTCGTCTGGCCGTAGCCCGAAGTACCTTCCCATCAATGTTGATTTGAAGACCAGATAGGGAGGCAACGATCTGCTCAGACCAACGGCGTAAACACTGCTCAAATGACACCTGATCCATGAAGCGGAACACTCGATTAAAGGTGTCGTGGGAGGGAATCCCATTTTCTAGCGCGAGAAATGTCCTTAAAAAATCTTCCTTCTGACGTCCGTATTCTGCAATATCTTCATAATCCTCAGCACCGGCCAGAACGGCACACAAGCTGATCACCAAAATATTGCTCAAACGGTAACTGGTACGGCCAGCTACACGGAAATCAGGAATCTCATCAAAAATTTCGCTTAGTTTCATCCCCCTAAGCTAAGACTTTGGGGAATTCAGTATTTTGATGCGTTTAACCTAGCAACTCATAAGACATCTTCCTACTATCAGCCTTATTCTCTAAATTGCGCGCATGAAAAAAATCGTATGCTTTGGTCCAGGCCCCATGTTCAAAGGCGGGATCGCTAATTATAATACTGCCCTTGCCAAAGCACTTGATAAGATGCCTGATACAGAGGTTCATATCGTCTCTTGGACCCAACAATATCCGGCGATTATACCGCGAGATTTTATTGATCGCTCCAGTAAAGAAAGCTTTTTAGAAGGTACAGATATCAAGGTTACCTATCTAACCAATTATAATAAGCCAGGTACTTGGAAGGATACTTTTCGCTTCATTCGCGACTTACAGCCGGATAAGGTCATCTTTCAATGGGCGATTGCTTTACAAGGCTTACCAATGGGTCGGATCGCTCGTATGCTCAAAAAGCATACGGACATTGAGGTATTGTTTGACGTGCATGTACTTGTACAAAAAGAAGCGAGCGTTTTAGATAAATACTTCAGCCGCTACGGCCTCAAAACTGCCGACACCTATATCGTCCATGCCTATAAGACAGCCGATGAATTAAAGGCGATTTTCCCGAATCAAGCTTTTGTAACCAATGAAACGGGCAAGCGAGCTAAGGAGGAAAAAACGATCGTAAAGCTTTATCACCCAGTCTACAATCTATTCCAGCCAGATCCGGACTTTGATGTTACAGGCAAGAAAGAAGCTTTAGGTCTCAAAAAACATGTATTCCTCTTTTTTGGCTTTATTAGAAAGTACAAGGGTCTCCACAATGTGATCCCAGCTTTTGCAAAGGTTAGAGCCCAAAGAGATGATGTGAGCTTATTGGTAGTAGGGGAATCATTTTGGCAAACGCTCGATGATAGCAAGTGGTCCACCCGCCTTAAAAATGCGCTTTTTGGGATTGCTAAGAAGCTATTTCTACGCAAAAGCGATGATGAACGCTCTTACAATCCTCTTGCTTTGATCAAAGAATTAGGTTTGGAGTCTGACACTGTCTTGGTAAATGAGTTTGTCCCCAATGAGGAAGTGCATCAATACTTTCAGGTAAGCGATGCCATTTTGACTTACTATCTTACCGCTACCCCTAGCGGAGTAGAGTCTCTTGCCTATAATTTTGAAATGCCTGTTTTGGCTACCCGAGTGGGGCACTTTCCAGAGACGGTTACAGAAGGATTTAACGGCTATTTGGCAGAGCCTGAGGATGTAGCTTCAATGGCAGAGATGATGCTCAAGTTTATTGATGAGCCTATCCAGCGATCCAATGTCGCTAAGTCTGCTGAGAAAATGAGTTGGGAAAATTATGCGGCTTGTATCATGGCAGGCTAAACGCGCTGAGGTTCAACTTTGCGAACACGCGACCAAAATTGTACGATGCTTTTTATGACTCGCACAAACTCGTCATAGTCAACGGGCTTAGTCACATAGCAATTGGCATGTAGTGCGTAGCTAGAGTTAATATCATGTTGAGCCTCAGAAGTTGAGAAAACAATCACAGGGATGGTCCTAAGGTTGTTATTTTCTTTGACTTGTTTCAAGACATTTCTGCCATTGATCTTGGGAATGTTGAGGTCTAGCAAGACCAAATCTGGCCTAACAGCCTCCTGATATCCATCCTGTCTAAACAGAAAGCGGAGCGCATCCTCTCCATCACTTACTACATGTAGCGAATAATCCAGTATCCCTGTCTCTTTCAAGGCTTCTTTGGCTAACAAAATGTCGCCAGGATTATCCTCCACTAATAAAATATTCATCCTTCCAGTATTACCCTCTAAATATGAAACTAGGTGTGTGTAGTCAATACAATGGTAAATATTATTCACAAACTTTCTAGTCAGCTTTTCCCCAAAGCCTTACAAGAAAATCACTGCAATAATCATGAAAAGATTGACAGAGAAACACCCCATACGATAAAGTATATACGCATTATCGTAGGATTTTGATGCGATTGGAGGCGAATTTATCTGATTTTTAGGATAATTCTAGCGTTAATCAAACGGGCAGAAAGATGGTTGGGCACCGCAAAGGAATTATTTTGGAGGTCTTTTATCCAAACATGAGAGACTGTATTTTCTCTTTGCAGCAGATTAAAAAATTCAATCGTTGCCCAAAGGGACTCTAAACCATATGTCGGCGCATCTTTAGGACGATTGAAACGAAACTCTTTGCTAAAGCCAATGTCCACTCTATGATAAGCGGGAAAATCATAAGCAGTACGTGATTCAAAAGTAGCGGGAGGACCAAACCTCATCCCACTCCCATATACATAATTGACATGAACTTTATAGGTAGGGTTGATCGGCATCTCGTCCTGAAAATACATCGCAAAGGTGAAGCGCTGGTCAGTAGGACGGGGTACATAGCCTCTATCGTCTCCTCGGATATCTTCTTCAGTTTTCAATAAGCCGAAGCTTACCCAAGAGTCCACTCCCTTGATAAATTCACCGTTGATACGAGCATCAAATCCATAGGCATAGCCATCGGCTACTTCATCAGGATAATAGCGGATTCTTACATTTTGTACTTCGTAAGGAATGAGGTTGGACAATCGCTTATAGTAGGCATCTGAAGTTAGCAGAAAAGGCCGTCCCCAAGCTTCAAACTGGTACTCCATCCCGACAATGGCATGGACTGATTGTTGGGGTTCTATATCAAGATTTAAAGAGCCATCGAAGCGTCTCAACTCTCTATAAAAAGGGGGTTGTTGGTAGACTCCTCCTGCAAGACGAAAACGCAGGTAGGGATCGCCTTGTTGCCCTTTGAAAGCACTGATCAATAGCTGGGCGCGGGGACTAAACATCACTTTGTCTAAGAGGTCATAATAGACCAAACGTGCTCCTGCAGTAAAGAGCACATTGCGATGCATCTGCCACTCATATTGCAGATAGGACTTGTATAGAGCAGAACTAAGCTGTATCTGACCTCTGATGGTCTCCACCAAACCAAATCGACCCAAAGTGTCCACTAAATATCCGGCCGAATCCAAGACCGAATACTCTTTTAGATTATCATCAAACTGCTGATACTGGTATTTGAGCCCGAACAATATCCGATGAGTAGATCGGTTATCGCTTGTCCAACGCCCTTTCATTTGCGCACTTAGCACATTAGCCGTAAGGTAGTTTCTCGCGTGGCGGAACTCTGAACCAATACCAAGGTCAAACTCAGATTCCCCAAACTCATCAGAACCAAAATTAGTATTTACTTCTCCAAGTAGATAGCCACCTTCGAGATCAAATAGTTCACTTTCCTGGGTTTGAAATGCAGTTACAATATAATCGAAATTGAGGCGAGTAGAGGGGCGATGAGAAACCATCAGCGCTCCAAGACCAGTAGTATAAGTACTGATTTCTCGCCCCTCAAAAGCAACTCTTAAACGGAATGCCTGTTGGATAGTACCAAAGGTTGTTTCACGCCCAGTTGGCTCGAATTCGTAACGATTTCGGGAGACAGCAAAAAAGGCCGTTAGCTTAAGTGTATTTTCTTTATAGTATTTGACATCAACAGTATCCCCTTCACTATTGATTTTATACTTGGGTAACTTCGCTCTAGTCTTGGGGGTGTAGGTAAACATTCCCTGATAATCCAAAAAGTTGGGGCGATAATCCCCCCTTGTTTCGAGACTATTGAGGAGATAGGAAGCAGAAAATCTACGAGCCCCCATGAGATAAGTGAAGCGCCCAGGCTGATCAGGTTCTTTTTTGTTTTTGCTCCGCCCCTCCATATGGATATTATTGGTGATGATGCCAATTTCAGCGGTTGCTTTGAATTCTTTGGGGTCCTTATAAGTAATATCCAGTACAGAAGACATTTTATCCCCATACTGCGCGGCAAAACCGCCGGAACTAAACTGTAGCCCTTGGGCTAGATTGGGATTGGAAAAACCAAGCCCCTCTTGCTGGCCGGAACGAGCCAAAAAGGGTCGATAAATTTCTATACCGTTGACATAAACGAGGTTTTCATCAAAGTTCCCTCCCCTAACCTGATACTGAGAGGAGAATTCATTATTTGTTGCCACCCCCGGCATGCCTTTGACAGCGGCTTCCAATGAAGTTACTAGTGGCATTTCTGGTATTTGTTCGATACTGATGGGCATAACCATCATTCCCTCACGTCCTTGGATTGAAGTAGGATCTTGCTGCCCTAGGATTTGCACCTCTTCTAGAGAACGGTCAAGCATTTTGATGGGCTCATCGTAAGTTCTTCCTGCCACTAAGCGAATCTCCAAAATAGTTGTCTGAAAACTGGGGTGGCTAAACTCAATTTTATAAAGCTGATTATTTGCCGGCAAAGTGATAGAATAAGCACCATTGGTACTAGATCTACTACTAAAATCCGTACCCAAAGCTTTAACTAAAACATTGTCGATGGGCTTATTTAGCGGATCTATGACTTTGCCTTTGACAGTGGCAGTTTGTGCTGATACCGAGTGGAGCAGCATCAAAAAGGTCATCGCTAAAAGACTAGAAAGAATTGACTTAATTTTCATCACCTACAAATATACAGCAAAGCAATCTTTTGAAAAGGGGAAATCGTATTCCCTTCTTACGACACTAGCGTTCTGCGCAGCAATAATAAATCTGATAAAGCTAAAGGACTGATTGTTTGCCGATGAGTTTGTGATGGTTTTTATACGGCCGCTGCGCGGAACGCTTAGCCCCCGATAATGTAGGAGGTTGTCTGATCTCCTTTACGGTCTATTGCATAAGCTGAATATAGGGGCGTATTGCATACTCTTGATGAGACAAGCGTTCTGCGCAGCAGCCTTATAACTTATACAAATAATCTTTACATTTGTATAAGTAATGCTTACTCAACAATGACTCTCGTCCAACTCCAATATATCGTTGCCCTCGACATTTACCGCAGCTTTGTGGCGGCGGCTGATGCTTGCCACGTCAGCCAACCTGCTCTCACTACCCAAATCAAACGCCTAGAATCGCAATTAGGGGTGATTTTGTTTGATCGAAGCAAAAAACCCGTCATTCCGACGGAGATTGGGGCAAAGATCGTTGAACAGGCTCGTTTTGTCTTACAAGAATCCCAAAAAGTCAGGGACATCATCTCCGAATTTGAATCTGAAATGAGTGGAGAGGTACGATTGGGGATTATTCCTACGGTGGCGCCTTACTTACTTCCCTTATTTATCAACGACTTCAACGCAAGCTACCCGCAGGTTAGTCTCTCGATCAATGAAGACAAAACCGAATCGATCATCCAAGATTTGAGAAATGGAGATTTGGATGCGGGTATCATTGCTACTCCAGTCAACGTTAATGGTATCAAAGCCTTTCCCCTCTTTTATGAGCGACTTTATGCCTATGTATCAGAAGGCCACCGCTTGAAAGACCAAGCTACCGTTTGTGCGCTGACCATTAATCCTGAGGAATTACTCCTACTAAAAGAGGGCAATTGCTTTCGCAATCAGGTCATCAATATTTGCCAAGAAAAACAAAATGCAGGGGCTTACTCGCAGTTTTTTTACCAGAGTAATTCAATAGAATCTCTCAAAAGGATAGTCGATAGCCGAGACGCATTGACAGTAATACCAGAATTAGCAACTTTAGTCCTGCCCCAAGAAAAACAAGGCAGGGTCAAACCCTTTTCTGATTGTAGTCCTGTAAGGGAGATCAGTTTAGTGGTTAGTCGAAGTTTTTTGAAAAAGCGGCTGTTGGAAAATTTGATGAGTAGCATCCAACAAAGCATACCGGAGAAAATGAAGCACTTGGGCGAAGGGCAATTGATTCATACGGAATTGAAGCTTTAGCTTTTAGGCTCTAAAACCATTTTTTGGTGAAGCATACCGGCTTCTTCGAAGGTTTCTCCCTCTATCTCAAGCCCAAAACTGGCAAAAAAGGCTTGGTATTCGGGCTGTACATGTACATATATCTCTTTATTTGAACCAATGTCGGCAATTATTCGTTCCATGAGTGCGGAGCCGATCTTGCGCCTGCGATAAGGTTTCAAAACAGCAAATCGCTCCATTCGTACTTTGCCACTATTGGGTTGTATCCGCCAGCGCGCAGTACCGACTGGCTGCCCGTCCAACAAGGCGAGATAGTGATTGGCGAGGTGGTCAAAGCCATCATATTCATCTTCATCATCTACAGATTCTTCCTTAACAAAGACCGTGGTACGAATGTTGAAGATATGATCAAAGGCTTCATCGGACTCGGCCCGATAAACCTTGACAATGGATGGAGAAGTTGCTGACATAATTTCGCTTGACCTTACATTTTGATGCTTTCAAAGGTTAAGAATACGGAAATTTAGTAAATAGCGGCTTGTTTGTTCTTACTTATGATTAATATTGTAGCCGATTTTAGATAGTAGATCTAAATAATATGTCCAAAAATTTATTAATAGTAGAGTCCCCGGCCAAGGCCAAAACAATTGAAAAATATTTGGGGCCTGATTTTACCGTCAAAGCCAGTTATGGACACGTGAGGGATCTTCCTAAGGGAAACGATGCCATTGACGTTGAAAACGGCTTTAATCCCAAATATGAGGTACTTGCTGACAAGAAAAAGGTCATCAAGGAACTCAAAGATTTGATCAAAAAGGCTGATACCGTCTGGTTAGCGACGGATGAAGACCGTGAAGGAGAAGCGATTTCTTGGCATTTGGCCGAGTCGCTCAACCTTGATCAGTCATCGACTCATAGGATTGTATTCAATGAGATTACCAAAGCCGCCATTCAGCGAGCTATTCAATCTCCTCGGACTATCAATCAAGACTTGGTAAATGCACAACAGGCACGTCGTGTGCTTGATCGTTTGGTAGGTTTTCAGCTTTCGCCAGTACTTTGGCGTAAGGTGCGTAGGGGTCTTTCTGCCGGCAGAGTACAATCGGTAGCAGTGCGTTTGATCGTAGAACGCGAAAGGCAAATCATCGCCTTTACGCCTGTTTCTAGTTATAACGTAAGTGCAGAATTTATCCTAGACAACGGTGCTAAAATCAAAGCGGATCTAGCCAAGAAATTGCCAGATATGGCAACGGCAAGAGAGTTTTTAGAATCTTGCAAAGGAGCTAGCTTTGAAATCAGCAAGCTAGAGACAAAACCTTCTAAAAAATCCCCTACTACTCCATTTACGACTTCCACCCTGCAACAGGAAGCAAGCCGTAAATTGAGCTTCTCAGTATCTCAAACCATGCGGGTAGCTCAAACTCTATATGAGCAAGGCCATATTACCTATATGCGTACAGATAGTGTCAACCTCTCACAACAGGCTATTGGGCAGGCCAAGGATGTGGTGGTTAAGCTCTACGGGGAAGAATACAGCAAGTCACGTCAATTCAAAAACAAAAATTCTAATGCTCAAGAAGCACACGAAGCCATTCGACCTACTGACTTGAGTCTGACTGAATTGAATGAACTAGGCCGCAATGAACAGAGGCTATATGAACTGATCTGGAAGCGTACCCTTGCCTCTCAAATGGCGGATGCAAAACTGGAAAAGACTACTGTGGACATTCAAGTATCTACCAATGATGCGATCCTTAAAGCGAAGGGGGAAGTGCTCGTTTTTGATGGTTTCTTAAAGGTGTATTTTGAGTCTAAGGACGAAGGAGAGGAAGAAGAAAAAAGCGGCGTACTACCACCTTTGTCTGTGGGACAAATCCTTGAATTAGACCACTTTAAAGCCCAAGAGCGCTATTCTCGTCCTGCGCCAAGATATACAGAAGCTAGTTTGGTAAAAAAGCTTGAGGAACAAGGTATTGGGCGACCCTCTACCTACGCGCCTACAATTTCTACCATCCAAAAGCGAGAATATGTAGTTAAAGATAGTCGAGACGGTACTCCTCGTGATTTAAACATTCTGACGTTGAGAAATAATGAAATCAGCGACAGCATTCATACCGAAAATACGGGTGCGGAGAAGGCGAAACTTTTCCCTACCGATTTGGGCATTACGGTAAACGACTTCCTCGTAAAGTTCTTTCCAGGTGTACTTGATTACAGCTTCACGGCGAAAGTAGAAGAACAGTTTGACGAAATTGCGGACGGCAATCAAGCATGGCAAAAGATGATTGCTGACTTTTATGGAGATTTTGCTCCCTTAGTCGAAAAGACTACTGAGGAAGCAGAGCGCGCCGATGGCGAACGCGAACTCGGTATCGATCCTAAAAGCGAAAGAATTGTAATCGCCCGATTGGGGCGCTATGGGCCAATGATTCAAATCGGCCGTAATGATGATGATAGCGGAGAAAAACCCCGTTATGCTAAACTAAGGGTGGGCCAACTGCTTGAAACCATCACCATGGAAGACGCTATGGAGCTTTTCCGCCTCCCGCGAACTTTAGGTGAATTTGAAGAACAAGCTGTCAAGGTCAATATTGGCCGCTACGGCCCCTACGTCCAGCTAGGTAGGTTATTTGCCTCATTAGAGGATGAGGATGATCCATACGAAATTAACTTCGAGCGTGCGGTGGAACTTATCAAAAAGAAACGTGAAGCAGACGCTAATAAAATCATCAAAGCTTTTAATGAGGAAGTACAGATCCTACGTGGACGCTGGGGACCTTACCTCAAATACAAAGGCTCGAATGTAAAACTACCGAAGGACGTTGAACCAGAAAACCTCACCTTAGAAGACTGCGACCGTTTGGCAGAAGAAGCCAAAAACAAACCGAAACGTGGTAGAGGCAGGGCCAAAAAGAAATCTTAAGGACAGAGAAAAATGGTCTCGTTGAACCAAATAGTCTAATTTCTCTAGGCCTTAATACTGAGTACAATTGTCTAAGTACTCAAAACCACCAGATCTCACAAATGAAAAAGGCGCAAGTAAATTCCTTGCGCCTTTTTCTATTTTCAAACTGGAATCTCCCTCATCGCCAATCAGTTCTTATTTCTCTGCGACGCATCAAGTTTGCTTCGGAATCTCCGATAAACTTTTCCTTCCTTGGGTTCCATTTCAAGGGTCTATTTAGCTCATAAGCTATATTGACGATATTACAAATAGTGGCCGTTCGGTGGCCAATTTCGACATCGCATATCGGCTTGTTTCTCGTGCGGATCGCATCCAAAAAGTCAGTATAATGATTATCGCTTTTATAAAGTCGAAGTTCACCATCTTTAATTTCGTGCTCTGCGAGGCTAGCTGGGTCAGAATCCATAAAACGGCGACCAACATCTAAGACTCCTTCTGAGCCAATAAAGCGCACTGCGTTTCCTTTGCCAAAATCCTCATGGGACATGGTAATACCGTTGGCATAGCGTAAAATCATGAACTCACGCTCCTCATTGGGAGGAAAATACTCTACCGGCACTGTATCGTCCATCCCTAAAGCCCATTGGGCAATATCAAACATATGGGCGCCCCAATCAGTAACCATTCCTCCACCAAACTCTTTGTAATTGCGCCATTTTGGCCAAAATTCTTCGGGTATCGGTGGTGCTAAAAGATGATTATACCCTCTGTAGGGGGCGGGTCCGATCCACATATCCCAATCAATTTTCCTCAGCACTTCTTCTACAGGTAAATTACAGGCCTTAGGAGGTGGTCCAACGCTTACTTTTACATGCTGAATCTCCCCAATGTATCCGTTTCTCACTAATTCACAAGCATGTCGAAATCTTTTCCAAGATCGTTGCATCGAGCCTGTCTGAAAGACACGATCATTTTTGCGCGTAGCGTTGACCATTTGACGTCCCTCCTGTATCGTCAGGGACAAAGGTTTTTCACAATAGACATCCTTACCCGCTTTTAAAGCCGCTACTGCAATCGCACCATGCCAATGATCAGGCGTGGCAATCACCACGGCATCGATACTATCTTTTCCAATTAAATCTCTCCAATCAGAAAATACTGCACAGCCCTCATAAGTATTGGTGCCTAAAAGCTCGGTGTATTTTTCTTCCGTCTTATCACGAAAGCGTTGCAATTTGCTTTGATCTACATCACAAGCTGCTACGATACGATTACCATCATTTTCTTGAAATCGTTTGCCTAAGCCTAAACCTTGCCTTCCTACCCCAATGAAGCCTAGTGTTATTTCATCACTCGGCGCAATATATCCGGGACCGCCCAGCACACGGCGAGGTACAATCATAAAACCCGCTCCTACAAGAGCGGATTGTTTAATAAAATTTCGTCGAGTGTTTTTCATCTTCTTCCTTTTAGTCGAAGATAAAAAAATTAGTTCGCGGCAGGCAACTTTTCTACGAATCGCATATCCACTTTCCGTCTCTTTAAGTCTGTCGAAGCAATTTCGACCTTTACCTTATCTCCTAAACGAAGCAATTGTCCCGAATCTTCACCGATAAAGCTGTAGCTATCTGCATCGTAACGATAAAAATCATCTTCCATACTCCGGATGGGGACAAAACCCTCGCACATATTCTCTTCAAGCTCAACAAAAAAGCCTGCCTCAATAATGCCAGATATCACACCATCAAAGTGTTCTCCTAGGCGTTCACTTAGAAATTCTACTTGTTTATATTTCACAGATGCGCGTTCGGCTTCAGCCGCTGTCCTTTCTCTGTCTGAACAATGCTTGAGCTGAGCTTCCATCACAGTAGGGTCCTGCTTATACTCTTTTTCAACAAAGTATAAATGGTGCAAGCGTTGGATCATCAAGTCTGGATAGCGACGGATAGGACTGGTAAAGTGGCTATAAAACTCAAAGCCAAGCCCAAAGTGCCCAACATTCTTAGTTGAGTAAATGGCTTTTGCCATAGATCGAATGGCAAGGGTTTCAATCACATTTTGCTCGGGGGTGTCTTTGACATCCTTCAAGAGTTGGTTGAGGGTAGCAGAGGTTTGACCCACTTTTTCAAAATCAACCCTATGCCCAAAAGCGCCGGCAAAATTGCCTAGACTACGTAGCTTTTCCGGATCAGGCTGATCGTGTATACGATATACCGAGTGCAGCGGAGGATTATCAAACTTTTTGGCGATATGAGCAGAGACGGTACGATTTGCCAGCAACATATAGTCCTCAATTAACCAATTTGAATCTTTGGTTACATAAGGATGCACCGCTATCGGGTGGTCATCTTCGTCTAGCTCAAACTTGACTTCATTGCTAGTAAACTGTACGCTACCTGCGACCATTCGTTTGTTACGTAGCTTCACCGCGAGTGCTTGTAGCGTCTGGATTTCTTGCTTGAAAGGTCCTTCACTATTGCCTTCTATCACAGCTTGAGCCTCATCATAATTGAAGCGGTGATCAGAATAAATCACGGTACGCCCAATCCAATAATCGATCACCTTAGCGTTCTTATCCAGCTCAAAAATGGCCGAATAAGTCAACTTTTCTTCATGAGGGCGCAAGCTACAAACCTTGTTAGAAAGCTTTTCCGGCAGCATCGGTACCGTTCGGTCAACAAGATATACCGAGGTGGCGCGTTCAAATGCTTCTTTATCTAGTTCGGTACCCGGCTTGACATAATAGGCCACATCCGCGATATGGACGCCTACTTCAAAATTACCATTAGGAAGCGTTCTCAAAGAGAGCGCATCATCAAAATCTTTAGCATCCTCAGGATCGATCGTAAAAGTAGTAACCTCACGCATGTCCCTGCGTTTGTCAATTTCCGCTTGTGTAATTTTTTCCTTGATCCGATTTGCTTCTGCTTCTACAGCGGCAGGAAACTGAGGATTAAAGCCATACTGCAAGAGGATTGCATGCATTTCGGTATTATGCTCTCCCGATTGGCCTAGCACGCTTAAGACTTCCACCTCCGGTGAACGCTTATCCCAATTAAGTAGTCTTACATACACTTTCTGGCCGTCCTCGGCATTTTTTAACTTTTCTTTCGGAATAAAGAAATCAATGGAGATGCTAGGATCATCGGGTAAAAAGAAGAACATTCCTTTGACTTCTTCTGAAACCACGCCCACAAACTCAGTTTTAGAGCGCTCAATGATCTCCACAACTTCCCCTTCTTTTTTTCCTTCTCTACGACGGCGAGCTAGTATTTTCACTTTTACCGTGTCGCCATTAAGGGCTTTGCCGGTATTAGAAGGATTGATAAAGATATCAGTCTCCTCTTCCATCAATAGGAACCCAAGGCCGCTACGGGTAATCTGGATTTTACCAGTAAGGAAATTACTTTGCTTAGTGAATTTATATTTACCCTTATCGACATAAGCCAACTTACCGCTTTTGGTCAGTTGATCCATCAGAGAGCGGAGCTTAGGATTGCCTACTTCTCGCCAAAGACCCGTACTACTGGATACTTCTTTGACCGTAAACTCTTTTTCGGGATGCTTGTGCATAAAGTTGAGCACATCCCGCATAATTAGGCGTTCTGTATCGGAATTTCTATTACTTCTACGTCTTTTCGGAGAGGATTTTTTCTTGGCGACAGTGCCTCTTTTCTTTTTAACTTTTGTTTTATTGTTTGTTTTCTTTCTTGGCATTTTTGGTGTGTTATAAAAAATAATGAAAGGGTAAATCGGAATTTACCGGTTTGAGTAAGCCTCAATTCGTCCTGCCAATTCGGGGAGATGCTGAACCGTTGAAGGGAGAGGGAAGACGGCCAGACCTTTTGAAGGTGGGATTCGATTGTTTTATTCGTAACCCAATTACTTTTGTTACATTGATAGCGACAATTTATTCTTTTTTGTTAGCTTTTCCAATCATAAAAGCTGTCGCAGCTTGAACATGCGTCTAGCAATATCTAGCATGCGTGCCAGCGAAACATTGCGAATCTACGTACTATAGATATGATATATAAAACGCTTGCCCTTGTCCTGGGGCTAATAGCTACAAGCAATTCTTATCTGCTAGCTCAGGACGTTGATTGGAGTGGCGATTACCGTAAAGCTCGCCCAAATTCAAATGTAACCCAGATCCTAGGTGAAGACGATGACCATATTTACGGGATCATTTCTACCCGTATTTATGACGAAAACCAAGGGGAAAACAACGCGGGTGCTAATACCCGAAACCGAGACCGGACTAGCGTCATTAAATTTAATAAAGAGCTCATCCTCAAAAAGGAAGCTCCTATCGTTCCCAAAATGGGTAAAAAAAGGATGGAGTTCCAATTTGCAGAGCGGCTGGGAAAAGAGATGTATGTCTTTTCTTCCATCATCGATCGCAACAGCCGAGAAAATATCTTAATGGCCCAACGCATTGATCCTAATACTTTAGCGCTTTCCAAAAAGCCCGAGCGGGTGGCCTTTACTAATATTCGCAACGCTCGAAACATTGGCACCTTTGGCTATCAACTTTCTCGCAAGCGCTCCAAAATGCTAGTCGTAGGCTATGAACCCTACAAAAGAGGAGAAAACGAGAAATTTAACCTGAGTGTATTTGATCGTGATCTGCAGCAAGTCTGGGACAAACAAATCACCATCCCTTATCAAGACGAGCTCTTTTTTATCGAGCGATTTGTAGTAGATGATCGAGGCGATGTTTATGTCCTTGGTCGAAGATACTATGATCGACCCAAAAATCGTCGCCGTGGTAAACCCAATTACAGCTATATCGTTTTGGCCTATCGTTTCAAAGGCCTTGAGTTTGAACAGTACGAAATCAAACTCAAAGATCGCTTCGTAACAGATCTTAGCTTTACCATCAATGACGATGGAGATTTGATCTGTGCGGGTTTGTACTCTGAACGAGGAACGGTGAGTGTCAAAGGGACCTATTTTATGAGCATAGACGCGATCAGTCAGGAAATTAAAGAGGAAGGCTTTAAAGAATTTGACGCCAATTTCTTGACCCAATTTATGAATGATCGCCAAGCCGCCAGAGGACGAGAACTCTATGATTACCGTTTGGAAGAAATTATTCTACGAGCAGATGGAGGGGCCATTTTGATCGCGGAGCAATATTTTGTCGATGTCTATACTGTAACCAATCCAGACGGTACCATTACCACCCGTAATTATTACAATTACAACGACATCATTATCATCAACATCAATCCCAATAAGACCATCGAATGGGCCACCAAGGTACCCAAACGGCAGGTTACGGTGGATGATTTTGGTTACTTCAGCTCCTTTGCCCACGCGATTACCAATGAAAATATCTATCTCGTCTTCAACGATAATCAGCGCAATATGGCTAAAGAACGCCGCAATCCTCTTTCCTTTAACGGAAGTCGCTCTGTCGTAATGTTAATAGCCATTGATACCCAAGGTAACGTTAGCAAGGAGATTCTGACTAGCAATCGTGAAGAACGAATCATCACACGCCCCAAAAGCTGTGAACAATTGGGGCGCAATCGGATGATCGTCTATGGTTCTCGCGGCAAAAAGTACAAGCTCGGCGAGGTGATACTCGAATAAGCTTTGACTCTTTACCAGTCCGCTAAGTATTCAGAACGTACCATTGCACCAAAGACCCCAGCTCCTCCTTCAATATTTGAATAGATGGGCTGGGGTTCTGCAAATAGATTATCATCATTTTGCTTGGCCAAGTCCGCGGTTTTCAAAAACTGATAGGTATTACGGTCAATACTGAGCAAATTGATCCCCCAGCGATCCTGTTTGATCTCTCTCGCACGCTCGAGAGATTCTTTAGGCATATGCAGATCAAGGCTCAATCGATCATTGGCAAAGAATTCATCTGTCCAAAAATGGGGGCGGTAAGTTATGCGGTTAAACAGTCTAAATTGATCCTTTTCAGAGTAAAAGGCACGAAATTCAACGACCGGATTATTGGTATTCAGTCCGAGGGCAGACCGCTCCCCTTCCGCCAATCTCTCCACAAAGCTTAATAGCATGAAGTAATTTTCAACATCCGCTTCTGGATCAGCCAACCCAAGCGGTAGAACCGACATTAATACGCCATCACTATTCAAAAAGGTCCTATCAGACCACTGATCTGTTTCCAGATTTACCGCTAATGGTACGCTAGTTTTTGCCCTTATTTCCTCGAATCCGGGGGCAAGAGCTCTGACTTCTAATACATCTCCGGGCTCTGGCAGATCTGTCGTCCAATTAAACTCACCGGATTCATTTTCAGAGAGACTTTGCCAA
>JBCCQN010000190.1:0-15875 GCA_039024315.1 Bacteroidota bacterium
GTACCGAGGTAAATAACCTTGTTGTGTCGACTTTTGATAATGTATGCTGAAAACAGAAGGCTTAATTCATGCTGCTCGCCCTCTGGTAAGAAAAGCAAATATTTGCTTGCGTTAGGGTTTTGAGATCTAATTTGACCATCAATCGCAACGATCAGCTTTTGGCGAATCAAATTCGACATAAAATGCTCATGCGCAGGATTGATACTACCCGTCTGCCAAAGAATACCAATACGCTCTAAAAAAGGATAGATGATGTGCAGCATGGTGTTTTCGAACCCAAACTGCAGCGTATTGGTCGAAATGATTTTCTCAAACCGTTCCTCATCAAGATTAACCATTGCAATCACCAAGGCATTGACTTGGTTAGGAAACTCCAGATTTGAATCAGAGATTCGCATCACGGTGTTTTGGATTTCATCGCCTGTCATTTTGGCGATTTTAGAAATCTTATGGCCGTTGCGATTAAGGAAAGAAATATTTAGAACTAGACGTAAGTCGGCATCGTCATAATAGCGGATTTTAGTGGGGGTGCGGCTGGGCTGAATGATCCCATATCGTTGCTCCCATACCCTTAAAGTATGTGCTTTAATGCCGGATAACTGTTCGAGATCTTTGATTGAATATGTACCCACAACTTTTATCTTATATCTTAAAGATAGAAAATTTTGTCAAACATATACTATTCTATATGTTTGGATAAATGTCCTAACATCATTACTATGAATTTTGTTTCCAGAAATACGCATTTTTCGCGATTAGTCTTTTTTTTCTGCTTATCTCTCTTTTTAGCAGGAATAGGCGGATGTGATAATAGCAGCCCAAATGAGCCGGAGGATGCTCCTACAAAACTTGAACAAAGTTCTGAGAATGTTCAACCAAACGCCCAAAGCAAGATTTCAGACAAATTAAGCCACTATTATCAGGATTTGAGCAGCGGACAAATTATTGCGGAGAATTACTATGCTCCCTCAGTAGAACGTTTTTTCGGCAGTCAAAATCTTTCTAGGGATCAGGTAGCACAAAGTCTCCAAAATAGTATAAAGCAGAGTCCAGACCGTAAATTGGAACTCATTGATGCTAGCGTTAAGGTAGAGGAATCCGCAGGAAATTACATCGCGCAAATTGCCGGCATCGCCTCCAAAGCGGGAAAGACAGACACCTTCCGTAACAGAATCAAATTCAATCAGGATTTTGAGATTATTGCCTATGAATCTATCGCCGCACCTACTCAAAACCGCAAAGTTGGTGCCCGCTATGCTGAAAAAGTAACCTTGATCAACGATGTGTTAATGGCGATGAAGACAGGTAAGCTACAGGCGATCAAAGAAGGCTTACATCCTGAACTCGGTGCCTACTTGATTTACAAAAATGGCCTTTTCCCCGTCATAGAGCCAATCAATGAGTTGTCAGACATCAAAAATAGCCTAGGACAAGAGATATCGTGGCCCCAGATTCAAAGTCAAGCCACAGCCTCCAATATCCCAGATTTTAACTGCGATGAAGAATTTGCCCAAGAGGGTTGCTTCTACCAAGCACTAGCACAATCCTTCCATGGCCTCTCTGAAACAGTAGAATACGCCAATCAAGCCGAGAAGCGAGTTGACCCTAGCGTTCTGGGACAGATCCAAAAAATCGAACAACTCGTCAGCTATCAAGTTGTAGATACCAAAACGGGCATTAGCTTCTTTATCGGCGAAACCCAAGGACGATGGTATTTATTAGTGATGGACCTTGCCCTTTATGATTGCAACGCCTAGCTAATGATGCGAGCTCAAAACGTACATAACCATATTTTGGAACCTCAATTTTAATGTATTTAGATAGAAGTATCTCAGTGTCAAGAGGCTTTAAATTCAAGTCTCATGAATCATTAAGGCCATTATTCTTGGTGCTAACTACTCTTTCTGCTTACTGCTCATTTTAAACTCTACTAATCAAGTATGAAAAGAACATTTGCCCTCGCTTGGGTTTTATTGCTGATTTTTAGCTTTCAGTCAGCATGTAAATCAACTAAAGAAAATACCGTAGAAGTCTCTGCACCTGCCGACAACACCGTAGCAAGTGCTTCTACTACCCAAACTCAAGACCCACTTGCCGCCAAGGCCATTCCTTTTGATCCCAATACACGCAAAGGCGTTCTGGACAATGGTTTCACCTATTACATTCGCCAAAATGCCAAGCCGGAAAACTATGCTGAATTTAGATTAGCGGTCAATGCAGGTTCTCTCCTTGAAACCGATGCTCAACAGGGTTTGGCCCACTTCGTGGAACACATGTGCTTTAATGGCACCCAAAACTTCCCTAAGCTTGCCTTAGTGGATTATCTCGAGTCCATTGGTACCAAATTTGGGGCTCACCTCAATGCTTACACTAGCTTTGATGAGACGGTTTATATGTTGCGTGTTCCCACTGATGATCCGGAGAAGTTTGACAAAGGCTTCCAAATCATGGAAGATTGGGCCCATAACGTAACTTTTGAAGATGAAGAAATCGAGAAAGAGCGCGGTGTGGTCATTGAAGAATGGCGGACACGTCTCGGTGCCGGCAATCGTATGATGCAGGAGACTCTGCCCAAGACTTTTTATCAATCACGCTATGCGGAACGCTTACCCATCGGCAAAGTGGATATTCTTGAGACTTTCCCAGGCGATGAGCTACGCAAATTTTATAAAGACTGGTACCGACCTGATCTTATGGCCTTAGTAGTAGTAGGGGACTTTGCAGACATGGATGCGGTTGAAGCTACCATCAAAGAGAAATTTGGTCGCATTGAGGCCTCAGAATCTCCTAAGGAGCGTACCTCCTATCCTATCCCCAACCACGAAGAGACTTTAATCACTGTGGTCGCTGACAAGGAATCTCCCTACAATCAAATCACCGTTTTATATAAACACCCGCTCAAAAGCTTCAAAACCCTAGCTGACTACCGCCAAAGACTTACCTACAACCTTGCCAGTACCCTCATCGACGGTCGCTTAGAAGAATTACTCCAATCTGAGACTCCACCCTTTAGTTTCGCTGGCTCAGGCTATAGCTCAATGGCCCGTACCAAAGATGCTTTTAACAACTTCGCCGTAGTACAACAGGGCGGTTTTATAGATGGCTTAGAAGCTCTCCTCACCGAAAATGAGCGAGCGCTCCGCTATGGCTTTACCCAAAGTGAACTTGAGCGTGCTAAAAAAAGCTATCTCTCCCGGCTCGAAAAACAAGTGCGCGAAAAGGACAAGACCGAATCACGCCGTATTGTGATGAGCTATGTCAATAACTATCTCGAAGGCTCGCCCGTACCTGGAGTCGAAAACTCTCTTGCTATCACACAGGAATTATTCCCTTCTATCACTTTAGAAGACGTCAACGCTGCCTTTAAAAGCTTTATTACAGAAACCAATCGCGTGATTACCCTTACTGGTACCCAAAGACCAGACCATGTGATGCCGACCGAAGCAGAGGTAAGAGCGCTGCTCGAAAAAGTGAGCGCCAAAGAGCTTACTCAATACAAGGACAACGTTGCAGAGGAACCTTTGGCAGGAGTAAACAATGAGCCTGGCTCTGTCATCAAAACTGAAACCAAAGAGGAGATCGGTGTTACCGAACTTACTTTGAGTAATGGCGTCAAAGTGGTGCTCAAGCCTACCGACTTCCAAAATGACCAGATCTTGATGCGTGCTTACAGCCCCGGCGGAAGCTCTTTGGTAGACGACAAAGATTACTTATCGGCCACTTATGGTATTCAAGCCATCATGGAATCCGGTCTCGCCAACTACGACTACATCCAACTAGACAAATACTTATCTGACAAGCAATTACGGGTGGGCACCTTTGTGGGTGAACTTTACGAAGGCATGAGTGGATCTACCTCCCCCAAAGATTTGGAAACCTTCTTGCAGCTTGCTCACCTCTACTTCACTTCTCCCCGTAAGGATGAAAAAGCCTTCAAAAGCTCCCTCGCCAAAACCGAAGGTTTTTTTACCAACTTGATGAATAGCCCGGAGCAATACTTCCGTTCGGAGGTGGTAAAAATCATGGGCAACGGCCATCCAAGGTCCATTTATCTGCCGACTCCAGAACAGTGGTCCCAGATTGACCTCGATCGCGCCTATGAGATCTACCAAGCCCGCTTTGCCAATGCCGCAGACTTCACTTTTCTTTTTGTAGGCAATTTCGACGTAGAAGGCATCCAGCCTATGCTTAATAAATACCTCGGCAGCCTGCCTGCCCTCGCCGAAACTGAAGAGTGGAAAGATGTAGGTCGTACCAATCCAGAAGGCCCAATCAATCACAAAGTTTACCGCGGTTCTGAACCCAAAAGTATGGTCGAAATGAGGTTCTACGGCGATATGGAGTGGACCGGTGAAAACCGTTATAATATGCAATCTGCCGTACAGGTATTAGGTATCATGCTACGCGAGTCTATGCGTGAGGATAAGGGCGGGGTTTACGGTGTACGTACCAATGCCTCCCCAAGCAAAGAACCCAATCCTGAATATGAGATTACGATTTCTTTTGTCTGTTCACCTGACAATGTGGATGATCTAGTCAATACCGCTTGGAACGATATCAAGACGCTACAAGAAGAAGGTGCCTCTGAGAAGAACCTCCAAAAGGTACAAGAAACCCAGCGCAAGGATATCGAAACGGGTATGCTCCGCAACAACTACTGGATGGGGCAACTCTACAACGCTTATCGCAATGGCATTGATCCGACTCTCATCCTCAAGCAGATGGAGAAGGTAGAAGGCCTCAGCAGCGAAGCCATTCAGGAAGCAGCCAAAACCTACTTCCAGCAAGGCAATTACGCTCAGTTTGTGATGTATCCAGAAGAGTCTGAGGAACCCAAGCCATAAGGTCCTCTGAGATTTTTATTTTCAAATCCGAATGTAGAAGGTAGGCAAGCCTTTTGCATTCGGTTTTTGTTTTTTTACCGCTGCGCGGAACGCTTATCTCTTGAACCCGGTATGGATGCTCTCACCTAGCGCTAACATACTTATATTCACTTAGCGTTTCGCTTAGCCCTGTTTCCTATGATTGAAATCCTCCCCCTCTCCGACATCCAAAGAGTCGTAGCTATCAGTCGACAGCTCCCAGAATTTCATAATCCCTACCCAGCAGAGGTCTATGAACAAAGGCTCTCGAATGTGCCTCATCTGATCTTGGTCAAGCGACTAGATAAGCAAGATGTCGCATTTAAGGTAGGCTATCAGCGAGAAGAGGACGGCAGCTTTTATAGTTGGATGGGAGGCGTTCTGCCGCAGGCAAGAAGAAAAGGAGTCGCCCTATCACTCGCCCTGCAACAAGAAGCCTGGGCCAAAACTCAGGGCTATCTGAGCATCAAATTCAAAACCCTCAATCGCCACAAAAAGATGCTCCACTTTGCATTGGGGAGAGGCTTTGATATCATCCGGGTAGATGCGTTCCCCGACCGAGGGAAAAACCGAATCTGGCTCCAAAAAGACTTATAAAAAAACCCGTTCCGCAAAGCGAAACAGGTTCTAAAATATTGTCAAGTAATAAGCGTAAAGAAGTTAGTTAAAAGAGACTCTATGTCTAAATACTAGCTGCTTGATACTCAGTACTGCAAACTCCTAGTAACGGTAGTACTCAGGCTTGAATGGTCCTTTTACTTCTACACCGATATATTCTGCCTGATCAGGACGAAGCTCTTCGAGCTCAACGCCAATCTTAGCGAGGTGCAGGCGAGCTACTTTCTCATCAAGGTGCTTAGGCAGCATATATACTTTGTTCTCGTAATTATCACTATTTTCCCAAAGCTCTAGCTGAGCGAGGGTTTGGTTAGTGAAAGAGTTTGACATCACAAATGATGGGTGTCCAGTCGCACATCCTAGGTTCACAAGACGACCTTCAGCCAGTACAATGACGTCTTTACCGTCGATGGTGTACATATCAACCTGAGGCTTGATCGTAACCTTAGTAGTACCATAGTTACTGTTCAACCAAGCCATGTCAATCTCATTGTCAAAGTGGCCAATGTTACAAACGATGGCTTTGTCTTTGGCAAGACGGAAGTGCTCTTCGGTCATGATATCTTTGTTACCAGTAGCGGTAACGATGATATCTGCACGAGGTACGGCATTAACCATTTTCTTGACTTCAAAGCCGTCCATAGCCGCTTGCAGGGCACAGATCGGATCAATTTCAGTTACGATAACGCGAGCACCAGAGCCACGAAGCGAAGCCGCAGAACCTTTACCTACATCACCATATCCAGCAACAACAGCTACTTTACCCGCCATCATGACATCAGTAGCACGACGAATCGCGTCTACGAGAGATTCTTTACAACCGTACTTGTTATCAAACTTAGACTTAGTTACAGAGTCATTTACGTTGATAGCAGGCATAGGAAGTGTACCATTTTTCATGCGCTCGTATAGACGGTGGACGCCAGTGGTAGTTTCTTCAGAAAGACCTTTGATTTCCTCGACGAGTTCAGGATAACGGTCAAGCACCATATTGGTCAAGTCGCCACCATCGTCTAGGATCATATTGAGAGGTTTTTGCTCTTCACCGAAGAAAAGGGTCTGCTCGATACACCAGTCAAACTCTTCTTCTGTCATCCCTTTCCAAGCATAGACTGCAATACCTGCATCAGCGATAGCAGCAGCAGCATGGTCTTGGGTAGAGAAGATGTTACAAGATGACCAAGTAACCTCAGCGCCAAGTTCAACCAAAGTCTCGATCAATACAGCAGTTTGGATTGTCATGTGGAGACAACCAGCGATGCGAGCACCTTTGAGTGGCTTAGAGTCACCGTACTCTTCACGAATTGCCATTAAACCTGGCATTTCAGCTTCTGCCAATTGGATCTCTTTGCGGCCCCAGGCAGCAAGTGAAATATCTTTGACCTTATATGGTAGATATTTGGTTTGGACGTTGGACATATTTAAAATGAATTATGTTTTTATTATTTGCCGTGCAAAATTACAACGAAAGGCCATAATTAGAAAGAATTGTGTGCTTTTCCAGCAAGCATGAAAGCTTTTTGCCTTTTTTAAATTCAAAAAAGGACTCTCCCTTTCCAAAGCGTGGATACAATCCCCGATGATAAACGTAATTGGAGGTAAGATGTTTATCAAATTACGCCTTCGACTATACGCGAAATTGGCATCTACATATTCTTTGTAGAGGTATAATTATTGCAAGCAGCTGAACTATCGGACAAACTAGAGTATTTATACGGATGGTTGTTTCGGGAAATATTTATAACTTCTGGCCATTCAAATTCAACGCCCGAAAACATGTCTAAAAAACAGCTTCATGCCTTATTGGTAGGAATCAACAACTATCATCCCGCCAGTGTCAATGTTAGTAATCTTGGAGGAAGTCTCACCGATGTCTTGAGTATAGACGAGTATCTGCGTAAAACTTTTACGAATCATCCTGATTTTGAACCGGTGAAGCCAAAGATGCTAATCGACGATGAGGCCACACGTGATGGGGTAATTAAGTCATTCCAAGCTATGACAGCTAAGTTGAAGGCTGGAGACACTTTTTACTTCCACTATTCCGGTCATGGATCGAGAGAAGCAGCGCCACCGGAATTTGTCACAGCATTTGAAGAAGCGAAAAACGAAACTACGGTCCTTTATGATAGTCGAGTTCCAGGGGGCATGGATCTGGCTGATAAAGAGATGGCCTTCTTGTTATCAGAGATACCTAATGGGGTACATACCATCCTCACTTTTGATTGCTGCCATGCGGGAGGTGCCACCCGAGAAATTGGAGAGACAACAGGCAACAATGTCCGCACCCGTCAATCTGCAGATGCTACGCAAGAGCGTACGATTGATACTTACATAGGTCCCTATGCCGAGGACCATGCCAACGGTCGACCTTTGCAAATCCCCCATAGTGATCACTTGATGATTGCTGCTTGTCGAAATACGGAAAAAGCCCTTGAAATCAATGACTCTGGCCTACTAACTCAAACGCTCCTCAAAGCGCTAGATTCAGAAAATAGTGATCGTTCCTATGCAGGTATTTATTCGCGGGTAAATGCCTTCGTCAAAAATTCTGCCAGAAATCAGCATCCACAGTTTGAATATTATGGTGAGGTCAATCCATTGGCCAATTTCCTTGAAGGTACCGTAAGTAGCTATCCTCCTACCCCTGAAGTGAACTTTAGCATGGGAGAGTGGAAAATGGAGTTTGGCGCCATTCATGGCCTCCGCAAAGCAGAAATCGGCAAGATGCAACTCCCCATCTTTGTGGATGGCAAGCCTGAATCACCTATTGCCCGTGCCGAAATCACCCAAATTGGTTTACAGACCTCTATTTTAAAAATGATCGGCAACTCCCCTGCCAACAATCCTAAGATAAGCTTACGAGCTGGGGTAGCAGCTTTCCCTTTGAACGTATTCCTCCACAATCCCGATGAGGAGAAGGTGTTCCGTGAAACGGTAGAAAAAGATAAAAACTCCGGTATTCTCCTTGTAGCGGATCGTGCTGAAGCAGAGTATGAAATCAGAATAGAACAAGCTGGCTATCACCTCTATCGTATCGATCCAGAGCAATTACTTTTTGGTTTGTCTGCCCAACATACTGATGCGGCCCTCTACATGCTTGATCTTCTCAAAAAGATCGCTAGATGGGAGCGTATGATGACCTTGGAAAACCCGGATACGGATTTTTCAAAACAGGCAGTAGCTCTGGAACTGTATATTGACGGGCAAGAAGAAGCTTACACAGAAAATTTGTGGATTGCTGAATTTATGGAAGATAAGCCTGCAACTAAATTCGCGATCAAAGCTTATAATGGATCTAGTCGTGACCTCCATCTGAACTTGCTGTATATCTCTCCTGAGATAGGGATCAGATTGATCAAACAGACTACGATTGAACCCAATTCAAGAAAAGAACTAGCGGCCACTTCGGCCAGCATCATTTACCCCCATCTTGATCAAATTGAGAACCATTTGATGTTGGTAGCCACTACGGAGCAATTGGACAACCATTTCTTTAGCCAAGAGGGTATCCATCAAAATGATTTTGGGCAGGTCAAAGCTTGGGATCCCGCCCGAGCAGGCGGCCACCGCAATCTTTTTGCTACTGAACCCAAATCGGATTGGACTACTAGCATGATTAGCGTTCGGGTGATCCGTCCCAAGGCCAAAGTGAGCCAAAGTAGAGCCGCAATCCACCAAGTAGAAGTGGAAGGACACAATGCTTTTCAAGCCAATTTGAGCCTTTTGGATGTCCAAACCCCAACTCGTAGCCTTGAGGCTGATCCCCCTGTCCATAAAGCCATCGAGAAGATGCCTAACGCCACTCTTCTTTCGCTCAAAGGCGAAAATCACCCCCCCAGTACTTTGGAAATCAGTGGCTTTGACGATAGCAGCGCACTCAAAGACAATCCGCTCAAAATCAAAGTGCCCGCTCCCAAAGCAGAAGAGGAGGCGATTTTACCCTTTGCCTTTGACGGCGAATTTTTCCTTCCTGTTGGCGTTCCGCAAAGCGGTGATACCGATGATGGGACTCAATCATTTGATATCCATCATCTTCCAGAAGAAAAGCATAAAACTCGTAGTCTAGGCAAAGCCCTTAAGCTATACTTTCTAAAAACCACCCTTGGCAAGCAAGTCAATCAGTTACGTCGGGTTATTTATAAAAAGGACGGTAAGCTCGAACGCACAGAAGAAGGCCTAGAAAATGCCATTGCCAACGCGAATAAAATATTGCTAGTAATCCATGGGATAATCGGGGATACAGAAGAATTGGCAAAAAGTGTTCGCTATACTTTAAGTGAAGGAATTTACGACCTCATCTTGACCTATGATTACGAAAATCTATCTACTTCAATCAAAGTAAGCGGTCAAAAACTCAAGGCAAAATTGATTGAATTAGGACTTGATCACAAAGGGATCGACATCATGGCCCACTCGATGGGAGGTTTGGTATCTCGCTGGATGATTGAAAAGGAAAATGGCGAGCGTTTTGTCAATCGTTTGATAATGCTCGGCACGCCGAACGCTGGTTCTCCTTTTGCGAAACTGGCGCCTGCGATTCCCGCTTTAATCGCCCTAGCAGCCAATTTTAAAAGTCCGGTTTTAGCGCCACTGGTTTATTTGATGCATTGGATGAATGATAGCCGTCAAATCAATAAAACCTTGGCCCAGATGGACGCAGATTCTGATATCCTAAATGAGCTTAATGCGCATGATCCGCCCAAGACTCCTTATATCATCATCGGGGGTAATGTAAGCAATTACAAAGGAGCGGACGGTGGCGCAGTCGCAAGTTTGATGGAGCGTATCACTATCGGTATCGGTAATCTAGCTAACTGGAAAAAGGACAATGATATAGCCGTCGAACTAGACAGTATCTTCCATCTGCCTGAATCTGAAAGAGTAAAACACATTGAGGTTGGCTCTCATCATCTGATTTATTTTACCCACGAGGATAGTGTGGCAGAATTGAAGCAGGTTTTGTAAACTAGTGGACCAATATTCCCTGCATGAGGCAAACTCCTCTGGTATTCCTTGCATTTGCCCAAATCAGCTCCAATCATCTTGCGAAGCTGGGACAGGAGATGGATGCCATACATGAAGCTTTGTTGCCTTGGCAGGATCGGCAAAGATTGGAGATTCGTCCTCGTATGAGCGCAGATCTGGCCCTCATTTCGACCATGATCAATGAGCTAAGAGAAAGAGTCTTCATTTTTCATTATGGCGGACATGCCGGAGATACCGCCCTGCATCTCGCTGATGGGGTGAATCACGCCCAAAGCGTAGCCGCCCTATTTCAGTTTTTACCCAATATCAAATTGGTATTTCTCAACGGTTGTGCCACCAAAGCGCAGGTAGAAGCATTTTGGGCCCATGGGGTCAATATCGTTATTGCTACCTCTGTGCCCGTCAACGACAGCCGCGCCCAAAAGCTAGGAACAGAATTTTACGCTGCTTTGGCGGCAGATATGAATATAGGCCAAGCCTTCAAAAAGGCGGCCTTGACCCTAGAAGCCAAAGGTGAGTTTCCCAATGCCTACACCGGCCAACGCAACCTCTTTGTTGAAGCAGGAGCACAAGAAACAGAAGGCCTTGAATGGGATCTCTATGTCAAAGCCGGTGAAGAGGCTGCCCTAGAGTGGAAACTCAAAGACTTACCGTTCCTCGAAGAGGAAAGTGAACTAGACCTCCCTCAAGAAGAAACGCCTGCTCTATACCAAAGGCTACAAAAACTCAACTACAGTGAGCACGTACCACTCCTCCTCCGTTACTTGCTGAGGCATGACATCGGAACTTTTCTTATCCATGGGCCTCCACGATATGGCCAAACCTGGCTCGCCAATAATCGTCTAACCGCTTTTCCTATGATGGACGGTTTAGATTTACCGCGAGCCATACAACTGGGCTCTAGAGTCGCCACTCAATCCGAACTAATTGAGGAGATCAAAAAAGTACTACGCTTTGGTAGAGGCTTTGAAAATTTGGCCACGGAAATCGAATCAATTAGCCAAAAGCTCCTCGATCGGCTAAAAAACGGTCCGGTTTTGATCCGTGTCCACGAAGTACAAGATTTTTTACGCAATGGCTTTTTTACCCAGTTTATGAAGGAGTTTTGGCAAGCCTTGGCGCAACGATTGGAAGCATTGAAAAGTGAACAAGCAGAGCAGCGTTTTCATAAACTTGTTCTCTTACTCATTGAGGAAGAAGGAAATTTTGATGAAGCCCATCCCCAACTGATCAAAGAGGTGTCTGACACCGCTGATCATAGTAAAATCCTATTACTACCGGATATACCAGCCGTAAATTTAGCAGAATTTGATAATTGGTTGGTGGCGAATTATGCGGATGCAGATACCCAGTTTATCAATCAATTTTCTGCCCTAAATCAAGACGAAAAAAAGGCATGGCTGGGCGATCAAGGCCAAATGCCACCGGAGGCCTTTATGGAAAAGATTTGCGATACTTTTGGATATTATTTTGATGTAAACGGACAAGGCCAGTGGGAACTGGTACCTTAAGCTAGAGAATATGAAATACGAAGGCAAAGCATTACAAAAGCCCTTTTATCGAAACGGAGTCAAAGAGATTGATCCCTATTTTCCAGACTCAGATTTGATTGAGGCCGTTAATCTCGCGCGCTATCTCAAGCGCCCACTCCTCCTAATGGGGGAGCCTGGTTGTGGTAAAACCCGTCTTGCCGAGGCCGTGGCCTTCGAATTTCATGGTGAAGAATACGATCAATATCTAGTGCCTTGGTATGTCAAATCTACTACCAAAGCCAAAGAGGGAATTTACACCTTTGATGCCATTGCTCGGCTCCGGCTGACGGAGCTCGAAAAAGACTCTGAAGTCCTCCGACAGCAGCTACAGCTCAAAGGCAAGGATCTCGAAAATTTTTACCTCGAAAACAATATCATCAGAAAAGGCCCCCTTAGCAAAGCTTTTGACCTTTCCACGGCAGAGAAGCCAACGGTATTATTAATCGATGAAGTTGATAAGGCGGATATTGATTTTCCTAATGATTTATTATTGGAACTCGACAAAAACGCCTACTATATTACTGAAACCCAAACCCCTACTGAGCGCCGCAAAGCAGATTCTCCGTTGATTATCATTACCTCCAATAATGAAAAGGAACTACCGCCTGCTTTCTTACGTCGTTGTTTGTTCCACTATATCAAGTTTCCGCAGGAGCCTCAACTTAGACAAATACTGGATGGCCTATTCGATCAAGCCCCCAATTCTCTCAAAGAAGATAGCATCAAGGCTTTTATCATGCTTCGCGAACGCTTGATTCAAGGTCTCAGCCAGAAAAAGCTCTCCACTTCAGAGCTAATTGACTGGTTTGACGCACTGCAACACCAACACCAAAATAATCTGACCATAGACGGCCAGCCCATAGATAAAGCGGTAGAAGCCACCATCACCGAACTGACTAATCGTTCACCGCAGGTGCCCCTACCTCTCTACCAAATCCTCCTCAAAAACTGGGAGGCAGTGCTATCCATCCTTCCGGACAAAAAATAATTAAGGATTCTTCCTCTTATTCGGTAAGCTGATATGCCTCCACTACCACTATATCGGTTTTTTCAAGCCCTACGCAAAGCCAATTTTGCGCTGGGAGTATCTGATTATAGCCTTCTGTTAGAAGCACTAAACGGAGGTTTTGGTCTGCAGAGCGAAGCTGATTTGTTACGGCTTTGCCGAACGCTTTGGTTTAAGCCTGGGCAGAGCTGGGAGTTGTTTCAAGAGCAATTTTATCAAGCCTTGGTCGAGGCCAAACAGCTTTCATTGCCAGAGGATGATCCCGCCACACTTGAACCAATCGATCAAACAAAACAAGCAGCTAAATTAGCGGATGATGCCATCGAAGCAGTAGAGGAAGCCTTAGATGACCAAAGTACCTTTGAGAGCGAAACTGCAAATACCGCCACTGAAGAAGAAAGCGCCTTAGAAGCAGGCAAGTTTGTCCACCTCAGTATTGCCAGTAGCGCAGAGTTAGCCGGCGAAAACCT
Source organism: Bacteroidota bacterium (assembly GCA_039024315.1). GTDB lineage: Bacteria > Bacteroidota > Bacteroidia > J057 > J057 > JBCAWW01. The sequence goes on from JBCCQN010000190.1 coordinate 13,478, forward strand.
CCAAAGTAAAGAACAAATACACACTCAGCTGCAAGCGCAGTCTTTTATTTTCCAAGGACGCTATCAGCCTATCAGCAAACGGCAGCTCACGCAATCTTGGCGCTACTTGCCAGACCGGAGCGAAGACCGCCCTACTAAGGAAATAGATATCAACGCAACCGTCGAAAATATCGCCAAGACAGGCCGCTTAGAAAATCTGGCTTACCAAACCCAAAAGGAAGGGATTGCACGCCTATTGTTATTGATTGACTACGAGGGTTCTATGGTAGCCTTTCACGAACTGGCCCAGCAGATCGCAGCCTCAGCCCCCAAAACAGAAGGTAAAGCCCCTAATGTGCTTTATTTTCATGACGTGCCGGGCCCTCAGCTTTTTCAGGATTTGGACCAAACTAAGGCTTACCAAATACAATCTCTAGCGCCGCTATACCGCCACCGTAAAGCCGGCATTTTGATCATCAGTGATGCCGGAGCCGCCAGAGGTCGCTATGATCGCCAGCGAATTATTCAAACCGAAAAGGCCTTACTTCAGCTCAGGGCTATCGGCCAGCATATCGTTTGGCTTAATCCCGTTCCGAACAAGCGTTGGGCAGGTACTAGTGCTCAATATATCAACAAGCTATTGCTGCCTATGTATGAAGTGAGTGAATCGGGCATGCAACAAGCCATCAATGCCCTAAGGGGAAAAATCAATCGCAAGCCATGAGTTTACCCGTCATATCGGCTCGGCAAGAGAAGCAATTGCAACGCTTTTATCAGCGCGCGCAAAAGCATTATGGGTCAAACTATGAAGGGCATCAGATCTTTTTACAACATGCGGCTTTTCCGATGTTGTTTAGTCCCGATTTGCTTTATCAGATTTGGTTCAATTTTAGGTTATACCCGCTGCGCGGAACGCTCAGTCAAAGCGCAAAGCTGCCTAATATGGTAGTTTCTGATTTAATCCTATCTGGCCTTTGCCAAGAAGTCGGCTTTGAACTCTTTCAAATCAATCCCAAGCTACGCCTCTATTTATTGGCCCAGCTTCAGGAGGATAAGCGTTTTGGGCACCCAAGGGTCCAGTCCCTCGCCCAGTTTTTGCACCAATACAGTCATCAAGTACAACTCCAAAACGCAGATCCTCGTCTTCAGGAGATTCACCAGCAGCTTTCTATGGCTAGCTTGCACCCAAGGCATGCCGCCCAAGAAATTGGGCGTTCTTTGCAAAAGGCTATGCTCTCCAATGAGGCCATGGAACAAATGCGGCTCACCAAGCTACTCGAAATGCTTGCCGGTCAGGACGATGCCTTTGAGAGCTTACTCAACTTTAGCCAGCAACTCAAAGGGGAACTCACCGGTAGGGAAAAGATCACTCATGATACGGAGTCTGTCGCCAATCTTGTCATCACCGAAGAAGCCGATCAAGATACCATCCTCAAATTAGAGGTGCCAGAGCGTTTGCGCAGCAAACTCAAAACCTTTAGGGATACCGATCGCGAAGCTTGGACCGAAGCCATTAGGCGCATCGAAGCTGCGCGCGCGCAAGGACTCAAACGACTTAGTCTCAATAAACTAGGCTTGACTCGCCTACCTGAACAGCTCTGGGACCTTAGCGAATTGGAAGAATTAGGTTTACAACGCAATCAACTCAGCGAAATCCCACAAGGCATCGCCAAACTACAAAAGCTCAAAAACCTGAATCTGAGTTATAATCCACTCCAAACTTTACCCAATTCCTTTTATGCCCTCAATAATCTCAAAAAGCTCCTGATCCATCATGCTGATCTCGACGAAATTCCTCCTCCCCTACTCCTCATGGAAAATTTAACTCACTTAGACGTGGGAAATAACCATATCAGCCAGCTACCAGAGGAGCTTACTTACCTTTCCGGCATCAAACGCCTCTATCTCAACGATAATCAGCTCGAAGAAATCCCTGAGATCATTGGACGTTTTGAAAGACTTGAGATCCTCCAATTGCAAAACAATCGGATTAGGCGTTTACCGGAGGTGCTGCAAAATCTTGAAGGCCTCAAAGAAAACGCCCAAAAGAGCCCTTGGCAAAATGGTTTGCGCTTGGAGGGGAATCCCGTAGTGGAAGATTTGAACCCTCGTTGGCTAGATGCTCAGCCCCATGACTTACTAGCTCAATTGTTCAATCCCGAGATTCCCGCAGAGGAAGGGGACTTCACTGGCACTCCACCGCCTGCAGAGTCTGAAGCCGTCGAAGCAGAAAATTACTACAATGACTTCCACCAAAACGAGCAGGAGGGTGGTCGCAGATTGTACGCGCTTTTGATTGGTATTGATCGCTATGGGGAAGGTATCGAGCCTCTGGAAGGTTGTGAGAACGATGTCAGAGCCATGCAAGACTTCCTCCGTCGCCAACTCAATTTCAATGGGCATAGCTACCAAATCATGA
>JBCCQN010000191.1:0-15823 GCA_039024315.1 Bacteroidota bacterium
ATAAATAGCCGAAGTAGCCTTTTCAAAATACGTTTTTTTAGCCAATGCCTTTATGAGTCTCGGGAGTATATTGATAGTAGATGACGATCCGGACATTTTATTGACCGCCAGACTGGTGTTAAAACGTGTTTTCACCAATATTTCGACCGAGTCCAATCCGCATCTTCTGCCTAACCGATTGCAAAGCGAAAGTTTTGATCTCTTGCTATTGGACATGAATTTCACTACGGGATTTACCAGCGGAAACGAAGGACTGCGATGGCTCAAGAAAATTCTCAAGCTGTATCCCGGGGGAAAAATCGTCTTGATGACAGCCTATGGAGATATTGATCTCGCTGTGAGAGCAATGCAGGCTGGAGCCGAGGACTTCATCGTCAAACCTTGGGACAATGATGAGTTGATTGCGAAACTGCGTAAGGTGATGGAAAAAGATCCCGCTCCTACCCTAAGCCCAAGCAGAGAATTAAGCTTTGCCAAAGAGCTTGAATTGGAAATGTTGGGCAATGCGCCGAGTATGCAGCGGATCCAAGCTGATATCCAAAAAATTGCCCCAAGCCAAGCCAATATCCTCATTCTTGGGGAAAATGGAACCGGCAAAGAATTAGCGGCAAGAGCCATCCATATGGCTTCTGATCGCAGGCAGCAAGCCTTTGTACAAGTTGACTTAGGGGCGATCACGGAGGGGCTTTTTGAAAGTGAAATGTTTGGTCATGTCAAAGGAGCCTTTACCGATGCGAATAGTGATCGGATAGGCCGTTTCGAGTCGGCGCAGGGAGGCACTTTGTTTTTAGATGAGATCGGGAACCTATCTTTGAGTATGCAAGCCAAGCTCCTAACGGCCTTGCAAAGTCGTCAAATCCAAGCCGTGGGGAGCAATAAGCCGATTCAGCTCGACTTTCGTTTGATATGCGCGACTAATCGTTCTCTGCAGGAGATGGTCCAGCAACAATCTTTCCGGCAAGATCTACTTTACCGCATCAATACTGTCAGCTTGGAACTACCACCTTTGCGTCACCGAAATGGGGACATTCCCCTCTTGTTGGCTCATTTTATCGAGCTATATGCTCAGAAGTACGAAAAAGAGCCTATCCAGATCACGGTAGATTTGTTGCGTCAGTTGGAGCACTACCCCTGGCCGGGGAACGTTAGAGAGCTGCAGCATGCTGTCGAACGAGCGATCATCATGGACGATCCGATGAGTCTTCTACCATTTCAGCCTTTGGCGAACGATAAAGGCGTTCCGCCGGAGGCGAAAGAAAAAGAAATGCTACAGCGTACGCTCAAACGCAACCAAGGCAATCTCAGCAAAACCGCCCTTGAACTTGGTTGGGCTCGCAGTACTTTATACCGTAAATTGGAGAAATATGGCCTCGAATCGTCCCAATAGCCGTTCATGGAGTCGTAATTTCCGTTTTCAAGTAGCATGGCGGGTCTTGCTGTTGGTGCTGACCGTCTTTGTCTTTGCTTTTACGATTCTCTACAGAGATTGGCCCGTTGGATTACTATTTCTCGGTCTGGCAATTGTCGTTGAAGTATGGATCCTCATCCGCTATGTAGAGCAAACCAATGATGAACTCCAAAACTTCCTTGCGGCCATTGCCCATCGTGATTTTACTTATGCTGCGCCTGGCAAACAATACCGAGGCAAAAGCTTCGCGGAGCTCCAAGAGGTATCTGAGTTGATCATGAATAGCTTTCGTGAGTTGCGAGCAGAAAAAGAAAGCCATTATCAATATCTCCAAAATGTTGTCGAACACGTGCAAGTAGCCCTGATTTGCTATGAGGAAACTGAAGAAGTCTCTCTGATGAATCATGCCGCTAGGCTTTTGATCAATCGACCTTACCTAAAGCATTTGCATCAACTCCAACATAGCCATGCCGACTTATTGCAAGCCATGCGAGATATCCGACATGGTCAGCGCATTTTGATCCGCTCAGGTCCCAATGCTAGAGCGCCCCACATTGCCATCCAAGCTACTGCCTTTAAACTCAAAGGCCAAGGCTTCAAGCTCGTCAGTCTGCAAGACATCCAAGTCGAGCTTGAAGAAAAAGAAATTGATACCTGGCAAAAATTGATTCGGGTCCTTACCCACGAGATCATGAATTCTGTTACGCCTATCGTTTCCTTGACCAAGGTGACCCATAGCATTCTGAGTGAGGAAGAAGGAAGTCCTAAAGCCGCAAAAATGCTCTCCGAAGAAGAGATACAAGATATATTGGACAGCATTTTGACCATTGAAAATCGCAGCAAGGGCTTACTGCATTTTGTGCATGCCTATCGTAGCTTGACCCGCATTCCGCCCCCGCAAATCCAAGCAATAGAGGCCAAAGAACTGCTCAATCGCATCATTACGCTTCTCAAACCAGAGATGGACAGACGGGCGATAGGCTTGCATGCAAATATAGACGAACGTATGCCGCCCCTACAGATTGACCCTCAACTTATCGAACAAGTGTTGATCAATCTCCTCAAAAACGCCATGGAAGCGGTGGAGCAAACTGACGAGCCCGAAATCCATCTCATCGTCAGACAAATCAAAGATGGGAGTCCCCAAATCATCGTACAAGACAACGGACAAGGCATTCATCCCGAACTAATTGATAAAATATTTATCCCCTTTTTTACTACCAAAGCCAAAGGCTCGGGTATTGGTTTGAGCCTTTCGAGACAGATCATGCGATTACATCAGGGCAGTATCGAGATGCAAACCAGTCAAGCAAGTGGTACTCATTTTTTTCTCAATTTCCCCAAATTGATGAAAAAGCTCGCCAATAAGGCCGCTAGTTAGCAGAATATTGGTTAATTTTTCCGCTGAAAAGCAAAACAAAACCTGTATGAAAGTTACCTTTTATGGCCATGCTTGCTTCGGCATTGAAGTAGCAGGCAAACACCTTTTATTTGATCCTTTTATTTCCCCCAATGAATTGGCGGCAAATGTAAAAATAGAGGAGATTCCGGCGGATTATATTTTGATTTCTCATGCGCATTTTGATCATGTGGCAGATGTAGAAGCAATCGCCAAGCGTACCGAAGCAACTTTGATCTCCAATTATGAGATCATTACTTATTTTGGTAAAAAAGGCTTGAAAGGACACCCTATGAATCATGGCGGTAGCTGGAAGTTTGATTTTGGCACCGTTCAATACGTAAATGCCGTCCACACTAGTTCCTTTGAGGACGGTAGCTATGGTGGCAATCCCGGTGGTTTTGTGGTCAGCGCTGAGGAAGGAAGCTTTTATTTTTCTGGCGACACCGCCTTGACTTATGATATGAAACTCATTAGCGAAGATTATTCCCTCAAATTTGCGATACTATGCATGGGAGATAATTTTACGATGGGTGTCAAAGATGCGATAAAAGCCGCCAATTTTGTGGCTTGTGATCAAATCATCGGTATGCACTTTGATACTTTTGGATATATCAAAATAGATCATGAAGCAGCGGTCAAGCAATTTGGCACCGCCGGAAAAAATCTCAATTTGTTAGAGATAGGTCAGGCGATCGAGATATAGGCTACGGCTTCGCCGAACGATAATATTGAGCGGGAGATTCCGAAGAATCTCCCGCTTGTTTTTATTGCATAATCAATCTCTTAGCGACTCGCCCTCGAGAGGTTTCTATTTCGACAAAATAGATACCGGGACTGAGACTTATCAGATCAATCGGGTGCGAAATCAGCTGCCCAATCGCTAAGCTATGCCGCCTTAATTGTTCTCCTTGACTGTTAAACAGTCGAATGTTGATGGCCTCTGGGCGGTCAAGCTCTAACTCCAATTGGACGAAATCCTTCGCTGGATTGGGGAAAACTTGTAGCATAGTGATACCAGCAGCCAGTTCGGCTTCGATATTATCTTTACAGCCAATACCACCAACCGTAACTGTATCTTTGGCTGTACAAGCATTTGCGTCAGTAGCGATTACCGAATAATCTCCCTCTGTCAAGAAAAAAAGAAATGGAGTATTAAAGGTGGTGTCAGTTTCACCCAATTGAATCCAATCAAAGATAAAAGGTGGAGTGCCCCCTGCTGCACTTACAGACAAGGAACCATTCGGCACACAATCTGGGCAATCATTAGGAGTTCCAGTACCTGTCAATACAATAGGGTCTGGTTCAAAAACAAAGAACGAAACAGAATCCTGGCAAGCATTAGAGTCAGATATGATTACTAGGTAATCTCCTCCGATTAGGTTTGCAATCATATTTCCTGTACCAAAGCTACCCCAATCATAACTAAGACTACCCGTTCCGCCACGGGCGAACACTACTATCTCTCCACTCGAATCCTTTGCGCAATTAAGATCAGTGATAATTGACCGATAAATATCGATGGGCTTAGGTTCAGTAAGGCTGATCCCAGCAAAGGCCTCACAATTATTGGTGTCGGAGACCATTACTGTATTCAAGCCCGGCGGTAAGGAGATAGCAGTAGGACTATTCTCCCCATTCGACCAAGAGTATGTCTCTAATCCCGTACCGCCACTCACGAGCACACTTGCCGTACCGTTTGCGATCCCTGCACAAGTAATATCTTGTAAACTGGATGAATCAATGGAGATAAAGGGACTACCAATGTCATTTAGACCATAGCCAAAGCTAGCAGGGCACCCAAGACTATCCATCAGATCAAGTGTATAATAGCCTGATGGCAAATTTGCCAGTTGAGGGAGGCTATCACCCGTGCTCCAGTCAAATTCATAAGGCCCCACTCCCCCATTAATCTGAACTTGCAAACTCCCATCGTTCTGACCGCAATTGGGTGGGTTGGCCTGAATTTGCAAACTGATCGGATTGGTCTTACAGTTGTAGAGAAAACTTGCTGGGGTCTGAATGGCCGAGATATCAAAACGAACTTTGTCGAGATAGTAACTAAAATTTGCATTCTCACTGAAAAAAACCTGATTAGGTCCTAACACATTCAAGACCAAGGGAATACGAAACTTGGTATTATCCTCCTGAATGACCTCAGTCGCCATTTGCGGATAAAAAGCTCTACCCTCAAAAAGCGTATCACTTTGGCTAAGATTATAGATGGGAGACCAAGCTTGTGCAGTAGCATCATAGACCCTCAACTGGACATTTGGTTGGGTATTAGTCATTAAACCTGCACCAACTGGCTTTGGGAGAGGCTGCCAATTATTGAGACTGGTGTCTGTATCCATCCAGATATAGAAGAGGTATTTCCCATCCTGGGAACGACTAATTTGGGGCTGTACAGCTTGGTAGATAGGGGGATCACTCGTAACGACAGCCTGCAAAATCTCATAGTCATAGGTCTGTTGGGGAGCAACATAAATGCCACTCCAATCGCCAAAGCTATCTCGAGTAAAGGAAAGGTTTTGCATCGGAAGCTCGGCGTAGAATTGGTAAGGCACAAAAGTTTCATCGCTTAGTTCGGCTGCTCCAACAGTCGTAAATAAATGCGGATTACCTGCTTCATCTACGATGAGATCATGTTGATAGGCGGTACTTAGTCTGCCCGTGGCCTTAGGGATAAGCGTTCCGCTAAGGCTATCAAAAACCAGTGTCTTTTTTATAGCTTCCTGCAACTCTGGGAAGCCATTAATATCAATTTCCGCTGGAGATCCCCAAGTGGTACCGCCATCTATTGATTCAATCAAAACAGGGGACAATACAGAGTCTGACTTTCCGACTATATCTCCTAACCAACTCACGTATCCTCGACTCCCATCTGGACTAAAAGCTAAATTGAGACGATTTTGCTGGATCTCTCCACTATTCGTCAACACATGCTCCACAAGAATTCGGGCAGCAATAGTCCAATTTGTCTTTAGATTGAGGGTATCAAAAACGCCTTTGAACAATAAGACCTCAGCCGCTCCAGAATTTGATGCTTGACTATGGGCAGCATACCAAAACTCTCCTTCTATCCGTTTGACAAAGCCACTGCTCTCAAGTTGAGTGGGTTCAGGATTCCCAACGGATAAATCAGTATCAGGAAATGAACCAGCTACATTGAAGGCATTCATAAAGTAATTACCAAAAAACTGCTCATTTGTGTCTCTAACACTTGCCACGGCAGCTATCGCAAGCTCAGTGTCAAGGCTACTATCATTCACATGGATGAAATGCCCCATAGGAAAAGGAGTAGGCAAATTATTGACCCAAGCAAAATAACCCCGCCCTATACAATGGTTTGCAGGAGGAGGGGAGTTAAATTCAGTAGTGACACCACTACCTACTTCCCAGGACTGCCCCCCATCAGTTGACAAGCTATAACGAACTTGGTTACGGTCATAAGGCGATCCTCCACAATTCAAAATATTGTGAGAAAACATATATAATAAACTGGTATTCCCGCTGGTATCGCTTAAGATACTGAGTGCATTGTGCTCTGTATGAGCAACATCAATGCTAGAATAGACTTCGCCTACTGCGACTGGTTCAAATTGGCCTAGCAGCTGGGCATGGGCAATAGAAATTGTGGTCCATAAAATGGGTAGGAGTAGGATGTGCTTCATGGTATAAAAAATGGAGGCTCGGCCATTGGCCGAGCCCAATAAATTATTCAATCATTAATCGTTGGCTAGCCCGACCACGGGAGGTTTCTACTTCAAGGAAGTAAAGACCTCCCGCCAGATGGCTGACATCCAGATCGTGAACCAATTGTTGGCTAAAACGCAATTGCACCTGTTGTATTACTTGTCCATGCAGATTAACTAGCCGTATGCTCACCCTATCCGGACGATCTAATTCTAGCCTCAGCTGCGCCATATCCTTGGCTGGATTTGGGAAGAGTTGGAAGTGAGTGATGCCGGCTTGGAGTTCGTCCTCTAGATTGTTTACCTCAGCAACTGTTATCGTATCCATAGCTACACATCCGTTAAAATCTGTTACAAAAACTTCATAATCTCCCCCCACTAGGCCAAAAATAAAGGGTGCATTAAAGGAGGTGTCGTTAGAACCGATTAAGGTCCAATCGATAATGTAAGGAGAGGTCCCTCCACTTGCACTGGCAGAAGCGGTGCCATTGGGATTTTGGGGCGTTCCTGTATTGGGAGAGGAGCTTCCTGCGATAGATATCGGATCAGGTTCATCCACTACAATCTGCGCAGAATCCACACAGCTATTTGCATCGCTTACTACTACTTGGTAGACTCCACCGGCGAGGTTGTCAATAGTAGCTCCGGTTCCAATAGCCCCCCAATCGTAGGTCAGACTGCCCGTTCCGCCGAGGGCGATAGCACTGACAGAGCCATTACTGTTGCCTGCACAATCCACGCCAGCAGAGGAAATATTAATATCAATGGCTGCAGGTTCATTGATGATAATAGTTTCAAATGAGGTACAACCATTAGCGTCTGTTACTTCAATAATATTGACCCCAGGGGGAAGATTTACTGCAGTGGCAGTGTTTTCATTATTGGACCAAGAATAGACTTCCATACCAGCCCCTCCACTTACACTCACCGTAGCAGAACCATCATTAGCCCCAAAACAGGAAATATCACTTACGGTAATCGGATCAATACTCAAGCTCGGGGCATTTGCATTATTGAGCGTTATGGTAATCGTATCCGTGCAGCTCTTGCTATCTGTAACAACCACTTCGTACAATCCAGCATTAAGATTATCAAGGATGGTAGTGGAGTCCCCCCCATTCCAAACGAGTGTATAGGGGCCGATGCCTCCTGCCGTAACGATACTTAATTGTCCATTACCAATACCACAGTCTGGCGGAATCTGATTAAAGCTATTAGCAAAGGGATTTTCTTTACAATTGTAAAAATAGATCGGAGGATCAGCGGCAGTAGCAACATCTACATTCACATCTGTGATATAGTGATAGGAAGTAGTTTGCAGAGCACTACCACCATCAATATTGGTAATAACCGTGGGGAGCGTAAATACCCCATTGTTCCCTTCATGTGCAATAGGCGATACTTTGGGCAGCAGTACTAAGCCTCCCCAATTGGCGTCTCCTTCAGTAATGATATCTACTGGCGTCAACAAATTTGCACTCACATCAAAGGCCCTCACTTTAAGATCCGGAGAGTAATTTGACATGGTATTGCCACCAGGAAAACTAGGAATGGGGGACCAGCCAGTAGCCGTAGAGTCTGTATCTACCCAAGCGTAGAAAATTTTGGTGCCATCCTCAGAACGGGATACTTGATTATGAACATCCTGGGGGATTTGCTGCGACCCCTGAGCGGATAAATCGCCAAACCAGCCTCTAAAGGTATTTTGTGTGGAGATATAGATCGCATTCCAATCCCCAAAGGGATCCTTGGTAAAGGATAAATTCATCAAATGAATAGCATTGAAGATTGAGTATCCTGATATGGGCGAATTAATCGTAGAAGCAGCCCCTACAGTGGTAAAGATGTGTGGATTGCCATTGGCATCCACGGTAATATCTAGGTCAAAAGCAGTAGTGGCGACGCCAGTAGCAAAGGGAATAGTATCGATCTGAGTAGGGCTTATCGAGTCTATCACCAAAAAGGTTCTCAAAGAGTCGGCGATCTCGGGAAAGCTCGCTAGGCTAATTTCAATGGGTTCGCTCCACGTTAGGCCACCGTCTGTAGTCTCTGATACAATCGGAGACAAAACGGAGTCTTGCCCTCCATTCAAATCACCCAACCAAGTAATATAGCCTGTCATGCCGTCAGGACTAAAACCCATATTAGGTGTAGATAACTGTGCATTTGTACCATCTAGCAGAAAGTTATCAGGCGTGAGCACTATAGCTTGTACCCAATCCGTTTTCTGAGTGGTGGTATTATAGGTGCCTTTGTAGACAAAAACCCTGCCTTGGCCGGGATCATTATTGGCCCCTTGGGTCTCATCAGTAGCATACCAAAACTCTCCTGGCACACGCTCTACCATGCCTCCACTTATGGTATGGCCAACATTTTGAAAAAGGTAATCGTCTTGAGTCAAATTGAGCGCACCCGCTGGATCTTGGACTGTCGATAAATGATTACCATCCCACTGACCATTAGTGATCAAAGATCCCGTAGTGGTCAGGACAAGGTCTGAGACTGATGTACCCCCATTTCCAGAAAACAATACTCCCATTGGATATCGTACAGGTACATTATAAGCGGGCGTTACTTCTAGCACCCCATAACAATGATTTACGGGAGGAGGAGAACTAGCCGTAGAAGTTACGCCATTACCGACGTTCCAACTGGTTCCCAGATCAGTGGAAATCACATAAGTTACGCGCCCATTATCGATCATTTGGCCTCCACAATTGGCAATATTACGACGGTGGACAAAGGCCAAGGAACCTCCGTTTGTCCCTATGCCAGGCACATAAGTCAAAGGATTAGCAGAAGCCGAGAGTGTACTATAAGAGTTAGAGGCTTCGCCGATCTTTACCGTAGTGATCATATCCGAAAAAGCACCACCAATGGGAGTGATCGTTCCCGTAGAGGGAGTGCGAGCAGCGCTTGTCGAAACGCTTTGAGGATAAATACTGGATTCAGATTGATCCAAGTGTGGGGAATAGGGGTCAATGCGGTTCTGAGCAAATAGCGCAGTACCGATCGTTCCTACCATTAGGAGTAGAAAGATTCGTTTCATAGTTAGGCATTAAGTAAGAAGTAGTAAGACAAAAGTATCTAGTTCAATGAAAGCTAAGTCCAATAGCTGAGTATAGCTCCCGTATTCAGGTACTCAACACTATTGAGATCTAGGAGAATCGGTTTTGTAGTCCATCAAGACCTTTTTTCTCTACACTGAATACTTTTTACTTTCTACTAAAAATGTTTAGGTAGTTAGATTGACTTTAAAATAATGAAGCCAAGCACATCCTTAGGGTACAATTCAGTAGTTGAGTTACTTAATCGTATAAACAATTCAATCCATCTTCATCACTATTTTACCCTTGTTTTGGTTGGCACCCATATGTTGATGCGCTTCCTTTACTTCTGTCCAAGGAAAAATACTATCAATCACGGGCTGAAGTTCTCCTTTTTGCCAAAATGGCTCGGCAAATTGGCAAAAGGCTCGAGTGAGGGAGATTTTATAATCTAAGCTACGGCTGCGGAGGGTAGAGCCAAGGATACTGAGCCTTTTACGTAAAATAGGAGCAAGATTTATCCCATCTACTTTGACACCTCCCATCAATGAAAGCATCACCAAGCGTCCATCTAAGGCTAGACTATTTAGGTTAGATTGAAAATAGGGGGCGGCAATAAAATCCAAAATAAAGTTGACGCCAGTACCATTGGTATATTCAGCAATCACCGCAGCAAAGTCTTCGCTTTTGTAATCTATGGCTTTATTGGCTCCTAACTCCAAACAAAGAGCATGCTTACCCGCGCTAGCAGTAACAATTACTTCCGCTCCCTTTAGCAACGCAATTTGGGTAGCGGCCGTACCGACTCCACTCGCTCCAGCATGGATCAATATTTTTTCTCCAGCTTGTAGATCACCGATCCAATCCAAAGCCTGAAATGCCGTCAAATAGACTTCTGGCATAGCGGCGGCTTTGATGTAGTCCCAGCCCTCTGGGATCTTCATAGCTGTCGCAGCTGGTATGCTTACATATTCTGCATAACCACCGCCGGACAGTAGGGCACAAACGCCTTCTCCCTTTTGCCAGCCAGATACTTTAGTACCCGTTTCTACAATTTCTCCCGCCATCTCTAGCCCCATAATATCGGTAGCGCCCGGTGGGGGGGGATATTTGCCCGCCCTTTGCATGGTGTCGGCCCGATTAATTGCCGTCGCCTTGACCTTTACCAAAAGCTCTTCGGGACCACAATCAGGTTTGGGACGCTCTCCAATATGCATTACTTCTGGTCCACCGAACTCGGAGATTAGCACTGCTTTCATCATGAGGAAAAGAATTATTACTGAAGTTTTTCTAAAGCTTCGTAAAGGGCTTTTTCTTCCGCTTTGAGCTTTTTGGGAAGACGGACATTAACAGTCAGGTACAAGTCACCTTTGTAGGAGGGGATTTCAAAATTGGGCATCCCTAAACCTTTCAATTTAAGCTTATCACCAGGCTGTGTTCCCGCAGGAATACTCACCTTCATTTTTCCTTTGAGGGTCTGCACTGGCACTTTACGACCGAGGACAGCATCTAGCATATCAATCGTCGTACTCGTATACAGATCGTCACCTTTACGAGAAAAATCAGGATCTTCTTTAATCATAATGCGGATAAACACATCCTCTCCCCCGCTTTTGCTGAGATGGAGACGCAACTTTTGTTCGTGCCTAACTCCTTTGGGAATTTTGACTTTTACTCGTGTATCTCCCATCCGCAACTGCTGTTGCAGACCATCATAAGCCTCCTGTAGGGTGATGGTCAAATGGCCTTTAACCTGCTTTTTCTTCTGACGATTGATGATTTCATTCATAAATCGCCCAAAGAGGCTATTAAAGTCTTTGGGTATAGACTGCCCTGCAGAACGCGCAGCGCCAGCGCCAGCAGCGGCTTGATAACCTTGAAATTGCCTGCGTAAAGCATCGTATTGGCGGCGATTGTCAGGGTCCAATAAAACCTCTTTGGCTTCGCTGATCTCTTTAAATCGCTCTTCTGCTTTGGGATTATCTGGATTACTATCTGGGTGATATTTGATCGCTAGTTTCTTATAGACTTTGCGGATCTCTTCTTCTGTCGCCTGCGGCGGAACGCCCAACACCCTATAGTAGTCTTTGTATTGCATCTATTAAAGATATAATTCTTACCAACTAATCCTCAATCCATCATAGGCAAATTGAATGCCGGAGGGAAGTTCTTTGCTAACATCTGCATGTTTTCCCATCAAATGGCTGATATGCAAAAAGTAAGTTTGCTCAGCCCCAATCTCCTGCGCTAATTGAATCGCCTCTTCCAAATTGAAATGGGAATGATGCTTGGCCTTGCGTAAGGCATTTAAAGTCAGATAGCGTACCCCGTCTAAGCGTTCGCGGGACGCGTCGGAAATATAATTGGCATCCGTAATGTAGGCAAAATCCCCTATGCGATAGCCAAATACGGGCATAGGACCATGCATCAAAGGGATAGGCAGCAATTCTAAATCACCGATACGAAAAGAAGCAGAGTCAATCTCCCTCAGATCTAGTTTAGGCACACCCGGATAGTCACTTTGCTCAAAAATGTAATAATACTCCCGCTTCAAATGTTCGAGTACCGCCGTAGTACCATAGACTGGCATATCTCGCTTGAGACGAAAGTTATAGGCTCGCACATCATCCAAACCTGCTGTATGATCTTTATGCTGGTGGGTAAAGACAACCGCATCCAAGACTTTGATTTCCTCTCGCAGCATTTGCTGACGAAAGTCTGGTCCAGCATCAAAGCAAATAGTGGTTTTCTCTGATCTCAATACCCCCGCAGTCCGTAGACGTTTGTCGTAGGGATCCTTAGATTGGCAGACCTCACATTCACAGCCGATGACTGGTACTCCCTGTGAAGTGCCGGTGCCAGCAAAAATAAACTCCATCAATGCTTAGGCTTTGAGTCGCTTGATAAATTTAATTTGATCCGGGGTCAAAGGTTCCTCGTTGATTTCGAGTTCCTTCAATATAGAGGCGAGGGTATTGATCTTACTTTCGAGAGGATGAAATTTATTGACAATGATGGTTTGTTGCTGATGCACAATGCAATAGCCACCTTGGAAATTGCCCTTTTCATAACGCACTTCCCATCCCTGCGATTCTAGCAATCCTTTGAGTTTATCTTGGGTGCTTTTTGCGATCCTCATAGATTTTGTTTGGCTTGTTGGTAGACTCCGGCTGCCTCCTTAATTACGCTTTTTATGGGCGTATATGAAAATCCGAGTTGCTCGATCTTTGAGCCATCATAATAATGCTTCTTGGTCCCACTTCGCATCGTCTCCAAGGAGACAATGGGCTCTTTGCCACTGAGACGAGAAATCAATTCAGAAATACGCCCAATCCATAAAGCCAACCAATCGGGTACCCCATAAGAAGGGGCCGGCCGATCCAAAGCTTCGGCGATCATGCTAAAAACCTCTTTATAACTAAGATTTGCTTGGCTCATGAGAAAGCGTTCGCCATCGGCTACCTGCTCTGACTCCAACAAAAGGCGCGTAGCTCTAGCCACATCCTTTACGCCCACATAGCCGCCTACGCCTTCATTGAAAAAACGAAGCCCTTTGTCGATGATAGAAAAAATCTTGGCAGTCCCATTTTCCCAATCGTGGGAGGGGCCAATAATAAAGGCAGGATTGAGTAGTACGGCTGGCACTCCTTCCGCAATTCCTCGATAAACCTCTAGCTCTGCGCGGTATTTTGAAAAGCCATATTTACTGTTGTTGAGGGCTGGGTTCCAAGCGAGATCCTCGGTGATGAGGGTATCTTTTTTCTTACTGGGCTTACCGATAGCGGAGACAGAACTGATATGGATCAAGCGTTCCACAGGGTGGTCTAAACAAGCATTGACTACATTGGCGGTGCCTTCGACATTGGTTTGGAACAAAGCTTCATGTTCACCTCGGGAAAAACTCACCTGAGCCGCAGCGTGGATGACATGAGTTACTCCCTGTATCGCCCGGTCTAAAGCCATGACATCAAGCACATCCCCTTCATAAATCTCCACCAAATCTTGCCAGGGGAATTTTCGCTGTTCTGGATTACGGATCAGCAGCCTCAATTCGTAGTTGGCTTCCAGCAACTCGGTAACGATATGCCTGCCTAAAAAACCTGAACCACCAGTAATTAATATCATAAATTGCTCTTCCTAATCCAGAACGCCCGTTTAGGGCAGTAAAAGTAGATTCAAATTTGCTGAATGTAAAATGTAAAACCACCCAGAGAAGGCTTTGGTTCAGACTTTTATATTCTAGCTTTAAAAATTTACCTTTGGCCTCCACCTTTTAGCCCGCAGACATTGGACCTTTCTGTTTTTTTTGACCCAATAGAACCTGATAATTCGCATTTACGTGAGCACCTAAACGCCAGTACTTGGGGCCGTAACATGCAAATCAATGATGCCGAGTTTCCAGATTGGCACTATGCTGATTTGATTTTAATTGGTTGCCAAGAAACCCGTGGCAGTAGATTTCCCGGACTGGCCAAAGCCGCTGGGGCAGTAAGAAAGCGTCTGTATGCTTTGAGCCCACCGGATGAAGGCGCGAAGGTTGCAGACCTAGGGAATTTCAAAGCCAAAGATAGTCCAGAGGGCTATTATGAAATGATGGCTTATGTGCTTGAGCAACTATTTAAGGCTGGCAAAACGGTAATTTTATTGGGTGGCAGTCAAGACCTGACTTATGGTCAATTTTTGGGTTATGAGAAGCTAGAAGAAGCCATAGAGTATGTGCATATCGACTCTCGCTTTGATGTAGAAGATGCTGATATCGCCTTACATCATCGGTCTTTTAATCATCAGATATTTCAGCAACCGGAGTCATGGTTGTTTGAGTATACCAACTTGGGCTATCAGTCTTATTTTGTCGGCTCCGCCGAACGCCAGAACTTAGAAGAGCAGCATTTCCAAGCGGCTCGTTATGGGGATCTGTTCAATGAAATTGAAGAAGTAGAACCAGCCCTTCGTACAGCCGATATGATCAGCTTTGATTTTTCAAGCGTTCGCTTTACTGATGCTCCGGGGAGCACCTTTCCTTCTCCAGGTGGCTTTTCGGCCTTTGAAGCCTGCCGACTAGCCCGCTATGCAGGATTGGGATATAAGCTGAGATCCTTTAGCTTGAGCGAATACGACCCGACTCAAGATCAGCAAGAACAAGGCGCCCTCCTACTCGCTATGATGCTCTGGTATTTTGTAGAAGGCTTTTACAGTCAAAGTGATGATATACCACTGACCGATAGAAGTAACCTACGTAAATATGCCGTCCAACTACATGCGAGCGTACCCAACATCGACTTTTATCAACATCCCTCCACGGGTCGTTGGTGGATGGAAGTCCCCTACCCTGACGCCCTAGAAAACCCTAGCCAAAACAACCGTTTGGTGCCTTGTAGCGTCAAAGATTATGAGTTTGCCCGTACCGACAATATCCCAGAACGTTGGTGGAAGGTATTTAACAAATTGTCTTGATATGATCCGTAGCATTGCTTTTTCCCTACTGTTGATCTGCAGTCTGGCCTTTGTCCAAGCGCAAGAACTCAGCCTGCCCGATAGCTTGCTGCAAGCGGAAAAACAGTTTTCCTATGGCTATCAATTGACCGATAGCTTTTTGTATTGCTACCTAACGTTCCCCGCAGGGGATCTCCAAAGCCAAATCCTCATCACTGGCCTGACCCTATGGCTTGAACCGGGCGGCAAGAAAAAAGCACGTAAAGGGCTACTCTACCCATTAGGGCTGCCCGAACAACAGGTACCACGAGT
Organism: Bacteroidota bacterium; assembly: GCA_039024315.1. Taxonomy (GTDB): domain Bacteria; phylum Bacteroidota; class Bacteroidia; order J057; family J057; genus JBCAWW01. The sequence goes on from JBCCQN010000191.1 coordinate 15,295, forward strand.
GCCGATCGAATTTGTCCGCTTTGTGGATGAAATGAGTTTTGCAGCCCGAGGACGTTTAGCCAGCCCCCCAGAAATGCTCGTCATAGGCTATTATGGTGGCCGTGAAGACGATGTCATTACTGCACCAGCCAATACCCAAGGAGCTTTGGGTATCAATACAAAGCTAAACGAAGCGAATGTTCTCCGCTACCGCGCCCGCATTCCTCTCAGCGCCTTAGAGGGTAATACCAGCTTTCGATGGGGCTGGGAAACGGGTAAACTCCCTCGTCCTGAACTGAGAGGTACCGATGCCGTGGGCATAGATTCAGGCATCAATTCTACTCCCGAAACCCGCAGCGAACGCAATCAAGCTCGCTATCTCGACACCTATCGTCTTTACGGCGATGAGAGTAAATGGCGGTCGAAAAAAATAAATTTACCCAGCGGGGAATAATTGCTTTATTACCAGGGTCTAAGTAGAAAATCGCCTTACTTTTGCCCAAACTATTGGAACAAAGCGACCCACATCTCATCAGTGCTGCCCAAAAGG
>JBCCQN010000192.1:0-15765 GCA_039024315.1 Bacteroidota bacterium
CGTTCGTTTGAGATGTTGTTTGATCAAGGAGGCTGCCTCCAACACAAAGTGATAACTCATCACCAGCGGCACCACGAATATTTTTCCAGAATGATCCTTGGGAGGATCTTGTAGATTCATCCGCTGCGCTTCGATAGCTGTACCCAGTAGGCCCAGCTTAAGTTTTTTTTCTATTTCCCCTGAGCGGGAACGCGTCCCTCCTGGAAAAAAGAGTGAATGAGCTCCATTACGAATCGCTACGGTGGAATAAGAATTTAGTGTCTGACGATAGATCGGGTTTTTTTTACGGCGATCCACTTTATAGGCCCCGAGACGCTGCATAAAAAAGGCCAAAATCTTATTGTTGTAGAGATTGAGGCCCGCTCCATAGATAAAAGCTGGTAATCCCAAAGCGTGCAGTCCCCAGCCTACAATGATGGAATCTACATTGCTAAAATGGGTTGGACACAAAACGATCGTTCCCTTGGTAGCCAGACGGCGGATCGCATCCACCTCCCCGATGAGGTGTACTTTTTCTTGAAGGCCAACGCTATGATTGACAATGGAACGGAAGGTCTTACCCGCACTAGCGTTCAACAAAGTTGAAAAAAACAAAGGCAGAAATCGCTTTGCAAAATGATAACTGCCAGGTCTGAAAATATTGGAAATTTCGTTGCCGTAGCGCGCTGTAATTCGCGTCAGCATCTCCTCGTTTTTGGCCGCAATTTGCGCTGGATTTTCCTCGATTTGCTCGTTTCTGACCAGCTCCTTTTTGATGGTACTCCAAAACTTAAGCTCGTCCTTAGGATCTACTTTCCAAGGATCTTCTTGCATGCGGATCCGCTCCAAATACATGGTGCGTTCCAGCATCTCTTCAATTGAGCTATTGTCTCTTTCCGCTTGCTTTTTGAGTTCGGCTACGCTCTGAGCAATAACTTGGTCCACAAAACTACCAGACTTGCTAAACAATCGAGCGATGGGCCAATCATGGATGTCCGGAATGACCGGTTCATACAAGATCCCCTCGTTAATGTAATATTGGACGGGTTCCATACTTTGCTAAGATGGACAAATTTGGGAATATTGGAAAATATGATTTGGGATAATTGGTTTTCACTTGCCTCCAAGATTGGGCTTTCAGAGGCTCAAAGCGCCGATATGCAAGCTATTTTTGGGCGTTATTACGGCGAAAAACATCGTCATTATCACAATCTCGATCATGTAGAAGCCCTCCTCACGCATATAGATAGGTGGCCAGAAGCTTGGGGAGATCCCATTGCAGTACAGCTAGCGGCTTGGTTTCATGACATTATTTATTTACCCCACAAAAGGGATAACGAGCATCAGTCAGCCCGCTTCGCGGAACGCCAACTCGCGACTTGGACATTGCCGGCGGCGCAAATCACGAAGATATCTCAAATGATCATCGCGACTGCTGGCCATCGAGCCGAAGGTTTGGATCAAGATGGAAGAGCCTTTTTGGATTTAGACCTTTCTATCTTGGGGAGCGAGTTAGCTGTCTATCAGCAATATGTCGCCAGCATCCGCCAAGAATATCGCCTTTATCCTAATTTGATATATCGGCCAGCAAGGAGAAAAATTTTACGTGCTTTTCTTGAGCGAGAACGCCTGTACTTTACCCCAACGGCCTATGAGCGCTGGGAACAGGCGGCCCGCGCCAATATACAGGCAGAACTAAACTCGCTGGCTTGATGATCTCGCTCTGCTTATTTGGGGGACGGGTAATCCGTAGGCCCATCTATTCCTTTGGCTAAGTTGGGGCTTAGGAATCACCCATAAGGGGAGTCCAGCAAAACGTTTAACAGAGGTTGGGGGTGCCATGCAGGCCCCCCCTCAAAGATACATATATCTATTCAGGACGATTGGTGCGCGCTGCATTTGCAGATAGGGTTGGCCAACCACTGATACTCGTATCTTCGGTCTCAAAGCAAAATATCTTGCCTCTCATACTACTGACATAGATTCGACCTTGATCTACAACTGGCGCATAACGGATGGGTTCACCTACATTGAAGCGCATCACTTCCTTGCCTTTTTGGGCGTCCATGACAATCAGTTCGCCATTGAGGGTGGCCACGATAATGTGCTTACCCGCTCTGATGGGGGCTGTTCCTAAAAATCCCCCCGATTTTTGCATATCACCAGCGATTTTCATTTGCCAGTTCACCTTGCCGTTTTTGGGATTGGTGCAGACTAGTTCGTCGCCCATCAAGCTGTAATTACGTTCATTGTAGTGCAATACGCGCGAACCCGTAAAGGCCTGCAAAGAAGATACATTGGATTGGCCAATCACACCCTCTGCGGATTTCCAGCCTGAATTGGCAGGAGCCCCTGCCCCAAAGCCATTGCCAGCATCATAATCCATGGCTTCTTGCTTTAGGGCGGAGCGAGTTTGTACCTGCTTATCTAGATAGGGAGCCGCTTTTTGATATTGATCCATTTGGACTTCGCCACTGCCTCTGTCTAGCATACTAATGCTTTCGCCTACATTGTCCCCTTTGTCTGCCCTTCTACTGACAAAGACATTTTGGCCTACGATACTTGGTGCGGATGTGGCCTGACTCATCTGAGCAGAGACCAATTCGCCGCTGATAGCGTCAAATTGATAAATGGTACCAGAGAAGCTGCTGAGATGAAGTTCTTTCCCTTCTACCACCGGAGCAGAAAGAATATCACCGTCCAACCAGCGCTGCCACTTGATCTCACCGCTGTATAGATCCATCGCGATCAAAACATGAGTAGGACGCCATTTGGGTCCGTCGGGATCAGGACTTGAGCTTTTGGGCTCAATGATTGACTTTTGTTGAACAGGCAATTGATTGTAATTATTAGGAGAAGCGTTCGGCGAATAGCCGCTCCCACCTGCCAAACCTAAAGCCGGATAGGCAGTGTAGACCAGTCCATTGCCAATGGCAGGAGTGGACATCAAAGGATCTCCCAACCAGTAGGACCAAAGTAACTTACCACTACTCGCTTGAACCGCAAAAATGGTACAGGATTCGGTATTGAAGACAGCGATATCATCAACTACAGCAGCGGAGGTTGGACCATCATCATCGAGATCCATGCCCCATTTCATTTGACCGGTTTTGGCGTCAAAGGCGTAGTACTCCTTACTACCAAAGCCTCCGCTGACGAGCAAAAGGTCTTTGTAAACGGTTGGACTAGGCGTCATGCCTCTGTGGGGAAGTTGTAGGGCATAACCATCCACGCGGTCAAGACTCATATCTACGATTTGGCGCATGCTAACATGGCCAGGACGGAAGTCTTTTTTAGGGGCGGGTAGTTGTTGGTATTGCTTTTTGAGCCAAGCGGTGATATCGGTGGTATCAGCGATAGGATCTTCTGCGGAGAGAACTTGACTAGCTGAGGGTTGTTGGTTGAGCTGAAGCAGGAAAAATAAGCCTGTCAGAAGTAATACGGCGCTTTTCATGGAATTAGATTTATGATGATTAACGATTGTGGGCGGGCTTTCCTTATAAATGCCTAGTTTTCGGTATGAATAGCTTGGACGCAAAGGCATTATTGACGATGGCCTCGCCGCTTACAGTAGAGAGAGGACAAGAGTACTTTTTTCACAATCGGATCAGTAAAATTGTGCGACAAGGGGATCGTTATCGGGCTGAGGTGGCGGGCAGTAGTCGCTATGTTACTTACTTATGGACTACGCCTTTGTCAGGAAGATGTACTTGCCCCTATGGAGGAGAAGGGGCTTGTAAGCATATAATTGCTTTGGGGATGGCGATTTTGGCAGGGCAGCCAGCTCCTGAGCTTTGGGAGAATAGCGTTCCGCAAGGCGTGAAGCCTCCCTTGCAATATTTAAGTAAAGTGAATCCTTTGGCTGAGATGAGCGTTCCGCGTAGCGGTAGCCCCCTAGAAGAGATGGACGATATCTTAGGGGCTTATTTTAGAGGCGAGTCGGTTGATTTGGCTGGCTTCGCCGAACGCTTAATCGAAGCGCCACCAGCTCCTTTTTTCGCGTTAGAAATGCTGGGGCATTTTTTTGAGGTATGGCAAAAACGTGCGCGGCAAGAAGAAAGTAAGGGCAAAGCGCTGGCGGTGGATTGGCCAAGTTGGAAAAAAGTAATTGATGCCCTGTGTGTGGATAAAATGCTCAAGCACTTCCTTCAGATACGAATCGAAGCCTTTAGTCTGAAGGAAGTACTTGATGGTTAGAGGCTTAGTTTAAGGAGGCCATCGTGTCTTTATTGCTGTCTTTATCGGTATTGACCTTGCCTCGGCTCCTGATAACGCCATTGTTGATCAAGAGGATGCCTGCGACGTGGGGGGCTGCCATCGAGGTGCCGCTACGTCTGCTGTAGGTATTGTTGAGGTCGCAGGAGAGGATGCTCTGGCCGGGGGCGGCATAATCTACCGGACCGTTGCCGTAATTGGAGCTAGTCGTAATATCGTTGTTACTGTCGTGATTGGAGACCGTGTATATTTTGATGCCATTGACGCGGGCTGGCATATAATCTTTGGCGTGTGCGTCGTCATTACCTGCTGCAATAGCGGTAAATAAGCCAGCAGGCTGAACTACAAATTTGAGGTTCCAGCCGAGGGTGAAAAAATTACCAGCTCCGCTAAGGCTCAAATTGATGACATCTCTCGGTAGGCCGACCGCAGCGGCATAAAGTACAGCAAGGGCGCAATCGCTGAAATAACCATCACCGTTTCGGTTTAACACTTTGACAGAGACGATCGTCGCGCCAGCCGCTACTCCTTTGACACCTTTGTTGTTGTCAATCGCTCCGATAATCCCCGCACAATGAGTGCCATGGCCGTTACGATCGTTGGCCGAGGGCTCCGCACTCACAAAAGAGGTAGATAGCGTCCGATTTACATTGAGATCTTCATGGTCCAAATCTACTCCTGTGTCCAAAACAAAAGCACATTTTTCCGCTCCATTAGCACTACCAACTGCGGCTACGCCCCAATCTGTTTCTTGGGTATTAAAGGGTTTGATGGTGCCTGACTGGATGGGAAATTTGAGGATAAGGTCTTGCTCAATCCACCAGATAGTTTTGAAATTGAGCAGCTTTTTGAGCTGAACTTGAGTCAGTTTGGCTACAAAGCCGCTACTCCTGCCCGTAAAGATTTTGAGGACTTTGTTTTCGGGTATCCCAGCGCTTTCTAAGATTTCCCTTACCACTGGCCCGAAGATGCGCTGGTGATTTTGGAGGGCTTTTAGGCGTGCTTCGCGGGTTTTGAGACGGCTAAAGTTGGCCGTCTTGTGGATCGGTTTGAAGGCCTCTTCCGTCAATACGATAATGTATTGGTCCTTGACAGCATTGCGGTTTTCGGGATGAAGCATGAGACGCTTAGGCGGTTGATTGCCTTGCGCTTTGACCGAAGCTTGAAATCCAAAGAAGAGAATGAAGAGTGAAAATAATGAAACGAGATATTTCATGATAGGTACGATGTGATTGTGTGGAAACTTTACCCCTTAGTTCCCAGTCACAAGCAAACGTAACATGCATGATGGTTTAGACGCTCGTAGGCTCAGGTTCGACCCATTTGTTGTCAGAGCGAATTAGCTCGATCAGCTTATCCACCGCTTCGGCAGTTTTGACCCCTCTTTCGACGACTTCCTGTCCTCGGTAAAGGGCAATTTTGTCAGGGCCTACCCCTACATAACCATAGTCTGCATCGGCCATTTCGCCGGGGCCATTGACAATACAGCCCATGATACCAATTTTTACGCCTTTGAGGTGTTCGGTACGCTTACGGATACGAGCTGTAGTCTCTTGTAGATCAAAAAGCGTTCTGCCGCAAGAAGGACAAGAAATATACTCCGTTTTGGTGATCCGCAAACGCGAAAGTTGGAGCATCCCAAAGGCTGTCCGTAATCTACATGCGTCAACATCGTCTACCCAAAGTCCATCGGCTTGTCCGTCAACCAATAGTGTACTACCATTAGAAGATAAGGCCAATTGGGTCTTAGCATCCTCGGAGATTTGTACATATTCTGGATAAGCCTCGTCATTATAGTAGGAAAATTCTTTGCCTAGACTCATTCTGAGAACGCTTGGTTGATTAATGCCTGCCTCACTTAGTTGATACAGACTCTTGCGCCATTCGTAAGTAGGGAAAGCGTTCTCGGAGAGTAAGACAAAAACCACATTGGCATATAGCGCTTGATCCTTGACCTCTGCTATTTGGACGGGACTTAAGGCTACAAAATTGAGGCGAGAGGAGCGTTCGGCGGCAGCCGTAAAAGCAGCAGGACTCTCATAATAAGGAAAATTAAGCTCCCTATCGCTGAGCATACGCCAAGTATCGAAATCATAAATGCGCTTTAAGCCTCCTGGTAAATCAAAGGCTGGCACATCGGTTCCGAAATAAGCATAATCTGCCGCCATGTCGGCAAAATTGTACTTGTCGAGCAATGGCATATAAGTATAGCCAATGGCTTGTAAGTCTGATGCTTGAGAGGCCTTGCCACGCATATCCGCAATCACCCGCGGTACCTGATCATGGCCAAAATTGAGCAAACTCTTGCTCGCTCTCCGCTTGAAACTGTAGGGATCAAAGGGTAGGGGAGTCTTATCGGGACTGCTATGTTGGGTTTGGGTGTTGACCTGCTTAACAACGTGATTGACCAAAAACTCTGCTACTGGCGTCTCATGCTCTGGTTCCTCGGTCAAGGATACACGTACGGTATCACCCATCCCATCTAAAAGTAGGGTAGCGATCCCCAGGGCTGATTTGATCCTCCCATCTTCGCCTTCTCCTGCTTCAGTAACCCCCAGGTGAAGAGGATAAACCATGTCTCGCTCCAACATCTGCCTCATCAAAAGGCGATAAGCTTGCACCATGACCTGAGGGTTGGAAGCCTTCATGGAGATAACGATGTCGTGATAGCCGATATCTTCGCAGATACGGACAAACTCCATTGCAGACTCTACCATACCATGAGGAGTATCTCCATAGCGACTCATGATACGGTCTGATAGTGAGCCATGATTGGTCCCAATGCGCATGGCCGTACCTTCTTCCTTGCAAATCTGTACAAGGGGAGAAAAGCGCTTGTAAATGCGGTCTATTTCTGCCTGATAGGACTCGTCGGTATATTCAATCGCTTTAAATTTCTTTTTATCAGCATAATTACCGGGATTGATCCTTACTTTATCGACGATACGGGCCGCAATTTCTGCGGCATTAGGGGTAAAGTGAATATCTGCAACCAGCGGGACGTCATACCCTCTGGCTTTTAACTCTTTTTTGATCTCCGCTAAGTTATGGGCCTCTTTTTTACTAGGAGCCGTAATCCGAACGATTTCACAACCAGACTCAACCATCCTGATACTTTGTTCTACCGTACCGATAGTATCCATCGTATCGGTAGTAGTCATGGACTGGATACGGATGGGATTGGGACCACCCACTCCGACATGTCCGACTTTGACCTCTCGAGTGGGGATACGTTGGTAAGAAAGATGGGAAAGAGAATACAAATTATGGGAGTTCATCTGAGACTAAGTGATTGTTGAAGCGAAGTTCTTGAATGACTTACACAAATCAAAAGCTAAAACGCTTCCGAAGACAAATGGTTTTTACATAGGATCTCCTCTATGTTTTTGCCTTGCTTCTAACATTGCTTACTACTGGGTTAAAAGTGGTAAATACGCCTAAATGTAATGATTAGGGGGATTTTGCTTGGCTAATTTGGCGCAAAAAGATCATATTATTACAAATATTACCTCCCGAAACGAAACTGAGAGACTCAAAAATTTTGATCGAGGGTCTAAAAAACCAATATTGCATCACAGAATTACAAAAGTGTTGCCCTAAAAACTGAAATCGGCTAGCAAAAAACTAAAATCAAGCACCTGAAAAATCAAATCTGCTAGCAATCTCCAAAAATCGGTCACTTTTTCAATTCCTTCCTTGCACTTGATTTATTATTTACAGCGATCGTGCTGACCTGTTACGCTAAACAGAATTAATCATTGTAGCCAACAATAGGAGTTATGGACCTTTATAAAATCATTAGCCAGCTCACCGAAGTAGAATTTGACGAAATTCACAGCAACTTTATCGCCAATAAGGCCGATAAAAGCGCTTCTTTTTTGCGGATCATCCGTGAAAACCCGATTACCCCCGACAAAGACTTTTTAGAGGAGCAAGATATTACCGCCTCCGCTTTTTACGTATTGAAGTCTCGTCTCAACCAAAAAATTGAGACCTATCTCCTCAATCGTCTCGGAGACAAAAACCTGCACGTGATGCGCAAGGTATTAAACGTCAATGATTTGGTGTTTAATAATCCGCGTGAGATTTCCGTGGCAGCCCTCCGTAAATTGGAAAAAGAACTCCTAAAGTTTGATTTTCCATTTGGTTTGATGATCGTGTACAAAGAATTGCAAAATCTGCACGCATTTGATGACAATCACACTTACTATCAAAGCCGCTACAACCAACAAGTGGCCTACACAGTAGCCATGGACAAAGCTGTTGACTTAGTCGTACAGTTTTTCCGCTCTTTTGATAGTTATTTCCTCACCCGCAAAGACAAGGATCACGCAGATATGATCCGGATCATGGAGAAAATTGATAATCTCAACAATCTCTATGAATCGCATCGTCTATATATCTTCAAGTGTATCATTCATATCTACGCCAAGCTCTTTATTGAGATCCCAGGCACAATCCGCTGCGAGATAGAAGAGATTGATCAGATGTTTGAGAAGTCGATTGAGATTTTGAGTGAGTACAAGGAAGATTCCTTCTATCTCAACATCAATATTCTCTTCAACTTCCTCCGTTTTGTTTACTACGAAAACAACAATATCCGTGATAAGGCGAAGATCTACTTTGAGATCCTAGACTATAAGATCGAGGAGTTGATGACGCGCTATCACTTCAATGCCAATACTTCTCTCTTCCTTAATTACAAACTGCGCTATCACCTCCGTACCAACACGGTGGAGCAAATGATCAAGGATGTAGAAGGCTATATCGAAGGAATCGAAGTGGAGCCATACCGTATTTCTTTTTACGTAAGCTTTCACATGTTCCAAGCACACGCCCACTTTGCTAATCGCAACTATAAGAAGTCGGCTCGCATCCTTTACAACATGCGCAATGATGTGAACCTGCGTAAACATGGTCATATGGACCTAGAAGCTAAATTCTTCCTCGCGCTTTCTTATGTGATGATGGAGGACTTTGATCTCGCCAATCAGCTGATCCTAAGTTTACAGCGTCAACTGCGCAAGACCACTATGTCCAAATATGAACACTGCAAGGTGCTTTTAAAGATCCTCAGTCTCGCCCTAGGTGGCAAGCCTCGCACCAGAGCACGTAACCTCCAAATCAATATTGGCAAATGGCAAGAACTAAATGTTGGCCGTTATGCGATCTTGAAAGACATAGACTTTGAAGGACTATTTTTGCGCGAAGAAACGGCCTCTATGATGGTCTAAGCGCGCTTTCCCTGGCTATTTTGATGATTTCAATAGGTATGCGGGACCGAAGTTCGGTCCCGCTTTTTTTGTTAACGCTAAGTACAGAGTAGCAAATATCCCGAAAGCTTTCGGGAGTATTCAATACAGAGAAAAAAAGTCTCTATGAAGCATATAGCCCAGTTTTCCTCGGTCTTGATACTGAATACTATTGTCTAAGTACTTAAAATGTTTTCCATTGTAAGCCATTGGTATCATCGCCGAATGCGGAAAGGTGTGATTTTGATCTTGAGGCCTCAGCTTAGGAAGTCTTTAGGCATTTTACGCTGCGCGGAACGCTTCTCTCTGCCGGCGAATGTAGATGTGCGCCCGTATTCTATGATGGGGATGAGCGTTCTGCGCAGCAGTAAGCCTGAAAATGAAAAAGCGCTAGCTAGGAGAGGAATTTTTTTTAAGTACTGATCCCTTCCATTAGTACTTGCAGATAAGTCCTAACATGCCCTCTAAGCTCCTCGTTGGGAATCTGCGCAACTTGCTGCTTTTGACCTAGACTAGCTTTGATGTCTAACTGATATGCAAGGGCTATATAATCAAAAAAAGCGTTTTGGTGCTGGACGATGGTAAAGGCCATCGTACGCAGCGCCAAATCGCTTTTTAACTGTCCCAACTTTTGAAAAGGAGCTAATAATCTTTCGTTGAGATCTACAAATCTTTTGAGGGTCGTCAGCTTAAGATTGCCCAAATCCTTGCTATGGCGTTCCTGCAAGGAGTTATTCAGAAACTGCCCGTATAGGGGGTATTGGAGGTCAAAGTCAATCTTTTGAAAAAACTGCTCCTCCAAAAACTCCCTCAAGCTCCCGATCTTGGCAGGGGCAGATTGCAGGTACTCCAAGCGCTTGTTAGTTGCCTCTTGCATGAGCCAGAAATACAGATCACGCTTGGTCTTGAAGTAGCGAAAGAAAGTTCCATTGGAGGAAATTCCCAACTGCTTGACGATGCGCGATACAGAAGCACTTTCATAAGCATGTAGTGCGAATTCAGTTAAGGCTAGCTTTCGTATTTCGGCTTTTCGCTCAGCTTTTAAGCGTTCAAAAGTAGGAGTAGGCATAATCGCGATTTGGTAGTCGCAATATACTTTTTCCTATCGTTTCACGAAACGCTCAGTGGTCATCCCTTGCTTAGGATCGATGATTTGGCAGGTGTACAAACCAGCCGCCAATTTATGGATGCTGAGACTTATTTCGTTTTCGCCTGCGCCGAACGCTTCCCTTTGTTGGCTGATCAACTTGCCGAAGATATCTCTGATTTCAATTTGGTATTCGCCGCTTTGCTCAAGGCTTAGTTTGAGATTGAGCTGCTCTTGAGCCGGATTAGGACTCAACTCTAGCTCGCCTGCGAATAAGCGTTCGGCGAGGCCAGTGTTAAGATTATAAGTCTTGTTGGCAAAGTTTTGATTGTCGATCTCCAACTCAATAATCGGATTGCCCGCAGGAAATGGAGTACTCGAAATAAGCGTTGCCGTAGGCGCATCGATGACAAATAGCCTGAATTCTGGATCATTGTCTTCTTTGCCTACATAAATATAGGTTTGAGTTTGTTGGTCAAACTCAGTGGAGCCCGGCATATAAACAGCCTGAAAGCCAGACATGAGAGGAGTCTGGTTTAGAATTGTGGCCTGCCCCGTCAGCGTATCAACCTCCGCAAAGTAGGTGTTTCGATAAGGTTGATTGAGGATTGGATCAGGTGCGATAGTGCTATCTACAACATTCCACATACAGTAAAGTCGGTTGTCAGTGGCATCGTACTTAGGGTCCCGCAATAGGCTGGAATAATCGCTAGGCAGAGGAATGCTATGCAGGATTTGTCCGCTAGCGGCACTCACCGTATAATAATTGACGTTGAATTGGCCATCGGCCCCGACAAAAAAGTAGCGACCATTGTTGGAGTCAAAGCTAGAGGTACCAGGATTGATATATTGTACTCCGGGTAAAATCGCAATCGGGCTAGATACACCCGTAGTTAAGTCCACGGTAACAAAATACTCGACATTGTTAGTGTCATCCCATTGCAAGCCATAAGGCGTTGAGTATTGGAGATCGTACTGGAGCTCATTAGGCCCACGACCTACCACCAATGGAGAGTAAAGGAGTTGGCCTGTCAAGACATCCATCACATAAAATCGTTCTTGATATTGGTCATCAATCCCCCAGAACACATAGCGATTATTGGCATGATCAAAAGCGGAAGAAGAAAGGGAAACCCCCATCGTATTAAGGATTGGCATAGCCGTATCAGGGGACGCCATGAAGGGATTGATTGTCAATAGATTGAAGTCATCTGCAGGATCGATAGGGTTGTAACCACCATCGTACTGGAGACCATAAACAATCTGGGCTGTACTGGGGAGGCAAAATAATGCCAAAATCAAGGAAAGTAATAATTGTTTTTTCATGATAAAGGGTATTTATAATGAGAGTGCCAGCCCAGAATGATAACTTATAAGATCTGCTTATGTTTGTGAGATTTATTTTCCCAAAGTCTGCAACTCCCCAGAGCTAAAAATACTTTGCGCAAAATCTCCATTTGCGATGTGGATCATGGCTTTTGCTACCGTTTTCCCCGCTATCGGTTTGTAAGCATTTGGGAGGATGGGGCTAAATACTTTGGAAACGTTTTGAGCGATCGATTCTCCCAAGCGTTGCTCATCCCGATCGCCTAATAGCAAGCCTGGCTGTAAAATAGAAAGCCTCTCCAAACCTAAAGCAGCTAAATCTCTTTCAATTTCGCCTTTGACGCGATTGTAAAAAAAGAAGGATTTAGTATCTGCTCCCATGGCTGTTACGATCAAGTAATGCTTCAAACCTTGAGACAATGCCAGTTTGGCGGCACGATAAGGGATTTCGTAATCGACCCACTTAAAGGCTTCCTCCGAACCGGCTTTTTTCATCGTGGTCCCCAAGCAACAATACAATTCGTCGCCGCCAAAATGCTCGGCTACTTGCTCCATTTTCGCAAAATCTACGATTACCACCTTTAATTTGGGATGAGTTTGGGATAGTTCTCTCCTCGAGAACGCCACCACCTGATCATAGCGTTGGTCGGTCAATAATTGACTGAGTACATACTGCCCGATGAGTCCAGTAGCCCCTAGTATGAGTGCTTTTTTACTAGCCATGTAGCTTGAATTTTACCGAATTTAATGAAATTTTTCCCCGATAATCGTCTTGCTTTTAGGGAGAAATAAACCCTAATTGTTATAAGGATGCATTTACTCTTGCACGTTTGTTAATAAAAATGACACGAATAGATGTTTTTTTTGAAATTCGTAACACTTTTATTCAAAAAAATGTATTAATATGTAGGAGTCACTGAAAAGACTATTGATATGAAACTGAAAGCTGTACTTTTTACCTTCCTTTGCTTGTTTGCCTTTAGCGCTTTTGCGAACGGGCCTTTCGATGCCAATCCCATGGCACCGCAAACCTTCCCCGCTGAGGTACAGGTATATCCTAATCCAAGTAATGGCGTATTTTTTATCGAAGTACAGGAAACTGACTTGATGCAAGTCGAGTTTAAAGTTGTCAATCTTATCGGCAAGACGGTCAAGCAAGAGACTATCGATGCCAACCAGCGTTTACGCATTGATCTGCACGATCAACCCAAAGGTGTTTATTTTGTCCACCTTAAGGCTGGCAATGATACCTACATGAAGAGAATAGTAATTCAGTAAGGACTTAACTTACTGCTTTCAAAATATCAATTTAGCCCACATTTTGTGGGCTTTTTTTATAGCACGAACATGAAAAAGTACACAATCAACCTCTTCTTAGCCAGTACCCTGATTCTGGTACTAGGGTGCGAAACGGGCAATATTGAGCCCAAATGTTGTCCTGAGCCTGCGCCTCAGCTGGTTTGGGAAACCTACTCTACTGCAACTGGTGAGCTCGTCGATAACCCCATCAATGCTATCGTACAGGATGCCGATGCTAATATTTGGATTGGCACTCCTAATGGCCTCAGCCTTTGGGACGGTCAGGAATGGAATCAAGTGAAACGATCTTATCACCTGCTACCTTTGATAAGGATTGAAGACTTAATCATATGGGAAGATAGCTTGTATCTCGCCAATCAATATGGTTTTGCGATCTGGAGGACAAACTGGGATGGTATTTATGGGCCAGATTCGGGTAAGGCTTTAGCATTAGATCCTGATGGCGGTTTATGGGCTGCTTCGCAGAACGCTCGACTCTGGCATTACAATGGAGAGAGGGCCCAAGAAGTGGATAATCCTGCTGATCCTCAGTATGCTATCAACTTTGTTTTTGAAGAGGCCAACGGTAGGCTTTGGCTCGGTGCCGAAGACGGACAGGTTCATATCCGGGAAGCAGGCATATGGCGCTCCGAAGACCTCGGTGCGGTGCCCTCTGCGATCTCGCAAAACCCCAATGGGCAAATCTGGATTGGCACCCAAGGAGCTGGTGCCTTTATTTACCAAAACGGTCAACAAAGAGAGCAATTTGGCCAAAACGAAGGCGCTCTCAGCAACACCATCAATTGTTTACTTTTTGATGAGCGCAATCGCCTCTGGATGGGTACCGACAGAGGCCTCAATGTCATTAGTGGTTTAGACACTCCCGATGACGTTTTGATTAATATTTATGATATCAGCGATGGACTTCCCAGCAATAATGTCAGACAAGTATTGATTATCAGTGAAACTGATTGGTGGATCGGAACTGATCGCGGTATTGGTCGGCGCTATATTAAATAAGCTTATTTCGGTATAAGGAAGGAGACGTTTTTTGTTATGGAGCCCCTCTGGCTAGGTTTCTGCTTCTGGACGAAAATAATCGTTCTGCGCAGCAGTAAAAAAAGCAGAATTAAACGTAATTTTGCGCCCATGAAAAATCGACCTAGCCTCGACCTACAATCTCCGCTATTTGCTTGGGGCTTGGTGGTATTGTTGACCTTGATATGGGGTTCTACTTTCTTCATGGTCAAAAAGGCCCTTGAAGTTTACAATCCTTTGGAAGTATTTGCAGTAAGGGCCTTTGTAGCCTCACTGGTTTTAGCACCATTTAGCTTCAAAGGACTAAATAAAATAAGCAAGCGAGCTTGGTGGGGCATTGCTGCTTTCGCGCTAACGGCTACCCTTTCCCCGCCCATTTTATATGCAATGGCCCAGACCCAGATTAGTAGTTCTATGACAGGTATCCTCAATGCGGCGACGCCTTTGATGACGCTGGTAATTGGGGGTTGGTTTTTTGGGCAGCGCATGCTTAAAAACCAGTGGTTAGGACTAATTCTGGGTATGATAGGGACCACTTATCTAGTGATTGGCGATGGGGTAGATGGGCTCTTTAGCATCAATTGGTACGCGATGTTAGCCATTTTGGCAACAGTCTGTAATGGTTTTAGTGGTAATGTGCTCAAGTTTAGACTCGGGAATGTGCCAGCGGCCCAGATTGCGGGTTTATCTTTTTGGTTGGTCTTTCCAATTGCTTTAGGCGTACTGCTTTACTTTGGTGTTCCGGGACGCATACTCGCAGGGGGGGGCATCTTGACGGCAACTGGCTATTTGGTCTTTTTGGGCATTTTTGCCAATGCCTTGGCGATTGTGCTGGTCAGTAAATTGATTCAAGTCAGAGGTCCTATTTTTGCCAGTTTGATTACTTATACTATACCAGTAGTAGCACTATTTTGGGGTTGGTTGGACAATGAAACGATCACTTGGGATCAATTGGTAGCTGCAGCAGGGATTATCTTGAGTATCTGGATCGTCAATCGTAGCGGCGATTAGGCTCGGTCTAACTTGCCTATATTGGTTCCTCTGCTTGAAATGGCCCACGCGCTTCGTATTTTGTAAGCCAACACTACACAAGATGCCTAAACATTTTGCACTTTTTGTTTTGCTGCTGTTGCCGTATTGGCTCTCAGCACAGCCAGAACACGATGGCGTATCTCTCGACATCAAACAAATTGATGAAAAAGTAGTCATCGATGGTCTTTTAAATGAAGCGTTTTGGGAGCAGCAAACTCACACCACTCCTTTTCTCAATAAGTGGCCAATAGATACGGGTTACGCGGCTTCGCAAACTCAGGTGAGGATGGCCTATGATCAGCACTTTGTGTACGTGGCCGCTGTCTGTACAGATGGTCCTGAATATGTCATTCAAACGCTTAAGCGTGATACTGATTTTTTTGATTCTGATGGCTTTTCGGTGGTCATAGATCCAGTAGGACGCAAGACTAATGGCTTTTTCTTTGGTGTCAATGCTTTGGGCGCGCAATCCGAGGGGCTAATTGGTGCTACCATGTCTGATGGGGACTTCAATTTTGATTGGGACAACCGTTGGTA
>JBCCQN010000193.1:0-15513 GCA_039024315.1 Bacteroidota bacterium
AAGTGGACGGTTATCAACCAATGAAATCAAAGTTTTTACAAGATTTTGAATTGCGTAATTTCGACCTATGGATCTAAAAAAACAAATCCAGTCTCGTGCCGACGAGCTATTTGAAGCGGTAATCGAAAAACGACGCCACCTTCATATGCATCCAGAGCTTTCTTTTGAGGAAGCTAAGACTGCTGTCTATGTCCAAGATCATCTCAAAAAACTTGATATCCCTTTTGATACGGATATTGGTGGCCATGGTGTAGTGGGATATTTGAGGGGTACGGCTGAGTCGCCGAACGCTAAGACCATTGCCCTTAGGGCAGATATGGATGCTTTGCCCATCACTGAGGAAAATGAAGTAGCTTACAAATCGCAAAATCCAGGCGTCATGCATGCCTGCGGCCATGATGTGCATACTTCTTCTCTCATGGGTACCGCCGAAATCCTTGCAGAGTTAAGGCCTTATTTCGCTGGGACAATCAAATTGATCTTCCAACCAGCCGAGGAACGCGTTCCCGGGGGAGCCTCTCTGATGATCAGAGACGGTGCGCTCAAAAACCCAGAGGTAGGCGCAATCTTAGGTCAACACGTCCAACCCTATTTTCCCGCAGGCAAAATTGGGGTACGCTCCGGTATGTATATGGCTTCAGCCGATGAAATATATATGCGGGTAATTGGCAAAGGCGGTCATGCGGCCCATCCGGCGCATTTTATTGATCCTGTAGTGATGACGGCCCAGATCTTGGTGGCCTTACAGCAAGTGGTCAGTCGTTCCGATCCAAGGATACCGAGTATTCTTTCTTTTGGCCGCCTCGAGGCGAACGGAGCCACCAATATCATTCCTGATTATGTAGATGTAACGGGTACTTTCCGAACGATGAATGAGCCTTGGCGGGCTCAAGCCCACGATAAGATCAAGGATATCGCCCATGGTATCGCCAAGAGTTTTGGCGGTAGCGTAGAGCTAGACATTCGCAAGGGCTATCCAGTACTCTACAATGACGAAGCCCTTACAGGCCGTACTCGTGGCCGCATAGCGGACTATATCGGCGAAGAAAACATCATCGATATGGATCTTTGGATGGCCGCAGAAGACTTCGCTTGGTATACTCATGAAGTGCCAGGCTGCTTTTATCGCCTAGGAACCCGCAATGAAGCAAAGGGGATTGTCCATGGGTTGCATACCCCTCACTTTGACATTGAAGAATCGATCATGCGTCTCTCTACTGGCCTGATGGCCTGGTTGGCGCTGGAAGAATTGCTGGAATAAACAAGGGTTTTCTATCTGAATTTCAGGGGTTTATACGTATTGACAATCACGTCGAGAATGTGCTGATTAGAATATCTTAATTCCAGCTTACACCTTAAAACCCCTAAAAATGAAAACGTCCTATTATGTTTTTCTCGCTAGCATCAGCTTTGTCCTGATCGCTTGTCAGCCAGCCGCAAAACAAACAGATTGGGAGGCCCTAAAATCAACCATTCAAGGATTAGAGGATCAATACGCTGAGGCGATGAAGGCAAATGACAATGAGGCTATTGCCAATCTCTATACTGATGACGCTATCCAAATGCCTAATGCTCAACCCATGATCAAAGGCCGGGCCGCCATCTTGGCCAATCTCAATGGAGCTGGCGAAAATGCTGAAGGTAATGGAGGAGGTCCTCCTACTTTTGAAACCATTGAGCTAATGGGAGATGAAGATATGGTGATTGAAATCGGGACTAGTAAGTCCATGAGTGCAGATGGCACCGGAAAAACGGGCAAATACATGGCCGTATGGAAAAAACAAGCTGATGGCTCCTACCTTATTTACAGAGACATTTTTAATGACGATGAGGATTATGACTCCCCAGAAGGCCAAGAGGAAATGAATGTAGAATAAAGATTACCTCCTCTCTTCGCTAATTGTACTCTTCAATGGAGTGAGCAATACAAAAATTAGAAAAGAGCGACTTCTCTGATAGGAAGATCGCTCTTTTTTTTACTAGAGATAAGCGTTCCGCGCTCCCGCATCCCGACCATCGGGATCGGGAGTAAACCTAATTACAACAAGTCGGCCCACAGCAGCCTTCTTTCGCTTCCACTGGTTTACGCCCGAAGACGGTGATGCTAAATATGCCCAGCTCACTGTTTTTGAAACTTTGCACTTTTTCTTCGCTGAGAAAATCTCGGAGTAGCTCATCAGGCAGCACGATGGTTTTTTCCTTTTGGAGGGTGATCTCTTCAAAGCCACTGGCCTTGATTTGCTCCATATAATCGTTTTTTTGAATGGCTCCCGCCACACAGCCTGCGTACAATTCGGCGGCTTCTTGCAAACCCTCAGGCAGGTTGCCTTCGAGTACGATATCAGAGATACTAAAATGTCCGCCCGGCTTGAGAGTCCGATACACCTCTTGAAATACCTTTGCTTTGTTAGGAACGAGATTGAGGACGCAATTGCTCACGATGACGTCGATACTGTTGTCATCGATGGGTAGGTTTTCTATATCCCCTTCGCGGAACTCCATATTGTGATAGCCCATCTGGCTAGCATTTTGGCGCGCGCGCTGGATCATTTCAGGACTAAAGTCAACCCCCATCACTTTACCTTCTGGGCCCGTTTCATGTCGGGCGATAAAACAGTCATTGCCAGCACCAGAACCTAAATCTAAGACGATATCACCCTTTTTGATCTGGGCAAACTCCGTAGGCAGCCCGCAACCCAAACCTAAGTCTGCGTCTGCATTGTAGCCATCAAGGTGATCATATTTGTCAGACATAATACTAATGGGGTCGTCTCCTCCGCTGCCACAACAGCTGCCTGTGCGGGCCACGGCCAATTCACTGTACTTCTCTTTGACGATGCTTTTGATTTCTTGAGATGTTTTCATATCAATTGTTATATTGCAATAATACGATTAAGGGAGGTAAAAAAAATCAGCAACAGCCGATGGCTTTGCCGATTGATTTCATAAAACTAGCAATGATCTGTTCGATCTCGGTCCACTTTTCTTTATTGATGCAATAGCAAACACTAGTGCCTTCGATATTACCGGTGATAAAACCGGCATTTTTGAGTTCGCGTAGGTGTTGAGAAATGGTAGGCTGCGCCAAACCAATTTCGTCAACGAGATCACCACAGATGCAGGCATTGACCTTGGCCAAGTGCTGCATAATCGCAATACGAGCAGGATGCCCCATCGTCTTGGCGAGACGGGCGATTTGATTTTGCTCAGTACTGAATATTTCGCTTTTGGTGAGACCCATAATTTTTCTTTTCATTGTAATATTACGATGAATATTCTGATAAAAAAAGCGGAGAGGCAAAATTTTGCTTCTCCGCCCTTTATTTTTTGCTTATCCGAGCACCTTGGCAACCTCTGTCGCTACCACTTGGCCAGAGATAAGGGAAGGAGGCACTCCGGGTCCCGGAACGGTCAATTGGCCCGTATAGTAAAGGTTTTTGACCTTTTTTGAACGCAATTTGGGTTTGAAGAAAGCCGTCTGGAAAAGGGTGTTTGCTAAGCCGTAGGCATTGCCCTTAAAGGAATGATAATCTTTTTCAAAATCCTCCATGGCGTAAGAACGTTTCAAGATCACATGCTCTCGCACGGATTGTTTGGTGATGCGCTCGAGACGATCCATGACGATCTCATAGTATTTTTCTCGTTGGGCATCATTGTCTTCTAGCCCTGGGGCTAGAGGAATGAGAATAAAGACATTTTCCATGCCTTCTGGCGCGCCAGTAGGATCTGTCTGCGTGGTCGCGGAGACATAAAACAGCGGCTTAGAAGGCCATTTGGGATTGGTGTAGATCTCCTCTGCATGCAACTGAAAGTCCTCATCAAAGAAGAGGTTGTGATGCTTGAGCTTATCTAAGCGCTTATTGACACCGAGATAAAACAATAGACTCGAAGGCGACATGGTACGCTTGTCCCAATATTTGGGCGTATAATTTCGCCAAGGCTTTTCTAACAGACGCTGATCGGTATGCTGATAATCACTATTAGCGATCACCATATCCGCTTCAAACTCCCCTTGGGTCGTTATCACACGCTGGGCCTGTCCACCATTCACTTCGATTTTCTGTACTTCGGTGTTTAGCTGAAACTTGACGCCCTGTTCTTTGGCGACAGCGACCATGCCTTCGACTATCTTATGCATGCCCCCTTCCGGAAACCAAGTTCCCAAAGTCAGGTCAGCATGATTCATCATGGAGTAGAGCGCAGGGGTATTTTCGGGCGTAGCCCCCAGAAATAGCACCGGAAACTCAATGATCTTGATCAAACGAGGATTGGTGAAAAATTGACGCACATGCTTGCTCATAGAGCTAAACATCTGGATGCGGAAGCTCTCCCTAATCAGGCGTAGATCAATAAATTCACCAATATTATGGGAAGGGCGAAAAACATAATCCTTCATCCCTACCTCATATTTATAAGCAGCTTGCTTAAGAAATTCTCTCAGTTGTAATCCACTTCCAGGCTCTATGCTATCAAAAAGTGCTTCTAACTCTCCCATATCCGCAGGCACATCAACAAAATCATCATCACCAAAGTAGACGCGATAGCTTGGATTAAGACGCTTGAGGGTATAGTAGTCAGAGACTTTCTTGCCAAAAAGGTTGAAGAAATTTTCAAATACCTCAGGCATCCAATACCAACTCGGTCCCATATCAAAAACGAAACCGTCTTTCTCCCAGCGCCGAGCCCTGCCTCCTGCCTGATCATTTTTTTCTAGGATGGTAACGTCGTATCCTTTTTGGCCAAGAAGAGATGCGGCAGTTAAACCCGCAAAACCGGCCCCTATCACGATGACTTTCTTATTCATGCTTAAACAATAATGGTCTTTTGTTAAGACTTACTGTTAACTAGCAAAAGTCAGATTGGTTTTACAAATCTTATTTTTGAGATATTTCGTACCTTATAGAAAAGTAATTTTATGCGCGAAACTCTTAAAGCCTCATTACATCAACTTATCGATCAGATTGATGACGTTGAATTACTTGCTGCTTTTTATAAAATCATCAGCGCAGGACAGGCAAGTTTAGCCTTCAGTGAATTAGAGCAAAGCGAGCAAGCCGCAATCAAATCTGGATTAGAAGATCTAGAGGCTGGAAAAGTATTTAGTCATCAAGAGATCATGGCCGAAGTTCAAGCTATTTTAAATCCCGAAAAATAGTGAGGGCTATCATATGGACTAGGTCCGCCAGACAATCCTATCTTGATCTTCTTTTAAGTCTGCAAGAGCGTTGGGGAGATGATTTTGCGGTTTCCTTTGCAGAACGAGTCGAAAAGCTAATCAGCCCTTTATCTGAATCGCCATTTTTATATCCGGTTTACACAAACTATCAAGAACGCAAAATACGTCGATGCGTCATTTCAAAACAGAGCGCATTCTTCTACACTGTCTCTGATAATTCAGTAGAATTAATTACTTTTTTTGACAATCGACAGAACCCTGATAAACTGCCTTTCAATTCCCCTTCATGAAATTTTGTAGCCATTGTGGGAGCGATCAGCTCAAATGGGAAATCCCTGCCGACGACAATCGGCCTCGCTTTATTTGCGACAATTGTGGTACTATCCATTACCAAAATCCCAAGATGGTCGTCGGCACGCTCCCCATTTACGAGGACAAGATTTTGCTTTGCCGGAGGGCCATAGAACCCCGCAAGGGCTACTGGGGATTACCGGCAGGCTATCTAGAGATGGGAGAAACCCTAGAGGGGGGAGCGTTCCGTGAAACGGTAGAAGAATCAGGAGCCAAAATCAAAATCACCCGCCTCCACGCAGTTTATAATATTCCTCGTATCAGTCAGATTTATTTTTTTTACTTAGCTGAGATGGAGGACGAAAGTTTAGATATTGGCCCGGAAACCTTAGAAGCTGCCCTCTTCAAGCCCGAGGATATACCCTATGCAGACATGGCTTTTCCCTCTAGCACCTTTGCCATCAAGAAGTATTTGGCTTTTAAGGATCGGGATTTTGAGGGAGTCCACCAAGGTAATTGGGATCGCTAATTAGCAACTCAGTAGGCAGTCCCCTTAAATAATTACAGTATTTTACCCCCTTTCCTAATGCTAATACGTGCTCAATTTAGCTTCTATGCATAAGATTTTATTTTTCAGCTGTCTCTGTGTTTTGGGCTGCGGCTTCGCCGAACGCTCATCCCCTTCCCAAATCCTTCCGGTCAAGCAGGTGATCATGGAAGGGCTCAATCATCCTTGGAGCATTGATTTTATCTCAGCAGAAGAAGCACTAGTCAGCGAAAAGGATGGGAATCTCTTGCGAGTCAATCTTGCTACCAAACAAAAAACTGTCATTCAAAACCTACCCGAAGACCTCGTTGATAGTCTAAGAGTACGTTTTAGGGGGGATAATTCCGGTTTATTCGAGATCCGACTTCACCCTGACTTTGCTCAGAACCAATATGTTTACCTAGCCTATGCTGCCAAACAAGGCGGGGGGATGACTACCAAGGTGATCCGAGCTAAGCTAGTCGACGATGCGTTGCGCGAAGCGCAGACTATCCTAGAAGCCAGCCCTTATACGAGAGAATATTTTCACTATGGCGGCGGTATGTGTTTTGGCGAGGATGGCAAGCTGTATATCACCGTCGGTGAACGCTTATTCCGAGAGATTGATAGTCCTCCTCTTCCCATTGCTCAGGATGTAAGGGACAAGCGAGGCAAAATCTACCGCTTGAACGATGACGGCAGTATCCCAGATGACAACCCTGACTTCGGCTCTGACGCCGTGCCGGGACTATTTGCGATGGGGATTAGAGCCGCGCAGGGAATTTGTGTTCGCCCCGGTACGGGAGAGATTTGGTTTAGTGAGCACGGAACGATCCATGGGGACGAAATCAATTTGCTGCAGGCAGGGGCGAATTATGGTTGGCCGATTATTACTACAGGGCGCTATCGCAGTGAAGATTTTGAACCTCCTTTTATTGAAGGAGCCGAGTACACCGATCCAATTTGGTTTTGGAAGCAAACGGTAGCGCCTACAGGCTTGTGCTTTTATAATGGACCAGACTTCCCACTTTGGCAGGGAAATTTGTTGGTGCCCGGCCTTTCGACTGGCAGTCTTTGGCGGATTCGATTAGAGGGACAAAAGATCAAAAGCTTAGAGATGTTGTTTGCGGATGATCCCGTCCGAGCGCGCAAAGTTGCTCAAGCCCCAGATGGCAAGCTGTATCTCCTCACGGATGAAGATAATGGTAAAATTGTCCGGATCGCCCCTGATTCTGATCGCGTCTCAGATTAAGAATGGTTATATTTTTTTTACTAAATCATTATCTCATAAGAATCTGATTGTTACATCTATGTTAACAATAGGTCTCAGTGCCGATATGCCCTGATTTAGGCCATCGGACCGAATCGACAAATTTCACCTCTCCCAATTAAGGCCTAAGCATTATTCCCAATCACCTGCTATTTTCGAGCATATCAGCTCCTCAAATCATGCAGGAAATACATGTACTCATAACAGACGATGAACCAGATATTCTGGACCTGTTGGAGTATAATTTGGAAAAAGAAGGATATCAAGTTCACCGCGCCAGCAATGGTAAAGAAGCGGTACAAAAAGCGAAGCGCTTTAAGCCAGGTATTGTCTTATTAGACATCTCAATGCCTGAGATGGACGGCATAGAGACCTGCTATCAGCTTCGGGGGATACCAGAGTTAAAAGAGACGCATATTATCTTCTTGACTGCCCGTATAGAGGAATATGTAGAGGTTGCGGCTTTCGAAGCAGGCGGTAACGACTTCATTTCCAAGCCTATCAAACCACGAGCCCTACAAGCACGACTAAAGGCCGTAGTTGAAAGCCAATTTGCTCGTCCGGAGCATGAGGTGATCAAAATCCATGATTTGGAGCTAGATAAGAATGCATACGTTGCCCGAAGGGGCAAAGAAGAGATCTCCCTTTCCCGTCTAGAGTTTGACCTACTATACTATATGGCTCAGCGCGCAGGTAAGGTTTGCAAACGCGCCCGCCTGCTACAATCTGTATGGAACAATTCCTACATCAAAGAGCGAACCGTCGACGTGCATATCAGACGTCTGCGCAAGGCTTTGGGAGAAGGGTATATCGAGACCTTAAAAGGAGTAGGCTATAAGTTTCGCGCAGAGTAAGTCAGCCTCATTTGGCAGTCATGTTAGGAGCTAGCTGCGAATTCTCACTCGTAACATATTCGTAACATAGGTCCCGTTTTTTTTAACCATTCGTTAAAACAAAACTTACTGACGGTTCATTTTCTCACCTGACCTTTGCCAGCGTTTACGAACCTATTTTTAAAATGAACCTATCTAAATTATTTTCAACACTTTTTGTCTGCGTCTTCGCGATGGCTGGGGTATACGGCCAAAACGGAACCATTCGCGGCAAAGTAACTTCTGCTACTACAGGAGAAATTGTTACTGGCGCCACGGTCAGGCTGATGCTCGCGGATCAAGTTCGCGGTGGCGCATACACAGATATCGAAGGGACTTATACAATTCAAGCTCCTGCCGGTACTTATGACCTCATCATCTCATTCGCTTCTTACATCAATGACACCATCAGTAATATGGTTGTCACTGCTGGAGATGTGGTTTACAATGAAACTTTACTTTCTGACAAAGTTGCTGATGTAGTAGTCATTACTGGCCAGGCTAGTAAAAACACTTCTGGCGCCTTTGATCTTCGCAAGATGAAGGCAGATGTCGCAGTTGACGGTGTAACCAGCGATTTGATGACCAGAACGGGTGATGCGACTCTCGCCGGTGGCATGACTCGTATCGTAGGAGTTACTGTAGTTGATGGTAAGCAAGTTTATGTGCGCGGTCTAGGTGATCGCTATACTAAGACCTTGCTCAACAACGCAGAAATTCCAGGTCTTGACCCTGACAAAAACGGGGTACAGATGGATATCTTCCCTTCTAATCTCATTGACAAAGTAGAAGTCCTCAAGAGCTTTACCCCTGATATGCCAGGTGATTTCTCTGGTGGATTGATCAATATTGTTACGAAAGACTTCCCTACAAGCTTCACCATGAGTGCCTCTGTTTCGCAGGGCTATAATACGCAAGCAAGCTTGCGCGATGGCTTTTTGACCTCAACAGAAAGTAGCAGAGCGTGGCTCGGTTTTGACGACGGCACCTTAGCCGAACCTGAGTATCTCAAAAACTTGCGCCAAAACGGAGACGGTTTGCCGACCACCCCTTTTACAACGGACCCAGAAGTGGCACAAACTATCAATGAATCATCTTCTAGTTTTCAAACTCCTATTACTCCTTTTGTGGGTAATTCGGGTTTAAATCAGAGCTATCAATTTTCGCTTGGAAATCAGACGGTAATTGGTCCTGGTCAACTCGGTTACATTGCAGGTGTTTCTTATCGCAACAACTTCAGCTTCTACGACAACCTAGTAGAGAATCGTTATGTATTACCAGACGCTGGAGCTGCTGGTCTTAGCTACACTCGTTTATTGGACAATGAAGGTCTTCGCAGTGCCCACAATGTGCTTTGGGGTGCTTTAGCAAAGGTTTCATATAAGACCACCAATCATAAGTTTAGCTTTAACTACATGCGCAACCAGAGTCTAAACACCTCTGCTATTTACTTAGAGGGGCTAAGTTCAGACGTTGCGATTCAGATCCCAACTGACCGTACTGAGAATATTGAGGAATTAGAGTATTTCCAAACTCAAGGCAGTCGCACCTCAATCAGAGAGGTAAACACCTTTCAACTCAGTGGTAGCCATTTAATGGACAAGCTAGGAGGTACTAAGATTGACTGGATTGGCTCTTATGTGCCTTCACGTCTATTAGAACCAGACTTCCGTTTCTTCACCAATGGTTACCAGTTTCCAAGTGGTACAACTACAGATACCTCTTTTGTTATTGCGCCTTCTTCTCACAGTTTACCAGGGCGATTCTTCCGCTCCATGGATGAAGAATTGTACAATGCCAGAATTGATATTGCAGTGCCCTTCAAGCAATGGAGTGGCCTCAAAGCTGAATTTAAGTTTGGTGCAAACTACTCCTACAAAGATCGTAGCTACGAAGAAATTCGCTATCAGTACGATCTCCGCAGTAGCCAATCATGGGATGGAAGTCCAGAATCTCTCTTTACTCAACCACGCATTGGTATCGAAGACACTATCGTCAGAATGGTTCCAGGCGGTGGACAGATTTCACGCTACGAAGCGGGTACTTTTTTGACCAACACCAGCCTAAAGCAAAATTCCTATGTAGGAGACCAAACGATCTTGGGAACCTACGCTATGGTCAAACTACCTTTGATCGAGGATAAGTTGAGATTCGTAGGTGGTGCAAGATATGAAGACACTGATGCTCAGATTATCTCTGCAGATACAGTAAACTTTGAGCCAGCTGTGCTCGATCTCCAAGACATCTTACCAACAGCTACCTTAGTCTGGACGCCTAAAGAGAAGATGAATGTACGGGTATCCGCTTATCGTACACTTGCTCGTCCAAGCTTCCGTGAGTTTAGCCCGTTGATCACCTTTGCTTTTAATGGTGATTATGAAGAGTGGGGTAATCCTGAGGTGCGTAGAACCTTAATCACCAATACAGATATCCGTTGGGAATGGTATTTCAATCTTAACGAGATGGTCTCTTTGAGTGCCTTCTACAAAGACTTTCAGGATCCGATCCAGAAGACCTTAGTGTTTGCTACTGCAAACCCTTACTTCACTTATCGCAATGTTGATCAGGCGCTTGCTTATGGTCTTGAATTCGAGTTCAAGAAGAACTTCGGTTTTATCAACGAAAAACTAAGCAAGCTTCAATTAAGCGGAAACATTTCCTTGATCAACTCAAGAGTAGACATTGAAGAGAACGAGTATGAAGCGATCATCTCAACTGACCCAACTCGTGAGCCCTATCGCCCACTCTTTGGTCAATCTCCGTATGCCGTTAACGGTGAGCTCGCTTACCTAGGTGATAAGACAGGAGTGAGCATTAGCTACAATGTCTTTGGTCCTCGTATGGTATTAGTCGGAGGTAGAGATGCTCCCGATGTGTACGAGCAGCCTCGTCATTCTTTAAACTTCTCTATTTCTCAAGATATCGGTAAGTACGTTTCAGTACGTTTCCAAGCCCAAAATCTGCTCAACCCTGAATATCTCTTTACGCAGAGCTATGGTGGAGTTGATCTAGGTCCTAATGGCGAGCGTACTGCATTACCAGTACAAGATTACGTTTTCCGCTCTTATACGACTGGTCGTACTTTCTCGCTAAACGTTGGCTTTAAACTCAATAAAATAAATAATTAGTAGGTAGAGATACCTTGGTTTTTCTACCTCAAGTTCTTTTGACCCATTCTATTTAAAAACTCAATCCTCAACACAAGTTAACAAGGTATGAAAAACCTGTATCTCACTTTCGTAATGCTACTAAGCGGTCTAATTGCCTTCGCACAAACGACCGACACAGGAAAACCACGCGTAGCGGTTTCCGGTGCTATCCAATCGCAAACTTGGACTGCAGACAATCAGTATTTCTTGGATGGACGTGTTTATGTCGAACCAGGTCAGACCTTGACCATCAACCCTGGAGTAGTTGTCAAAGGTAAATCTGACTCTGACCCTAACAGTGTAGGCGTATTAGTTGTACAAGCTGGTGCCAAAATCGAAGCTGTGGGAACAGTAACAGATCCTATTATCTTTACCTCTGCGCTAGACTCTATCGGAGATCCATTTGATGCTCCAACCGACCTCAGCGCTTCTGGTTTATGGGGAGGAGTTGTGATCTTAGGCAAGGCCTGCTTGAATACCGTGCCTGATGTCCAAAACATCGAAGGAATTGGTGTTACTCAAGCTGACTCTGTCCGTACTGTATACGGTAATGTTGATGGTACTACTTGCGATGATACTGATGACTCAGGAGCACTCAAATATGTTTCTATCCGCCATGCAGGACAAGAAATTGCCGCCAACAACGAGTTGAACGGTCTTTCCTTAGGGGGAGTTGGTTCTGGAACAGAGATCGACTACATCGAGATCATCTACAATACAGATGATGGTATTGAATTTTTTGGTGGCACTACCAATGTCAAGCATGCAATCGTAGCTTTTGTTGACGATGACTCTTATGACATTGACCAAGGTAACCGTATGAAAGGTCAGTTCTGGTTTGTTCTTCA
Source organism: Bacteroidota bacterium (assembly GCA_039024315.1). Taxonomy (GTDB): domain Bacteria; phylum Bacteroidota; class Bacteroidia; order J057; family J057; genus JBCAWW01. Next base: position 12,133 of record JBCCQN010000193.1, read on the forward strand.
GTCTAACGATTATCCTGCAGCAGAGAAAGGTGGTGAATGGGATGGTGCCGATTCTCCTTTAGATGGTACTCCCCTCCAGTCGCTTGAACTATTCAACGCTACATTTATCGGTGTTGTGGATAACGAAGGCAAAACCAATCGTGCGATCGATTTACGTGCAAATGGTGCTGCTGCAGTTCACAATTCAATCTTCCGCAATTTCCGCGCTGGCGTTCGTATCAACCGTAACTACGATTCTGGTACTGACTCATATCGTCGTTTCCTAGCAGGTGAGACTGCTTTCAAAAACAACCACTGGTACCAAGTAGCCGATGAGACCCTTGAAGGCATCTTTACTGTAAATGGCGATACCATCCCTAATGGTGCTTCTATCTCTGTAGAAGAAGTCAAACTTGACTCCGCCGCAGCCGCAGATAACAATTTGATTGCGACTTCTGAATTATTGGTCAATCCGCTTCCCGGAACGCCTGCCTCTTTCCCAACCTTGATGCTTGACCCACGCATTGGTCCTGGTATCCAAGGAGTAGTTGCTATGTCTGATGAGCCAGCTGATGGTTTCTTCGAAGATGTAGATTACCCAGGTGCTTTTGCCGAAGGCAACACTAACTGGATGGCCGGATGGTCTGCTCTTTGGAGCCTAGGGTACCTAAGCGATGCGCTTTGGACAACTTCTGTTGATAAAGCGACTGAATTGACAAGCATGAATGTTTATCCTAACCCTAACAATGGTGTCTTCACGCTTCAAGTTGACGAATTGACTGAAGGTGAACTTGCCCTAGTATTCGTACTAGACGTAATGGGTCGTGAAGTAGCTCGTCAGGCTATCATGCCTACGGCTGGTCGTATCGAAATGGATATCGACTTAACCAACGAAGCTGCTGGTACTTATATCGTAAAAGTTGGAAGTGGCAACAAGCTTGGAACCAAGCAAGTTGTAATCCGCTAATCATATAGGTTCGTATCCGATATACCCATCGGACGCCCTCTCGCCCAAACAGCGAGAGGGATTTTTTTGTTCCAAACTTGGGCTAATCGCGTAAAATAAGACGCGATTAGCCCAAAATCGTTTAACTCCCCTGTAACACTAAGATATTGAAAGCTTTTCGTGGACCTAACAGGCAGATAATAAGCACTTTCTACCTTTAGGATGTAGTGAAAATCTTGATGGGTTGAATATTTGAGATTTTGAATTACTTCAAATAAAGCCCTCAAAAATCCAATGCATCGAGCCTTACTCTACGATTCAAGTTTAGGTTTATTTGGTTAAGGAAATAGACGCCTTAGCGTCTTTAGGCAATTATATACGCCTACGTTCTTTGTGTAGCTCCGAAGAGCCCGGTTCTAGGGAAGGCCGGGCTTTCTTCTTTCTTCAACATTGATCAAATGGCAAAAAGAAAAGTAGAAATCGTCGTTCTCTCAGATTTACATCTCGGTACCTACGGTTGCCGCGCATTTGAGATTGTACGTTATCTTAAAAGCATCAAACCTGAAATGCTCATCCTAAACGGAGATATCATTGATATCTGGCAGTTTAGCAAGCGCTTCTGGCCTCGCGCCCATATGCAGGTGATCAAGGAATTAGTAAAGTTTTCTGCCAAAGGAGTTCCCGTCTATTATTTGACTGGTAATCATGATGAATTACTCCGTAAGTTTTCGGATGCTTCTCTTGGGAATTTCCACCTTTTAGATCAATTAGAACTAGAGATTGACGGCAAAAAAGCCTGGATCTTCCACGGAGACGTATTTGATGCCTCTATCCAACATGCCAAATGGCTAGCCAAACTAGGCGGATTGAGCTACGATTTCTTAATCATGATCAATAACCTAGTGAATGGACTGCTCGTTCGGCTAGGCCGGCAAAAAATGTCCTTCTCCAAATCAATCAAAAACGGTGTCAAACAAGCCGTAAAATATATCGGCGACTTTGAAAATACCGCTGCAGAAAGAGCCGCCAAAAGAGGTTTTGACTATGTCATCTGCGGCCATATCCACCAACCCCAAATCAGGTCTTGGGTAGGTGAACAAGGCTCATTGCTTTACCTCAACGGTGGCGATTGGATTGAAAATCTCACCGCTCTAGAATACCGCAAAGGGGAATGGTCGCTCTTTTCTTATGAGGAAGCCTTTGGCAAGGAAAGCAAAAAGGAACGCAAAGCCGCTGAGGTAGAACTCATGGAAGCGGAGCAACCTAAAAGAGGAACCGAAATAATCGAGAAAGAATCCCTACAAGTAAGCCTGCTCACCTTTACTTCATGAAAGTACTATACGCCATACAGGGTACCGGCAATGGGCACCTGAGTAGAGCCAGAGATATCGTCCCGATCCTCAAGGAATTAGTCGATCTAGACCTACTCATCAGCGGCACTCAGTCTCAGGTCAACTTCCCTTGGAAGTTTGACTATCAATACCGGGGCTTCTCCTTTCATTACAATCATAAAGGAGGAATTAGTTATCGTCGCTCCGCGAGAACGACTTTCACGAATCGTTTGATTCGGGAGATGAGGAATTTGTCGATTGAAAAGTACGACCTGCTTATCAATGACTTTGAGCCAGTTTCGGCCTGGGCATCTCGCTTCAAAAAAATCCCTTCTATTGCACTAGGACACCAAGCTGCTTTTACTTCTGCAAGCGTTCCCCGACCAGGGAAAAAAGAACGCTTTGGAGAATGGGTACTACGGCATTACGCACCCACAGATCAAGCCATTGGTTTCCACTTCAAACGCTACGACACCAATATCCATACCCCTGTGATTCGTCAAGAAATCCGCGAACTACAGACCTCTGATCAAGGCTATTATACCGTCTATTTACCTGCTATCAGCGATAAAAGATTGCTCAAAACTTTACATCAGATACCGCAGGCAGACTGGCAAGTATTTTCTAAGCATACCCAGTACTCTTTCAGAGAACGCAATGTTTGGATACATCCTGTCGACAATAAGCACTTTATCCATAGTCTAGCCCACGCGAGTGGTATTCTGACCGGCGGCGGCTTTGAGTCGCCGGCAGAAGCCTTGTTTTTGGGCAAAAAGCTATTTGCTATACCGATCAAGGGCCAATACGAGCAACAATGCAATGCCGCTGCCTTAGCCCGCCTTGGTGTGCCTATTGCGCCAGACCTATCGGCCTTGAGCATCGATCGCATCAAATTTTGGGTAGAGGAAGATGAAGCTATCCAAGTTGATTATCCCGATGAAACCCGCAGTATCCTAGAATACCTTTTTTCTCTTCATAACACCCGGAGGAATGTGCTAAGTCCCCTCACTGCCTGAAAGTCATGACTCTCAACCCATGACTCTTGAGATCGTCCACTCTCCTTATGCCTGTCCGTTCGCAGTGATACTTGGCACCCTCCGGCATTTTTGTCCTTATTCAGTTAAG
>JBCCQN010000194.1:0-15266 GCA_039024315.1 Bacteroidota bacterium
GATATGGTGGAAGACGGCATTACCGAAACCCTTAGCCTAGATGTAATTGAAGATGATCTTAAGGATTATATCAAAACGGATGGTTTCAAGCTCCGTGCTAACATCAAAACGGATCAAGTAGTTACCGAAGCGATCTCCATAGACGTAAGCACTTCCTTCTTTATTGATGCCCGTATCTTGGGTCAATAAAAAGTGAGCCCGCTCCGCCTTGGCGAAACGGGCAAAACATCACTACAAACAGGTAAAAAGGTCTTCAGCTTAAGGCTGTATGATTAGTGCACGATGATCTTTTGTGATTGGCTGACACTTTCATCAAAGATCCTTAGAAAATAAATGCCCGCCGCCCAGTTTATCTCGCCAAGTTCGATTTGATTTGAACCGGCATTAAGATAAAGGGGGCGGTGATGCTTTTTTCGCCCCTTTTGATCGACAATTTCTAGCATCATCATCGCTGCCTGAGGGGCATCAATGGTCAGATGCAGTGGAGTAGCAGACGCAATCGGATTGGGAAAGGCTTGCAGATTCAATGCTAATTGCTGTGCGTCAAAGTTAAGCTCTATTACTTCAGAGTAGGCAAAAGTCCCGTCAAAGTCTGTCTGTTTGAGACGATAATACGTTTTACCAGAGAGTGGCTTGTTATCGTAAGCAAAATATTGATTTAACCCTTGGCTGGTGCCAGCTCCTTCTACTTTTTCGATTACTTGAAAGCTGAGTCCATTGGTAGAGCGCTCTACGGTAAAGTAATCGTTGTTGAGCTCATAGGCAGTAGTCCAATCTAACCTCACCTTATTGCCCTCGCCTTGGGCACTAAAGTCTAACAGTTCTACCGGCAAGAAGTCAGTACAATTGTTCGGGCCAGCGACAAAGCTTCCGGTAAACGCATCGGCATTAAGAGAGCCAAAAGTGTTGATTTGGTTGGCTAAGCTAAGGTTATGCTTGTCGCTTGCGACAATAGCATCGGTATTGTCTATGATTGAAACCGTCCCTAAGCAGGCCCCATTGTTGACAAAGCTGAAGACAACTGTATCCATACCATTGGTAAAGGGTAATGGCACCCCTAGACTATTGAGTCCAATAGAAATGATATCGTAGCCAGCAGCATCTTGATGGTTGTTGAGTCTGCCATTGACTACCCATGAAGCCCCTCCTACTTTGGTGGTCAAATTATCTACGGTAAAGCTTTGTCCTACAACATCACTATGCGGCACTTTGAGCGTTACCTGTGCTGTACTAGTAAGATTATAAGGGAAAGCCCATGTGGTACTGCTGCGCATTACTACTTCATAGGTCTTGGTATCTTCTTGGACTCGGATACCAAACTGTACTTGGGCGTAGATGCCATACGGCATCACTAAGATCAATAAGAAGTAGAGGGATTTGACAAAAGTAGATTTGAACATTTTTACCTTAACCTTTGATAGTGATGTCTAGGGAAGACGCCGCACAGAAGCCTAGGTTAGGATCATTTCAAATTTTTGGCTCGCTTAATGTAAGCTTTACCTTCAAGCGAACACCCAAATATACAAATACAATATATTACATACAAATTATTTTTCATTTTTATGTATTTTATTACATATCAATAGGCTCGCCAATAGCTTACTTATACTCCTAAATCATTAATTATCAGATTATTTCCCTCTGAAATTACTAAAAACATTCATATTGCTAACACCTTGAGTATTCGTCCTCTTCTAGCGAGCCATAAACATTTTGCAGGTAAGATTTGCCTTCAGATGGCAAAAACTGAGCGTTCCCCGCTAGGGGATAGCCGTAAGATTTAAAGGATAAACTAGCTCTAAGGTTGTGAAAGAGAGCCTTGACTGATACATTTGATCAAAACCAACCCTCAAATGAAATCCTTTTCTAGCTTCCTTCTCGCATTTTGCCTGAGCTTTCAGTGGGCTTGTGCACAAAAGATAGTAGTGCCCGCTGGGCACGCCAACCTCAAGGCCAAAGGCAAAAATGTCTTTCTTGAAGTGGGTGGTGATCGTATCCCAGAGGTAAAGACAGAACCTTATTTTACTACGGCTCAAGCCATGGGCGATCCCAAAGGCACTAAAGATGGCCTTTATTTTGATTTCAAGGCGCCTAACCTCAATGGAACCCTTTACTATGGTTTGATCCCTTATGGAGATAGCAAGCACCCACAGCCGGTGTTTTTTAAGAGTACTTCCCAGATCTTAGGCGGTAGGACGACGATCCTTATTGGGCAATACCTTCGCGGCCGCTATGATATGGTAGGTTGGGAAGAATCAGGGGTAGGCGTGATTGGTTATCGTGTAGTAGATGAAAGCGGGGCTCCTTTATACGAAGGACGGGTGCGCTTTAGAGGCACTGGGCCATTTGAGGTGGCCCCTAGCCTTACTGAAGGGCCCTTTGTCAATTTACTTACGCCCTATGGCGCGACGATCTCTTTTGAGACAAATCGTTCGCTGCAGGCGACAGTCGAAATCAATGGCAAACGCTTTACCCAAAATGGAGAGTCTGAGCATCACGAGATTACCCTAAGTGGCCTAGATCCTAATACAACCTATGATTACACTGTCATTTACGATGATTTTCAAGAGACTTATGCTTTAACTACAGCACCGGTTCCCGGAACGCGAGAGCCCTTTACTTTTGCCTATGCGTCTGACTCACGTGGGGGGCAAGGCGGAGGTGAGCGAGATATTTATGGTGCTAATGCTTATATCATGAAGAAAATCATGGCCTTAGCTACTTTTAAAGAAATCTCCTTCATGCAGTTTTCGGGGGATTTGATCAATGGCTATTGCCTCCATCCCGAAGAAATTGACCTCCAATACCGCAACTGGAAACGAGCGATCGAACCCTTTGCGCATTACTATCCGGTCTATATCTCTATGGGCAATCACGAAGCCCTTAATCGCCGTTTTGACGATACCAAAAATAAAAAGGTTTATATCATAGATCGCTTCCCCTATGATACCGAATCAGGAGAAAAGCTTTTTGCAGACAACTTTGTGAATCCCACCAACGGACCAGAAAGCGAGGATGGCGCTAGTTATGATCCTGATCCCGAGACCATAGATTTTCCGTCCTATGAGGAAAATGTGTTTTACTATACCTACGACAATACAGCTGTGGTAGTCATGAACTCTGACTATTGGTATGCCCCCACGACCAATACCATCCCTTATGTAGGGGGAGGCCTGCACGGTTATATCATGGATCAGCAGTTGGCATGGTTAGCAGAGACCATTGCATCGCTAGAAGCAGACGAAAGCATTGATCACGTCTTCATTACCCAGCACACTCCTTTCTTTCCTAATGGTGGTCATGTCGGCGACGATATGTGGTATCGCGGCAATAATGATTACCGTCCTTGGGTAAATGGCAAACCTTTGCCTAAAGGAATAATCGAAAGAAGAGATCAGCTCCTCGAGATCATCGTCAACCAGAGCTCTAAGGTCATCGCTATTTTGACTGGGGACGAGCATAATTATTGCCGGACTGAGATTGGACCTAATACCAATATTTATCCAGATAACTACACTACGCCAAAAACTGAGCTTAGCCGGACCATTTGGCAAATCAACAATGGAGCGGCGGGGGCCCCTTATTATGCGCAGGAACAAACACCTTGGACGCCTATGGTGCAGGGTTTTACTACGCAAAACGCTTTGGTCTTATTTCATGTAGATGGAGATAAGATCCGTATGGAAGTGCGAAATCCTGATACGCTAGAAGAAATTGATGAATTACAGTTGAGGTAAATCTTAATCTCTTTTTCAACAAAAAACAGCGTCTAAGAGGTTCTAGGTGCTGTTTTTTGTTTGCTCCAGACTCAACGTACGACAATTGTCGTAAAATAAATTTGTATCTACGACAATTGTCGTTATATTTGCTACGACACTAGTCGTAAGTGATACAAATGAAAGATCCCAAAAAGTCCTTTTCACCTTCAGAAGCTGAGCTGGAAATTCTCCAAGTCCTCTGGGAGATCGAGCCCGCTACGGTGCGCCAAGTGCATGAACGCTTGCAAAGCAAGCGCAAGGTTGGTTATACCACTACCCTTAAACAAATGCAGCGTATGACAGAGGCCCCTAAAAACATGCTGCTCAAATTAGACGAGAGTACTCCTCATCAATTTAAGGCAATCGTGCGCGAAAGCGAGGTACAGAAAACCATGTTCAAGCGCTTGCTTGATACTGCCTTTAAAGGCTCGGCCATGCAATTGGTTATGCACGCCCTAGGTGAAGCCAAAACAGATCCGGAAGAAATCGCACAACTAGAAGCTTGGCTTCAAAAGCAAAAAGACCATGAATAGCATCATCGCCCTCTTTGAAAATACTTGGACCGAAGCATTGGGCTGGACCCTACTGCATTCACTTTGGATCGGCGCGCTAGTATGTCTCTTGTGGCGCTTGAGCCTACTTGGCAAACGCAGCCCCAATTGGCGCTACCTTAGCTCGCTCATTGCCCTAGCAAGTCTTTTTGTACTCGTCATGAGTACCTTCGCTTGGGAACTAAGCCAGCTAACGCCTACTGATGTACTTGCCCAAACGATAGGTACGGAATCGAACACCCAAGCTCCCAGCTCAAGCCCTGCAGAAGCCCCTGCTCTTACTTCAGATTCATGGCTCGATGGCCTAAGTGAGTGGATTACGCCCTACTTTCCTTGGATAAGTCTGGCTTGGATAAGCGGTATCATTTTGCTCAGTTTAAGACTTTTGGGTGGTTGGCTTTACTTAGAGTATCTCAGACGTAGTGGCCGACATAGCGTTCCACTGCAGTGGCAAAAACAAGTAGAGACACTCAGCATCGCCATGAATATCAGGCGCAAAGTACAGCTAATCGAGTCCAATCTTTTGGATCATCCTATCACTATGGGCTTTTTCAAACCGATCATCCTTTTTCCACTCGGAATGATCAGCCAAATGCCCCCCGAGCAAATAGAAGCCATTATTTTACACGAACTGGCTCATATCAAACGCGCGGATTACCTCGTCAATTATTTTCAAAGCATCGTAGAGATCATCCTTTTCTTCCATCCCGCAGTATGGTGGATCAGTCAAGATTTGCGCGAGAGCAGAGAGCACTGCTGCGACGATTTAGCTTTAGCACAGGGCTTTGATCGCTGGCAATACGCTCAGGCACTTTTACAACTCACAAAAACAAACATTTCATCTAAAACTATTTTAGCAATGTCCCTTACAGGAAACAAACACAGTCAACTTAGTCGTCGGATTCATCGTCTTTTTGGGCGCTATACCCCCGACCGCTTTATGTCAAGAGGCTTACTGATGGCAATTCTGCTCAGTGCAAGCCTCATGACATGGGCATTCCATTCTGCTCCTATCCCAGAAATTGCAGAAGGAGAAGAAACCGCAAAGCAGGTTCAAAAACAAAAACACCTGTTTACCATCTTTCCCAGCACTAGCATTGAAGAAGTCGAAGAGTACAACCAGATTCTACGCGAGTACGGTTATGAATTGGAAAGTATTGTCCGCAGTGAGGAAAAGCAAATCATCCGCCTTACCATCGACAAAGTCATTTCAGAGGGCTATCCACTGGGCGTTACTAAATTGGAAAGAGTCGCTGCTTACCTCAACTTAGACCAGGAAGAGCATTTGATTACTTTTCAAGTAGATGGCGTTTTCTCTTTCGAATGGGAAGAAGAGGAGACAGAAGCCGAAAGCGAAATAGTAGCCATAGAAGAAGAGCCCATCAATGATTGGGTAGCTGAGCCAGCGGAACAAGAAGTGGTAGTAACAGGCAGTCCTGTCGTGGAAGGTGACGTCCTAGACATCAAGCAGGAGGAGCAGGAATCTATGGTCTCCTACTTAATTAGAGGCAGAGTAGCCTCTAAGCCAAAACCTCTTTATGTCATCAATGGTGAGCTCATGGACGATCGCAATGAAGATGAGGTCAAACTCCTCATTGAAGAAATAATGAATACCGAAGAGGTAGATCATATCAATGTGCTGAAAGGCCCAGCTGCGGTAGCAAAATATGGCGAGAAAGCAGAAGTTGGCGTAGTAGAATTTATCCTCAAAAATGGTTCTGAGGCGCAAGTGTACCAAGCCGCTATTTCGGGCAAAACGTACACCGCTGTAAACGGAGTCCTCCTATCTCCACAACCAGAAGGTACGCACAGCGAGCTAATTGGACGTTTATCTCAGCCTAAAAAGATTCGAGGCATTGAGGTTTATGCCGGAGAAAGAGCCACGAACTTGTTTGGCCCAGAAACAGAAGCAGGAGTCCATAACTTCATCGTTCGTGAAAAGGCCGATGAGCCGGGTATCATTGCGGAGCTATATGGTAATGCAGATCATGGCTTATTCGATTCACCTCCTAGCCCGTTGATCTTACTCAATGGCAAGCCTCTAAGTGATTACGGTCTCTCTACCAATTTCCTACTAGATGAACTAGAGGGCTCTAAACTGAAGTTTCGTGAAGATATTGCCGAGGACATCAAATCCATTGAGGTTTATAAGGCTCCACGAGCGGTGTCCCTATTTGGTGATGAGGCAATCAATGGAGCAGTGGATATCCAAATGAAAAAAGCGGCAATTGCTGACCTGATGGATCAAGTAAGCACCAATGATTTTCCAAGCCAATCGCTACCAACCAGCCAAGGCTTACAGATATTTCCCAACCCAAGCTCAGAAGTTGTATTTCTCCGTTTCGAGTTGCCAATGGCGGCAAAAACCAAAATTTGGGTGAGTGACCTAAGCGGCAAACGAGTATTAGAGGTAATAAATATTGCCCTCGAACAAGGTTCGCACGAAGTAGAGTTTGATATCAACACCCTCGCAAGTGGCACTTACATCATGCATCTCAGTTATGGCGACCAACTGCTACAACGAAAATTCATGATCAAATAGCAAGGTGCCGAAAAATAAAAAGGCTGGAATCGCTTCCAGCCTTTTTTTATGCTTTGATTTTCAAAAAAGCGCCATAACTAATGGCTGCTTTGAGGGGTTCCACACGGTCCATCGGCAGATCATCCGAAACAATGGTAACGTCTTTTTCAATTGATAAGCCCGCTTCATGAATCAGTTCTTTGAGAATATGCAAACTGGAAAAGCCTCTGCGAGAACGAACTGGTGCGTTGACGGTAGCACTAAAAAATATACTCCCATTTGCACTCAACAGACTCTTGACCTTTTGCAGCGTTAGGCCGGGATTAGGCATACGACCTAGTATCTGTCCCAGAACGATCAGATCGTACTTATAGTCCGTTTGGAAGCAATCTAAACCACCCTTTAAAAAAGAGATGGGTCTTCCCGGCATATATTCATGCGCCACTTCTGAGGTTCCTTCGCTAAACTCCATCACATCATATACGCCTGTCCAGCCAATCAAATCCATGGTGTCTTCTACCCAAACCCATTGATCGCCACAGAGTTCTAGATAGCGCAGAGGCCCCTGTGCAAAAAGGGACAAAGCCTCTTGATAAAAACGACTCAGGCCAAACTGTTGTCGCCACAAAAAACGCGCAAACATCATCCCATTGAGATAGATTTCGTTTTCTCCTCGCTTATTTTGGCCGAGCTGGGGTTCCGAAAACAGACGATTCCCAACCGAAAGTCGCATTCTCTCTTCTAGGGTCTTCTCGATGATTTGTAGATAAGCATCTACGCCATAATCGAGCTCTAAGCCTTCTTTATCTAGATAATTTTCATAGCGATCATAAAAGCGGTCGAAGCGTTCTAGAGACTTTTGATCCCACTCTTTTAGGTCTAATCGCAGTTTCTGAGCATGACGGGGATTTTTGGCAGCAATCTTATCGATTACCAATTTGACATTCTGGGACATCTGAGTGTGGGGTAGTAATGTTGAAACAACAACTAATACAACAAATGGATATTACCCAACAATAATAATACTGGCAAATTTATTAATTAAAGAAAAACTGCCCTAAGCCTAACATCCTTCTAAGGAGGAGACAAAACGTTCAGCACCGCTGTAAACATTGAATCTCTCTCGCTTCAAAAAGCCCACTAGCGTCTGCTGATGTCTCCGAGCCAAACTCACGGCGAGCGAGGAAGGCGCTCCCAAGGCAGCGATCACAGGCAGTTGCGCCATAATGGATTTTTGCACTAATTCGTAGCCGACCCTACCACTCAAAAATAAAATCGTACGGCTTCTATCGATCTCAGGCATCGCAGACAAAGCACCAATCAACTTATCCAGAGCATTGTGTCGGCCAATGTCCTCGCGCAAGATTAAGAGTTTACCGGAGGTCGAAAACAGAGCCGCAGCGTGTATCCCCCCAGTATGCCGAAAAAGGCTCTGGCGTTCGCTGAAAGCGTGCTCCAAATGCGTAAGGATCTCTATTTGGAGAGCGGCTGCGCCGAACGCTAAGACCCCAGCGCAAGCGATCACCTTGTCAATCGCCGTCTTGCCACAAACCCCACAACTCGCACTGCTGTAAAAGTTCCTCTGTAAATCGCCTATTTCAAAGCTTAGCTCGGGCGTCAGCGCAACTTTTAATACATTTTCGCCTTCAGCAGGGTCCTTGGGCTGCTCACAATGCCACACTTTTAAAATTTGCGCCGGAGAATCGATCACCCCCTCGCTCAACAAGAAGCCAATGGCCAATTCAAAATCATGGCCAGGGGTACGCATCGTGAGCGTCAACGTATGTTCCTGACGTGCGGCCTCAGGACCATACTGTAGGATAATTTGTAAGGGTTCCTCAACAACGACCAAGTCATCGGCCAAGGACATTTTGGAATTTTGATAGCGAAAAAGCTCAAAATTAAGGACAGGTGTCTGCATAAAACCAATATAAGATTTCCTTAATTCCTTATCTTTGGATATGAAAATTACGTTGCTAGCTTTTGGGATTACAAAAGATATTTTTGGCCAGCGACAAGTCGAATTAGAAGTGCCAGACTCATTGGAGGTAGGAAGTTTGCTGAGCCACCTTGGCCAAAGCTATCCTGCGCTCAAAGATCTGGCAAGTTTGCGCGTTGCGGTCAATGAAGAATATGCCCAATCGGACCATAAAATTCAGGCCAACGATGAAATTGTACTAATCCCACCCGTCAGTGGTGGGTAAAGCTGTTTTTATGGAATTTATTGAATTAAGCGAAACCGCCCTCATCCCTCAGCGAGCCATTGAGCAAGTGGCTGATGATAGCTGTGGGGCTATTGATGTGTTTATCGGAACGGTCCGTAATAACACCCAACAAAAATCCGTAGAACGCCTTGAATTTGAGGCCTACGCTAGCATGGCGGAAAAAGAAATGCGCAAAATCGCCCTGCAGGCTAAAGAAAAATGGCCTATCGCAAAAATCGCCATGCACCATCGCTACGGCACTTTGGGCATAGGGGAAATTGCCGTTGTTATTGCGGTTTCTACGCCGCATCGCAAAGCCTCTTTTGAGGCCTGCCAATACGCAATTGATACCTTGAAGGAAAGCGTTCCAATATGGAAAAAAGAAATTTTTGAGGATGGCGAAGTTTGGGTAGCAGCACATCCTTAATCGTTTTCGGGGAACCCGCATTGCGCCATTGAAACACCAAATCAAACCCTTTAAGGTTCTGCTTGATCAGATGATGGGAGAAGTATCCTTTCCACCACACATGATATGTATATTTATAGCGTTATAAGAGGGTATTAAAAATCAAAAATAAATTTCATAGACATAATTGTCCTTTCATTGGACAAAATTCATACGCCTAGTTAATTGCTTCTGTTCCCTACACCGATAAGCATCTGCTCATTTAACAAAACCCAATTAATCTGTCCAAAGGAGACAGAAAAGCGATATGAAAAGCAGTAGGTTTCTCTTTAAAACTTTTGTCATTATCACAGAGGCGATTTTACTCAACCTCTGTGTTAAGTACGCTTTTTTCCTACGCTTTGACAGTTTTGAAAACTTAGAGGGGCAGGACATAGCTTATTCGGCCCTCTTCTTGATTTTTGTTTTGTCATGGATATTGGCTTCGCTCTTCAACAATAGCTACGACTCTAAGCGGCTACAGCGTTTTATTCCCTACACCAGAAGCTTGGTTTCGACCCTTTTTATCCATCTTTTCATCATTACCTTTTATATCGTTTCTTTTAAAGAGGATATCATCTCGCGTAACTTCCTCTTTTACTCTTATGCCCTCAGTCTGTTGACCATGCTTGCCTTTAGAGGCTTGTTGATAGTAGGTTACAATTACTACAATAGTGTTACCTACAACATTCGCAAAATCGCCGTTGTGGGCTCAGATAGCTCTATTTCGGACATTTTTCATCATTTCGATTCCAAAAACACCACCGTATATCGTTTTTTGGAGCATATCGATCCCAAGCTAAATCCAGAGGAAAGAGAAGCCCTGATTCGCGAAACCATGGCAGAGCTCAAGGCTTTTTGCTTACGTGAATCTGTAAACGAAATCTATCTATCCATCGCCCTCGCTAGCGAAGCCTTGATCGAAGAAATGTCTCACTTTGCGGATACCAACTTTATCTATTTCCGTCTAGTAACGAGCTTCGATGTCTTTGGCAAACGTTCCGTCAACGTTGAGTTTTTGGGACATATCCCTATCCTTGGTCTGCGCAAAGAACCGCTCAAAATCCTCCTCAATCGCATGATCAAGCGGGCCTTTGATTTGGTCTTTTCGAGCTTGGTGATCTTGATATTCTTCCCGATCCTCTTCCCTATCATGGCGGTTCTAATCAAACTAGAATCCAAGGGGCCAGTCATCTTCAAGCAATTGCGTACCGGCAAAAGTGGACAAAACTTCTGGGTGTATAAGTTCCGGACCATGACCATCAATCAAGACTCGGATCGAAAACAAGCCACTAAAGGTGATCAGCGCATTACCCGCATAGGCGCCTTGATGCGTAAATTTAGCATCGACGAGATGCCTCAGTTTATCAATGTCCTCATGGGGCAAATGTCTGTAGTCGGACCCCGTCCCCACATGTTGGTACATACCGCAGAATACTCTCAAATCATCGATAAATACCTATTTCGCCACTTCATCACCCCCGGTATCACTGGCCACGCCCAAGTTCATGGCTTGCGCGGTGGCACCTCAGATCCTGAGTTAATGAAAAAGCGGGTAGAGTATGATTCTTGGTATATCGAAAATTGGAGCTTTATCTTAGACCTAAAGATTATCGCCCTGACGGTCTGGAAAATCGTGCGTCCAGAAGACAAGGCCTACTAACTCCGCCTCATTTTCTATGGAAACGGTCCGTATTCTCAATCTCGATATTCACAATCTCGGTTTCGATGAGTTGCTCTCTCAGCTACAAAACGGCATCCTTTTTACCCCTAATGTAGACCATTTGATGAAGCTGCAAAAAGACCGCAGCTTTTACGAAATCTATCAGCAGGCTGACTATGTGGTTTGTGATAGTCGCATTATCCAACTCACCTCCACATGGGCAGGAGGCAAAGCCATCAAAGAACAAATCGCAGGCTCAGATTTTTTTCCGGCTTTCTGTCAGTACCATGCCGACAATACGGATGTGGTGCGGATTTTCCTCCTTGGAGGAACGCCTGAATCGGTCCAGCAAGCAGCTACAAACATCAATACCAAAGCCGGAGCCGAGGTAGTTGTAGGCACCTACAGCCCACCATTTGGTTTTGAGCAGACTCCTGCGGAGAACGCCAAGATCATTGAGCTTATCAAGCAATCAGGCGCTACTGTATTGGCCGTCGGAGTCGGCGCTCCCAAGCAAGAAAAATGGATCATGGCCCATCGCGCCCAGCTGCCAGAGATCAATATCATATTTGCCATCGGAGCTACCATCGACTTCCAAGCGGGTTTGGTTCAGCGTTCCCCGAAGTGGATCAGCAAAATAGGGCTCGAATGGCTCCATCGCATCTTTCAAGAACCCAGCCGTATGTTCAAACGCTACTTCGTCGATGATCTACCCTACTTTTATTTACTCTGGCGCCAAAAAAGGGGTAAATACCGTAATCCTTGGGCATAATCGATCTGTGTCCATTGGGTAAGCAGCCCAATGAATCGTAGCTTAGGAGCGACAAACAGGCCCCCTATGCAAGAAATCAAAGACATCATTGCCCAATCCATCACCATCAAATCAAAGATGCTTGAGAATGAAGCTTTGCTCCAGACCTTGGCTGAAGCAACAGACAAAATGATCCAAGCCCTGCAATTAGGGCACAAAATCCTTTTTTGCGGCAATGGGGGCAGCGCCGCCGACGCCCAACATTTAGCCGCAGAGCTTGCTGGACGATTTTACTACGACCGGCCTCCCTTGCATGCGGAAGCCTTACATGTCAACTCATCTTATCTTACCGCCGTGGCCAATGATTATGGCTACGATGAGACCTTTCGACGCCTCATGCTCGCCAAAGGCAATACTGGAGACGTGCTCGTAGGCTTATCTACTTCAGGCAACTCTCCCAATGTAGTAGCCGCTATGCAAACCGCCCAAAAACAGGGAATTCTAACGGTAGGGCTGACGGGGGCAGGTGGTGGAGATTTGCAGGCCTACAGTGATTACTTGCTCGCCATACCAACCCAAGACACGCCGCGCATCCAAGAATGCCATCTGTTATTAGGACATATTCTTTGTGAACGTATCGAAAGAACCCTCTTTCCTCCTACTCTATGAGTCAATCTTCTAATTTAAATCTCCGCGAGATAGACCGTTCATGGACTTTGTTTATCGACAGAGACGGCGTAATCAACCGCAAACGAGAGCATGACTATGTAAAACGTTGGGAGGAATTTATTTTTATCGACGGAAGTTTGGCTGCTCTTGAGCATTTCAAAAGCATTTTTGGTCGCCAAATCATCGTTACCAATCAGCGCGGGATAGACAGAGGCTTAATGACAGAAGCGGATTTAGGTCTCATTCATCAGAAAATGTTGGGAGAGATCAGCGAGGCGGGAGGGGATATTGATCGCATTTATTACTGTCCTTTCCATCCAGAAAATGATCACCAAGGCTGGCGAAAACCCAAAATAGGGATGGCAAAAGCAGCAAAAAATGACTTTCCAGATATCGACTTTCATCGTTCGATCATGATCGGCGATGCCTGGAGCGACATGCAATTTGGCCGTAATACGGGGATGTTTACCATCTGGATTTCTGCATTAGAGATGCCTCCGGCGAACGCTCATTTGGTTGATCTGCAGTTACCTTCATTAGCAGCCTTCAGCCAACTATTGTCTTAATTCAAATCTGCTAGATGCTTTTCAATTCTCTCGCATATTTGGTCTTTTTCCCCACGGTGGTGAGTCTCTTTTTTTTGCTCCCGCACCGTTTTCGATGGGCCTTATTACTAGCAGCTAGCTATTATTTTTACCTTTCTTGGAAGGCAGAGTATCTAATTCTCATCATCTTTTCTACCCTAGTGGCTTATTTCGCCGCGAGACAGATGGAAAAGGAGATTACGCCTGTCCAGAAGAAATTATATCTCGTTCTTTCAGTGGGCACCAATCTAGGCGTGCTCTTTTTCTTTAAATATTTCAACTTTGTCAGCCAATCGGTCCAAAATCTACTGGATCAATTTAGCCTTGAAATCGCCGCTCCATATTTGGACTTTTTGCTTCCCGTGGGTATTTCGTTCTATACCTTCCAGACCCTGAGTTATACCATTGATGTTTATTGGGGCAAGCAGCCAGCAGAATCGCACCTAGGGATATTTGCACTATACGTGAGCTTTTTTCCTCAATTAGTGGCCGGCCCGATTGAGCGTCCGGGCAACCTCATCCCTCAATTCAAACAGCAGCAGCACTTAGACTACAAGCGTATTTCTAGTGGTATCAAACTGATGCTATGGGGCTTTTTCAAGAAGTTGGTCGTGGCAGATCGTCTTGCCCTCTACGTCAATGAGATTTACGGCCAGCCTGAGCAGTTTTCAGGTCTTAGTCTTTTACTCGCGACCATACTTTTTTCCTTTCAGATCTATTGCGACTTTTCTGCTTACAGCGATATTGCTATAGGTACTGCCCGCTGTATGGGCTATGATCTAATGGAAAATTTCCGCCGGCCTTATTTCGCCACTAGCGTTTCTGACTTCTGGCGACGCTGGCATATTTCCCTTTCGACTTGGTTTAGGGATTATCTCTACATCCCCTTGGGCGGCAATCGCGTTTCTGTTCCGCGTTGGTATCTCAATTTGATGATCGTTTTTATCGTCAGTGGGCTCTGGCATGGGGCCAATTGGACCTTTGTGCTTTGGGGAGCCTTACATGGATTTTATTTGGTAGCGAGTTTGCTTTTGGGCCCTTTCAGGGAACGCTTAGCCAAGGCCTTGCCCAATGGATTATACCAAGGAATGAGCATCCTCCTGACCTATGTTTTGGTATTACTAGCATGGGTGTTTTTCCGAGCTGAAAGCATAGAGGATGCGTTCTACGCAGTAGGCCAAATACTCACCCTCCAAGGACCCCTCTACTACAAAGGCTTCTTTTTGATCCACTTGGTTTACGCCTTTATTGCCGTCGGTATCCTACTTTTGGTCGAGTTTTACCAAGAATGGGGCAACAAAAGGCAACTTTTTCGCCTTCCCGCTAGTCTCACATATGCAGGCCTGATTGTCGCTATCCTTTTGTTAGGAGTGTTTGACGGAGGTCAGTTTATCTATTTTCAATTCTAAATGGCAGTGGCACCTCAACATAGCGCCCTCAAACAAGTCCTCATAAGAGGGGGCCGTTTCCTTTTGCTATTGGTGCTACTAGACCTGCTAGTTGGCTGGGGATTACAAAAGTGGTACTTCTCCCAATCCTCTGGCAAATATCATCGCATCACCCATGCCTTGCATGATACGGAAGCAGAAATTCTCTTCGTAGGCACCTCACATGCGGTAAGACATTTCATTCCTTCCATCTTTACGGATAGCCTTAATCAAAGTGCCTACAACTTAGGCGCCAGAGGGCAGCATCTTTACTATTGTGATGCTATGTTGGCGGGCATACTCGACCGCTATACTCCCAGCAAGATCATCATCAATATCGATCGGGATTTGTTTTATGGGGAGGGAAACTTCGATAAACTATCTGATCTCAAACCTTACTATTGGAATACCCCTATTTTGCGCGCGCATATCGACCAGAGAGGCCCAATGGAAAGGTTTTTGCTGCTTTCTAAGCTTTATACTTATAACTCGACCGTGCTTCACCTGCTACGATATACGGCTAAAGCCCAAAAGGATTTTAACGGCTATCTTCCTCAGTATACCTCTATGCCGGAGGATTATACACCTGAGACAGCGGACAGCACGGGATACGATTTCAGGGCAGGATTTTCTCAACTACAGCTCCTCGAGCAACGCTTAGTCCAAGCGCAAGCAGCTGGATCTGAAGTTTAC
>JBCCQN010000195.1:0-15255 GCA_039024315.1 Bacteroidota bacterium
AGATTGTTGGTCTGATCTGGTACAATAGGCGTATTGCCTTGGGCGATGAGATAATCATAAGCTGCTTTGACGTCAATCAGGCCATTACCATAGTCATTATCCTCTCCGGGGGTACCTAGATCAATGGCGGACATATAGAGTCCCATCTTGATGTCATAGGCAGATAGGGTGGGAAAGGCTTCACGAAGTAACAAGAAGGCACCTGAAACGTGAGGGGTCGCCATAGAAGTCCCAGAGAATGCAGCGTAGGTATTATTGGGAGTCGTAGAACGAATAAAACTACCGGGTGCAACTACTTCAGGCTTGATAAAGAGCGCATTGGCTGTATCTGGGCAGTGGCTTGGGCCACGGCTCGAAAAGCCTGAGATAGGGAAGCCAACGCCTCCTGGGTTGATTGATCCTACCGAGAAAGTGTTGACCAAGCTCATATTTAAGCTAGGTTCTGCTCCCATGGTCATGGCACTAGGGCCTTCATTGCCAGCACCAAAGACAGCGATGATACCTGCAGCTTCGACCGTAATTTGCAATTGGCCAAAGGCTCCTGGGTTACAAAAGTTAGTGCCTACATTATTGATCACATTACGCCAAGAGTTATTGATCACATCTGGCATATCGTCGGTCGTATTGAGATCACCATCGGGATCAAGGGCCCATTGGAATACGCCCGCAGGATTGAACTGAGAAACACATTCGGGGCTAAAGCCTGGGATTTCTGGCGAGCCCATCCAAAAAGAATTGAAAGCTACCCCAATGGTATCATTGGTATTAGGGTTCATCCCGATAGAAGTACCGGCAACATGAGTACCATGGCTATCACAATCCGTGGGGATAGAAGTGTTGCCCCATTGGTCATACCAAGCTAAGTTCGCGGGAGCAAAATTACCGTAGTAAGTACGCTTCAAGGCAGGGTGCTCTCCATCTACTCCAGTATCCATGATGAGGACTTTGCGACCATATCCTGTATATCCTAAGTTCCACATGGCAGGAGCATTGATTGCCGTAAGGCCAATTTCTCTGCCGTTGGGAACCATGGTGGCAGCTGCCTTGGTTACTTTAGAGATAGTGGGAGTTCTGATATATTCGATTAACTCAACGTCTAAGCGATTGCTAATTTGTTTGATCGCCTCTGGAGTCATATGAGCGTAGATAAGATTGCTTATCCAGTAAGCTTTTACTTGCTCATGGATCACGCCATTCATAGCTTCTAAGGCAGCTAGGATGGGGCCTTGAGTAGCAGCCGCCTTGTCCTGCAGAGCTTGTAAAAGTACAGGTACTCTCTCTTGACGAGGGACCTTGCGCTTTTGAAAATCAGCATCCATCGCACTGACATCGACGCGATCTGCTAATAAGATGTAAACAGGTAAATAAGTCTGGGCTTGAGTTTCCATTTCGACCATCAAGTCAGGATGGATAACAGCAGCATTGAAAGTACTTTGGGCGTTTAGGCTTGTGCTTAGCCATATTAGACCCAAACAAAGGGTAAAGAAGGGCTTCATACTTTGGGTTTTTAAGATTAGGATATTCAGTTTATTTCATTTTAGCAATGAGATAAAAGTATTTAGTATCAAGACGCTTAAAAATCGGACTAATAGGGTCATGAAGGGTATTTTGCTTGATACTAACAGACTCTGATCTTTCTACTTCTTTTTTTGATATTTATTTCTTCACTACCAATCGGTTTTGGATTATCTAATGATACCATACTCTCCTAACCAATCAGTGATAGTTTCATAGTAATTATTACAAGCTTGCCAGTTTAAAGCTGATAAATTCTCTCCGTAGGCGCAACTAATGCATTTTTGCATACTATGATTGCACTGCTCGAAAACCTTAGTAGTGAGTTGAGCGTTCTGCGAAGCAGCTATTGAAGACTCATACAAACGCTTGGTCTTGCGCCAATCTACCTGAGAATCATTTTCGCCAAATACAGCTAATACAGGGCACTCTATTTGCTGCAAAAGCTGGTCGAAATCTTTTATATAGACCCACAATCCACTTCCTTCATCAAAATACCCTTTGCGGGTATAGTTTTGAATTTCTTGCTGATAGGCCAATTTACCTGCTTCTGTGATCTCTTTGACAGGGGTATAATTGAAAAGTTGCTGGCAAAGACTGTCCTCGGTCAAAGGCTTAATTGCCCGTAGGTACTCCTCATAAGTCCCCGCTGTACACTGAACCTTATGACCCGCTAGCCAGGCCTTATATAACTGCTCTGCCTCTCCTTCTGTTTTGCCTGCAATCAGTAAGTTTTCTCGCAGCAAATAGCCATAATTTTCTTTGTCATCGGTACCGCTGGCCGAGATCCAAAAGGCAGCGGGAAACTCTCTGATGATCAAAGGACAAATCCAACCGGCTCGACTGATACCCCAAAGACCGATTTTTTGATAGCCTTCAAGCTTACGCCTTTTAATCTCTTCGATGGCAGCTAAGGCCTCGCGGGCAGAACTTTCGACGGGCTGTTGGATATCAAACTCGCCCTCGCTCTTGCCACAACCCATCTTATCCCAAAGGACAACAGTAAGCCCGATCTGGACAAAATGATCCCGTAATTGAGAAAACCATTGCCCCTCCACAAAATCAGTAGGGCCATAGCCCGGTACTATAATGACAAGTGCCTGAGAGGGCTGTCCTTCGGCTTTTTCGATGAGACCTCTTAAGGTCTTATCCTCAAACTGGAATTCAAAGGACGCTGAAATTCTCTTTCCCCATGCTTGAGGACTGAGAAATGGACAAGCTAAAAGTAATAACAGACTAAAAACTTTCATTTGGTTAAAAGACTTTTTGTGGGATTTTTTTGTTAGTCTCAATGGCCCTATTCTCTGCAACGTGGCACTTTTAAAGGACGAATTGATCTACCAAAAGAGTAATCCTAGCTAATGATGGTCTAAAGCCTGTTCATCAATATTACAATATCGGTATATATATGTTTCCTTCGCCTCACTTTCCCCCAGATTATAGTGCATTTATTTTTCTCTCTTATTCTCGGTAGGGTATTCAGTTTTTGGTTTGTCTTACCACCAAAATCTGACAAAAAGACAGTTTACTCATAAGGTTTAAATTGGTTCTAGTGTGTGTAGTAATGGAGGAGGAGCCCACGGCTCCCCTCTTTTTTTATGCCTAGCTTTATCAAAACAAAGCCTACTTTTACACTATGAAAGTATTTTATGCTCTAATACTATTGAGTTGCTGTAGTTTCCTCTCCGCTCAAGAGCTCTACACGATTAGCGGATATGTGCAGGATGCCGAAAACAGCGAAAAACTCATCAGTGCCAAGGTCTATGATAGCCGTTCCGGTAACGGTGCTCTAACTAACAACTTTGGTTTCTTTAGCCTGACCCTGCCAGCTGGCCCTGTTTCCTTGACCGTCGCTTATACTGGATATAAGCCTTTCAAGCTCGAATTAGATCTGCAGCAAGACGCTGAATTTACCTTTGATCTCGAATTTTACAGTACTGACGAAGTGACCATCGTGGCCGATGAGGTCGAACGCATCCAAGAGAAGACAGAGATGAGCACGATAGATGTACCGATCGAGCAAATCAAGCTTTTGCCTGCACTGCTGGGTGAGGTAGATGTGATCAAGGCCATCCAACTCCTGCCTGGCGTACAATCGGGCAATGAAGGTACAACTGGACTATACGTTCGCGGCGGCGGACCAGACCAAAACCTAATCCTGCTCGATGATGTTCCGCTTTACTATGTGAGTCACTTAGGGGGATTTTTCTCAGTATTTAATGCCGATGCCTTGAGTAGTGTCAAATTGGTGAAAGGCGGTTTCCCTTCTCGCTATGGCGGACGCCTTTCCTCGGTGCTAGACATACGGATGAAAGACGGTAATGCCGAAAAGTTTCAAGGGGAGGGAAGTCTCGGTATAATTGCTTCACGCATCTCTCTGCAAGGGCCAATTATTAAAAATAAAACTTCCTTTATGGTTTCGGCGCGTCGGACCTATTTAGATTTGTTTACCCGTCCGCTGACCTCTCTGATTACCCGCTTACAATCAGGAGGTGAAACTGCTGCTTCTTTTGGTTATTATTTCTATGACCTCAATGCTAAGGTCAATCATAAAATTTCTCACCGCGACCGCCTCTTGCTGAGTCTTTATATGGGGGATGATCGCTTGGGCCTGAGTTTGAGTGATCAAACAGGCGAGCCAGGTGCTCCCGATTACAACGCTTTTGCCATCCGTAATACCAATGCTTGGGGCAATCGCTTAGCCGCTCTGCGTTGGAATCATATCTGGAATCCCAAGCTATTCAGTAATCTCACCGCTACCTATACCAATTATCGTCTCAAGACGGATAGTGATATTGAAACCGAATTTGATAATGGCGCTGGTGGGGTCGAGTCCATCGATGCCGCCTTGCGATACCGCTCTGGCATTAGGGACTTTGGGGCTAAACTTGAATTTGATTACTACCCTAATCCAAGGCATGATATCAAGTTTGGGGGCAATGTAACCTTTCACACATTTACCCCTGGTGCGGCTGGTTTTCAAATCAGTGTAGGGGATACGGCTTTGATTGACACTATGCTCAACAACCAAATCCAAAATACTTGGGAGAGTTATGTGTTCGTCGAAGACAATTTTCGGATTGGCAGTCGTTTTAGTGGTAATGTGGGATTACATGCCTCTTTGCTAAGAGTCAACCAAAAAAGTTATCCCTCTTTACAACCACGCTTATCCCTACGCTACCTCGTCTCGGAAGACGTATCGATCAAGGCTTCCTATGCACGCATGACGCAATTTTTACATCTATTGGTCAACTCTGGCACGGGACTACCGATTGATCTTTGGGTACCGGCGACCGATAGAGTACCGCCCCAACAATCTTGGCAAGCAGCCCTTGGAATAGCGAGTAGTTTGTTTGACGATAAGATCGAGTTTACGGTCGAAGGCTACTACAAACAAATGTCAGGACTGATTGCCTATAAAGAAGGGACTGATTTTTATATTGGCCTTGACGGAACTGATTGGCAGGACCGGGTTGAAACAGGCGGCGAAGGGGAAGCCTATGGTGTAGAGTTTCTCTTACAAAAGAAAACGGGCAAGACTACCGGCTGGATTGGTTATACGCTTTCTTGGAACAATCGCCAGTTTGAAAACCTCAATCAAGGCGAGGTTTTTCCCTTTAGATATGACCGGAGACACGACATCAGTGTGGTGCTGGCGCATCAGTTGACAGAGCGCGTCAGCTTTTCTGCTACTTGGGTTTATGGTACAGGTAATGCGATTTCGCTACCGAGTGGCGGTTACACCACATTGCCGGTCAGGCCTAATATCAATCGTGGCTTTACGCCGCAGTTTGGTAGTTTTTATCCCTTACTCAATGGGCAACAAGGGGTACAGCTCTATGAAAATGGCCGTAATGGCTTCCGTATGGAGGACTACCACCGCATGGACTTGGGGATGAATGTCAAGCGTCCTACGAAATGGGGCTCACTCACTTGGAATTTTGGCATCTATAACATCTACAATCGCCTCAATCCTTATGCCTATTTCATCGGTTTTGACGAAGATCGGGTACTACCTAATGGCGATCCGCAACCTGCTTTGATCAAGGTATCACTATTTCCTATTATTCCTTCGATCAGTTTGAGTTTTAAGTTTTAGTCAGCTTCGCAGAACGATAAGTCAGTGGTTGAAGGTTGGAGTTTATGAAGTTTTGAATCAGGCAAAAGCGAAAGATTCCCCTACTCAACCATTCGATACTTCAGCCATTCTTTAAGGACTTAGGCAATAGTATTCAGTATTAAGACCTAGGGAAACTGGCTATATAGTTTAGAGAAACCTTTTTTCTCGGTACTCCATACTTTTTACCTAAAACGATTATCCTCATGAAATCATTACCTATATATCTCCTTTTTGCGACCGCTTTGGGCCTTTTTGCCTGTCAAACCACGCTCGATGTGCCGCTCCCCCCCCATGAAACTAAATTGGTGCTTAATGCCTTTCTCGAACCTGGAGAACCGATTGATCTTTATCTCACACGTAGCTACGGACCCTTAGAGTTACCCTCTATAGAAGAAATTCTGATTCCAGATGCAGAGGTACAGGTCAGTATTGATGGCCAAGATATTGGGGCTTTTGTATATCGAGATACTGCCTTTTTTCCAGGCGCTACTGGCAACGATGTTTCCGGTAAATACTTCAATGCTACCAGCCCCCAATCTGGGCAGACGGTATCAGTCAACATCAGCCATCCCGATTATGAAGCCATTCAGGCGAGCACTTTGATCCCTAACCCTATCAATATCATCGATGCTAGTATTGATCAATACATCTTGCGAGAAATCTTTCCTGATGGTACCGGTCGCTTTCAGTCTTTACTCAACTTGACCATTGATGATCCTGCAGGAATCAACAACTACTATGTCGTCGATGCAGATATTGAGTATGAAGATCCCGCTTTTCCCGGACAAGCTCTGCGAGCTTTTGCCAATGTACAAGGCATAGCACGTTTAGGAGATCAAGGGGTTTATACTACGGACGGGAACCTGTTTAGCGATGAGGAATTTGATGGCCAAAGGGCAACAATTCAGTTGCTCTGTGAGTTACCCAATTCATTCAACGATCCAGCTTTGATCCAACCCTTAGATATCAAAAAGATATTTATTTACTCACTTTCAGCGAGTGAAGATTATGCTCGATATCAGCTCAAATTACAAGATCAGCAAGGCGGATTGGGTGGCATTAATATTCTGCAAGCAGAACCCGTAATTGTCTATTCAAATATTGAAAATGGATACGGGATTTTAGGGGCTTCCGTGGCAGCTTTGGATACAATTGTGCAGTAGGGAAAGGCTTGTTTGGATTGTTTGAATAATCATATACTCAATACGAAATCTCGTAACTTGGGTCGGTTATACTTTATGCTAACATATGAGACTTACTTTACTCTGCCTGTGTTTGGGCCTGTTTTATAGCAGTATCAATACACAAGCCCAATCCGTCTGGCAAACCATTGACAAAACCACAATACCCAACTCGCTTCAACAAGACCTACAGCCCAATAAGTACCAGCTGTTGGCCTTGGATCTAACTACTATGCGCCAAGCTTTATTGCAAGTTCCGCATGAAAGCAAAAGCTCATTATCTCAGTCTAATGCGTTCATTGAGTTACCCATGCAAGATGGGAGCACGCAAAGCTTTCGCCTGATTGAGTACGATGTTATGGCGCCTGGCTTGATCGCCAAATTTCCGGAATTTCATACTTACTATGGGATAGAAGTTTCCGATCCCAACTTAAGGGTTCGAGTCGATATCACGACCAAAGGGGTAAGGGTGATGGGTAGCTCACCTGCTGGGCAGTGGTTTGTGGACCCTTATGGCAGAGGCAATACTCAATACTATCTCGCCTACGCCAAGGCAGACTATCCGACAAATAACAGTTGGCGCTGCGAGTTAGACGCTTCTATGGTTAGGCCTTCGGGCAACGCTCCTGTCAGTGGCACTAGAGCCGGAGATTGCAGCTTAAGAGTCTATCGTCTAGCAATGGCTGCTAGGGGAGAATATACGGCCTTTCACGGTGGAGTAATCAATGCGTTGTCCGAGATTGTCAATATCGTCAACCGTCTCAACGAAATCTACGAAAGAGATTTGAGCGTTCGCTTTCAGCTGATCCCTAACAATGACTTGATCATTTATCCTAACGCAGCTACTGATCCTTATTCAGGCGGTTTGGGACAAAACTTGACGCAAAATCGAATCAACTTGAACGCTGTGATCGGGGTGAACAATTATGACGTTGGGCATCTAATCAGCGCTAGTGGAGGCGGGGGACTCGCTGGATTAGGGGTGGTTTGTTCTAATTTCAAGGCCGAAGGAGGTACCTCTTTGCCCAACCCAACCGGTGATCCCTTTGTAATAGATTATGTGGCCCATGAGCTAGGGCATCAATTTGGTGCTAACCATACCTTTAACAATAATTGCTTTGGGCAAAGAGCAAATTCTGCTGCCTATGAACCAGGCAGTGCGGTTACCATTATGGGATATGCGGGGATCTGTTCGCCCAACGTACAAAGCAATAGCGATGCGATGTTTCATGCCTACAGTATGCTTGAGATGCAGCAGGAAATCCTGAGCCACAACTGTCCCGCGATTGTTAATACTGGCAACCAAGCTCCCTTGGTTGAGGCAGGTTCAGATTATACGATTCCACATTCAACGCCATTCGTGCTTACCGCCAACGCTACCGATCTCAACAATGATCCATTGACCTATTCATGGGAACAGTGGGACAATGAGATTGCGAGCATGCCGCCTAGTGCAAACTCCACTAATGGTCCTGCCTTCAGAACATATTTGCCTAGCTCTAGTCCTAGCCGTACGATCCCTCAACTGCTTTCAATAGTTAATAATCTGACCCCTACTTGGGAACGCTTATCCGCAGTAGGGAGAGATTATAATTTCCGAGTGACCGTAAGAGATAATGCCGCTGGCAATGGCTGTACCGCGGAAGATGATATGGCGGTGACGGTTCATGGCACTGCTGGTCCCTTTGTCGTTACCTCTCCTAATTCACCAGGCACTTGGCCTGCGGGCAGTATCCAGCCAGTAAGTTGGAATGTCGCTAATACGGATCTCGCCCCGATCAACTGCCAACTGGTTGATATTTACCTTTCTACAGACGGGGGCTTTACCTATCCAGTTTTACTGGCGGGGCAAGTGCTAAACGATGGTTCTACTCAAGTACAAGTGCCTAATCTACCTGGTAATGCCAATCGAGTAAGGGTACAAGCTCATGATAATATCTTTTTTGATATCTCCAACCAAAACTTCACTATCTCTGCCCCAACATCACCGGCCATTTATTTTAATATGGAGCCCGCTTACCGTCTGCTTTGCTCCCAAGATAGTTTTGAGATACAGCTCGAATTAGATGAGATTGGCGGTGCAATGAGTCCGGTAAACCTCAGCGCTACTAACGTTCCCGCAGGGGTTACGCTTAACTTCTCTAGTACGCAAGTAAACTTGCCTGCTACTGTCACAGCTAGGGTAGTAGCTACTGCTGGGGTAGTGCCCGGAAATTATCCAATTATCCTCACCGCTACCAATAACAACGGAGTGATCATTAGTCAGAGTTTTGACTTAGAGATCAGCGCTGCGAGTGTTGCTACTGCTCCGATCATCGCCATTCCTGGCAATTTTGCGACAAATGTCCTTACCGAACCAACCTTTATTTGGCCTCCAGCCATGGGCAATGGTGCTTATGATCTGGAAGTTTCCTCAAGTCCTGCCTTTGATAGTCTTGTGGTGTTTGAAGAAGCCTTTGCCGGCACTCAGTTGGTTTCACCTGCCAAGTTAGAGGCGGGACAAGTATATTATTGGAGGCTGCGGACTTATAATGAATGCGGGAAAGGACCTTATTCTACTGTAAATGCTTTTCAAACGGCCGTCACAAGCTGTACAGAATATAATCCGGGCTTTTTGCCTATTGCGATATCCAATAGTGGTACTCCGACCGTTGGTTCGTTATTACTCGTCCCAGATAGTTACGTCATTAGTGATGTGAATGTCAAAAACATAGATATAACTCATGACAACATTGGGGAGTTGTCCATCAATCTAAGCAAAGCAAATGATGCTGATGCGCAGCTATTTTCAGCTGTGTGTAATGGTTCTACTGCTTTTTACAACTCCTTTGATGATGTTGGCTTAGCGCAGCCACTGGCTTGTCCTGCTGACGATAGCTTGACCTATCAACCCTTAGAGTCATTTGCTGCATTTGATGGTTTTGATGCGGCGGGCGCATGGACACTTCAGATCTCTGATAATGCAGATGGTGGGGGCGGTTTGGTGCACAATTGGACACTTGAGATTTGTCGGGATACCCTACCTGCAGGACCTCCTAGCTTGCTCAACCAGCCTTTGATAGTTTTTCAAGGTGAACTCAAAACACTGCCCAATACCCGTCTTGCTGCCAGCGCTAGTAGTTTGACCAGTGAAGATGTAAACTACACCTTATTGTCCCTCCCTAGTCGTGGAGATTTGATCCTAGACAACCAGATCCTTGGCTTAGGGGCGCAATTTAGCCAAGCAGATATTGACAACGGATTGCTCAATTATCAGCACGATAGCACTACGATCCTAACAGACAACTTTCTCTTTAGCGTCTTGGATGCAAACGGAGGCTGGATCCCGACCGAGACTTTCAATATCAATGTTTGGTTGACTGATATAGAGCCAGAGCTAAAAGATTTTGTACAATGGCATCTTCAGCCTAACCCCGCCCGTGAATATGTATCAATTGCGATTGACGCTGCACGCAGCGAAACCATCAATATGCGGGTGCTAAACCTCACTGGACAATCGATCGCAAATGAACAGTACGTCATTCAGGCAGGGGCTCCCGTCGAACATAGGCTTTCGACTCAAAGCTGGGCGGCTGGGGTTTATCTAGTGGAGGTCTCGGGTCGAGATTGGCGTGATGTCAAGAAGCTTGTAGTTAGTCCCTAAAGGAATTATTGCCCAATAATAAACGCTATTATTCATGAATAAACTTAGCCTAGTATTTCTTCTGGTTTTTGCTTGCGTGATGATAAAAGCTCAGACGATTAGCCTCGATAAAGTGGCGCGCTATGAGCTTCCCTATCAGGATAACAAAGCGCTATTGGCTGCAGCAGAAACTCGCAGCAAACAAGGCAAAGCTCCTCAGTTTGCAGTTTCCCTGCCTGTGGATATCAATCCAAATTCTCACGGTACTTGGGAATCTCTGGGAGATGGCCGGAAGCAGTGGCGATTGAGAATATTTTCGGCAGGGGCAAAATCTCTCAATTTAGGCTTTACTGATTACTATATGCCTCGTGGCGGGAGTATGCGCTTGTATAGCCCTGATATGCAAATGGTACAGGGACCCTTTTCGCCGGCAGACAACGAATCTCATGGCCAGCTTTGGACTCCCATTGTTGAGGGAGAAGAACTGATCATTGAACTTACAATACCCGAAAAAGCGCAAAATCAAGTGCTGCTCCAATTGGGCTTTATTAACCACGACTTCCTTGGCTTCGGTCAAATAGTCTCCGGATCTTGTAATTTGGACGCTGTTTGCGGTTTTGTTGATGGTTTTGGTATTGTAGACGACTACAGAGATATCATTCGCTCCGTAGGAGTTTATGGTCTTAACGGTAATACTTTTTGTACAGGCTTCTTGATCAACAATACCGCTAATGATTGTCGCCCCTTTTTCATGACTGCTGATCACTGCGGACTCAATAGTGGTAATGCGCCTTCCATAGTGGTTTATTGGAATTTTGAGAATTCTACCTGCCGTCAACCCAACTCAGCGGCAAGTGGTGCTAATGGGGACGGACAACTCACGCAGTTCAATTCTGGATCGGTTTATCGCGCCGGATGGGATGGCTCCGATTTTGCTTTGGTTGAACTAGATGACGACGTGCCGACTGAGTATCTACCCTTTTTTGCAGGCTTTGATGCTACTAGCGGCGCAACTGGTGATTCGGTCATTTGTGTGCATCATCCAAATACAGAAGAGAAGCGCATTAGTTTTGAATTTGATCTCACCGCTATTGCCAGTATCGGTGGTAATCCTAATCCCAATGGCAATTATGTAGTAGTCAATGACTGGGACATCGGTACTACTGAGGGGGGCTCATCTGGCTCGCCACTCTTTGATAAACAAAAGCGAGTGATAGGGCAACTGTTTGGTGGGCAAGCTGCCTGTGGTAATAATGCCTATGATGTATATGGCTGGATCCATCGTTCATGGACAGGCGGAGGTACTAGCAGTACGAGACTACAAGATTGGCTAGATCCTACTAATACAGGCCTCTTGGTGATGGATGGAAGAGAATGTGGCCCCAACATCATCACTAATCCAAGAATATTAGATCTCTGTAGTCCCTTGAATGCAAATTACAACCTTCAAGCCAGTGAAGGTTTTCTAGATAGTGTGCAACTAAGCATTACGGGCTTGCCTGCAGGAGTGGCCGTAAACCTATCGCCAAATCCGATTGCTCCTGGCGACTTTAGTACACTTACCCTTAGCAATCTTACTCCTCTCTTGGCTGGAAGCTTTGATTTTACTTTAACCGGAACCGATGGCATTGATACCACGATCAAAACGCTTTCTTTGGTAATTAGCCAAGGTATACCCATATCAAGTCCCCTAAGTCCTGCTAACGGGGCTATTGAAGTAACATCTTCCCCCTTACTTGAATGGATTGCATTACCTTTGACCCAGTACGTGGTGGAGCTAGCCACTGACTCCAATTTTGTTAATATGGTCGGCATTGGAGGAGTGCAAGCCGGACAATGGTCTCCAGGAAACCTGATGGAGGAAACCGACTATTATTGGCGAGTGAAAGGCACCAATGTTTGTGGGGCCGGTAATTACTCCCCGACTCAGCGATTTAGGACAGGAGCCTTATTTTGTGGGGGGACTGCCTCCTCTGATGTGCCCAAGGTGATTCCTAGTTCGGGATTCAATACCATCACCTCTACCATAGTCGTAACGGAAAATGGCTTTATCGAGGATCTAAACCTGCGTAATCTCAATATTGACCACACTTGGGTGGGGGATTTAGTGATTACGCTTACCTCACCGCAAAATAAGGAGGTTATTCTCCTCGATCAGATTTCATGTGTAAGCGAAGATATCCGAGCGGATTTTGATGACCAATCGCCTCTTACTTATGCTGATTTGATTAATGATTGTCCCTTTGCCAATCCTGCTATCAACGGAGCGTACCAACCTCTACAAAGTTTGAGCAACTTCAATGGCGATCAAATGCAGGGTATTTGGACTTTGACTGTTATCGACAATGAGTTGGGAGACGGAGGTACCATCAACGGTTGGGAATTGGAATTTTGCAGTACTGTGGAGTCGGCCCTACTTCCCATCCCCAAGGAAGCCGAAATTTGCCTTGGACAAGGGCTTGATTTTGACATTCTTATCGGCGACTCTTTTAACGCCAATCCTGGCGTGGTACTCACGATCACGGATTTACCAGCCGGTGTAAGCTTTAATATCAATACGGTACCAACCCAGCCCAACACCATTGTAGGAGCTAGTTTAAGCCCCTTTAATACTACGGGTCAGTATGAGGTGCAAGTCAATGCCATAGATGGGGTGTCTCAGCGTTCTGCGAAGCTGACCATAAACGTAATCGACCGAGCGGAAGCAAACCTATTATTCCCAGTCGATAGTGTAAGCCAAGTCTCCTTGACGCCTATACTTCATTGGGAAAGTGATTTTCCGGCAGACTCCTTTAAAGTCGAACTTGCGCTTGACCCCAGTTTTAACAATATCGTGCAAACTCATTATAGTATTGCCGATAGCGTCGAGCTAGATCCTCTCGATCATGCGGTTTACTATCACTGGCGCGTCCAGGCCTATAACGATTGTGGGGATAAGCTTTCAAGCCCTCAAGTTTTTGCGACTGCTTGGGCTACTTCTATTGCCCAAGAACTTGGCCTTTCCGCCAATATATTTCCTAATCCGGCCCGAGAAAAATTAAGTTTAGAATTGGCTTCTCCTTTAATGCATACCCTCAATTGGGAACTTATCAGCTTCACGGGGCAATCACTTGATCAAGGGACGCTGCCTGCTGGAGTTTTAGGCGCGGACATTTCCCTCCGCTCATATCCTAGTGGGCTGTATTTTTTGAGACTTTCGCATCAAGAGTACCGTTTCACGGAACGCTTCTTCATTCAAAAATGATTTTATCCAGAGGGGCAATTTACCCCTCTGGATATTTTGTCTTGGGCTAATTGCTGATTTATTGTAACTATTTTAACTTATTGCAGTTGGTACATATATATTATCAATAGTTTCAATCATTTTTGAAAACAAGCTTTTAGAATTTATTGAGGTATGCAACTAGCAGAAGCTAAGGAGAAGTTTATACAAGAATGGGGTACTCTGGGCTCCAAATGGGGCATTAATCGTACTATGGCCCAAGTGCACGCCCTATTATTGATCTCCCCCGAATCTCTCTCCGCCGATGATATTATGGGCACCCTCAATATCTCCCGCGGCAACGCCAATATGAATCTCCGCGCCCTAATCGATTGGGGATTGGTCAAAAAAGAACATAAATCAGGCGAACGAAGAGAATACTTCTACGCCGAAAAAGATATCTGGGAAGTCGCTCAGCAGGTAATCGTGGAGCGACGCAAACGAGAACTCAAGCCTGTACTCAAAGTACTTGAGGAGGTCAAAGAAGTGGAGAGCGGCGGTGATGAGATCGAACTAAAAGCTTTTGTTGACTCCGTCGGCGATCTCAGCAAAGTGATCAACCAAGCCGATAAGTTCCTCGAAGTGGTGGTCAAAGCGGACCGCAACTGGTTCTTCAATACCCTCATAAAAATGTTTGACCGCTCAGTGAAATCCTGATGCGGTCATTTTATTTAATATAAACTTTCAAAACTTTTTGAAAGTTCTAAACTTATGGTTTATAATTGCGTAACACAAGTGTACTGCTAATCATTGACACTATGTTCGCAATCCTGAAATCATTTTTCCCCGACCGAATCGTAACTTCTGAAGTACGTCTCGTCGCCCTCGCCCTTACCTTGATCAATTTGATCCCCGCCGGTTTTGGGGCCATGTACTTCTTTATGATCCTCCCCATCCCCGGACTTTGGATATTCTGGCACCAATTTCAAGTAGTGAAAGCCCAAAAAATTAGCGAAGACATCACTCTCACGGCTGCCGTAAGCATCACATACAATTTCAGCCTATTAATGCTGATGCTCCTAATAGGCGGTAAAGACATCTATCTCTACCCAATCATTGCCTACCTCGCCAGCACTATTGGCCTCAATATGCTACTTATCCGAGTGTACCATGAGTCGCTTAGCGGCAAATAGTCAGTTTTTTTGACGCTTTTTTCTCCTCACCCCTTCGTGGAACGCTAAATCTTCACACTATGCTAAACAATATCAAAAACCGCCTTTCTTCTGGTATCCTTCCCTATGACGCTCGTCTCGTCTTCATCGCGATTGCTATCATCAATCTACCTGGAGCACTTTTTGGAGGACTTTTCTTTTGGACGGTTTTACCCATTCCTGCCCTGATCATCTACGGTTTTGTCGTTGCCTTGGCTTTCGGTAAAGGCAGTGTGGCGACTGCTAGAGGCACAAGCTCAGCCGCTGCGATCTATCATGCGATCTTATTAGCTTTATTCTTTTTTCAGATATATGAAACTTGGAGTTACAGTTCAGGGGAGGCCGTATGGGCTCGCTTAGGAGTCATCACCTATATCGCTGGACCTATGGGGCTCTATCTCTTA
>JBCCQN010000196.1:0-15176 GCA_039024315.1 Bacteroidota bacterium
AGATTTGCACTAAAGCCTCCCCAATAGATTGTGCCTCCGTCGCCGTAGGCGGCAATGCCTCCCCCTTCCATGGCAGCTTGGTTACGATCAAAAGTACTCTCGGCAAGCTCTAGTAAGCCCGCTCTTTCCATATTGATGGCTCCCCCTTTGCCTTGGAGGGCACGGTTAATTAATAAGGTGGTTTGTTTGATGTCTAATGTGGCTTGAGCAAAACCGTCCCAATAAATAGCACCACCATGCACGTGAGATTCATTTGATTCGAAGCGGGAAGAGTCAACATTGAGACGCTGAGCACTGTGATAAATTGCGCCACCATGATTGCGGGCTTGGTTAGCCCAAAACTCTGATTGGTTGATAAAGGCCACTGCCTGATCTGAATTAAGAAATAAGGCTCCCCCATTGAGGGAGGCTTCATTTTCATTAAGTTCTGTTTGCGTCAGTCTCAGCGTTGGCAGAAGGCCTCCCAGATAAATACCCCCACCATGTTGGGAAGCTTCATTCTTATAAAGCCTTGAATTTTCAACTGTAAGATCAGCTTTGCTGTAAATAGCTCCTCCTGAGCGATGGAGGCTTTTGTTGGTATGAATATCGGGTGAGTTTTTGATGATGATTTTGCCGGCTTCATTGTAAATCCCACCTCCATCTTCTTGGGCCTCATTGTAGGCCATCGCCAAGGCGTTCAGCGAAGCTGGGCCTGCAGAAAAGGCACTACTTTCATGATAAATAGCCCCACCCTGATTGGCTGTGTTTGCGAGCAAAGAAACTTGATTTGTGATCAGGCGACTCGTAGAAAGGAAGGTATTGCGATACCAAATCCCGCCCCCTTGCTCCTGAGCATTATTATTGGTTATGCCTGATTCGCTGACACTAAGTCTCCCCCCATCGACATTGATGGCACCCCCATTTTGGCTTGCTTGATTGCCGCCAAAGACACAATCATTGATTTGCATGCTACAGAGACCGAGGCCTAGGCTGGTTTCATAATAAGCGATGGCGCCGCCATTGATAGCTTGGTTATTGATAAAGTGGCAAGAGTCGATCTTGATAGGACCTGGCGTATAAATCGCTCCACCATTGCCGCTAGGACTGCCATTGTAGAAGCGGATTCGCTTGATGACATTGCAGCAAACTGGACTGGGACCAATGCCACTAGGGAAGGCACCGCCTGTATAATTGAGCAATCTTATCGAAGGCGCTAAGGCTACGAAGTTGATATAGCCACCTGCTGGACCTAAAATCGTAAGGCTTACAGGAATGCCTACCTCGGAATTGAACCGGATCGTTCCCCCACTCATGCCGGCCGGAAAAAGAATGGTGTCGCAGGGACTCGCAATAGATACTGCGTCCCGAAAACTGAGGGTCCCCCCATCGTAATAGCTAAGTACTTCGTGTATAGTAGCGTATTGAGACAAAGGCAAGAGCAAAAAAAGACTGAGAAGGAGGCTTTGATACAATTTTTTCATGAAATTGGCATTAGAGTAATGGAATGAATAGGAAGGAAAGCGCTTTCAAATAGATCAGTCGAACTGCTGGCCAATTGATAAAGTAGGGCGTCTCTTTTTTTCGAAATTCATGCCTCAGGGGCTTATGAAATTAAAGGCTACGCAACAGGACGAAACTCAGTGGATCGCTGCGATACGGCAGGGAGGCGTAGCGCGCGAACGAGCCATACACGCCCTCAATTTGGCGTATCGCGGCTACCTAGTGCAGCAAAAACAAAAGCTCAAATTGTCAGAAGAGGATGTGATTGATTGCTATACCGATGCGGTGGTGGCAGTGAGTGAACATGTAGTCGATGGGCGTTTTGCCGGGGAAAGTCGGCTTTCGACCTACTTTTTTCGGATTTTTTCCAATCGCTGTATTGATAAACTGAGATCCAATACGACTAACATAAAAAAGGCCCAGCAAGATTGGTCTGAGGCCTTTGTGCACTTACCGGATCGTGCGCAGGATTTTTTAAGAAGTATGATGGATCAAGAAAAACTTGAGTTAGTCCTTTCTTATTTAGACGCCCTTGGCGAACGCTGCCGTCAAATCCTTTGGTATAGTGCTTATTGGGGCTATAGTCCAAAGGAGATAGCTGAGAAAATGAATTTTTCAAGTCCTAAGAGTGCTTCCAGCCAACGCTACCAATGTTTGCAGGCGCTCAAAAAAAATCTCAAAGCTGCGAAACATGAGATCTGACCAAGTTTGGATAGAAGATTATTTGGCAGGAATACTGACCCCAGCCGAACAGCAAAGCTTTGAGGAGCGGATGACTGAGGACGAAGGCTTGAGAGAAGCGTTCCGCGAAGCGGCCCACCTCTACGCAGCCACCAAAATAGATGCTCGTCGTCAACTGCAGAACGATCTCAAGGCTGCCTTAAAAGAGAGCGAAGTACTCACTCCTGTAAAAAGAGTAGGTTTTAGACCTTGGATATGGGCGGCGGCTGCAGTATTTGTCTTAGGCTTATCCTACTTTTTGCTGAGGCCAAGCGAAAGCAGCCTTCAGCAACTTTATGCTAGCTATTATGAAGCCCCCGCTACTTTAAGTATGAGGCAGGATAGTGAAGTAAAAGACTGGGAATCAGCGATGACGGCCTACACTCAGGGAGATTATGAGCAAGCGCAAAAGCAACTGCTAGCAATAAAAAATGATACCACTTTTAATAGACCTTCAGCCTTGGCGCTGTATCTCGGAATAACCTATCTAGAAACCGAGGAGTTAAAAGTTGCTTTGGATTATTTCCAGCAGATAGACGATAATTCTCTTTACTCTCCTCATCGAGCTTGGTATAGTGCACTGACGCATTTAAAAGCCAATCGGCTAGCAGAAGCCAAGGCCCTCCTGCAAAAGATTAGCACCACCGCCGGACATTTTAAACAGGCCGAAGCCGATTTATTGTTGCAAGAAGAAGTGTTAACCAATTTTTAACACTTTTCTCACAGCGTTTGCGTGTAACTTGGCGTCTGATCTATTAAAGCGCCTACAATGCACGCCAAGGTGGTAGATATCACAGACGAACAAATGCTACAAGCCTGTGCCCGACAAGAACGTCAGGGCCAGAGACAGCTGTACGAAAAGTACTATGCTAGTATGGTCTGGGTATGTTATCGCTATGTCAAGGACAAAGATCAAAGTGAAGATCTAGCGCATGAGGGCTTTATCAAAGTGTTTCGCAATATCGAGCGCTTTCGCAATCAAGGATCATTGGAAGGTTGGATCAAACGCATCATGATCAACGTATGTTTGGATTACCTCCGCAAGCAGGGGCGGTGGCAAGAAGAACTACCTTTGATGTATGCCGAATCGGAAGCAGTACCGGCTCAGGCGGTCAACGATCTCCAAGCCGAATACATTTTTGAATGTATCCAACAACTCCCGCCTTTATTGCGCTCAGTGTTCAATCTCAACGTTGTAGAAGGCTACCCACACAAAGAAATCGGTAAGATGCTCGATCTAAAAGAATCTACTTCGAGAGCTTACCTAAGTGAAGCCAAAAAACAACTAAGGAAGGTGTTGCAGCATTACAGAACGGATCAAAAACAATTTCAGAGCAATGGATAGCTGGGAATCAGACATACGAAAGAAGGCGTTAGCGGCGCGTCCTTTTGAGGCCCAAGCCAATTGGGGTAAGATGGAGGCGATGCTGGAGGAGCCAGTAGCGGCGAAAAAAGCGCTCTTTCTCAGAGGCAAACAATATTGGTTGATTGCTGCAGCACTACTTATGTTATTTGGGGCTACCTCCGCCCTTACGGTTTGGCAGGCACCAGAAACTGATTGGGCAAGCGAACAAGCTATCGCCAATTATGCTAGTGATAACGTGTCTGCTGAAGACAGTGAGCCGGAAGTACAAACGCAAGATTTAATGGCCGCTGTAGCAGAAGAATCCTTGCCTTCGAATTCTCGATATCAATATCGAGCAGGCCAAAATAAAGGCTCTGCTTCGAAAATTCAGGCGGTTGCAGCGCGTCAATTTGATGATGAGTCAGTTCCGAGCTTGGACCCCGGAGCAGAAGATCTGTATTTGGCATTCGCGAATAGCGATCAGGCGCAAAACTATCATATTAACCCTTTGCCGACTCCTTACACAGCTAGAACCGGCGCAAAGCTGAGTGTAAGCTCTCAAGTCGTACAATATCAGCCGGAAATCAAAAATAGACGAGTAGTCAAGGACTTACGGGTTGGGCTTTACTTGACCCAAGACAACGTCAGGAAACAATATGAATTTGCAGATGAGGTCTATGCTAATATTGTTCATATTCATGCCGGTTTTGGCTTGGGTTTGATGAAGAGAATCAGGCGCGTATGGGAAGCGGGTATCCGTCTCGAACTTTCTGAGATGTATTATTATGTTGCTAGTTCGGATCAAAGCTATTCGGACTTAGTCGGCAACGAATGGAGGGCCAAACTCAATTTGCGCCGTTACCTTCGCAAGGATGTTAGCAAGAAAATACAACCTTATGTAGGCTTGAGCTCAGGCATTTCTAAGGCCAGTTTGGATTTGTACCAAATACAATTTGTAGAGGTGCCGGAGCCAAATGATGAGCCCATTGCACGCAAGTCGAGTGATAATCCAATCTTGCCGGATGGCTATGTGCAATACTTTAGTGAGCTCAACCAACTACCTTCCTACGAAATCTCCACCGCTCATGATGTAAACCAATACTTGCGTTGGGAAAATAGTCTTCAACTGGGAACTGATATCAGATTACGCCCACGTTTGAGTCTAAACTTCGAGCTTGGTGCTAAAGTTGCTTCGATGATCGGAGGAAGAGTGATGGTATTAGATGTAATAGACAATCACACCTTCCAAATGCAGCAAAACATTGGGCTGCAATACGCCTTCTAAATTACTCTCACAATAAGCATCTGTCATGACCACTAGAACCTCTTACAGGATCTGGCTAGCCAGCCTTTGCCTAATCATTACTACCTCCCTACATGCACAGAAGCAAAATTGGAAGGTGTCTTCCTTTGGGATACACCTCCAATACCAGCTTCCTACGCCGGCAGGAGAAGATAGAGCCTTTATTGAGGCACATTTATTTGAGGACAATCCTCAAACTAATCTGCCAGATGGGCCGGTTTTGAGATCTCTACAAGAGAATAGAGATCGGTTTACTTCTGGCGTGAATCTCAGTATGGAGCGTCAGTTAAGTGATAATCAATTTGCCCAATTACGCTTAAACGTCAATTATTCTCCGGAAAGTTATCAAACCTTTTTGATGCCTAACGATGCTCAAGCAAGAATTAATCAAGAGGGGCTAGGTTTTAGCATAGACTATCGGCGGGCTTGGAAAAAAGGCGTCTTTACCTTTTCGGCTGGTATTGGCGCAGGAGGCAAATGGTACATTAACCCTAGTTTGAGGTTTGTCAATAGGCTGGATTCTACTGAGGCCGCCAATTTTATCGCAAATATTCAAGCGGTAGGCCAAATTCAAAGAGACAACTTCGGACTCGTGATTTTTCAAGGAAGTAGTACCGGACCCCTCAGACCACGAATTGATTATAATATTTATTTGCCTTTAGGGGTAGCAGTACAGCTACACCGCCGCATACAACTGGAGTTAGACGCCCGAATTACGGCAGGCGCCCAACAAATTATCGGGAGCGGTTTATATACTCGGCCAATAGGCGGGACTTTCCAGTTAGCTTATGTATTTTTGTTATGACCTTAATGGTTAATGGTTTTCTATACTAGTGCAAGAGGGTTCTCTGTCGAGGAGAACCCTCGTTTATTTATTACAGGTAATGATGGTTTGAAAGCTTGTGGAGAGAAAACCGCACAAATAAGCTTAACATTAACGCCAATGCGGTAAAATCGAGATTCTTCCCACTGAAACTTAATGCTGCAACAATGGCTCCGGATCAATTGCTTTGCCATCGAGGAGGATTTCAAAGTGTAGATGAGGCTGCTTACTCATACCGGTATTACCTGATAGGCAGATCACATCGCCTTGTTGGACATATTCGCCCAGATCAACCAAAATTTTGCCTAGATGGGCGTAGCGGGTTTGATAACCATTGGCATGTTGAACCAAGATTTGCTTACCGTATTTTTCGGTTTCTTTGGCCAAAATCACCTCCCCTCGGGCGCTTGCTCGTACGGGAGTGCCTAAGGGGATTAAATAATCCACTCCACTGTGTAAGGTTTCCTTTTTGAGAATCGGATGGGTACGTATTCCATAGCCAGACACAACTCTAGCGTTGACAGGGCTGACCTCTGGGATGTCTGGATCTGTACTATTTTGAGTTTGGACCACTTTAATGGCCGGCCTAGCCTGCTGGGCTAGCCTTGACTTAGTGGCCTGAACTGGTTTCTCAGCGTTTAAAGGATTGAACTGGATTTGTATCCAACCAACGCTATTGCAATAATAGCCTACTCCTGTGATGAGACTACCTAGCAATGCGATAGCCACTAAATATCTTGCACTGGATTGGAGCCAGTTTGTCTTAGTTTTTAACATTTTTATTCTAGTTGTGAGGGGGTGTTCGGCGAAGGCGAAACGAAAAGATAGCTTGTCTGTCTGCTTTGTCTGTAGCCTTAACAATAGTTTGGCATAAGCGGCAAAGCCATAGCCTGCCTTTATGACCTGCTTATCGGCTTGGTATTCGTGCAACCTACGCGCGGACTGCAGCAATAGATGCACTGCCGGATTGAACCAAAACACCGCCCTCAATGCGTGAAAATAGTATAAATCAAATCGGTGCTTTAGGTGAATATGAGCTTGTTCGTGTTGAATGACTATGGCTTGGTCTGCCGCTGAAAGTTGGGCAAAGGCTTGTCCTAAATAGATGCGTTTGCCGAAGGCAAAACTAAGGCCATCCTCAGTCTGCCAATAAAGATTGGGGGCTCGAAATAGCTTAGCTGACCGCAAACTATTGTGTAGTTGCAGGACAGGACCTAGGCTTTTGAAGAGCATCCACCCCAATCCCGTCCCATAAGTCAGTCCCAATATCCAACTAAAAAGGATCACCTGTTCTGCTGCTAAGTCAGCAGCTATGTCTAAGTCCAAACTAGCTTGAGAATCGTTCTCCGCAGGAGGCTCTAACACCCCACTCTCAGCAAATACGAAGCTTTGGGAAGAGCCTAGCTCAAATTCAAGCATTGGAATCATAAGGCTCAATAAGGGGACGAACCAGAGGTAAACGCGATTGAAACCATGATGATTTAGCGACCTAAGCCCCCAGTAATAGATGCCCCAAAGAATGAATAAACAGAGCTGGACAGCAAGAAAATAGGTGATCATGCGCTATTGGATTCTAGTCTTCAAACAAACTTGCTGGGTCTATATGCTTGCCATTGAGCTTCACCTCATAGTGCAGGTGTGGCGCCGTTGACAAACCCGAATTGCCCGAATAAGCTATGATATCCCCTTGTTTTACCGCTTGCCCTGCTTGGACGGCCACTTTGGATAGTTGAGCATAGCGCGTTACATAACCATTGCCGTGGTCGAGGCTTACCCATATGCCATAGCCCTTAGGCATATTGCCCGTTTTGAGGATGGTACCACTACCAGCAGCTTTGATAGGAGTGCCGATAGGAGC
This sequence comes from Bacteroidota bacterium, assembly GCA_039024315.1. Lineage (GTDB taxonomy): Bacteria > Bacteroidota > Bacteroidia > J057 > J057 > JBCAWW01. The sequence goes on from JBCCQN010000196.1 coordinate 7,532, forward strand.
ATGGAAATCTGTACCAGTGTGTTTCATTTTGACCTTTTTGATAGGGTGCATACGCATGCCAAAGCCAGAAGTGATTTTCCCGTCTACAGGACGTAGGGTCGGAATATGGCTATCTTCATTCGCTACTAGCATTGGGCTAAAGGCGCTCACCATGGGGTCAAGTATAGGTACCCCTTCTGCCATGGCCGGTGCATGGCTCATTTTGAATGCGCTCAGGCTCACAAGCATGCTCAGCAAAGGCAGAGAAAGCAGGTAGCGACTCCATCGAGGAGGATGCGAAATTTGGTTCTGTTTCAACATTTTGATTCTTAAGGTTAATGGATGTGAATGAAAAGCGGCAAAGGGTAAGTGCTGGGCCCTCTGCTGCAGACGTAATAATAATCTAGTGTATCCTAAGAAGTCAGTGGGCTCAGGAGCCGCGATCTGATCGGCTTGAAATTCGTGTATGTTTTGCGCGGACAAAATCAGCTTTTGAGCCAAGGGATTACACCAGGCGATGAGCTTGAACAAATGCAGGAAAAGTAAATCCCAACTATGCCCTAGTCTGGCGTGTACCTGCTCATGTGCGACAAGATATTGGCGTTCCACTGCAGGCAGGCTGTGATAGTCTTGGCCGAGATAAATTTTGTGGAAAAAGGTGCAGCTAAACGCGAGTTCTGGACTCAGGTAGATGCTATTTTGTAGCTTTTGTTGCCCTTCTTGGCGACATAAAATCCGGTAAGCAGCTAGCCACGTACGTGCAATTTTGAACAGTTGCCCAAGCATCCCTAAAGCATAGAGGCCAAGGATGAGCTGCTTCCAGTTTGTGAGCGCTTTCTTTTGGGGGGAGACTCCTTCGGAGAACGCTAGACTCTCCTCGATGGGTTCCCAATAATCATGCGTCCATTGTTGAATTTCATCTTCTATGCCCGCGGGTACCTTCCATTCTAGCAGTGGAATCAGTAGGCAAAAGACGGGGATACTCAGCAAAAACAGCCGATTTAGCCTAAAGTTGGGGAGACTTGCGAGTTTGAAATGATATAAGCCATAGAGTCCCGCCAAACATAGATGCAAAAAAACTAAGTAATAGATCATGATTCCGGCTCCTCTTCTTCTATCATTTTTTGGATCTCACTGAGCTGCTCAGGGCTTAAGGCCTGTTCTTGCACCATGAAGGAAACCACTTCTTTGTAGGAACCCTCAAAATAGTCGCTGATCATGCGATCAAACGCCAGTTTTTTGTACGCCATTTTGGTTACGATAGGAAAGTACTCATGCGTACGGCCATAAGCTTTGTGTCCGACATAAGCTTTGTCCTCCAGCTTGCGGATGATAGAAGAAACGGTCGAATGTGGAGGTTTGGGATCATCAAAATCCTCTAATAGCTCAGACACCAGCGCCTTTTTTCTTTTCCAAAGTAGCTGCATGAGCTGCTCTTCTTTGGCGGTTAATTGTTCCATGTCCACAATCTATAGCGAAAATATTAATTATGCAACGAAAATTTCGTTATGAGTTGAAAAAATCGTTATGATTGGAAACGTTAACAAAATTTTATGCTCTTAGCTGCTATATAAGGCCTTCTGCCTCAATCATTAATGTGATTGTTAAAATATCGTTAAGATTGCCTGATCTCTACAACTCCCCCCTAACAATTGCGTACATTAGATCAGAGTAATAGTAGTTTGTTAGTTTGTCAAAAGATGCTTCTCAGGCGCCCACCCCGGGCGCCTGAAGTATTTTTGGGGGATGAGGATTTATTTCCTGCTGCGCAGAACGCTTATCTCAATTATTTTTTAATAAATTTTGGAAATTAATTGATATATCAATAGATTTGTGTCGTGCAAGATAAAAAGCTACAAGACGTCATCTACTTTTGGATACACAGAGCGAATAGTCGCTCCAAGGATTACTCCAAAAAAGTAATCAAGGAAGCAGGCATTGATATCACCGTGGATCAATGGGTGCTACTCAAGCAGATAGGGGAGAGGCCTGGCTTGAGTCAAGTGGAGCTTGCAAACGCGACTTTTAAGGATCCCGCAGCGATCCTACGGATCGTACAGATCTTGCTCCGTAAGGAATTGGTTAAGCGTTCGGCAAGGCCGGATGACAAAAGGACCAATGAGCTCTTTTTGACTGAGCAAGGCCAAACACTCGTCAATCGTCTTATTCCTCTGATTCAAGGCGTAAGAGCCGTAGGCCTAGAGGGACTGAGCGCCGAAGATGCCGAATCCATCAAAAAATGGATGAAAAAGATCTTCCAAAACTTTGATCAAAAAATAGAGGAAGCAGTTAGGTAAGGGCAGAGAAGCAAGTATCCCGAAAGCTTTCGGGAGTATGCAGTACAGAAAAAGAGTTCTAGATGAACCGCATAGCTCAATTTTTCTCGGTCTTCATATTGAATACTATGGTCTCAGTACTTAAAATTTTTTTAAATAAATAATTGATATATCAACTAATTAAACACCCAATAATGATGAAATTCACTGTAATCACGGCTCTGTTGAGCCTCGCCATGGGAATAAGCTTGATGAGTTTTACCCAAACCGAAACGAAAACTGAAAAAGCCATTCGTAAAGTGCTGGAAACTTTTGTCAAAGGAGGTGATAAGCAAGACGTGGCTATGCTCGAGGGAGTATTGCATGACTCCTATCGCGTAGTATGGAATGACCAAGCCTCTGGTGCAGTCAAAGTCTTAGATCGCACCACTTATCTTAGCTTTATTGAGCAGAAGAAATTTGGTGGCGATACGCGGACCTTAGAGATTGAATCTATTGCTGTGCAAAATGAAGCGAATGCTTCAGTTAAGGTCTTTTTAGATGGTAAGGCCGCCGATTTTAGAGGATTGATTAGCCTAATCAAAATCGATGGTAAATGGCAATTGGTGCAGGACTTGACCTTGATGGAAGTCGCTAAATAAAGCGAAGCACGCAGCTAAAGCGACACATAGCAATTCTTCATTTAGTCTGGCTCGTATTTGTTCCATTTAAATCCCCTTGGAGTACATTTGCTCTCCGAGGGGATTTTTGATAAAACCAGCGAGTAGCTAATGAATGTTCATTCACAAATGGATCATTTATGACAAGAACACTCGTGATGCTCGTTCAGATAGTCGATCGATTCCTCGCATAGCTGTTTCAATACAGAGATATTGATATCGGCCAATTTCTTGACGTAGATACAGGCCTTTCCCATTTTGAACTTACCAAACTCCTCCAGTAAAGCGCGGCTTTTTTCGGTATCAGAAAAAACGTAGAGTGAAAATTGGGCCTTTCGAGGAGAAAAGCCCAGCATAGGCGCATCACCTTCATGCCCGCTGGCATATTTATAATGATAGCTACCAAAACCAATAATCGTAGGGCCCCACATCTTGGGTTTGGAGCCTGACCACTCCTGCATAAGTTCAATAAGACGAAAGCTGTCCTCCCGCTTCCAATCTTGCTCTACATAGGAATTGACGAAGTCCGTGACATTGACTTCGGTCTCGACGGTTTTATTCTTTTTTGCCATGGACTTAAGTTATCAATTTACCTGTAGCTTTCCGACTAGGGACTGCTGCGCAGAACGCATCCTCACGATGTAAAAACCACTGGCCCAATCTCCTACGTCCAAAGCATGGAAGTAAGGACCTCCTCTCCCTATTTCGCCCAAGGACTCGTCCCATACGCGCCTACCACTGACATCAAATATCTCAAGCCGAAAGTCGTCTGCTTGCAGTGGGCGCAGGCTAAACACCACCTGATCGTCGGCAGGATTGGGATATATCTCTAAAAATGATTGTACTCGGGTGATATTAATGCTCTGGGTGATAAAATCTGAGCAGCCTCCATACCAAATCTGGAATCCCACTTCGTAGCTGCCTTGTTCTGCAAAGAGGTGAGTAGGATTTATCTCAGTGCTATAGGTTCCGTCTCCAAAATCCCATAATACCCGATCATAAGGTTTACTGAGGTTTTCAAATTTGAGTAAGTTTTGATTTTGTTGGTAGCTAAAATCGGCAAATAGATCTAGTTGCAAACCTCGGTTGATTGTGATCGGGACGCGCTCACTCCAGCAGGAAGCCGGACGTACTTGCCAATTGAAAAAGGGAATAAAACCAGGGCTTGAGGCGCTGTCTATTTGTATAAGGCCTTCAATTTCGTAGGGGAAACTTAGCGCTTGATCCTGTACTCGAATATGAGGCGAATTGCCTCGCATGGTATAATTACCAGCTGGCAAGAGCCAATTGACTGCAATCCGTTGGCGACCAGCAGGGATGCTATCACTAAAGGCAGCCTGCAGACCTGGAATATCCTCTACCAAAAAGGCTACTGCCCATTCAGCAGAATCAGCCATGACCTCAAAAGATTCAAATATGACGGGTTCATGTACCGTAAAATGAATTGCCGAAAAATTATTTTGAGGCCAAGGATAAAGAGAGCTTTCATCCAATTGAGGGCCAAAGGTCTGGGAAGCTTGTACGTCTTCACGTTCTACGTAATAACGAGTATTGCCATAGATGATCGGTGTCTCAAAGGTTTCTCCTTGATAGATCAAATCATGCGCCCAATTGTACCAGTTGACGGTATAGCCTTCTGAGGGGACAAAAAAGCGAAAGCGTTCTGGGCCACAACGGGTGGTATCGATTGGGTTAGGGGAGGGGACGGCAGTTTTTGCCCCAATCTGAGCGGGTGGGCTTTGGCAAAAGGTCCCTATCTCCCAACCATAAATATGGTTATAGAAGTCCCCTTGGCTACTATTGAGTCCAAATAGTCCCGGTAGATTGTAATCTTGCTTTACTGGCCCCGGTATTACCACCAAGTGCTTTGATCTAACACTGACCAAATAGTTCCAACCTGGCTCATAAAATTGATCTAGTTGGAGGGTGTTTTCTCCTACTTCCCCCGCGAAGGCCCATTTTATGGAACGGCTACGATCGGGGTAAAATATCTCAACCTCAATTTCGCCCGCTTCTGCGAGCATGACCTTAAATGACTTGAGTTGAATCAATTGTTCATTAAAAAAGTATTGGCCGTGAGCATAATCTCTGATTTCAGGAACGGAGTCTTGATTGAGCTCGGGATATACCTGATAGCTCTGCTTGGGCACTAGCTGATGAGCCGAGTAAGTTGTCGAACGCATGAAGTCAGATAAATATAAGCGTTCGCCGAAGGCGACCAAACGCGCCGAATCATCATACCATACTACTTGACCGGCTGCTTCTGCTACCCATTCTAACTCCTCGCCGCAGATGGCTAGTGAAACGACATTTATAGGATATGGTGCTTCCGGCGGGCTTTGTACGCTGATAGGCTTATTTAGCGTTTTGTTATCCGTCCCACATTCTCCACTGAGGGAGAGAGAGACGGTGTATTGTCCCGGAGTTTCATAGGCATGTGAAGGTGAATATTCCTCGCTCGAATTGCCGTCGCCAAAATCCCAGACAAAAGCATTGCCATGTTTGCTCAGATTGGTGAATTGTAGCTCTAAGGGATAGCTGCACAAAATAGAATCTGAATAGGTGAAATTAGCTTCTGGGCTAGGGGCGGAGAAAGCTTCTCCTACCCCGACGGCATGCCACGCATTGATGACTTGCTCGCTTTCGGCTGAGCAGGCACCATACAAATCAGTGGCAGCTTGTAAGCTATACAAACGTGCTTCTTCGTAAGTGGTGCTCGGATGGAGGTAATAAAACAAGGAGCGGAAAGCGATCTGGGCGGGCTTTTCAAAGCCAAGTCCTTCTACGCTGTAAGCACTGCCAAAATCATTGTTGCCACTGCCGCCTTCGCTCAAGAGATAAAACCAATGGTTTTGGACGCTACTATTGGTATGCACCCGCTCAAAGGAATCCCAAAAATTGCCGAAATAAGTATTGGGGTGGCCAAAATCATTGGGCTGCAGCATGCTGCGGATCGGGAAGTTAGCCTCTGCACCAATAATCCAGTCAAAAGTCTCGGGCTTAGACCAATGCTGGACAATTTTGCCCATGATATCGGAATAGGATTCGTTGAGCGCACCAGACTCGGAGGCATAAATCAAGCCAGCGGTAAACTGGGTAAGGCCATGCGCTACTTCATGAGCGACAATATCAATCGAAACGAGAGGATTGACCTGTCCACCTAGGCTGTCCCCGTCGCCATAATACATGGCCTGACCATCCCAAAAAGCATTGCGGAAGTTAAGGCCTACATGCACATGACTCACCAAAGGATAGCCCTGATCATCGAGACTGTAGCGTCCTAAAATTTGCTGGATATATTCATAGGTCTGAGCGGTGCCCCAATGTGCATCAGTAGCAAACTGGTCTCGATTGCTATTGATGTTGTCCCAAGTGTTGTCGTCATCTGTAAAAGGTGCAACATCTAACCACCAATAATAGCGTCTCGCAGCATCTAGGGTATAAATCCCTTGACCACGGCTGAGATCTATCAAACTAAAGCGGTCGCCATTGTAGCGGGTAGTGATCTTGCGGGTGCCGCTATAAGAAGTAGCGGCAATGCCGATGGAGTCTGTGTCCACATGCTGGAGGCGCTGTTCTTGCCAAAGCAAATCGCCATTAATGGCGTCGATATAGGTATAGTTCCTTGCGAGAGGAACACTGGTATAGATATCAAATTTGTAGGCCAAGCGCAGCTGAGAGGAATGGAAATTGCCTGCCGGAGGACTCCAGATTAATTGCCCTGCCGGCAAGCCTTCGAGTTTGTTTTCCCATTGATAGCGCTCGGCTGGATTGCTGGCAAGTGCTTGTTGGAAGGCTTGGTCCTGATTGAGTAGTGGGAGTTGAGCGTTCTCCGCAGGAGCAAACAACAAACCACCCATCGAAACTAAGTAGCCCTGTGCATCTAAATGTAATGTCCAAATGGCGCCTTCGATGGGAAAGGGGCCCCGCTTTTGCTGGAGACGGATATGGGTCATACCGATGAGATCGCTTTCGCTACGGACTTGGGTAAATACAAAAGGATCGCGTTGCTCGAAAAGCCTTTGCAAATAGGTTCCGAAGGAAGCCAAATCTATCTTTTGTGGACGGTCAAAGCGTACAAAAGAGGGTATCGTTCGGCCCGGCCGGTAATAAATCGTATCGGCCTCTGAAATGTTGAGGGGAAGGGGAGTGGCCCAAGTAGGAAGCGCCAAAACCATCCCGATGAAAGCTAGAATTAGATGTTTGTGCATAGGGTTGTGGGCTTTACACTTAGAACGTAAAAACCCACTCAAAAGACAATGACAAATATGGTCCTGAATGACAAAGCCAGGACCTGTAAATAGGCCCTGGACTTAACATTATTGGACATGTTAGGGAAAATGCTTAGTGCGTCTCCTCTTTCAAAAGCTCCGGGAACTTGGCCTGGAAACGTTTGAGACGAGGAATTGATACCGCCTGAACGTAGGCTTGGTTAGGGTTGAGACGCTCAAAATCCTGATGATAATCTTCAGCATCATAAAACACCTCAAAAGGTACCACTTCCGTTACGATCTTGGCATCAAATGTACCAGCCGCTTCTAATTCTTTGATATAGTCCTCGACGATCTGTTTCTCAGTATCGTTTTGATAATAAATCATCGAACGATATTGAGGACCGCGGTCTGGACCTTGGCGGTTAGGGGTTGTGGGGTCATGTGAACCAAAAAATACCTTCACCAAAGTAGCATAATCAACTACTTCTGGATCATAATATACTTCGACGGCTTCGGC
>JBCCQN010000197.1:0-14954 GCA_039024315.1 Bacteroidota bacterium
AATCTATCGATTCGCTTGCGAATTTCCCCTCTTGGGAGGGGCCAGGGGTGGGCATGACACCATCAGAACATGATTTTTTACCACTTTTTCGCTGAATAATCCCTTAGCTTGACGCGAATGCGAAAGCTTTCGGGAGTAAACAAAAACCCAATCCTCTATATACCTAAGCCTCCAAAAAGCGAAGCTAGCAGCCATCCTTCTCTTGCAGGCCAAATACCTTGCTGCGATGAATTGCCAAGTGCGCTATTTGGTGGTTGTAGGCTTATAATAGATATGTATGTTCCTAAAACAGCCCTTCATTGTAGGGAGCTATTTCATCAAAAACCTTATGCCAAAGCTGAAAGGTATAAAGTCTTCCCAAGTAGTATTCGAGCTATCAATCGCTATAAAGTACTGGTCAATATGTGCCAAGCCATACCCCCCACTAATGCTTAATGATAGAAATGGCAGCAAAGAATAATCAAGGCCCAACATGATAGTCCCCATGTTTGCATAACTAGTAAATCCAGTAATTGTGCTCAGGGCAGTTTTAATTCGATGAAAAATAAGCGTGTTATCAGAAAAGTACGAGAGGTGCCTATAGTTTAAATCACCAAATAAGGTCATTTTGGGAAATAAATCTATTATAGAATATCTATAACCTATTTGGAAGCCAAGAGGAGTCCTTTTCGTAAAATTAAAGTTGAAATAGTACTTGTCATAAATATCAAACTTGCCATAGATGGTATGACGACGAAAACTAAAAAGTACTCCTGGACTGTAAGACTGGATCCTTTTCAGTTGAAATGTACTAAAAACCGTAGTACTTAAACTCAATTGTATTTTGACTCTGTCCCTACTTTCCTGACCATATGAAGAATTCACTGATAAAGACAAAAAAATAATCGCCAAACGGATAATAAGCCTACCGCTTTTTAAGCACTTCATGATGGGAGAAATTATTTCCTTCATTTGGTTTTGAAAGTAATACAAAACCCTCCTCTCTTAGTACTCAAAAAATTATACACTACCCCAACTGTATCCGAAAACGGGTCCAGCCATCATTTTCGGTCTGCAAAGAAAACGGAAAACCATGTTGATGCAGCACTTCGCGCACCAAAGTCAAGCCTATCCCCTGCCCTGTGGGTTTGGTACTAAAGAAAGGCGAAAATAGCTTTTGCGCGATCTCCTGAGGGATGCCGGGACCATTGTCTTCGACGATCAGCTGAGGAGGGTTGGCCTGCACGACGAGTCTTACTAGCCCATCTTTATTGACGGATTCGCAGGCATTTTTGACCAAATTGAGCAGGACTTGTTCCATGAGAGCCGTATCCAAAAAGCAATCTTGAGCATCATCTTGCACGATGATTTCAAAATCAATATTGCGGCCGCTGGCATGCACCTTCATGAGAGCCTTGATCTGACTCACAAAGCCCATGAGATTGACCTTCTCTTTCTTGGGTTGAGGCAGTCGGATCACCTGAGCAAAGTTTTGCATGAAGATATTGAGTCGATCATTGCGATCAATCGCTACTTGCAAGATCTCCTGCGTATCCTCCAATCCTTCTTCCTGCTGTATTTCCTGCACGCTGTTTAGGATCGAATTGATCGCTCCTATCGAATTGTTGACCTCATGTGCCATCATGCGGATCACCTTGCCATAGGCCATTTTTTCTGTGGCTAGCAACTCTCTGGAGAGTTCTTCGATCAAGACAAACCTTCTGGGGAAACCGCGATGCACAAATTGCGAGATGTGGCATTTGTATTTGGCGAGGCCATGCAGAGTGATTACTTCCGAAGAGCCTTCCGGGATCTTGCGGATTTCGGGAATCAGCGGGTGTTGAACGTTCGCCAAAGGCTGACGGGTCCAACTCTCATCTAGGCCCAATAGCGTGATGGCCACAGGGTTGAGATAAGTGATTTCCTCATCGTAATCGAGCAAGATGATGCCATTGGGCGAAGCATCGATCAAGCGCTCCAAGAAGAAATGTTGTTCTTGCAAGTGCTTGCGCTCCGCTCTAATATCCACCACTAATTGATTGTAGAGCTCACTAACTTTTTTGAGCTCGGGAGAGCCCCCTTTGCGAAATTGAATCTGAAAGTCTTCTGCTTCAAGCGTATCAATTCCTTCTTGAATGCGATTGACAGGCTTTGACCAAGCTTTGTAGATACGATAGCCAACAAAAAGAGAGATCGCTAAGCCGATTTCGATGGGATAGAGCCACCAAACTTCGTCTTGAAACAGATACCAAGTCAAAGCCAAAAATCCCCCATGCAAGATGACAAGATAGATCCAATATTGTAGTTTAAGCGTCATAGGGGATATCAAATTTGGCGAGTCGGCGGTAGAGAGCTGAGCGTGTCAATCCCAAGGATTGAGCCGCTAAACTCACTCGATTGTTGTGATAAGCCATGGCCTGCAAAATCATCTGGCGCTCCATCTCTTCGAGGGTGATCTCCCCTACTTCTGGCAGGGTGATGGTTTCAGAATCGTTTTCCTCCGCATCATAATGCCGAGTAAAATGCTTGATCTCAAGTAGATCATCGGTAGAAACCAAAACGGTCCGTTCGACGAGATTGCGTAGCTGTCGGATGTTGCCAGGAAAGGCTTGGCTTTGCAGCCATTTTAAGGCGGAAGCACTAATTTGAAGAGCCGGTCGCCGATAGAGTTGTTTGAGATTATCAATAAAGTGTTTGACCAAAAGCGGGATATCACTTGAGCGTTCCCGCAGGGAGGGCAAACGCAGAACAATCAGGTTGAGGCGATAAAACAAATCTTCCCGAAAACCCCCACTTTGGACCATTTGCTTGAGGTCTTTGTTGGTGGCGCTGATCACGCGAACGTCCACCTTTTGGGCTTTGCTACTTCCTAGGACCTCGAAGGTTTTTTCTTGTAGCACCCGTAATAATTTTACCTGAGAGGCAAGATCCAGCTCACCGATTTCGTCCAAGAATATCGTGCCGCGATCAGCGACCTCAAAACGACCTTTGCGATCGGCCACGGCTCCCGTAAAAGCGCCTTTTTTGTGGCCAAACATCTCCGATTCAAAGAGACTGGAAGAAATGCCTCCTAGATTGACTTTGACGAAAGCATTCTTGGCGCGTTCGCTGGCTTCGTGTATAGCTTCGGCGAGCAACTCCTTACCGGTTCCACTTTCACCGAGGACTAGTACGCTGGCATCAGTGGGACTGACGCGTTCAGCTAGCTGTAACACCTCTAAAAGGGCCGGATCTTGACCAATAATCGCGCTGCCTACGAAGGTCTTTTCTTTGTTTTGGCTCTCCTCCGGAGAACGCAAGAGCTGCAATTGAGTAGCTACTGATTGGAGGAGGGCGGCATTGTTCCAAGGTTTGGTCAAAAAGTCCTTGGCGCCGGCTTTCATGCCAGCAACTGCAAGTTCAAGAGAGCCCCATCCCGTCATGAGTATGACTGGGATGGTAGCATCTTTTTGAACAATCCTATTTAAAGTCTCTAATCCTTGATCTCCAGTGGTTTCCACTGAAAAATTCATGTCCAATAAGATCAGATCAGGCCGAAAACGATCGAGGCACAGCATCGCCTCTTCTGGCTCAAAAGCGAGCTCTACTAGATAACCTTTGCGCTTGAGCAACAATTGTAGCGAAGCGCAGACGGCAGTATCGTCTTCGATGATCAGGATCAAGGGACTATTCTTCATGGAGCGCCAAGGCTGGATGTATCTGTGAGGCTTGAGTGCTTGGGTATAAGGTACAAATGGCTACTAGGACGAATATGATCGCCATCGAGGCTAGCATACCATAGATAAAGATATGGTTTCCTACTTCGAATATCTTCATAATCGGCAATTGAACGGCAAAAATAAGCCCGATAAATACGCCAATGCTGGTAATGATCATCATTTCGAGCAAGAACTGCGCGATGATGTTGCCTGAAGGCGCGCCAAGCGCTCTTCTCAAGCCAATTTCAGCACGACGCTTTTTGATGTTGTACATCAAAACTCCCAAGAGCCCAAGGGCAATATTGAAGACCAAAAAGCCACAGATGGAGAGCAAAGCTACGATGGGAATCCAAGTTTGATCACTCTTGCGCTTGCGCTGGGTTTCTTCATGATAGATGACAAAATCCCAGCCTCTGGCGATGTTGCGGATCGTGCGATTGACCGTTTCTTCGAAAGCAGGGGGTGTACCAGGTTGTATCCGAATGACCAAACCAAGATTATCATCGTCCTCGGGTTTCATGTAGAAAAAGGAAAGCGTTCGCTCTTCTTCAAATTCGCCTAGATACTTGTAGTGATCTACAACTCCCACGATCTTTTGCTCACCATCTAACTGAATAATACGACCCACCACGGAGGAATCTTTGAAATAAGTATCACGCAGCAATTTTGTTATCACCATAGGCGAATACTTACCATTAGTGTTGGACTCATTGAACCATTCTCCTTCAATAATGTCAAGGCCCATGGCATCAGCAAAGCCTTCATCTGCCTTAATTATATTTGTCTGAAGCTCAAAGCCGTTATCATCATTAGTGGTGATCCAGTTGGAGTTACTAAAGGGTAGTACATCAAAGGAGAAACCGGTAGTTACGATTTCCGGCATCGCATTGAGCGCTTGGGTCAGCGATCGTTTGGTATTGACGATGCCTGCAGAGTCTCGCTCTGTAGGGAGGCTCAGCTGGGCAATCCAAACGTCTTCGGTATCAAATCCTAGCGGAGAACGGTAGTTTTCGAGTTGATAAAACACAAAACTCAAAACCACGAAGAGGATAAGGAAAGCGAAAAACATCTCAATGATAATGAGGGAATTTTGACGCTTTCGATTCCAGATCATTTTAAATATTTGGCGAATCATGCTGCGTTTTCTTTAAGGGCGGATACTACGTGAAGGCGGGACATACGAAGGGCTGGAAGGAGGCCTGAAAGGACCCCAAAGAAGAGACAAACCAAAAATCCGTAGAAGAAGACGGTTGGATTGAACTTCAGCGTAAGATCAGTGAGGATGTTACTGTCATTGATCAAATAGATCAGACCAAGGGCCATGAGGCAACCGAGTACACCTCCAATCAGGGTGAGGATAACGTTCTCGAAGAGAAACTGAACCAAAAGGTGCTGCGTATTCGCGCCAAATGCCTTTCGCACGCCAATTTCAGAGCTTCGCTCCATGATGCGGGTAACGTTGACATTGATTAGGTTGAGCGTAGGGAGAAGAATAAAAAGACTCATCAAACCTCCGAAAATGAGGATGAAGACGCGCATACTATCCTCTTTGTCTTCCTCATAAAACATCCCAAAGGCAAAGCGTTCGACAAGGTCGTAGGAACCAAGCTCCAACTTATTATACTCATCAGGATTTGGCAAAGGAATCACCTCTTCCATTCGGCGCAATTCGTCGTCAAAAAGCGGTAGTTCGCTCGCATCACCAAGTAAAAACGCACCCTCAAAGGGACCTTGTAAACTGTTTTCTTTTAATACACTTGGCCGCATAAAGGTATAAGGCATATACACATCGGCATGAAGAGATTGCTTACTTGGACTCAAAGATTCCACCACTCCGACTACTTCAAAATTGGTTTGATTGACAAAGACTTCTCTACCTAGGGCCTTTTCACCACTGCCAAAGTAGGCCAGTCTAGCATCTTCTGAGATAACTGCCTTCGGCAAACGATTTTTCACATCATCAGCATAGTAGGGACCTCCTTCAATAAAATTGAAACTAAAGACCTCCCAGTAGGTGGCATCGTTGTAAATACCCGAGAAGGTCAACTTGTTGCTATTGAGGAAGATATCAAAACTATGCCTAGTACTGTATTTCGTCATCTTTTCGACATAAGGCATATCATCGAGGTACTCATTTAGCAACTTAAAAGATGGGTCAGACATCGATACCGAACGACTTACCTCATTGGTGTTTTCGACGGTATCATATACCATTACCCCATTTTGCAAGGTGCTATCCACCACCAAGGTGGTATCGGTTACCATATGGCGTTGCACTACCCTCGTCAAAAAGGAAATACGGTCGGCCTTATCAAAGGGCGCATGGCTCCCCAACTGATCGTCGAGAAAAGCAGTCAGCACCATCAGGATCATCAGCGTGAAGCTGATCCCAAAGAGGCTGATAAAAGTGTAGAAGCGATTACGCCCCATCACTTTAAAAGCTAGTTTTATATAGTTTTTGAACATTTTTTTTTCGGTTTCCGTAGGGTCGCAAAATTTTGCGACCCTACACATTTACATGTTTATAAAACATTAGCTTACCTTCTGACCATCAAATAATCTCACCAGACGATGCGTCTTGCGGGCCATAGATTCGTCGTGCGTTACCATCACGATGGTGGTGTCATCATTTTCATTGAGGGAGAGCAAGATGTCCATGATCTCATTACCCATTACTGAGTCGAGATTACCTGTGGGCTCATCTGCTAATATGATATTGGGGCGGCCTACGATGGCTCTGGCAATCGCGACGCGTTGCTTTTGTCCACCAGACAACTGGCGTGGGAAGTGCTTCATACGATTTTGCAGCCCTACTTTTACCAAAGCTTCTTCGGCCAGATCACGGCGTTCGCCAGCGCTCATTTTACGATAGATGAGGGGGAGTTCGACATTGTCGATGACCGAAAGATCATTGATCAGATGAAAGCTCTGGAAGATGAAACCCAAATGCTCATTGCGAAAGCGGGCCAAAGAGCGAGTATTGTAAGCATGGATACTTTCGCCGTCGAGACTTACTTCGCCATTGCTAGGTTCATCTAGCAGGCCCATGATGTTGAGGAGGGTGGACTTGCCACAACCTGAAGGGCCCATGATGGATAGAAATTCGCCCTTTTCTACCTGCATATTGATTTCATTCAAGGCAAGGGTCTCGACCGTCTGGGTCCGATAAACTTTACTGACGTTGTTGAGCGTAATCATATTATTAGAGAGTTAAAAGGATTCTGAGGATAGTGAAAGCCGTAATAATGGCTTGATATAGTTTCCACCAATCTTGGTGGAGATGTTTCTCAATCTTGGGGCGCGACATAGGTGAGTTTTTGATTGTTTTCGAAATCGTAAAGCGTAAGCAATCGCAATTGATAGTATGCCCGCCAATAGTCGCGTAAAGCAAATACATAGGAGCGACGGGCCTGGTCTTTGGCTAGTAGGGCAATAGCAAGATCAGTAACACTGATATCTCCTACCACGTATCGGTTTTTAGAGATTTCAAAGCGCTTCAACGCAATATCTTGGGCGTCTTTGCCAAGACTAATCGTTTGTTGTAGCTGCTGATAATTACTGACCAATTGGCGGACATTGGCGAGATAGGTTTCTGCTTCTTGCTGTACTGCCTCTTGCACATAAGCTTGCTCTAGTCTGGCAATTTTCACTTCTGACTTTCGCTTCCCCCAATCAAAAATGGGCACATTCAAAGTCAACATGACAGCCTGCTCTTGCTGAGGATCGAGATATATGGGATTGAGTTCCGCGTTGGAGCGGGCCAAACCAAAAGAGGCCTGCAAATTTGCTTGAAAACCGTTTTCAGAGCGAGTTTGGGCCACTTGCTCGGCCGCTTGTAGGCTACGACGCTGAAAAGACTCCCACTCAGGACGATTGATTCGAGCTTCACTCAGCGCCAACTCCATCCCTACCTCACTCATCTCCACCTCAGAAGGCGTGAGCAAATAAGTCGGTACTGGATCACCAAAGCGTCCCAAATAATTGTTCAAACTGACCTGAGCCGCTGCTACCGAAATGGCCGCTTCATAAGAGGCTTTCTCGGCATTAATCAATTCAAACTTGAGTTGGAGTAGATCATTTTCAGAAATCTTGCCAAGGGCAAAGCGTTCTTCGGCAATATCATAAAGTGCTTGGTTGCCGCTAAAGTTGGCTTCTGCAATTTGTTGGTCTAGCTGCGCTAACAAAAGGGTAAAGAAGAAAGGGATCGTCTGTACCCCAATCGCCTCCATGTCATAGGTGTACTGTTTGCGGGCTTCAGCCAGTTGGACAGGAGCAATACGCTGCTGCCAACGCGTTCGGTTGTAGGCCGAGATGGGCTGAAAAATTCCCACTCTCAGAGGATTGCCATTATAGCTTTTAATCTCTTGATTAAAATCATCGTAGCGTTGTAAAGCAGAGCTCACAAATATGGTCCCGCCCGTCATCGGAATTCGCTGTGAAAGCTGTAATCCTAAGGAAGAATTGTTATAGGAAATTCGCTGAAAGGTAATACTCCCGTCTGGCTGTACCGTCTCAAAAAAGGAGTTGGTGTAATTCGGAATCGTGGCATTCAGGCCCAATTGTGGCAATAAATCGGCCCGGAAACTACGGTAGGCCATCTGAGCCTGCATTTGATCGGCCTTGGCACGGTAAGCGGGCAAAGAACGTTCCTGAGCTATTACGATCACCTCCTTTAAGCTCAGTGTATCATCTGCAATGCCAAGGGTGAATAGGCCGCAGCTCACCAATAGGTAGGACAGTAGGTATTTGAGCATCTTCGATGAACGCTTAGCTCTCCAAGTCATTGCTTTAAATTCGTCTGTCATTCCGGACGTATTAGGGAGTAAAAACGGACTAATCGATCCGGAATCTGATATTTGACAACCAAAGATCCCGGCTCTTTCTCCGTTCGTCCGGGATGACGTATTGCTGATTTTTCTCACATCAAATGAGAGATTACCAAGCAAAGATTCTCTACTCATTTTCATGTCTAGTTTTGTTTGAGGTCAATTACTTCGAGGTGGCGGTAATCACGCATATCTGAGATGATCACGCGTTCGCCTGGGCGGATATCCCCAACCAACTCCACATAGTCGAGACTACTAATCACGCGCAGTCTGCGGCGATAAGCTTTGTTACCTTCTACCACAAAAACTTCTTGTTCTCTCGCACCCGTAAAAGCGGGGCCATTAGGTACACGGAGAGCGTCTTCTTTGCTCCGCGTAACGATAAAGAGTTCAGTCTGCATGCTCGGGCGTAGCGCCTGATGACTAGGATCTTCGAGCGCTACATTAAAAGCGATGGTATTGTTGGTTACCGCGGGTAGGATGCTGATAATGCGAGCCGGCAAGTCTTCCTGATTGATGCGGACTTTGACTGGCAGACCCACTTTGATTTGATCCGCAAATAGATCCGAAGCGGTTCCTTCTACTCTAAAGCTGGATAGATTGGCCAAACGGACGAGCATTTCACCCTCGGCTACATTTTTGCCAATATCTTCGCTCACCCAAGTGATCACCCCAGATTCAGGTGCCATTACACGGGTTTCTTTGAGTTTGCGACCTAGTTCACGTAGCTTTTTTTCTTGGATTTGGACCTCTAGTTGGAGGTTGCTGCGGTCGTTTTTGACTACCGCTTTGCGGAACGATAAGTCGTTTTCCAATTTTTTCTTTTCCAAACCAGCAATCGACAGAGAAAGTGCCGCCCGATCTACTTCTTCTTGAGTCGCACCACCAATGCCTTTGAGGCGTTTCACATCGGCCAACTCAGCTTTGAGGCTAGAAACTTGTAAGCCTTTGATGGAATCGTTCAACTCTAGCTCGCGGAGGTTTTTGTCATATTCTAGCGTAAGACGTGAAACCTTATTTTTGCGGAGTTTGAGTTGGTCGTTGAGCTGGTCGTACTCCAAACGCACAAATTCCTCATCAAGCTCAAGGATCAAGTCATTGGCTTCGACATCGGCTCCAGAGGTGAGCAATACTTTTTGAATGCGACTAGCGGTAGGTGCCGTGATGATCTGCTCTGAGGCCGGGATGACCAAGCCGTTGGCAGTAATCGCATTTTCGATGAGGCCGCGCTCGACAGTAGCAAAGCGAAATTTGTCGGCTTCAACGCTAGGAGTAAGTAGGTAGCGCACAAACCAAACTAAGGCTGCAATCGCAAGTGCGCCGACTAACCAACGCATCCATTGCTGGCGTTTTCCTTTGTTTTGTTCGTTTTGTGAGATGGGACGATCCATGAGTTCGTTCTGTGTTATGATTTCGAACGGGATGTTCCAAGCTAGATGCCAATTTGTAATTGACTGATTTTGAATCAATTGCCACTTTTTGGATTCACTTATTTTGTCCGATATCGAACAAAGCCCCCAAATTCGTTTTGAAAACGAACAAAATGTTATGCATGCATCATATTTAGTTTTGAGTTATATTTGAGTATAAATCAAATTTTATGGCTACTCCTTACCCCCATCTACTCGAACCGCTCGATCTTGGCTTCACTACTTTGAAAAACCGCGTCCTCATGGGCTCCATGCATACGGGGCTCGAAGAGACCAAAAACGGTTTCCAGCGTATGGCCACTTATTTTGCCGAGCGCGCCCGTGGGCAGGTAGGTTTGATCGTTACCGGAGGGGTAGCACCTAATCGAGAAGGCTGGGTAGGACCATTTGCGGCGAAACTCACCACCAAGCGAGAAGCAGAAAAACATAAAATCGTAACCGAAGCCGTACACAAAGAAGGCGGCAAGATTTGCTTGCAAATCCTCCATGCTGGACGTTATGCTTATCATCCCTTGGCAGTAGCGCCTTCACGCATCAAATCGCCTATCACCCCTTTTACCCCTAGAGCTTTGAGTGGAGCTGGCGTCAAGCGTACCATCCGTGCCTATGTCAACTGTGCCGCCAGAGCACAAGAGGCAGGCTATGATGGCGTAGAGGTTATGGGTTCGGAAGGCTATCTCATCAATCAGTTTATCGTCAGCAAGACCAATAAGCGCACTGACCAATGGGGCGGGAGCTACGAGAACCGCATCAAGTTTCCCATCGAGATTGTGCGTCAAGTACGCGAAAAAGTAGGACCCAACTTTATCATCATCTACCGCCTGTCTATGCTAGACTTAGTAGAAGACGGCAGTAGCTGGGAAGAAGTGGAGCAGCTCGCCCACGAAATTGAAAAGGCAGGGGCTACCATCATCAATACCGGTATTGGCTGGCACGAAGCCCGCGTACCGACTATCGCTACCATGGTGCCTCGGGGAGGATTTAGCTGGGTAACCAAGCGTTTGATGGGCAAACTCAACATCCCGCTCATCACCACCAACCGTATCAATACCCCTCAAAAAGGAGAAGATATCATTGCTGCAGGGCATGCGGATATGGTTTCCATGGCGCGACCCTTTTTGGCGGATCCTGAGTTAGTGCTCAAAGCCTACGAAAACCGAGCCGACGAAGTCAACGTTTGTATCGGCTGTAATCAAGCCTGCTTGGACCATACATTCAGTCGCAAGATTGCCTCTTGCCTCGTCAACCCAAGGGCCTGCCACGAAACAGAACTCAATTACTTACCTACTAATAAGCCTCAAAAAGTAGCCGTCATTGGGGCTGGTCCAGCGGGATTGTCTGCCTCCACTATCGCCGCCCAGCGCGGCCATGAGGTCCATTTATTTGAAGCTTCGGGCGAGATAGGCGGACAATTCAATATGGCCAAGCGGATTCCGGGCAAGGAGGAGTTTTATGAAACTCTGCGGTACTACCAAAAGCAAATCGAGCTTACGGGGGTCAATCTCCATCTCAATACCAGAGTAGGAGCGGAAGACCTCAAATCGCAGGGCTTTGATCATGTGATTGTCGCTACTGGCGTGCATCCCCGTCAACTAGATCTACCCGGCATCGATCATCCCAAGGTCCTGACCTATATGGATGTGCTTTTGCATCAGAAGCCCGTCGGGCAACGCGTGGCCATCATCGGAGCAGGCGGTATCGGCTTTGATGTCGCAGAGTATTTATCGCATGATCAGGCTCACGAGCCAACAAGTTTGCACGTAGGCGCTTTTATGGACGAATGGGGCGTCGATATGAATATCGAAAATCGCGGCGGCCTCAAGGGCGCTAATGCACCTGCACCTGCTCGCGAAATCTTTATGATGCAACGCTCTGGGGGTAAGGTCGGGGCTCGTCTCGGAAAGACGACTGGATGGATTCATCGCCGTAGCCTCAAGCACAAAGGCGTGCAAATGATGGGCTCTGTCGCCTACAAGGGTATCGATGACCAGGGCCTCCACATCGCTGTAGGTGATAAGCCGGACGTGCTAGAAGTGGATAATATCATCATCTGTGCCGGGCAAACCTCTGCCCGAGATCTGATGGCTCCGCTAGAAGAGGCGGGCATGAAGGTCCACCTCATTGGTGGTGCCGATGAAGCCGCGGAGCTAGATGCTAAGCGTGCCATTGATCAAGGCGCTAGATTGGCAGCGGAGATATAGGGGATGATCGTTCTGCGAAGCAGGGAGGAGCTTCACAGGCCTTGCGACTGCGCTCAAGGGGACAATTTGGTTATTCGAGGGCGTATGCAATACGCCCCTACAATCGCTTACATGTAGCGGCGTATTGCATACGCCGCCGGAGCTAAACGTTCTGCGAAGCAGGGAAGAGCTACACAGGCCTTTCGACTTCGCTCAAGGTGACAATGTGGTAAGTTTTGGGTATTGCCTCTAAATCTCCTGTCATTCCGAGCTGTGCCGAGGAAACTATGAGATCTATAGGTGCGCGCATGCATGCCGCACCCTAAAGACAAGCGTTCTGCGCAGCAGTAGCCCAAATCTCAATCATCACACTATTTAATCTGGGCGAAAAACTCCTTGCCTTCGGCATTAAGGGCTACCTGAAAACGGTCCCCTAGCCACTTAAACTCTCCTAATGCCATGGGGTTATCGGTAAAGCAACGAGTGATCTTGATTGAGGTGCCTTTTTCGGGGAGGAGCACACTATAGCCGCGCCCACGATTGTCCCAAACTGCATTGGTCAAGGAGTCCCACTCCAAGAGCTGCTCATTGGCTTTGATCCATTCCCCTTCTTTGCTGAGAGTGGCGAAACCTTCCATTTCAGCCCCGCAGAAGTAGTCCCCACATTGATCATCGCCTAATTGACCGATATAGGTAATGCCATTGGCTTTGTCCTTATACATCACCACTAGATGCTCGGCTTGCCATAGATCACTTTTCAAATATCCAGCCCCAATATTTTGATAGGTTATCGCCTTTTTTCGTCTTTCAAGCCCTCTGCTTTCATCGCAGTCAACATGTGCCCAGTAATGCGGCAAGGCCATAAAGTAATCGACTATGCTAGGTTTCTCCATGCCGAGAACCTTCTGAATGTTTTGCTCAATCTGCCGATTGATTTCTTCTATGCTCTCTTCTTCCTCTTCAGGGCTTTGTTCCGGAACTTGTACCTCTTCTACTTCGGCATCGCTAACTAGGGGTTCAGTGGGAGTCTCAATGACTGCTTCTTTGGTAACCGACTCCTTAGTGGTCTCAGCTTGAGGGCTAGCACAAGCGACTAATACCAATAGTAAGGTAAAGGGAATAATTTGACTGAATTGCATGTTTATCCTTTTACACATTGGTACAAGAGGAGCCACAAAATGTAACCCAGCGCAAAAACTAACGCGTAATCACCCCAATCTCCGCTAAGGCCGCCGCTCCATCTGCGCTAGCTGTGGCCGTAATCTTGATATAACGCCCTTCTTTAGGGGCAAAATTGACGATCTGCTCGGTGGGATTGTTTTCGATATTGCTAAATTCTCCTTCGGCGACCGGCTTACCCCAGATAATGCGGTTTTTGCTCACCTGGATTTCATAGCGTGTGATGTAGCCAACCGGATAGCGTTCTTGCATGGGCAGGTAGGTGATGCCCTTTAAATTATAATCGCTACCGAGGTCGATGACAATCTCTTGAGGGAGGGTTTCGCCTTCGGCGGAACGCCACCACGAGTCGGGATTACCGTCGATGATCCGCCCAGCTCGTCCTAGATTGCCACTACTCACTTTGAGGACCTTCCAATTGCCTTTGCTGATGTCAAACTCCTTGGTGATAATCGAACTCTGACGCTTGGTAACGGGATCCACGGCCACAGCCTTGAGGGTAGCAGGCTGGCGCAACATAAACTCTCCTTTATAAGTCATCACCTCGCCATTACCCGGGATTGGGGCGCTACCATCTAAAGTATAGTAAACCTCCAAATCTTCATCAGGTACTCTTAGATTGACTAAGCCCTTCTTATCGCGACTGACTTCCGGAGCTACTAGCAAGGCTGGTGCATTGTATATTTCCAGATTAGAGAGAACAGCGTTCGCCTTGGCGGCCTTAATATTGATACGTATTTGACTAGCCATAACAGTCGGAAAACGTAGTATTCGTTTATATCCGATAGTCGTTTGCTCAGTGATTTCTTTCCATTCATTGTCGATCATCGCCTCCACATTAAAGGCTTGAACGCGTTGACCGAGGGGAATGTACTCCTGAAGCAAAATCCTGTTCACAGCCGTCGCCTCCCCTAAATCCAAGGTTACACTGGCCCGTACGATGCTATCATCGGTAGTCCAATAAGTCTTGGGATCACTGTCTAGCATTTTTGCCGGACCATAGGTTTCAATATTGGAAACCCCTCCCCTAGCGTGTGTGGCAGTGATGGTTTTGCCTTGGGCCAGATTCTCCCCAAAGTCCGCATCAATCACCTCCTTGAGCTCCATCAAACGGGCAGAGTCCGCCGGATGGATCAAGCCACGGCGATCGACGGGGATGTTGAGAAGCAGGTTGGCGTTGCGTCCCACGGAGTGGTAATAGATATCGACTAAGCGGCTAAGGCTTTTGACTTTGTGGTCTTCATAAGGATGATAATACCAACCCGGACGGATGGATACATCACATTCGGCAGGAATCCACTTAGTCCCGTCCTCATGCCCAGAACGCAATTGCTTATACTCTGCCATGCCGGGGTAAACGTCCGCCTCGCGCAAAAGCGACCAATTGGTTTCATTAGCCCAACCTTCTTCATTCCCTACCCAACGCGTACCTGGTCCGGCATCACTAAAGATGATGGCATTGGGCTGCATAGAATAAACCAATTCATGTACCGTCGGCCAATCATAATAGGTCTTGCGGTCCACTTTGCGCTCCTCATTTGCGCCCCCATAATAGCCTGTCCCTCCATTGGCACCGTCAAACCAAACTTCAAATACTTCTCCGTAATTAGTCAGCAATTCGCGCAGCTGATTGTGGAAGTACTCGATATAAGCAGGACGACC
>JBCCQN010000198.1:0-14941 GCA_039024315.1 Bacteroidota bacterium
AATAATATATCACTCAGACGATGAAGGCATCGGTTCTTAACCCGAGGATCGGGTATATGGCTGAATAGTTCTGAAATCTTTGAGGCATACTGCTAAAACTAACCTTTTTCCTGATCTTTATTTTTGGTGCGTTTGCCCTACTGAGTCTCCCTTTGGTAAACGGTATTTGCTTATCCCCGCTTCCTTCCCCAAATTGGCATATGCGCCAAATCCTGCATAGTTATAAGCTTCGACTCACCAATCTCAGTCAAGGCAACCGCGCCCTAAAATTGCCCCGTCTCAGCAAACGCCGAGATATTGACCTAAGAGAATTGGGCTTTCTCGAAAAGGATTCTCCCGAAGCTTTACTCGAAAAAATCATCGCTGGTAAGGATTTACGCCTGATCAATCGCCTTGACCCACGCTTCGAACCCACCAATCTAGCGGATCGCCGCCTCAACAAAATCTACCGTGAAGTCAGCCGCATCTTCGAAGAAACAGGCACTTATGATCTTTATTTGGGCTATCCCTTCGTCGAAGGCAAGTTTTTGGACGGGACGGATGCGCGCTGTCCCTTACTCCTTTTCCCAGTTCGATTGGAGCGAGATCTGCAAGCCCAGCCACGTTGGCAACTCAAAGTGATCAAAGATGAGCCCGTCCGCTTTAACAAGACCTTTTTTCTAGCCTTTGAGCAATTTCAAGAGACTAGATTGAAAGCTGAGTTTTGGGAAGAAGAAATCGACCCCAGCAGCAATTGGGGAGAATGGCTGCAAGCCCTCTATGAAAAAGTCAAAGCTTACGAGCTAGACATAAACTTCAATTCCCGCCTCTTTGAAAAATCCCTCGATAGCTTCAAGGATATGCGAGCAGAGGACTTTTCTCGCTGGGGCACGGGTAAACTGATTTTCCAGCCGCAGGCAGTCTTGGGGATTTTTCCGCAGAGTGATTCGGCCCTCTTGGCTGATTATGAAACGCTGGAGCAAAACAGCGATCAGTATCCGATCGAGGAGCTATTTAAAGATGAAAGCGTTCTCCCTCAGGAGCAAAAATCTACTTACATCAAAGAAGAGCAGCGCTTCTTTGTAACCTCCGTCGATCAATCTCAAGAGGAGGCTTTATTACAAATCAAAAATGGTCGATCCGTAGTCATTCATGGCCCTCCGGGTACGGGTAAATCCCAAGTGATCGTCAATATCATCGCCGACGCTATGGCGCATGGCCAAAAGGTGCTGGTAGTTTCGCAAAAGCGGGCGGCCCTAGATGTCGTTTACCATCGATTGAGCGCCTTGGGATTGAATCGTTTTGCCATGTTGGTGCATGATTATCGCCATGACCGGAGCCAAATCTATCAGCGTTTGCGCTCTCTCATCGAGGATACTGAGCAGTTTAAGCGGGAAGTTAACAATCTCAACCTAACCCAATGGGAGCATCAATACCGCTTGCTCTCGCGCCAAACCGACCAATACAATCGGGAGTTTGAGGAGCTCTTTCAAGCCCTGACCCAGCGCAAAGAATGGGGGATAAGCTTGCATGATCTCTACCTGCAGAGCGATGCTTTAGAGGAATTGATTCCGGTAGAAGACTTTGCGCGCAGACTGGATATCGAAAGCCTTGAGGCGCTTATCGCTAAGCTGGCGGCAATCTTCGATTATCAGGATTTGTTAGCCAATGATTATCCCTGGTTGTTTCGACTTTCTTTTCGGGCCTACGGCTTCGCCGAACGCCAAGCCCTCCAACAAAAAGTTGATCAACTTCCTACCCAGCTAGCCGAAATCCATCAAAACTATAGCAGGCTTGCAGAAAGTCTCAGCACCCGTATCTTAGAACCCGCCCTCAACTTAGAGCGGATAGAAGCGTTCCGCGAAGCGGATAAACTCCTCCAAAACCACCGCATCCGCGAAGCTGTCGAAGTCCTCAAGATCGAAAAGCGAAAAACTAGCACCCTAGAAAAGATCCTTGATGAGTTTGAAAAGAACATCAATGCCATAGACGAGCGGCAATTTCTGGATGATAGCCATTGGGACATCCTAAACGATCTGGAGCGCAATACTCAAATCTATCATAAGGAATCAAAGAGTAGTTTTAGTTGGCTCAATTGGGATTATATCAAGGCCAAGCGATATCTAAAGCGATTTCTCTCTAGCCTACAACTAGAGCTCGATCCAAAAATCATCTTCGCCCTCCGCAAAGATATTCGCGCTTATCGCCGCCTTAGCAAACTCAATAGCAAGCATTACGATCGCCCCTTTTTTCACGATTTCCCCTTACTCAATGATCAGGAAGTAAAGCGTGAATGGCTGGCTGAGCGTAGAGAAGAATTAGCGGCCTACCTCTTTATCAAGGAGATTACCTTCTTCCAGAAAATTGGCCCTCGCTTCGAAAAGGGTCGCTTCGATATGAATGCCTGGCAGCATTCTATGCAGCAAATCGATAGTTTGACCGCTTTCACGGCCCAAATACAAGACACAGAACGAGATTGGGCGAGCTTTCTCCATCCCAAACAGATTGAACCGATTCGGGAGGCGATCAAAGCGCCAGAAGCGGTGAGTGATTATCTCCAGGCCCTTAGTGAGACTTTCAGCCGAGATTTTCCTGACCTCAAGGCCATGGACGAATTATTGGCCAATACTACAACTCTTGAACAGCAAGCGATTGATCTGCTCAAGCTTCAAATCGGACCAGAGACAGTCGAAAAGGACTTTTTGCAGGCTTTCCGCAATAGCGTTTATTGTCATTGGATCGAGTGGAGTGAAAAGCAAACGCCTATTCTAGCGGAGGTAAGTAGCCGTTCCTGGGACAGGAAAAGAAGAGACTATGTCGATAAGGTCAAGCAGAGCCAACAAAAGGTAACCGAACTGATCCAACGTCGCCTCAAAGAACATATCCTCGAGCGCCAAGAATACAACCGATTGGGCAATCCGGTTACCTATCGAACCATTTATCATCAGGTCAGTAAAAAGCGACGACTTTGGTCGGTGAGGAAGCTGGTACGCGAATGTTGGGAGGAAGGGCTGCAGCAATTAGCGCCTTGTTGGTTGGCTTCGCCGGAGTCGGTTTCGGCTATTTTTCCGATGGAGAACGATTTTTTTGATGTCATCATCTTTGATGAAGCCTCTCAGTGTTATGTGGAGCGGGGCATACCCGTCTTGCTTCGTGGCAAACAAGCCGTGATCGCCGGTGATCCCAAACAACTGCAACCCTTGGATTTGTACCGAGTGCGTTATGAGGACGCAGAAGCAGAATTTGTCGAATCAGAAATCGCCCTCGAAGTCGAAAGTCTGCTCGATCTGGCAAGAACTCGCTTTGCTCCTACCCACCTCAATTGGCATTACCGTTCGCAGGAGGCGGAACTCATCAACTTCTCCAACCAAGCCTTTTATGAAGGCAAACTACAGGTACTCCCACCCGCCAAGCCTAATCCTCTCAACCAACCTAGTTTGGAGTGGATTAGCGTCATGGGACAATGGCAAAACAATCGCAATCGCCCCGAAGCAGAGCGCGTCATTGAACTCATCATAGCATTGCTCAAGCGGCCTGATGAACCAAGCCTTGGCGTAGTAACCTTCAATTATCATCAGCAGGAACTGATTAAGGATCTGCTTGACGCAGAACTCGAAATCCTGGCGCATAGCGACTCCAAAGGTTATGATCGGCTTTACGCTGCCTTGCACAAAACTGAGCAAGAAGAATTTCAAGGCTTGTTTGTCAAGAATATCGAAAACGTCCAAGGCGACGAGCGGGATATTATCATCTTTTCGGTGGGCTATGCACCTAACGATAAGGGGAGAGTCAATGCACAGTTTGGCCTTCTAAGTATGGCCGGAGGCGAAAATCGTCTCAATGTCGCTATCAGTCGCGCCCGTAAAAAGTCCTATCTCATCTGTTCTTTTGAGCCCCATCAGTTGCAGGTGACGGAGGTCAAAAATGAAGGTCCTCGCCTCTTTAAGGATTATTTGCAATACGTCCGAGCCATCAGTGCCAAACGAGAAACAGAGGCCATTAATCTACTCAACCGCCAACATAGTGGAGACATCACGCAGCTAGTCAGTAATCCTATCGCCGATTATTTTTATGAGCGATTAGTTGAGGAGGGCTACTTCGTAGAACGCCATTTCGGGGAAACTTCCTATAAACTGGATCTAGCCGTCAAAGACAGCAAGGAAGCCGAAGAATTTGTATTGGGCATCGAATGCGAAGGCAGCTACTACTTTGGTGGCGAAAGTGCCAAGGAGAGAGAAGTTTATCGACCGCAGGCCTTAGTGGCGAGAGGCTGGAAAGTGCATCGTATTTGGGCTCGCAACTTCTGGCAAAACCGAGACAAAGAATGGCAAAAGCTGCTCAAGCTATTGCCTTAGAGATATCTTTTTTGAGCGATTTAATCACAGCATATGCAATGGTTTAATGAGCCACAAGATTGGCAGGCGGAAGCCAATGAGCTTAGCCTATTTGTGACTGGCAAAACAGATTATTGGCGGGAGACTCACTATGGGTTTACGGTTGATGATGGCCCCTTTTATTACCAGAACCGTGGGGGTGAATTTTCCGTTGAGGTGAGTATACAAGGCGACTACCAAACGCGCTACGATCAGATGGGCCTGATGCTGCGGCTTGATGAGACTAATTGGATCAAGTTTGGGGTTGAGTTTGTAGACGAAAAGATCAATATCAGCGCCGTGGTTACGCGCAACAAAAGCGATTGGAGCATCCTGCCGCTAGATCATCGCCCAGAGCAAATTTGGCTCAAAGCGGTCAGAGTTGTGGATGCAGTGGAGATGTTTTACTCCTTAGATGGGCAGGACTATCAAATGGTATGCTTGGCCCATTTTCCCGATAAGCGGCCGGTGATGGTAGGTATGATGGCGGCTTCGCCGGATGGAGAGGGATTTAGCGCTGAGTTTAAAGACTTTTCGATCACGCATTTGCCGGACCAAAGGCGGACGCAATGGCTCGTCGATAACCCATAAATCCCTATGATCGAAAACTACCTCGAAAGCACTCGCAAACAATTTCAGTATTATCGACTACTCGGAGAAAAGACTTTCGCTCAGCTAGATGACGAGCAATTATTCTGGCAATACAATCCAGAAAGCAATTCAATTGCCGTTATGGTCAAGCATCTTTGGGGCAATATGCTCTCACGCTGGACCGATTTTCTCACCGCTGATGGCGAAAAGGATTGGCGCGATCGCGATGGCGAATTTGAAGCCACCATCCAAAACAGAGCAGAGCTAGAGGCAAAGTGGGCCGAAGGCTGGGACTGTGTGTTCCATGCCATGGACAGCATCAAACCAGCAAACTATGAGCAGCTAATTTACATCCGCAATATTGGCCATAGCATACCCGAAGCGATCAATCGTCAACTAGCCCACTATGCCTATCATGTAGGGCAGATCGTTTACCTCGGCCGCATGCTTAAGGGGACCGACTGGCAAAGTCTATCTATCCCCAAAGGTGAATCAAAAACTTTCAATCAGCAGCGCTTCTCCCAACCCAAGCGGAAGGGTCATTTTGCTGATGATGCTCTCGAGGAGGAGAAATAAGCGTTCCGCGTCCCGAAAGTTTTCGGGAGCAAAAAAGCCACAAAGAAGTCTCAAATCATGATTTGCGTCCCAATCCGCAATTGAGACCATAACTATCTCACTCTTTTCCAGTTAATTAAGCATCAACCTTCCACCATAATATTGAATGCTATGTCTAGATCCATTCTATTTTTCCTCGCTTTTTTTGTTTCTACCCTCATCGCGAACGCTCAGGTCGAGGGCAACGCCAAGCGTGAAACTCGTTTATTGGATCTAGCTGATTTCTCCGAACTGAGAGTGCAGATTGAGGCCAATATGATCATCGACTGTCAAGAAGAGCCCCGCTTAGAAATCACCACTGATGCTAACCTCTTTGAGTATCTAGAGATCGAGACTAAAGGCAATATTTTGATCCTCAAACAAAAGGAAAATATTAAACCGACTCGAGGGATTCAGATCAGTTTGGGGGCCAAAGATATGGCCGTATTACAAACAGGAGCCGCTGCGACCATACAAGTCGTAGGCATAGACAGAGAAGACTTTAGACTTGTCAATCCTGGCGCCACGGTTTTGCTAGAAGGTAAGACTGAAGAGCTGCGCTTGGCGATAGAAGTAGGGCAGGTAGAAGCCTCTAGACTAAATACCGAGCGCGCAGTGGTTGACATCTGGTCAAGTGGTATCGCCACGATCAATGCTAGCGAAAAAGTTTCCGGCAAAATCTCAAACGGCGGACGTCTCATTTATCATGGCAGTCCTGAGATTGTCAATACTAATACGAGCGAAGGAGGCATTACACTAGCGGTACAGCATGAAAATGAAGAAAATACTCAAGGTGCTCGTTTTGCCGCTGACGCACCCATACAAGTTAGTGTGATCAACAAAACTGGTGCTTTCCTGCAAACAGTCGTCCGTGGCCCTGGCCTTAAGCCTTTTAGCTACGGCTTGCCTTTTCAACCGGGCATTACCCGGGAAGAAAACTGGCCCGTAGGGACAAAAGTCTTTTTGGTCAATAAGATGGGGATGCGTTCTCTCTTGTTTGAAGTACAGGCTTCAGATCAAGGAGGGGAGATTGTTTTGGCAGGGGGTTGATTCTCCTTAATGCTTCGCAGAACGCTCATTTCTGGTTTACGGCATTCATGCCGTATCTACTTGCTAAGAGCATACAATCTCGGCCTGCTAGGCGCGGCATCGCTGATAAAAGGGGCGATTTGCAGATTGAGGAGATACTGCCCGTCGGGTACTTCACTGGCTACGTAGATAAATTCAGTGATCGTACGCTGGTTGATTTCGCTGCTTTGCACAGACTTTTGACCTGCTGCTAAGTCCCAGAAGATATGATGCGCATTGAGTTTGCCTTCGTCAAATAAACGATCGACGCTAGGTAAATCGACCAAGAGGTGTTGGACGCCTCGGGTACGGATTTCCTGCATGGCTTCGAGCGTAAAGAAGGCAGAGGGCTTCTCGATATAATCCCGCCCCATCTTCTCTACATCATTTGGCAGCGTCCGAATCACCAAGGCTTGCAAAAATCCTTTGGGCTTATCCTTCAGAGCAGCTTGAATCATCGGCCGATCTATGACCCAGTCCTCCTCATTGAGCTGCGGGTCATAAGTATCATGAGATGCGTTCGCCGACTGAGGCGTGACACTAATCAAAGTGGCCGGGATCCAACTATCCGCTAATAATTCATGTACTGCCAAACGCTCTGCGACGATGTGTCCCATGCCCTCAGTATGCGTACCATTACAATGTGGGGTTAAGGTATAAGTCTCGAAATTGCAGCTTCCGCCTTGGCGAACGTCTCCCACAAATCCACCGCCTTCATATACTTGGCTGATCGCTTTAGGTACCCCATAAGAATTGGGCTGAGGGCCATCGAAACGTAGTGGAATCGAAATGTCGATGGGTTTGGGATCAACAGCATATTGCTGATCCTCAATTTGCAAAAGTAGCTTCATGGGAAAGATTGATTGGGAAAATGATTGACTTATTGAATCAGCAATTCAACAAGTCAACAATTTAGTAATTGATTCATTCTAGGTAAAGGCACAATCCGCATCGCCATCTTGAATAACGATTTCGCCCTGAGCTGTGATATCATCGGCAAACTCTTTGGCGATGATATAGTGTCTTCGCAGATCGCGAAGGTGGAAAAAAGGATGCTGATTGGCGCGAATATGAGCCACTAAGGCTGGGTGAAAGACCGAAAGCATATTGAGCTTCATTTGCTGCATATGCTTGAAAATCAGTTTTGCCACTTCTGGCAGCAAGTCCTCTTCTACATAGAGAAAAGGCACCTTCATGTGTTGGTTCCGCACCGAAAGCATCAGCAAGCCTGCCAGTTCTCCCGTTCGGCGATATAGCCGTAGCAACATAAAATCAAAGCGCTCATCTACGGCCGAAAAATGATAGCGGCGACTATAATCATCTTGATCGGGCCCACTCAATATCCAGGGCTGCATGAGCATCCAATTGATTTCGGCCTGACCTCGCCTGAAGACCTGATTGTTTTGACGAGCTATTAGGAAATTCTCCAGCTCATCATCCAACTCATTGACATACTCCCAATGTAAGTTGGGGCGATAGTTTTTGAGTTTGACTCGCAGATCATTAGGAAGATTAAGCAGCCAATCGCCAAGCATTAGCAATGGTTTTAGGCGCTGAAAAAGGGGCTTCTTCCTCGGCAGAACTTTAGCGGTATTAAAACGCAAAAAGCCTCGCAACCCCACGGCTTGGTGGAGATCTACGAAGGCTTCGGCGCGGTCATACAAGCGTTTGGCCGCGGGCGTAAATTCAGTTACTAATATGCGTTGGTCATAAGCGTTCAGCGCAGCTGCTACCAACTTGCCACCAATGCCCTGCCCTCGCGTGATGGGGTTGACCCACATACAACTCAACCAGCCTCCCCGTGCATGTTTACCATTGATAAAGATCTCATCAGGCAGCACGCCGAGATAGCCTACCAGTACATTTTCCTCATTATAGGCCAGTAAAAGGATCACATCCTCGGCTTGCAAACGAGGATTTGCAATATGCGAAAGCGCACGATGGCGGCTAATCGGCAAGACTGGCGATTGCTCGTATTCGGCAGAATAAATGTAGGCTTGAAGGTCAGCAGCGCGGAGTTCCTTGATCATGGGCTTATCCGATTTTACGGATTTCCTGCATCAGGACGCGATGACTATTGCTATGAGTCAATCCTTTGATCATGATTGTATCGTCCCAGTGATCGCGCACAATCCCATTGAGGCTGTGTGGTACGCTGATTTGATAGGGCAAAGGATTACCTGCCTCGTCTGTCAAGCGAATATGACGCTGACTAGCATCGGCATAAGAGAGTTTACCCACGATCTCAATGTCCTGCGTATCGGCTTCGTCCATGTCTTGAGGATCGCTGCCTTCGAGGTGAAATTGAGCGAGTTCGAGCAAATCTCTCAACTCATCGATGATCTCTAATGGAGGCTCTTCCGAAAGGGCTCGACCAGCAATTTTTTCGGCTTCGCGCCAATCTTGAGCGTTGATCGCTAAAGAGGCAGCAGAACGAAATAGTACCGCTCTAGAAGTTTGCGCTTGGGCATCCGTATCTAAGGCAGCTTGCTTTTCGAGTTGGCTAGCTTCGGCGAAAAGAGAAACAGCCTCATCCGTTTGGCCTCTCATACGCGCTATGAAAGCACGTTCTGCGAGATCCATGGCTTCAGTATGTAAACTGTTCGTTTGACTCATTTTTCGGCGAAGTATGACAATAATTTACGAAATTCCGTTACGATCACCAAAGCAGGTAAGCCTAAATGATCACTTCGTTGGGTTTGCTTAAGCTTTGCTTTGACGCGGCGTTCTATCAGTTTAAGATCCCCTGATAGGATACCGGATATTTCTAAACGTACGCTGCCTTCAAAGAGTTCGCTTTCTGCGGTATTTTCTTTCGGGCCTAACCAGTAGTCAAAGCCGGTTCCTTTTACAGAGCGCCCAGTAACCGTTAGGTCGGTCAGGGCCAAAACTAAGAGGATCGCCATGGCCGTAGCCCCGTACTCAGTAGCCTCTCCTTTGTCTCGCCAACTGTTGCGGATCTGATCGTTTAACTCTCCCGCCCAATGTAAGGTCAACATATCATTGATGTCTCCCATGACGCCGAGCTCAGCTCCGGATTCGTGCTCCCCTTCGGCCAAGCAGACCTGACATGCTTCTACCAAAAAAGCCCCAAAAGCGGGACTAATGGCGGGTAAACCTTCGATCAATCGTTCGAGTTGAATCATCCGCTACGAAGATGCGGAAAATTCTGCGTGATAAAGAAATTTGGTGATGGTTTTTCTGAGAGATGCTTTTGAGCTATAGCTGGCTTCTTTTGTTGGGGATTACTGCTGCGCAGAACGCTTGTCTCTAAAAAATTGGATTCATTCCTCCCCCTCAATCCTCCTCCGAAGGGAAAACCTTCGGTTTGTAAAACCATTTCCCCCGTTGGAGGGGGCAGGGAGAGGAAAAGATAAATTCATTACGAAACGGAATTAGCTCCCATCAGCCCTAGTAATACGAGAAATTAGGATCATCCTCGTAGGCAGTCCCGATGGCACAAAGATGGTCAAGCGTAAAGGCAAACAGATCAAAGAGATCATGCAACTGATCAATGTCCTTCAAGATCCCACCAACCTGATAGTAGAGCTCATTGACATCATCAGGGAATTTAGGTTTTTGGAAAAGTGAGGCTTCTCGTCTGAGTTGTAGCGTGATCTTGGGCTGAAAGCTAATCAACTCTCTAATCCGAGGGTTCGCAAACATCATTTTGAGCTTACGCTCATCGCTGCCTTGGATGATAAAATCTTTGTCAAATTCAGGGTATCCCACTTCGATGTCTTGCATTTTGAAGACCTTGCCAATGCGGTGGCCAAAATGCTGGCGCTGGATTTTAAAAACAAAATCGTCCCGATTGATGTAGGGAGCACGGATACGGGTAAAGGTAGATTTATCTACCGTAAAAGTATCTAAGGTAACTAGCCAATCACCATAATAGGCTTCTACTCGATCTGACTTGAGCCATTGCCCTTTCAAAAATTCTCCATCTAACTGATCGGCTAGTTGTCGCCAGATTTCTTTCTTGCTTTTGCCGAATAAGCCTCTCTTTGCCATACGCTGAATTTAAGTAGAAAGACAAAAGTAGGTAGTAGTTTGACCTCACTGCAAATAAGTCTGGGATAAGCGTTCTGCGCAGCAGCAATTACCAACTCACTCAATCCAAAGAAAAGCCCCTTTCTAATACAAAAAATTGGGATCATCCTCATAAGCTGTCCCGATCGCGCAAAGGTGATCAAGGGTGTGGGCAAACAATTCAAAAAGATCATGTAGCTGATCCAAGTTGACAATTATCCCATTGGCTTGAAAATAGAGTTCATTCACATCAGGAGGAAATTTTGGCTTTTGAAAAAGGGGAGCTTCTCGCCTCAGCTGTAACATAATTTGGGGCTGATAGCTGATCAACTCTCGAATCTTAGGATTGGCAAACATCATCTTGAGTTTGCGTTCATCGCTCCCTTGAATCACAAAGTCCCGATCAAATTCAGGGTATCCGACCTCGATGTCCGACATGCCAAAAATCTTCACAAATCGGTGGGCGGCGGTTTCTCGGATAATCCTAAAGATAAAATCATCTCGATTGACGTAGGGAGCTCGGATTCGAGTAAAGGTAGATTCACTGACCGACAATGTATCTAGACTCACCATCCAATCGCCATGATAGGCATCTACTCGATCTGCTCGTTTCCAATTACCCCTAACAAAATCCCCTTGCAATTGGTCGGCTAACTGTTCCCAGATTTCGCGCTTATGCTTAGCAAATTGATCAATTTTTCCCATGAAAGAAAGATTAAACGTTCTGCGAAGAAGGCATCAAAGCAATCATCAAAGTTCTCGCCCCATGCGCACCTAATACCAAAGATTGTTCGATATCAGCCGTTTTGGAAGGACCTGAAATAAAGATGCCAAAGCCTGGGATTTCAGTACCAATACGTTCATAGGCCTGGTGCATATTCCAGACCAAATCTTCCTTAGACAGAACGATCACCAGATGTTGGGTAATAAAGGGTAGGACTCGCTCAGGCAAGATCGTTTCAGGAATCCAAATAGCCGCATTTTCCCCCACTCCAAATTCTCCGTGAATAATAGCGACGTCAAGATCAGCCAATTGATGGGCATCATTTATTTGTTGCCAATCGAGCGGAGACAGGGCAAGGCCTTCGATTTGGTGGGCTATTTTTTTAGCCTCCGGATAACGCTCATTCACGGCTAATGCTAGTTCGTCCCAGTTATTGACACTTATCACTTGGGCGCCTACTCCTTCTGCCGCTGCGCGGAACGCTTCTCCCACATCTTCCACCGGCTGCGGGAATTGAGGCAGCTCCGGCAGGGGTTTTAGATCCGGCTTATTGGCTTTGATTGCTTTCAGTATATCTTCTCGGGAGGACATTGAAATTTGTTGAAGGGTTGATCTGTTGAAGGGTTGAATGGGAATTGCTTTTATCAGACGCTAATTGACTTTTTTTCCCTCACTTATCCGTTCTTTTTCATCCAGTCGCGGAAGCTTTGCTTGGGAGCATCTGGCAGATCGCGGCTTTTGCCCCAAGTGTTCCAAGGGCCATAGACCAAGCTCGAAGGAAATAATCGCAGCGACCAGCGGGCTCTTTTGCCTAGCCATCGATACAGTTTCGGACGCGCAAATACCCAAGCGGCCATTTGCATGCTCCAACGCTTGGAACGAGGAAGGTGGCCTTCTTCAGCAATGATCTGCCTCCACTTATACAATTGGGTGTGAATGTCAATTTTGACGGGACAAACATCGCTACAAGAACCGCAGAGGGTTGAAGCAAAGGGCAAGGAGGCATGCTTTTTTAGATCAATGCCTGGGGTAAGGATCGAACCAATCGGGCCCGGTACAGTCGTCCCATAACTATGGCCTCCACTGCGGCGATAAACCGGACAAGTATTCATACAGGCACCACAACGGATGCATTGCAAAGACTTACGAAAATCCGGACGGCCCAACTGATTGCTACGCCCATTGTCAAGGATGACAATATGCATTTCGCTGCCAGAACGAGGCTTATGAAAATGAGAGCTGTAAGTAGTAATCGGTTGTCCGGTAGCACTCCGAGCCAGTAATCGTAAAAACACCCCTAAATCCGCCAAACGAGGGATAAGTTTTTCCATGCCCATACAATGGATTTGCAGTTTGGGAAGGTGAACGCCCATATCGGCATTGCCTTCATTGGTGCAAACTACCACGCCACCCGTTTCGGCGATGGCAAAATTGACACCCGTAAGCGCGGCATCTGCCTGCAAAAAGCGTTCGCGGAGGTGCTGACGCGCCGCCTCTGTCAAATATTGAGGATCACTGGCACCCGCTTCGGTGCCCAACTTTTCATGAAATAAGTCGCCGATCTCTTCCTTCTTGAGGTGGATGGCAGGCATCACGATATGACTAGGGGGTTCGTCTTTGAGCTGGACGATACGTTCGCCAAGATCAGTGTCTACAACTTCAATCCCCATACGCTCCAAAAAAGGATTAAGATGGCACTCTTCCGTCAGCATTGATTTGCTTTTGACGAGGCGTTGGACCTTATGCTTTTGGAGGATATCGTAGACAATTTTATTGTGCTCAGTAGCGTCTTTGGCCCAATGAACTGTAACCCCATTGGCTTGGGCATTGGCTTCAAATTGGATCAGATACTCGTCCATATTGGAGAGCATATGACCTTTGATCTGGGAGCCTAGCTCGCGTAAATCTTCCCATTCTGGCACCGTCACCGCCTGCCGATCGCGTTTCTGGCGAACGAACCATAGCGCCTGATCATGCCAGCCTGTGCGGGCTTGGTTTTGATTGAATTGGGTAGCGGCTTTGGCGTGGCTCATGGTTTTATCGAATAAGGAATGATGAAAGCAGAAGGAGAAGTCTTAATTGCGGCTATTGAGGATTTCGGCAATATGCAGGAAGCGGAAAGGACGTTTTTCGCGTTTTGCGATACCTTGTAAATGCATCAGACAGGACATATCACCACCGGTGATGACAGCCGCATTGCCTTGGCTATGATCAGCTAGCCGATCTTGGCCCATACGGACAGAAACAGCAGCTTCTGAAACCGCAAAGGTGCCACCAAAACCACAGCATTCGTCTTGGCGATCTAAATTCACTAACTCTAAGCCAGATACTTTGTTAAGTAGTCGCCTTTGCAAGGAGTAATCTGCGATCATGCGTTCCGAGGATCGGCCTTGTCTTAAGCCCCGCAATCCATGACAACTTTGATGCAATCCCACGCGTTCCGCGAAGCGGGCTCCCACCTCCTCTACCTGCAAAATATCGGTCAAAAACTGGCAGAGCTCATAACTACGTTCACGGACTTCTACCACCTCTTGGCGCTGCTCCAAAATGTTATAATGCTTACGCATGTGATAAATGCAGCTCCCACTAGGGCCGACGACATAATCAAAGCCAGTAAACTGGGAAACCATGTGTTCTGCGGTAGCAATAGCCTCTTTCTCAAATCCCGAATTAGCCATGGGTTGACCACAGCAGGTCTGATCCTTGGGGTAATGCACCTCCACACCCAAATACTGCAAAAGCTCTAGACTGGCAATCGCAACCTGCGGATAAAACTGATCAATATAACAGGGGACAAAGAGGGCTACCTTCATAGAGGGAAAATACGAATTTCCGCTCTAGATTCTAAGCCTTCTCCTCCCCGCGGGAACGATTGAATCCGTAATCTCTTTCCACTTTACAGACACGGGTAAAATAAGACTCGTACCAATCTGCTCGTCCCTTACGTTGGGCTGCGAGATGCCGAGCTTGCTGCTTCCAATTGCGGATGGCGGTCTCGCTTTCCCAATAAGAGACGGTAATGCCGATTTCGGCTCCTTCACGAGCACTTTCTATACCCAAGAAACCGGGCTGTATTTTGGCGAGGGAAACCATTTCATCTGCCATCACGCCATAACCATTATCGCCTTCGGTACGAGCGGAGGTAAAAATTACGGCGAAATAGGGTGGTTTGGGGGTGGATGCGATCATATTGGGTGGGGTAACAGGCGGCGTATGCAATACGCCGCTACAAACTAAACAACTCATCTTCCTGCCACTTTACAGGGTTGTTGAGGATATATTTTCGAATGAGCTCTAGTGAACTATAGTCTCTGACTATATGGTCATGATAACTTTTTTGCCATCGAAAATCGTGTATCCCAATCTTACGGATTTGCTTCGTACAACTGGCCTTAAAGCCTCTTAGAATAGAACTAAGATTTTGGGAAGGCGACCGAAATGGGGTTGTCTCATTACCATTGAATGGAAAGCGACCATTGTGAAGCGGCAGAACGGGAGTATCAAAAATGATGATTGCATGAAAATGGTTAGGCATCACACAAAATTCATCAATGTATACCTTTAAGTTTTCTCTAATCTC
>JBCCQN010000199.1:0-14941 GCA_039024315.1 Bacteroidota bacterium
CTCGGAGAGCGGAGCCAGATCATACATGGCCTTGATGATTTGCTCAGGGGTAGATCGGTTGAGCTGTTGGTAAGGAGTGGAGACTTGCTTGTTGGGGATGGCCAGTAAACCTTCCTCCAGTTTAGTTAGCAGTTGCGCTAAGCTATATTCACGTAAGCGGTTGAGTTGTTTGAGGTTTTTGGCCAGTATTTCCAAGACCAGCGTATTGGCGTTGACGGCTTTGCGGATAGAGCGTACCATCTCTTCTTCCGTTTGAGTGAGACTGCGATAGTAGTGGCTAAAGAGTTCCAGCGCCTTGGCCTCACTGAGACCTTTGATCACCAGCAGAGGTAGATCGGTAAGCTCCGTTACTCGAGTGGTGAAGATGATCCGCA
The DNA here is from genome assembly GCA_039024315.1 of Bacteroidota bacterium. Lineage (GTDB taxonomy): Bacteria > Bacteroidota > Bacteroidia > J057 > J057 > JBCAWW01. The sequence continues at coordinate 375 of JBCCQN010000199.1, forward strand.
AATTGGTCAGGCCTCCTAGTAAGCGGTGATGCTGCTCTAAATCCGCCATATCGTCGGCATTATCTATCACCAGCAGACTGGGAGCCTTGAGATTGGTAAGCTCGCGTAGGAGGACCTCTAAACGCTGCTTGGGTGTCTGGGCATCTGCTTTGAGTCCAAGCTGCGGTTCGAGACTGAGTAAGGCATCCACGATACTTTTGCCCGGTTCTTTGAGCACCCAAGCTAGATGTAGGTAATCCGGATAATGCTTGTGATAATAACGGGCCGCCAGAGAGGTTTTGCCAATCCCGCCTTTGCCGTTTACGAGCAATAAGAATTGGCCGTCCTCGCTCAAGCGCTGGTGAATCGCTGTCATCTCTTGCTCACGCCCGATAAAGTATTGAGGGTAGAGCGGATTGGTAGGCGAAAGGACCTTAGGAATTTGTCGGCCATTGGGGTAAGCATGAAAATGATTGTGAGTAGTGCGATCTCCAATAGAGATATCCCTCTCGGCCTTAAGCTTGGACTTTTTGACGATATTTTTTTGGATCAGCTGCTGGATTTCGGCCTCGATCTCAGGCTGCTCCGCTTGGCTTTCGATCTCGCTTATGAGTTGTAACAGGCCCCAACTGATTTGGTTTTGGGCCAGACTTGCCTCGCTGAGGTCAATTTTACCAGTGCGGATTTTTTGAGACAGCTTACTGTGCCGCGCAGATTGTTGCAGGACTTCATTGAGTTGAGGGCTCTTTTTGAGGAGTTTTTTGAGCTGCTTGATGGCCCCTTTGAGGTCATTACGTTCAATCTGCTGGCGTATCTGCGCCAGAAATGCTGCGGTCTCCATTTTGCATTTGTTTGTTATTTCAAAATGCGGAAATGTGGGGACTTTTGCTAATGATGGCTTCTTGAGGAGATAATTTATACCTCCCATCAATCTCCTCTGAGGAAGTAAATGACTTTTCTAGCCGTTTTTTGTGCTTAGAGCCGCTTGGAGAAGGCCTTCGAGCTTCGTGCGTAGAGCTGAACGACTTAGGGTAGCGCGCTGCCCCTCAGCCTGATCTTTGAGAGCGATAATAGCAGTCAGCATCCGACGCGGCTCAGTATGTAGGCGGGTAGCCCGCAAGAGCTCCTGAGCCAAGGCAAAAATCTGCTGACTAAGAGCCTCGGATATTTGATGCTCAGCTGGCTCACCGCCACTATAAAGATCAGAAGAACTCTCCTCGGCTTGGGTAGGACGATAGCGGAACTGCCGGTCCTCCAAATGATAAAGGTTGTTGTTTTGGTCGTGGTAGCGGAGAATGGGCATGTGAAGGGTTGAAGGGTTGAAGGGTTGAAGGGTTGAAGGGTTGAAGGGTTGAAGGGTTGAATTAAAGAATGTCCAAAACTCCATTCAAAAATTCAAACCTTCAACAAATCAACAATTCTCCTTAGTCAACAATTCCCCTCGGTTTTGAAAACAAAGATATTATTTCGAAGTTTAAACATCAAAATATTAGACTATGTCATCAGCCGTCAAAAATATCAAGCCCTTGGGCTTTCCTTGGGAGACGCAGGACCCTTTCATTTTTTGCGTATTTCACCATGATGATTACCCTGCGGGCAACGGGCAGATGGGGCTCAAAGCAGCCGATCGACAAGGCCGTAATATAGGAAGCGATTTTACCGTCAAAGATGGCTTTCGTATGTATCATGGTAGCGAAGTGCCGGGTTTTCCTTATCACCCCCACCGTGGCTTTGAGACGATTACGATCAATCGAGAAGGCGTAGTCGATCATACCGACTCTTTGGGAGGAGCGGGGCGCTTTATGGCGGGTGATGTACAATGGATGACAGCAGGCAAGGGCATCCTGCACTCGGAGATGTTTCCGCTCTTGCATGCTGATCAAGCCAATACGCTAGAAATATTTCAGATATGGATCAATTTGGCGCGTGCTAGCAAGATGGTGGAGCCACACTTTAAGATGCTTTGGCGGGAGGAGATCCCCGTCGTGGAACGCTTAGACGCTGCAAACCGCAAGACGACTATAGATGTCATTGCGGGTAATCTCTATGAGCAGCAAGCACCCGCTCCGACACCAGACTCTTGGGCAGCTGATCCCGAGCATGCGGTAGGGGTGTTTACCATCAAGATGGAAGCTAATGCGCAATGGACCTTGCCCGCTACCCTAGCGGATAGTAATCGTAGCCTATATTTTTACGATGGCGAGCATATCACGCTAGAAGGCCAAAACATTCCTAGTAATTTGTTGATTGAGCTGGAGGCAGGCCAAGAGTTACTGATCCAAAACGGGCCTCAAGAGGCAAGTTTGCTCGTTCTGCAAGGCAGGCCTATTAAGGAACCTGTCGTCAGCTATGGCCCCTTCGTGATGAACTCTCAAGAAGAGATCCAGCAAGCTTTTGCCGATTATCAGCGCACCCAATTTGGGGGCTGGCCCTGGCCCGAAAAAGAGCAAACCCACTCCGCCGAACGAGGTAGGTTTGCCCTGCATGCCGATGGCAGAGAGGAGATCAGATAACTAGTATTAAGTAGAAAGATATGGTGTCTTAATCCTAAATACCCAGTACTAAATACTATCTACTTTATACTCAACAAGGATCGTCCTCCACTTTGCGAAATTCCGCTTCAATGTAAACCGTTCGAAGCTTTTCTTCTACTTCCACATTACCATAGGATTCGTCCTCAAAACTGGTACTACGCAGCTCAAAGCCTTCCGCTCTATAGGCAGTGCTTAGCTGTAAAACCTCTATTCCATATCTTTCTTTGATACTTGCATTCGCGATAACGGGAAAAAATCCAGGTCGCTCAAAAATGGTGGGATAAAACAGTAAATCTCCAGCAAATTTAGGATCCGCTAGGTGAGCAATCTCAAAAGTAATAATCGGATAACGGTCTGGATCATTAATGTCTTCTGAATCTCGGATGGACCAATTCCCAGTAAAATCAAAGGGGACATTACAGTCTTGGCGTACTTCAAAGTACTTTTGACTCAGCCCATTCAATTGCCCGCCACGTTTGACCAAAAACTCCCAAATACCGAGAACTCCAGGGTAGGATTCTGACACATTGAAGGTTTCGGTGGGCAAAGGACCTGCTTGCGTTTCTTGCTCCCGTGTGTAAAAAGAATTGACATCCCAAACTCCTTCCCCCTCTAGCTGATAATAGCTCAAGGAGATGGTACCGACCTGATCAACATAACGAAAGATGGTGTCTGGCCTTTTTACATAACGCTCCTCTATTTCATAGTCGTAAGTGGCTGTTAGGTTTAAGAGCTCCCATTTTTGTCCAGTAAAGGCTTGGGTGAGTTCAACAGCAGGCGAAGGCTTACAGCTGGCAAAAAGGCCGACTACTAAAACAAGGAAAAGGATTCTAGTTGATTTCATGACTTATTATTTTATGATATAAAACTCGTGCCTACCGCGCTGAGATTTATCAGGGTTTGTCGCCAAAGCAAAAAATGGTGGTTTACCACTAGTTTTTGACAAGGGCTTTTGCCTAATTTTCAATCGTGAAACGCTTACTACTTCTTGGGGTAATTTTCGCTTGGACGGGGCTAGTGGCTCAATCTGAGGATAGTCTGCGGCATTTGACCTCTTTACCGCTGCAGGAAAACTCTGCGGAGTGGTGGTCGGATCTTGGCTATGTGCATGAGCAAAAGGCCAGTCAGGATAGTGCATTACAAGCCTACAATCGTTGTATTATCTGCGCTGAGCAGTTGGGCCAATCTCTTTGGCAAGGCAAATGCCTACGCTATCAGGCCATGCTTTACTTGCAGCAAAACCGCTATGATTTAGCCCTAGTACAGATGGAAGCAGCTATGCAACATTTTGCGCTAGATACCACCAGTCAGGAATGGGCCAAAGGCCAGAGTACGCTGGGAGAGATTTACTATTATCAAGGTCGCTTTCAATTGGCGATTCAGCACTTTATCAGAGCCGCGGGCCAGTTTGAAAGGGCGCAGGACTCTTTACGGGCAGGCGTGATCTTTGGCAATATTGGGGCACTGTTTATGGAAGCGGATCAAGCAGGGCAGGCCCTTGCCTATCATCGTAAAAACCTGCTTTGGATTCCTCATTCTGATACCGCACGGCTGATTCACGTTAGCTACAATATTGGTTCTAGTTTGGAGGCTTTGGATAGTCTCGGCCCTGCCGAACGCTGGTATCAAAGGGTCTTAGACCTCTGCGCAATCTTTCCCATGCCGCGTGAAAATAGCTACGCTTTGATGGGTATGGCGGGTATCGCCTCACTGCGCAAGCAACATGCCTTGGCCTCTCGGCTCATCACGCAGAGCATAGCAATTGCGCCCGATTCTTTTATCTATTCAGTCAATCTGGTTCGTTTAGGCTACTATGAGGGTCTCAACGGCAATCAAGCAGCGGCCTACCGCCACCTGGACGCTGCACAGGCCCTCAATCAACGCTTAGGACAACAGGGAGAATTGTTGGAGGCCTTGGATTATCATCGGGAGATCGCAGCAAAGTATGGGGATTATGCCAAGGCTTATGAGCTGCAACAACAGCATCGTCTACTAGCAGACAGTTTAGGGATACAAAACCTACAACGCGAAATCAAAGCCTTAGAATTACAATACGAAGCCACTAAGAAATCTGAAGAAAACCTACGTTTGCGTGCCGAAAAAGCAGAAAGTGATCTCCAACTTAGCCAAGCCCAAAGCACTGTGCGTAATCGCACCATTTTTCTAGCGCTTTTACTAATGCTGTTAGTGGGAGGATTTATCTTCTTTCGCAAGTACAGTCAAGATCAACGCAAGCTAGCCCAGCAAGCGGCTTTTTTCAGCGAACAAAAGGTCCAACGTATGGCTCAGGCTCAGCGCCTACTTGCGGCAGAAGCCGTGCTAGAAGGTCAAGAAAAGGAACGCGTTAGACTAGCCCGAGAACTACATGACGGACTGGGAGGCATGCTCGCCTCAGCCAAAAACCTACTCAATAGTGCCGACTCCGCGGCGAAAGAAGAAGGCCAAGCTGCGTTAGAAGCAGTCGGACAAGAATTACGCAGAGTATCTCACGATCTCATGCCTGGCGCCTTGGCCCGCTTTGGCTTGAAGGTAGCGCTAGAGGACCTATTAAGTCAGAGCCCCCAATCCCTGCAAGTACAAATGCAATGGTATGGTCCCAAACGAGTGCCAGCGGAGATGCAAAGCAATATCTTCCGCATTGTACAAGAGCTCTACGCCAACGCTCTCAAGCATGCCCAAGCGGAAAACGTTCTGGTACAGATTATGCTCGACGAAAAGGGACTACACCTCACGGTAGAAGATGATGGCAAGGGATTTGAGGACACAAACAAGCAGCAAAAGGGCATGGGTCTCGACAATGTACAGGCGAGAGTCGCTTATCTAGACGGCAGCTTTGACATACAATCACAAACAGGAGAAGGAACCACTATCTACGTGCAATTACCCCTCAAAAAGCATGATTAAACTTTTTGTCATAGACGATCATCCTCTGGTTATACAAGGAATTCAAGCCATGCTCAGTGAGGCGGAGGATATGGAAGTAGTGGGCTCGGCCCAGAGTGCGGCGGAAGGAAGAGCCCTCTTAGCGCAGCAAGAGATTGACATCTTGATCCTTGATATCAATCTGCCGGACAACGATGGCCTTAAACTATGTGCCAGCCTGCTGACCAAATATCCAGCCCTAAAAATCATCGCTTTGACGACCTATGAGGAGGTAAGCTTTGTGCGGGCCATGCTCAAGGCGGGTGCTAAAGGTTATTTGTTCAAGACCACAGCTAGCAAGGAGTTTTTTGCTGCCATCCGCACGGTCATGCAGGGTGAGACCTATTTATCAGCCGATGTCAACCAAAAACTGATTGCCTCGGCTCTGCACCAGACTGCTAGCAATAGCTTTATCCCTAAGTTGACGCGGCGCGAAAAGGAAGTGCTCAAACTGATCATGGCCGAACACACCAATCAGGAAATCGCGGCTCTGCTAAGTATCGCCGTCTCTACCGTCGAGACGCACCGCACTCATCTATGCGAAAAGCTGGGCGCTCGCAACACTGCCGGCCTAGTCAAAAACGCCATCCAGATGGGCTTGGCTTAGGCTATTCATAAAATTCGATTATGCGTTCCGCGAAGCGGCGGTAAGCATCATCTCCAGTAAAATGATGGAGATAGAAAAAAGCTACCACCGTGCTTTTATAGGCGATTTGCTTTTCATTGCCTAAGAAAGCCTCACCGCCGGGAAACACCCTTTGATTTCCCGCCAAACTAATCTCTCCCATACTCAGGATACGAGACGCCTGCCAATTGGTCGCACAAGAAAGGGAAGCAAACAGTTCCTCTCGAAATGGCTCATCCGGCAACAAGAAAGCCAGCAAACGGAAGCCATTTTCCAAACCAACTCCCTGATAGCTGGTATCCCAGCCTCCTTTTTCGAGGAAGTAACCTTGGGGATGCCTTTCTGCTAGTGCTGCCTTAGCGTATTCGAGACCCATTTTGCGTGCAGGCTCATCATCCAAATATCTTCCCAAGCTATAAAAGGCCATCGCATCAAAAAGCAAGCGATTAGGTGCCTCCGCGTCGTATGCAAAAAGTACTGCTTCTTGTTGTTTGAGGTAGTCTAATAATGCTTGAATCGCAGGTTTTAATTTGTCTAAACGCGCTTTCGCAGTCTCATCCGCTTGGAACCAATCACTTTCCTGCATACTGAGCAATGCAGATCCTAAAGCAGAAGAGAAAAACGCTACCCCACTGGCCATATCACCTTCGGTTGGGGCGGGGAGATCTTGTAAATCATCTGGTATCAGCAGTTCAAAATTCCCGGCCGGAAGCTGATGCGCAAAGGAATATTCAATTGCTGTCATTAGCTGATCCAGTAAGGCAGTATCCTCCACATCCATCACATAGTCGGCAAAAGGGGCCAAACCCATTTGAAAGCGCACGTGAAAGTAGCCTGCCACATTACGTCCCATGGCTCCCTCTGCATTGGGACGCCCACCATGACCAAGGGCCTCGATGATATAATCGTCCATGACTTTAGTGAGTTCGTTGATTGAATAATATTGCAGGGCTGTTTCGGAGCTGCATTGAAAATTATCATCCAAGACTTCAATCACAGGTTCCTGACAAGCAAAGGCTACCCAAAGCAGGGAAAGGGAAATATATCGCGTCATGAGGAGAGCATTGTAAGTAAGTATGGATGTGGTAGATAGCATTTAGACTATACTCGATCAGCATGGTTTAACGATAAAAGCAAGAATTTTGTCCTTTATTATTAATGTTTTGCATAATTTATTTTATGTTTTACATAAAATTATTTTTCTTGAGAGCATGGAAAAAAATCAAGTCTTACAGATAGCGAGAGTGAGCACTAGGATCTTTTGGACCCTATTGATAGTGTTTTACGGTCTTTTTATGAGCGTGCTGTTGATCAAGAGCTTTTGGCCCACGAGTCTGCCTTTACAAGTGATATTTATGCAAGGTTTTGAGGCAGGTTGGGGAGTAGGCGGTCTCAAGTTTTGTCTGGAATGTGCAGGTCCACAGGATATTTTATTGGTAAATTTGAGTAGTGGCATGAAGATCTGGATTGCGATCCGAGCGAATGTGTTCTTTGTATTGGCTTATCTCATGATGCAAAAAGTCTCATTGATCCTCGAGGCTAGAGAGACTTTTTATGCGGACAATGTGCAGCATTTCAGACAACTGGCCTTATTGGCCTTCCTCGCCTTTGGCTTGAGTACTTTCAACCTTACATATTGGGAGGGAAATTGGCAAGGGCACTTTACGATAGCTTTTGGCCCCTTAGCTCTCAGCATTGCGAGCCTCGTACTTTCCGAGATTTTTAAAGAAGGGCAACTCCTCCTTGAGGACAAAAACTCTATTATATGATCCGTGTCAACCTAAGCCTCATGATGGCCAAACGCAAGATGAAGCTAAACGATCTTTCTGCATTAGTGGGAGTCTCCGTTACAAACTTATCTCTCCTCAAAACCGAAAAGGTCAAAGGAATTCGTTTCAAAACCCTCGCCGCTATATGCAGCGCCCTCGATTGTCAACCCGGTGATCTCTTGGAATATATAGACGAAACCCAAACTGTAGAGCTGTGATCGATCAAATCATCGGGGGTATTTTACAGGGTTTGATTTTTATGCTCATCCCTTTTGTGGTATATCTGATCAAAAACAAAAGCTACCGCGGGTTTTGGGATTATATCGGTCTCAAACGCTCTAATACCAAAGCAAACCTCATGGCCTTGGGACTAGCAGGAATATTGGCCACTCCTATGCTGCTACTTATTTTTTTCAATGAAGGCTTTCAGGCGATTATGCTGGCACCAGAGAGCGTATCAGGACAGCTTCGCTTAGCCGGTCTTAGCATTTCTACTGTGGCGATGCTCCTCTTTACTGCTACTTTTAAAACTGCTTTTACCGAAGAGGTTTTATTTCGTGGCTTCATCGCCAAACGCTTAATCGCTTGGCTGGGCATCGGCTGGGGCAATAGCTTACAGGCCTTGATTTTTGGTCTCATTCATTGGCTTTTGTTCTTAGGCATTACCGACAATTATCTCTTCTTGACTGTGATCCTCCTGGTCACAACGATAGGAGCGTTCGGCAAAGCCTATATCAACGAAAAACATGCAGATGGTAGCATCGTCCCTGCTTGGATCACACACGCCACAGGTAATTTACTTTCCTACAGTAGTGTAGCCTTTTGGCTTTGATGGGGGATTATTTTTTTGTTCACCGCTGCGCGGAACGCTTATCTCAAGAATACGTAGAGCAATCAATAGCACACATTAGATTGAGACCATGGTAAGAGAACGCAATAAGACGCTCAGAGCAATAATATTTAGTTTTGCGATCCTATTGACAATCATTAGCGGAACCTTCTTGTATAGCCGCTCTTGGCAGCATTCACTATTTATTGATCCGCTCTATCAACTAGATCCAAAGGAGAAGATAGTAGCCCTTACTTTTGATGATGGCCCTAATGCCAAGCGCACTCCTCCCCTACTCGAGTTACTAGCTAAGCATGAGGTCAAGGCTACTTTTTTCATGCTAGGTCTACAAATCGAACGAGAGCCAGAAATCGCCAAAGCAGTATTTGAGGCAGGACACCTCATCGGCAACCACACCTACGATCACCCGCAGATGATTTTCAAATCTGCAAGCTTCATGCGCGCCCAAATCGAGCGTACTGACAGCCTGATACAAGCGTTCGGCGCAGCCAAACCCACCTACTTCCGACCGCCCTACTCAAGTAAATATCTAGTCCTCCCTTGGGTTCTCAAACAAATGGATAAAACGCTCGTAACCGGCACCTACGACCCTCCCGCTGAATATCGTTCTCCCTACCCCGCCCAAAAAGTCGCTGATCAAGTATTGAGCAATGTGCAAAATGGTAGCATCATTTACCTTCACGATGGCAAAGGCAGTGATGTGGAGGCATTTTTACAATCGGTAGAGTTGATTATTATTGGGCTGAAGGCAAAAGGGTATCGATTGGTACGCTTGGATGAGTAGGGTGCTTAGGCAGGTTTAACGGCCTAAATCATTCGCTATTTAGCAGGATTATCCTCAGTAGAGGATTTGTAATCCAAGATTTTCTGAGCTATTTAATTGCCGACTTCCATGCTAATCAGTCAAAAAGATGAAAAAAAATAGAAGAGAGTTTTTGGGTCTTAGCCTAGCTTTAGGCCTTACCCCAGCTATAAGTGCCAATCCCTTGCAATCACTCTTTGAGGTCGAGAAGAGTGATACCAAGTTAAATATCCTCATCCTTGGCGGCACCAGCTTCCTAGGGCCCCATCAGATTGCTTATGCCCTAAAAAGAGGGCATAAAATCACGACTTTTACCCGTGGTAAAACGGTACCCAAAGTTCATCCAGAAGTTTTTGCTCAAGTCGAGCAGTTGGTCGGAGACCGAGAAAACAATCTAGAAGCCCTAAAAGGCAGAAAATGGGATGTAGTGATCGACAACTCGGGGCGTAGAACCAAATGGACCGAGGATACGGCTCAACTCTTAGTCGAAAATGTGGGTTACTATATGTACACTTCTTCTATCAGTGTATTTTATCCTTTTACGGGTGATGACTTTAGCGAAGATCGGCCACTGGTAACCGCTATCCCTGAGGATGCGAGCGAAGAAGAAAAGCTCAACTACGAATATGGGGTTATGAAGGCTACCTCTGAATTGGCTACCATCAATACTTTTGGCGTGCAAAGATCCATTATCATCAGACCCACGCTTATCGTCGGTCCCGGGGACCGTACGGATAGATTTCCTTACTGGCTGGCAAGACTGGAAAAAGGCGGAGAGATCATCATTCCCGGCAAAGCCGATGAAGTGGTCCAGTATATCGATGTGCGGGATTTGGCGCAATGGATGATCAGACTGTTGGAAAGCAAAGCGGCTGGTATTTACAATGCCTCAGGCCCTGCGTTTCAAATGACTACCAACGCTTTTGTGCATGGGATTCATGCGAGCTACAATTCTCCTGTTCGCTATACCCAAATCGACGATATTGACTTCTTGATTGAAAATCAACTCATTGGCATCCAACCTTGGGTGGTTCAACTCCCCGAATACGCAGGGATGTCTCAAAGCGATAATAGCAAAGCGCTTGGGACAGATCTGCAACTAAGACCGCTAGCAGAGACCGTGAGCGCGACTAGAGAATGGTGGTACTCTGATGCAGTGTCGCAAGAGAGGCGAGACAATATCCTCACAGGTGAGCGCTCGCCCATGAATAGAGAAAAGGAAGTTTTGGACAAATGGAAGGCCAGAAAGGGATAATTTATATCCTCAATCCCATACTCACCATGACTCCTTGATAAGGTCGTCGAATAGTAATTCCAGGCAATGGTTCCCCCGTTTGCCAATCCCAGCCGCCATTGCGGTCGATGGTCAAATCTTGGTATTTAAAACCAATTCCCAGCTGCCACTGATGGCGAGAGCGGGTATGCCACATGAAGCCAAACATAGCCTGCCCCATAAAGCCACCTTCAATATTACTGACGTTCCAAAGCATAGGAGTAGCACCAAAGCCATATCCTCCACGGACGGCGTAAAAAGGCGTGGTAGGGCGGTCAAAGAGATAACCCGTCAGCTCGCCAAATACAGGCAACACTAGGCCTGCCTGTAAAAAATCTAGACCGGCCCCGACATTGGTACCGACATAGCGGTTCCATTGGTAGCCAAACCGATAATTGATCATCGGATTGAGAGCGGGATTTCCCCATTCCCCTTCGGGCAAGGCAAATTGCATATCAAAGGCGTTGACAAAGCCTTTGTGTCGGTAGGAATAAGGTTTTTGGCCTACATTACTGCGACGATAGATAGACTGATATGGGGAGCGTTCTCGAGTGATTTTGGCAATTCTTTCCTGCTCTACTATCATGACGCTGCCACCAGGAAGCTCAATTTTGACGTATTCGCCCGGTACTTGCTCTAATATCCAACCGGCGATGATCGTACTGTCAGCATCGCGGAGATACAGATAGTCAAATACATAAGGAGACTGATCGTTTTGGGCTTGGGCTGGCAATGCCATCAGGGCCAAGCCAATAATCCAAAGGAAGCGTTTCATTAGAAGCTAAATGAGATTTGATAGTGGATGCGCTGATAAACACGTTGGCCTTTGATCAAATAAGGCTCGATGATCGTTCCCGGAGGGAGATTCCAGATATCTCTTGGCCATTCTCTAAACTCTTGGTAGGAATCTTGAAATTTGTAGCCAATCGTAAAACTAATGTCGGAGCGTTGACGGGTATTCACTTTAAACCCTAGGGCAAACTGCCCGTTGATACCTCCATTGAGGACTTCATGCTCATTGGACATGCTAGTCGCAAAGCCATAACCGCCTTGTAGTAGGTAGGTCGGTGTAATCCGCCTTTCCCAAAGGTCGCCTTGCAGCTCCAAAAAAATCGGGGTGAAAATTCCTTCCCCATAGATATCCCAGCCAAGGCCAAGACCATAATTGAGAAATCTGTTTTGATGGTACAGCAATCGATAGTGGATCGCCGTAGCCGGAACAGGGCCCCATTCCCCTTGGGTAAAATTAAGCCCCCAATCAAAATGATGATAGAAGCCGGGGGTTCGATAGCTAATAGGTACGAGATGGCGAAACTTTTCAAGTTCGATCCTAGAGTAGAGCGGTGGCTCGACGGTGATTTTTTCAATTTCCGCGTTGCGGAACGTCAAAACTTGGCCAGAGGCCAGCTTAATGCGAATGTATTCGCCCGGCGCTTGTTCGACGATTTCTCCTCTAATGACACTACCATTATGGAGATAAAGCACATCTTCGACGCCCCGCTTATTTTGTGCTAGTATCAAATTGACACTCAAGAGGAGCAGCAAAAAGAGACTATATTTCAGTAGGCTTTGTGACATGTGGTTGAAAGGACTTGGTGTACTACTACTTAGAAGGTAGCATTTTTAGGAAAAGCCGTCAGAGAAAAATTTCAACCCCCAGCAATCCGCGCGAAATTTTGTACCTTGGATAAAGTTAGGATTTTATTTCAGCTCAATACAGCGTTTTCACCTATAAAGACGTCTGCTTTAATAAATCCGCTGCCTTGAAAAACACAAAACTAAAATTGCTAAGGCACTATCTAAACTTCATAAACCCTTTCGTATGAATCACAGCACAAAATTTCTTGCTCTGGTCTTGCTAGCCGGTCTATCGCTTACTGGATGTTTGCGCGACAAATGCGACATGTCTTTTACCCATGCTCGCTACACGCCTGTCTATATGTCTCAAGAGGCATTTGAACGTGCAGTAGAGGTACAGACTCCTCAAGCCATCCAAAATCCAGGTAAAATTTACGTCAAGGACAACTACCTCTTTGTCAATGAAATTGGCAAAGGATTGCACATCCTCGATTACAAAAATCCCGCAAACCCACAGGCCGTTTCGTTTATCAACGTACCCGGCAACTACGATATCGCTGTCAATTGTGGCAAGCTATATTTAGACAGCAGCAAAGACCTACTCGTCTTTGATCTCAATGATGTTTCTAACCCATCCTTGATCAACCGTGTCAAAAATGCCTTACCTCATATCACTCAGTATCGTGGCTATGTTGCCGATGCTAGCAAAGGGGTAGTAGTAGATTGGAAGCGCGAAGTAGTAACAGAAGCTTACAACTGTGAGACCGGTATTCCTTCATTATGGCAAGCCAATGAAGTAGATCCTACAGAAGTACAAAACGGTGGCAACAATACGCGTAGCATCAACCCAGCTACTCCAGGTATCGCGGGTTCTATGTCTCGTTTCGCGCTAGCCGATGATCACCTTTACGTAGTTTCACCTAACCAACTACGCGTATTTGATGCCAATAATTGCGAAGCTCCTGCGCTGGTAAGCGAGCAAGATTTGTTTAGTGGTGGCGAAGCCGAAATGGTTACCACTGGACCGGGTCTTGTATTGGTAGGCGGTACTAGCGGTGTCGATGTATTTGATACCCAAGACCCTTCCAATCCAAGCTTCTTAAGTCGTTACGAGCACGTTACGGCTTGTGATCCTGTGATCCTCGACGGCCAGTACGCTTATTTGACCCTACGCAATGGTCGTGGCGAGCGCTGTGGACAAAACTTTACCAATCAGCTCGATGTGATTGATTTCTCTAATCCACGCATGCCTAGCACTTTGACTACTTTCCCGATGACCAATCCTCACGGTCTTGGCAAAGATGGCAACTTGCTATTTATCGCTGATGGTAACGCTGGCCTCCGTATTTTCGACGCCGAAAATCCGCTACGGATCGGTGGTAATGAAATCGCGCACTTTAGCGGTATGCAGGGATATGATGTCATCCCCGCCAACGGTACTTTGATCCTAGTAGGAGAAGATGGTATTGGTCTTTATGACTACACTGATGCGAAAAACATCAAGCCACTCAGCAGTATTCTAGTTGAGTAAGCATAAATCTTATTGTACATCAAAGCCTGTCTTCCTTTTGGGAGACGGGCTTTTTTTCTGCTTCGCAGAACGCTCAAGTCTTTAATTGCAAAGCAATATCCCCCTCTGGAGGGGGCAGGGGGAGGAAAAAACTTTTGTCATTTATGATTCCGGCAAGCTCAAGTAATAATTACCACTACAATCCTAAACTGAAACAAAAGGCTCAGATTCTCAGAGCGAGTATGACAAAAGCAGAAGCTAGCTTATGGAAATATGTGTTGCGAGCTAAATTGTTGGGGGGCTATTCCTTCAAGAGACAAAGACCGGTCTTAGAATACATTGCAGACTTTTTTTGTGAAGATTTAATGCTAATAATTGAGATCGATGGTTCTAGCCATGACATCCCTGAAGTATTTGAAAATGATTTAATTCGCGCAGAAGTTCTCCAAAAGGCTGGATTTACAATTCTTCGATTTAGCAATGAAGAAGTACTAAATGATATTGAGATTATAAAACGGAAGCTCATTAATTGGATAGAGGATCAATAATCCTTGATCTAAAAATGTATTCCTCCCCCTTAATCCCCCTCCAAAGGGGGACAAGGTTTTACAAACCCAAAAATCTCCCCCCAAAACCGCAGCTTCCCCCACAGATTTAATTTCCCCTTAACATTTTAAGTTTTACCTTAGAATGTGTTCGTTTCTTCTATCATCAGCAACCTCGGC
>JBCCQN010000200.1:0-14798 GCA_039024315.1 Bacteroidota bacterium
AAATCATTGAAAAGTTTGGTCTTAAGATTTCCGAATCAAGGCTAGACTTTCTTTTGCTTTTAGAAAACGTAGAGCTAGTAAATCCCTCTTATAATTGGAACTTAATTAAGGCTGATCCAGATGACAATAAGTTTGTTGATGGTGCGGTATCAGGAAACGTAGATTATTTAGATACTAACGACAAACACTTTCAGGAATTAAAAGAGGTTCATTTCCCGCCCATAAACGTGATTTCACTCGCTGAGTTTGAGAGAATAATTAATGAAAGATAATCGCTACTAGCCTTTGATCTACTAACTCAAATGCTGGGGACAAGCGTTCCGCGAAGCGGTAAACCAAATCCAAAAGCGGCTGATTAATACCCTACTCTCACTCATATTGCTCCAAAACCTGACTATTGGCATCGAGGATACGGATGATATATTTTTCGTATTGAGGCACAAATAGATATTTATCCCGATCCCGATTCTTGACTAACACATGGTCCAGAGGTACTAGCTGGTTGATATCTATGCGCTCAGTTTCAGAGGCTTTAAAAGCCTGAATTAATAGAGCCTTTTCCAGTTTTGCTTGGGGAATTTTAAGTGCTTGATAATCCTCCTTTTGCAACCAATGGGCGCGTTCATTTGGGTAATTAGTACGAGGATGAATTACCAGCATATCGACCAATCCTTGAAAACGAGCCGTCATCCAGAATTGATCATTTTGTATGGGTACGGCGGCAGATGCCATCTCTTGATTAGCTAACAAAGCAGTGTAATGAGCATTTTCGTAGTGTAGATCTCCCTTTTCGGTCAAGGCCACTTGATTGATGGTCAAAGGATCAATACCCGTAAATTCCTGAAACCACTGTGCCATTTTGATCCATTCACTATTGGTTCGCTCATAGATGTGGGCATAACCCGCATGAACCAGCAGTTTGGCGGTAGAGTCTCGCTCAAAAACTTGCGCTAAGTTGCGTGCCTGCACAGAATCTCTTTGGCTGCCGGTCAAACTTCCCTGTTCTTCGTAAGCAAGCAACTCAAAGCCTATTTCAAGAGCCGTCCGAGCAAGGTTAGCATATTGGGGTTCACACAAATAAACACCTGATTTCAATAGCGGAACCTTCTCTTGATTGAGACGATCGATATCTCCATGGCTAAATGTTTCTGCAGCGAAATATCGATACCCCAAGTCGTAAAGATCTTGCAATAAACTGCGTGTAAATACTCGGTGCAGTGCCACATGATGAGCTTCGTTGATCATGAGCACCTGTTGGTCAGCGGCAGCGGCTACGATGGTTCCTTTGGCCTCTTTTAATGCTACGGTTTTTAAAGCCTGCTGCAAACTGTCTTGATTGGGTTTGCGGGGAGGTTCACCCATGAGTCGGTTCCAGCTCTCCAAGACGGTTTGGTATTCCCCAACGGTTGAGAGCGAAGTCCCCAATGCCTGATAGTACATATCCGTTGGATATTGTTGTAAAAGGCTTTCCTTCCTCTGAAGCATGTCCTGCAAGCTTTCGAGATAGTTGCCATTGGTTACCATACCAAAAAGGGCGCTCTTGGATTCCTGCTCAAGGCTATCGGTAGGCGTCAAAAGCTGAAGGACAAAATCAAGGTTTTCTTCTGGATTTGTTTGAGGGGCCTCTTTACACGCAACAAGTATGCTACTTATCAGGCAAAGTATAAGTATTCGGGTCATTTTTAGGGTTTTTACCTCCCGATAGCTATCGGGAGCGCGGAACGCTCAGCCGTAGATTTTCAGATTGCTTTACTCTCTCTAAATAATGAAAAATTTGCGAAGAGGTTCACAAAAAAAGTCGGATACCCAAAAGGCATCCGACTTTTCAATTTATGAGAGAGGACTAGTACGCCTTCGCAAAAATCACTCTCTGTTTAGAAGGCTGGCCTGAATAGACGCAAACACCTTCTTCTAGTTCATTATCAACTGGGATACAACGAATGGTAGCCTTCGTCTCGGCTTGAATCTTCTCCTCGGTCTCAGTGGTACCATCCCAATGAGCGAGCAGGAAGCCAGGGATATCATCATCCAGCGCCGCTTTAAACTCTTCCCAGCTGTCTACCTTGCGGGTATGAGCGGTACGGAAGTCTAATGCTTTTTGATAGATATTTTGCTGGATTTCGTCCAACAAAGCTTTGATATCCTGTGGCAAAGAATCGGTCAAATCACGCACTTCTTTGCTCAACAAATCACGACGCGCTACTTCAATTTTACCGTTTTCCAGATCGCGCATACCAAGTCCAAGGCGAACAGGCACTCCTTTAAGCTCCCATTCGGCAAATTTCCAGCCTGGCTTCTTAGTATCGTCATCGTCTACTTTGACACGGATCCCAAGGGCCTTCAGAGAAGCAGCTATTTCATTGATCTTAGCTAGCACTGTCTCTTTTTGCTCATCATTGCGGTAGATAGGTACAAATACCACTTGGATAGGCGCAAGTACTGGGGGTAATACCAGACCATTATCGTCAGAGTGCGTCATAATCAAGGCTCCCATCAGACGGGTAGAGACTCCCCAAGAGGTGGCCCAGACGTACTCTTCTTTATTGTCTTTATTGGCAAACTTCACATCAAAAGCCTTGGCAAAGTTTTGCCCGAGGAAGTGAGAAGTACCTGATTGTAGGGCCTTACCATCCTGCATCATGGCTTCGATGGTATAAGTATCCAAAGCTCCCGCAAAACGCTCCCGCTCGGTTTTGACACCGCGCACTACTGGAATGGCGAGGGTTTGTTCGGCGAAGTCGCCATACACATTTAGCATCTGCACGGCCTCGTCGATAGCCTCTTGCTCGGTAGCGTGAGCGGTATGGCCTTCTTGCCACAAAAACTCAGCGGTACGGAGGAACATACGGGTACGCAGCTCCCAGCGCACTACATTGGCCCATTGGTTGATGAGCAAAGGCAGGTCGCGATAGGACTGAATCCAGTTGCGATAAGTACTCCAGATGATAGTCTCAGAAGTAGGACGGACGATAAGTTCCTCCTCTAGTTTTGCCTCTGGGTCTACGACAACGCCACCACCGTTTGGATCATTTTTAAGGCGGTAGTGCGTTACGACAGCACATTCTTTGGCAAATCCTTCGACGTGGTCGGCTTCTTTGCTGAGAAAGCTTTTCGGGATAAATAGCGGGAAATAGGCATTGACGTGCCCAGTGTCTTTGAACATATCATCTAGGATGCGTTGCATACGTTCCCAGATGGCGTAGCCGTAGGGCTTGATCACCATACAGCCACGGACTTCAGAGTTTTCGGCCAGATCGGCCTTTTTGACTAGCTCGTTGTACCAGTCAGCGTAGCTTTCGCTACGAGAGGTCAATTTTTTTCCTTTCGCCATTATTGGAGATTAACATTTTTGGAACATAGCGTTCCGCGCTTTAGCGGAGGCAAAAATAAATCCGCCAAGCAGTAAAACAAAATGGGATATAAACGTAGAGAGGAGAAGTTTTGGTACGATCGAAGAACACGAATGTTCAGAAATGTTACACGTTTGCAGTTTTAGCCTAACTATTGCCGCCCTTTTTTAGTATTTTAAGTACTAATAAGACAGTCGATGTAATGACCCACAATGGAATTTGACGTCTTTAATGTGTATATTTGAAATTGAACAAAGAGACAGATCAACCAGATATCTATATTATGAAGCAATTATCTTTCCTCCTACTCGCCGCCGTTGCTTTTAGCTTCGTGGCTTGTTCGGGACCAAGGTATGCGTCTACTACCGAGTATGATGACGTATATTATTCATCGTCTGACAGGACGGAAGCAGTAGCCACTGCACGTGTTGAGGAAGCTTATGAAACTACTCGTGAGGTGTATCGCGAGCCAGTTGACAGCTACAACGATACTTATTACGCAGACGATGACTTTTATTATAGTCGTCGTATCCGTCGTTTCAATAGCGTAAGTGCTAACTATGGCAACTGGCGCTATTACGATCCTTATTTTTCCAATGACCTATATTATGTCATGGGTACCAATTCTTGGAACGCTTGGAACAATAACGGATGGTATAGCTGGAATCAGCCTCGTTTTGGTCGCAGTTGGAATGCCGTTTACTTTGGTGGAGGTTTTAACCCTTACTGGGGTGGTGGATTTAACAACTTCAATACCTGGACCAATTACGGATTTTACGATCCATTCGTAAATGCCTATTATGGATATTCTCCATTCTACGGCAATGCTTTCGCTGGAAATAGCTTTTACAATCCATACGCCTTCGGTGGAGGTTTTGGCGGCCCATGGGGTTCTCCGGCTTTCGCTACAGGTGGAGCATATTACTGTCCTCCAGGAGGTTTCATTCCTGCAAATGGTTGGACTCGTTGGAGAAACAATGCAAACGCGAACAACAATTATGTAACCCGCGTGCGTAATTCTTCTACTTCCACTGGTTCTCAAACGAACTACACTGGTAATGCTGCTACTAGCCCAAGAACAAGCAGTAGCCCAACCCGTAATTCGCAGTACCTAGCGCCTCGTGCCAGAAATACAGCTTCGGCTACTCGTCCGACACGCACGGCTACTGGTACTAGTCGTACCGCTACCAGCCCTAGCCGCACTGCAACTAGTCCGAGTCGTAGCACAACGACAAGACCAGGACGTACAAGTACCTCACCTGACCGTCGTACTTACACTTCCCCATCTAGAAGTACCAGTCCTTCGCGTAGCACGACGACGACACCTCGCCGTACCTACACTTCGCCTAGTCGCTCTACCAGCACTAGACCTAGCCGTAGCTATAGTTCGCCAAGTCGTTCTTCTAGTAGCCCAAGCCGCTCTTACAGCTCTCCAAGCCGTTCTAGCAGCCCAAGCCGTAGCTATAGTAGCCCAAGTCGCTCTAGCAGCAGCCCAAGCCGTTCTTATAGTTCACCAAGCCGTTCTAGCAGCTCTCCTTCAAGAAGCAGCAGTTCTGGTGGATCGCGTAGACGATAGATAAAAGATCATACACAGATATTCAAAAGGGCGGGTTATTCCCGCCCTTTTTAGTTAATTTGTCGTATGGTGCAAACCGATTTTTAGGCTATGAAACATATACTTTCTTTCCTCTTTATTGTCAGTTTATCTACTAGTCTTTTACTAGCTCAAAACGAAGCTGACGCACTAAGGCACTCTCAGACAGGATTAGTTGGTTCGGCCCGCGCCTTGGGCATGGGTGGTGCATTTTCTGCTGTAGGAGCAGATATTTCTTCAGGATATCTGAACCCCGCTGGTTTGGGGCTTTTACGCAGCTCAAAGTTTACCGTAAGTCCCGTTTTCAGGGTCAACACTGATAATGCCGAGTTCTTAGGTAATAGCGAAAATAATAGCCGCAGTCGTCTCAACATGAACAATTGGGGCTATGTCGTCAATAAGAAGCTATACTACGATACCGGTAGCGAGCGGCGGGAAGTAGAGCGAGGCCTCAAAGCATGGACCTTTGGCATCGGGCAGCATCAGTTGGAAAATTACTATCGTAATACGCAAACAGGAGGCTTCAATGAGTTTAGCTCCATCAGCCAAGCTCTTGCCGCTAATGCGCAAGGCATCAATCCTGCGAATCTGGGGGACTTCTCTAATGAGCGTCTGGCCTTTGATACCTTTATTATTGACACAGTACTTAATCGTGGTGGTGATGCTTATTTTGGAGCCATGAATCGTGGACAAATAGATCAGCGCTTCCAGCGTATTGAGACTGGCCGTCGTAATGAGTGGTTTATTTCTCTTGCGGGAAATTTTGAAGACAAGCTTTATATAGGGGGTACTGTTGGCATCCAAAGGCTAGAGTATTCTCAACGCTTCAACGTGCAGGAAATAGACGTAAATAACCTTTACGAATTTTACGATCCAGACCCTGACAATGGCTTTCCGTTGGAAATTGCGAGTCAGGAAATCCGATTTAGTGAGTGGTTTGGCACCTTTGGCTCAGGAATTAATGCAAAATTAGGGGTAATTTTTCGCCCCACTGATCCACTGCGCATTGGCGTTACCTTTCACAGCCCCTCTTATTTCAGTTTGACAGATACTTTTAACTCTCAATTGGTTCATGTCACTCAGGTGGAAACAGGGACAGAAGAATTGAGTTCGCCTTCTCTCACTCCAGGAAGATTTGAATATAATTTGACAACTCCCTACAAAATCACTGCTGGATTTATGTATCTCCTTGGTAAGTCGGGATTTATCTCCGGAGATGTTGATTATATTGACTACAGTTTTTCCAATCTTAGCTCGAACGGAAATTTGGGAAGCCCGGACTTTTATAGTTTTGAACAAGAAAACGAAAATGTAAATACGCTCTATCAAGCGGCGCTTAATTTTCGCGTGGGAGGAGAGTATCGCTATGATATATTCCGTTTACGGGCTGGATACAGCTATTTTGGCAGCCCTTATTCTACCGAAGGTTCGGTATATCAGGACCCAAATAATCCCGAAACGCTCCTAAATATTGATGGTAGCAGAAATTTTATTACCTTAGGGGTAGGCATTAGGCAACCGAATTATTTTATTGACGTTGCTTATGTAAACCAGCAGTCTCAAGACAAGTTCAGTCCTTACACTGCAAACGATCCTAGCATATTTTCACCGACTGTAGTCAGCAACAACCTGCAACATCATACTACATTAACCGTTGGTTTCAATTTCTAGGAATTATTTTGAACCAATTTTTTAAGCTCAGTAAATAAGACTCTATGACGCACTGTTACCTTTAATTTGTACATCAACAGTTAAAGGAAGAGCTATGAGTAATCCAATCCGTCAGATTGTGACCGACGATCTCTACACAAAGTTGGTCTCACTAAACTTGCTCAACCAAAAAGTCATTCGCGACTTCTTGATCAAACGTCAGTATCTAGACTTGCGTCGATCAGGCCACCGCTCCGCGGAAGCCATCGAAATGGTCCTAGACGATTATCCGTACCTACAGTTCGACACTGTGCGTAAGATCATCTACAGCGTTAAACTTCCGGAAGAAGTGAATGCAAATGCGGCTTGAGCCACCCATTAACCTCAACTAAGAATTGATTTTAAATCGATTAAAACGTTGGGTCGACTGAAAGCAAATGCTATCAGTCGACCCTCGTTCTTTTTTGCAGTGGGATGAGCGTTCCGCGCTCCCGCATCCCGACCATCGGGATCGGGAGGTAAACCCAAACCTACTGAGCCAATAATACTTTACCGAATCCTTTTTGCTGCCCGAACTCTGGACTAGGAGCACCATCCTGCCAAACGATTTTGCCATTGATCATCACCATAGGTACTAGCTCATCGTGCCGGCGGACCAAACGTTGAAAATCGGGAAGATCTGGCATGGGGGCTTCATGGATTTCGTTGACTCTGTCATCGAGATACTGCGGATCAATCACCACTAAGTCCGCGCGTTGGCCAGGGGCAACCCTACCCGCATCTAAGCCAAACCAATCGGCCAATTCAGAGCTAACCTTCTTGACCGCTTCTCCCATGCTAAGCGTCTTGCGTCCTAGGGCAGTCTGCTCCTGCACGAATTGAAACAAGCGTAGAGGGAAGTTGTAATGCCCCATGTTGCGAAGATGAGCCCCCGCATCGCTAAATCCGATGTGACAGTCTGGATGCTGGATGATCCAATTCAATTCTTTAGGGCGATCATTGCCGACCACAGAGTACCAGCGAATATCTGAACCATGCTCCGCCACTAAGTCTAGAAAGACATCTACATCTTTTTGCTTGCGTTCTTGGGCCAACTCTTTGAAGCTACGGCCCACCAAAGCAGGATCAGGACATTCCAGAATGCGCGTATCGTAGAGATTGCGGTGAAAGACCCGTGGAGCGATTCGGTTTTGCCATTGCTTGCGGAAGAGTTTACGATAGTGGGGGTCCATGACCAATTCGGCACGCTCCTCCAAATCCATCAAGTGGATGTATTTTGTGCCCGCTTCAAACTCTTCGAAAAAGGGGGCCACCATGCCATCGGTCCAGACATCAAAAGGCTCAGGCAGGCCCTGAAACTTCACATCTGCTCCCAAGAAGCGATTAGCAAAGCGAGCCGCTGTACCAAAAATGCGATGGATACCACGGACCGTTTTACCGTCTATCATGGCCAACATAGTCGTCTTGAGTGGCTTTTTGCTGATAGCGCGGCTTTCCCAGATAAAACTGAAGAAGGTAGCTGGATTGGCAGTATTGGGGATTGTCTGTAAGATACGATCTCTTTGGCGTAGCGTCTTGAATAGATAGCGATACTCTTTCCAGCCGGCATAGACCGAAGGCGTAAGCTTACTGCGATACTGATCCCCATCCATCTTATCAAATTCCAATAGATTGACAGAGAGTCCCATATAGCCGGCGTCTAAAGCCTCGTGGAGGTAGCGATCCATCTGCTCTAGTTCGCTTTGGTCAGGAATGTTATCTGTGCTGAGACTTCTACCTAGGCCCATTACATGGGAGCGCAAAGTCGAATGCCCCAAAAAGCAGGCGACATTGGGTCCGAGATTGATGCTTTGCAGATGCTGCAGATACTCTTCGGGCCCGTCCCAATCTTTGATCTCGCGTAGCAAGTCCTTGACATAGTGGCTGGGGATCCCTTCCACACGCGTAAACATATCGGAGAGCTCATCAGGCTGTCCCATGACCATACTGAGGCCACAACTGCCTAAAAAGACCGTAGTGATACCATGGCGAACGGATTCGATCAGACGACTATCGATTTCAAGCTCCGCGTCATAATGCGTATGCACGTCGATAAAGCCCGGGCAAAGCCATTTGCCGGAAAGGTCAATTTCCTGAGCCGTATCAGGGGCTGGATTAGGAGTATCAACAGGCAGTATTTCCGAGACATGAGCGTTCTGCAGCAGCAGATTGCATAAACGCCCTTCCCCTCCTAGGCCATCATACAAAAAGGCATTTTGTAAGTAGTAGTCCATAGCAGTAGGCCTTAGCGGAACAACTGCGGTAATTTCATCGCCAAGCTCATGTCGCCTTCAACTTTAAACTTTCCCTGCATAAAGGCAGACATTGGGTCCATCTTGCCTCTCAAAATAGCGGAGAAGTCCTCCAAAGAAGTAGCGATGGTGCATTGTGCCTCTCCATCAGAATTGCTGATATCGTTGCGATCGCCCATGCCGTCTAGGTAGATGCTGCCTTCGTCGAACGCAAATTTGAGGGTGGCACCAATCGGGTCCACGCCTTCGGAGCGCTTTTCAATTAGACTCGTGATGCTACTCAAAGTGATCAACTCAGGATTGACAATTACTTCTTGGTTAGGGCTAGGCGCTCCATTGCCATTAGAATGGCCATTGCTATGTCCGTTGCCATTGGCGGCAGGTTTAACAGCATGGAGTGGTTTGTTGGCGCGGGCGTAGTTTTTATCATCAATGACCATCTTAGCGATAATCTCACGCATGATTTCGGAAGAACCACCGCCGATCGTCAAGACGCGACTATCTCTAAACATACGGGCGATCTTATATTCTTCCATAAAGCCGTAGCCTCCGAAAAACTGTAAACATTCGTACATGGCGCGATCTGAGAGCTCGGTGGCTTTTAATTTGGCCATGGAGCATTCTTTTACAGCGTATTTGCCGTCGTTGTGCACGCGGCAAAGGTGATAGACAAAATATTTGGTCGCTTCAATCTCCGTAGCTAGGTCAGCGATACGATGACGCAGCACTTGAAAACGATTGAGAGAGCGACCAAAAGCCTCACGCTGAGCCATATACTCTAAAGCATAATTTAGGGCCGATTCTGCTCCAGCTACCGCGCCGATGGCTCCCGTTAAGCGTTCTACTTGTAGGCCCCCCATGAGATAATAAAAACCTTGGCCCTCTTCGCCAATCAAATTTTCGACCGGCACCTTGACATTGTCAAAAGCTAGCTCTGCAGTATCAGAAGCATGCCAACCTAGTTTTTTGAGCTTAGTAGCAGAAACACCTGGCGCGTCACGGTCGATTACTAACAAACTGATTCCTCCCACCCCTGCATCCGGATTGGTTTTGACCACCGTAACGAGGTAATCACCATAAACCCCATTGGTAATGAAGGTTTTGCTACCGTTGACGATATAATGATCTCCTTCTCGGATCGCCTGAGTACGAATATTGGCTACATCAGAACCCGCACCCGGCTCAGTGATGGCAATAGAGCTGACCTTCTCACCCGCAATTGAGGGCACTAGATATTTTTGTTTGAGGTGCTCGCTGCCATGCTGAAAAACATAAGGAGTAGCCATGTACTGCATCACCATGGGCGCCACAGCAAAGCCACCTGAAAAGCATTTAGAAACCTCTTCGCAGAAG
Source organism: Bacteroidota bacterium (assembly GCA_039024315.1). GTDB lineage: Bacteria > Bacteroidota > Bacteroidia > J057 > J057 > JBCAWW01. The sequence goes on from JBCCQN010000200.1 coordinate 10,239, forward strand.
ATTACCGAATAGAAAAAATCCGCATCGACCCCTCCATATTCTTCAGGATAATTCAATCCCATATAGCCCATATCGCCAAACTTTTTCCAAAGTTCTTTAGGCGTCCGGCGCTCCTCTTCCCATTTATCGATATTGGGCATGACCTCTTTGTCCAAAAACTGGCGCAAACCTTCGCGAAAGAGATTGTGTTCTTCGGTGAAATAATAGCTACTCATAGGGCGATATTTTTTAATAGGTGATATTATTTGCTTAAGCTGAGTTGAGGGAGGAGTTCTGCTAAATGCACACTTCCCTTTTCAGTCAAATGAGGGATGACCAAAAACCAAATCGCATCTACTGCACCCACTTGATTTTCTTGCTGGCGCACCTCCTTTTGAGAGAGCCAAAAATTGATCATCATCCAAACCGTATGGGCCAGTTGGGCATACATACCAGGCCGTAATTCTGCTTGCATATTCCCCGCCTTGACCGCATAGTCGATCATACTATTGATATTATTGATCTGGCGCTCGATGTGCGCCTGATGCTGATTAGCGATCTCAGGATGGGCGCGTTCTACTTCTAGCATGTCCAAAAAGAAGAAGCGGTAATAGGCTTGAAAAGCGTGAAACTGTTGGATATGCTGCGCGATATTGGCAAAGCTTGGCTCCTGATTGACCTTGGCCCACATCTCCTCTAGGGCATCCTCCATCTGTTGGTACAAGACGCCCATTATCACCGATTTATTGGCGTAATGGTAGGCAAGGTTACCGATACTGATTTCACAGGCGTTCGCAATATCTCGCAGCGTTACATTGACAAAGCCCCTCTCATTGAAGAGTTTGCGCGCGTTTTGCAAGATTTTTTGCTTGGTCTTAATCGAAGCCATATCATAATTTAGAAACTTTGTTCTAATTTTTCAAATGACTGTTGGGTTCGGGTTTACCTCCCGATAGCTATCGGGAGCGCGGAACGCTTAGCCCTGCGAAAGTGGTGGCGGCCTATGCAATAGGCCGCTACAGACAGCAAAATTGTAGCGGCGTATTGCATACGCCGCCCCGAATAAGCGTTGCGCGAAGCGAAATACTAGCACACTAAGCCTTATCCTCAATTCTTTGGATGAAGGCCATCAGGGCGGGATAATCCTCGAGCTTGGGCATGTTGGGGGATTCATCGGGATCATTTTCAACAAGCGCGGGTTCGGGGCCAACTCTAGGTGGGGGTACCGGATCGTCAACTTTGCGGATGACGGTTCCATCAGTGTAGGCCTGCTCAATCGCAGAACGCACAAATCGAACATTGTACAACTTGGCATTTCGGAGAGAAGCTCGTGCAAACTTTACCCGTACAAAGCGGACGTTAAAGACTTCTATTCCATCAAGGCGAGCGTCCCGAAAATCTGTTTTTTCTAAGAGTGCGCCATCTAGCATCACATAGTCCATAATCGCTCCTTGGAAGCAGGTCGATTTTAGGATAGCGTTACTGAGATCGGCCCCGCTTAAATTAGCTCGGTCTAAAACAGCATGATTCAATCTAGCGCCATTGAGTTTTGCTGCCTTGAGATTGACGCCTCGGAGGTCAACATGGCGGAGATCGGCCCCAGAGAGATCAGCAGGCTGTCCTTCCTCCCCTTCAGAATCCAGCCAAAGTTGGTGCTCTTCAAGGATGTTATTCAATGGTTGCCCAAAATAGTTGATCCCACCAGCGGGACGGAGATTGCGATACGGAGAACCAATTTTGCGAGATTTTTTGCGCGGCAGTTTTACCCCGTGAAGGTGAGCTTTCTGGATACGCGTTCTCTTTAGCTGCTTTTTGTAGTCTAGACTAAAGCCAGACAAATCAGCTCCAGCGACCTTACAACGAACCAATTTTAAACTCACGGTTTTAGCGTTCGCAAGGCGAGCATCCCTAAGGTCACACTTAATGAAATGACAAAAGCCCAAATCACTATCTTCCAAATCCACTCCTCGCAAGCGCTGTGATTTTAACTTCTGACCATTTAGGTCCACTCCCCGCATGGTGGCCCGCTCAAAGATGGCTCCTTGTAGCTTACAAAACTTCATATCGAGGCCGCCAAAATTGGCGCCAGTACAATCTGCTTTTCTAAAGTCTGCCTTTCCAAAGGAAGCATGACTGAAATCGCAGTTTTGTAAGCGCGCCTTACGAAAACTACTGCCATTGAGATCGGCATAGGCAAAAAGACAAGCACTCAGCTCAGCGCCAAAGAAATCGACTCTGTGTAAAATTGCATGCGACAAATCAGCCTCGCGTAGATTGACTCGGCCTAGATTTATTTTGCTAAGACGAGCTTGAGCCCCTTGTTCACCCTTGGTGTGTAGCCAAGTTTGGTGCTCTTCTAATATTACGTCTAAAGTCCGATTACCTATTTGGATCGTGCGGGGATGCCGGAAACCTAAGCGCCCCTTAATCGGCGGTTGCGGGTGGGCCAAGACCTCTGCTACTGGCAAGCCATCTATCAGGGCGTTTTCAAGATTGGCTCGTTTGAGACGGGTTTTGCGGAGGCGTGCCTGAAAGAAGTTAGCATGCCGTAGGCTCGATCCTTTGAAGTTGCTACCAGAAAGATCCGTATTACGCAAACTAGATTTGTCCATTTGGACGCGAAAAAAGCGGGCTTTGCGGGCCTTCACGCTATTCCACTGCGAGGAGCGAAGATCTACGTCATAGAGGTTAGCCTGCTGAAAATTGGATTCCGTGAACTCTCCATTACTCATTTCTACCTGACGAAATCGCGCCTTATTCCATATACCATGCGAGTCATTGATATTGAGAATAGAAGCATTTTCGAAGCGAGAGCCCGAAGCCTTGAGACCTTCGAAAACGACTCTATCTATAATGGCGGCTCTAAAGTCAACCTTTTGAGCCTTAGCCCGCATCCAGACCGAGCCGCTAAGATTGGCTTCTCTAAAATCAGCTCCTTTAAACTTGCTATCCTCTACCCTACTCGCCAATAGCTGAGAACGATAAAACTTTGCCTTACGCAGATCTGATTTGATTAAATAAATCCCCCGAAGATCCGATTCTGAAAAATTCGCTCCCTTTAACTGACAGCGGATAAAGCTCACTCCGCGTAGGTCTTGTTCTCTGAAGTCCGCTTTGCGGAACGCTTCCCCTTGAAATTCGGCCCTCTGGCCTTGTTTGCCCTCTGTACGCAACCAGAGTTGATGCATACTCAACTTGCGCTGCACCTCAGCACTTAAAGGACGAAACCGATTTTTTCTTTTGCTTAGGAAAGGAAAACGCATAGGTAAAAGATACAGAAATTGGCAGGAGGTTGGAAAATCAGGCCATAAAAAAGGGGATACTTTGCAGCATCCCCTTTATCTGTAATCAATGCAATTTTAGCCTTTTGAGATACGGACGTTGCCGTATTTGGATTCAATTTTCACTGTTCCGGGTTTACTGGTACGAGAAATACTACCGTTACCACTAGCAGGAGGAACCAATGTTTGGGTTTGATAGATTGTCATCTTATCCTCTTGCGAGGTAGACTTTATATCCACCCCTAGATTGTGTCCAGTCAAGGTTCCTTTTTCAACTTGAGCATCAACCTCGAATGTCGCCTCTTCATGGAAACCTAGATTTAGAGCAGTAAAATTTCCGGTGAGAATAATCCCCTCAAATCCAGGAGAAACTTCCTCAATTTCAAATCCAATAGCCGCTTTAATGTCCAGATCTGCTTTCTGGTGGAGAGTACCAACGGTAACTTTTGTAGAGGTATATCCACCCGTAATAACATCAACTTCATCAATCCTAATTTCTCCAAGGTTTGCTGATAGTTCAATTTCTTCAACTCTATCTATCCGAACGACGGCGCCATTTCCTTTCAAAAAGATATCTTGCCCCTCAGTGAGAAATAACTGTCCGAAAGCAATGTCAAGATTACCTCCATTGACTTTTGATAAATCAGCCTGCCCAAATTGCAGCTTGACACGATTATCTTCACCAGTAAGGTCCTTTGCTACGATATTACCGTTTTTGATATCGATCTTGACGTTCCCGGAACGGGCATCTAAATACACATCACCAAACCGATTTTCAATATCGAGCGGGATAGACTTAGGTATACTGATATCATAGCTTACTTCTATGCCTTGTTGACGTAGAAGGCTAAATGTCTTGCTTAGAATTTCGGTTTCCAATACTACTCCACTACTAGTCTTGCGCTCAAGGATCTCCACCTCATCGAGGCGTTCCCGAGCTCTAGCTGGATCAGAAGAATGAGCATATATGGTCACTATCACTTTGGTGTGATTTTCATTCCAAGAGTTAATATTTATATCGCCATAGCGATTTTGGATGCTGAGGGTTTGTTCAGAATTGAGTTGGAGCGTCTTTTTGATGACGATACTCTCTTCGACGGTCTTCCCTATGCTTAGCATCGGCATGCTCCAGAGTACGAGCCAGAGCGCTACCCGCCACGCGGAACGTTTATGACTGAATCTGTTTTCCATATTTTGCCTGCTTTGTCTTGATTTCCTCTAATATCATGAGCTGTTGGTTCAGAATCTGCATCTGGATCATCAGGTTTTGGATCATCGCATTGACGATAAGGTCCTGATC
>JBCCQN010000201.1:0-14728 GCA_039024315.1 Bacteroidota bacterium
AGTATTATCGCCCAGTCGAACGCTCCTATAGATACCAAAGGTAAGTTTGTCAATCCTAAGGTCAAGGCCCGTAGAATGGGAGACTTTCCCGTTGTTGAGCCTGATGATGTGGCTTATATGGATGTTGCACCAAATCAAATTGTGAGTGTGGCCGCATCCTTGATTCCATTCCTTGAAAATGACGATGCAAACCGTGCCTTGATGGGTTCGAACATGCAACGTCAGGCTGTACCTCTTCTCAAGCCAGAAGCACCAATCGTCGGTACTGGTATTGAAGAAAAGGTCGCGGTTGATAGCCGCTCCCTTATGGTGGCTGAGGGTGATGGAGTCGTAGAGTATGTTGATGGTAGCAAAATCGTGATCAGGTATGATCGTTCTCCGACGGAGGATCTCGTACACTTTGACTCCAATGTAGTTACTTACAACGTACCTAAATACGTTCGTACAAACCAAAATACTTCTATCAACCTTCGCCCAGTAGTCAGAGTAGGCCAGCGGGTTCAAAAGAAAACCGTGATTGCCGATGGATATGCTACTGAAGATGGAGAATTAGCACTGGGTAAAAACCTTTTGGTTGCCTTTATGCCTTGGCAGGGATACAACTTTGAGGATGCCATCGTAATCTCTGAGAAGGTTGTTGCAGATGATGTTTACACATCTCTCCATATTGAGGAGTTTGAGCTTCAAGTACGTGATACAAAGCGTGGTGAGGAGGAACTTACGCGTGAGATTCCAAACGTAAGTGAAGATGCGATTAAGCACCTTGACGAAAACGGTTTGATTCGTATTGGAGCGGAAGTAAATCCTGGTGATATCTTGATTGGTAAGATTACTCCGAAAGGAGAGTCGGATCCAACTCCTGAAGAAAAGCTGCTCAGAGCAATCTTTGGTGATAAAGCTGGTGATGTGAAAGATGCTTCTCTACGTGTACCGCCATCCATTAAAGGAGTGGTAATTGACAAGAAGCTATTCTCCAAAGAGAAAAAGGAAAGCAAAGCAAAGGCTAGAGACAAGAAATTGCTTGCAAATCTAGAAGAACGGTATAATACCGAACTCACTGAATTGCACAATATGATGGTCTCAAAGTTGTTGGCCCTCGTTAATACTAGCAAATCTAAAGGGGTTAAGAATAAGTTTAATGAAGAGGTGATCCCTTCTGGTAAGAAGTTTACCGAGAAGGCCCTAAGTGCATTGAACTTCCTTGATGTTATCCCTAGTGGATGGACGGCAGATGAAGAGCTAAACGCCAATGTGGCTAAGCTTTTCCGTAACTATAAACGTCGTTTTGACCGTATCGAAGGTCGCTTCCGTCGTGAGGAATATCAAATCCGCGTTGGTGATGAATTGCCATCCGGTATTTTGAAACTTGCTAAAGTTTATGTCGCTAAGAAACGTAAACTCAAAGTAGGAGATAAGATGGCGGGTCGCCACGGTAACAAAGGGGTAGTTTCTCGTATTGTGCCGGTAGAAGACATGCCGTTTCTTGATGATGGCACACCAGTGGATATCGTATTGAATCCTTTGGGGGTACCTTCTCGTATGAACCTTGGCCAGGTATTTGAGACCATTCTTGGATGGGCTGGAAAGAAACTTGGACTAAAGTTTGCGACTCCTATTTTTGACGGAGCGACGATGAGCGATGTAAATGAGTATCTCAAGAAGGCTGAGCTTCCTGAGTATGGCGTCGCGCGTCTGATCAACGGCCAAACTGGTGAGCATTTCAGTGAAGCAACTACGGTAGGTATTATCTACATGCTGAAACTGATTCACTTGGTTGATGATAAGATGCACGCTCGTTCTATCGGACCATACTCACTCATCACTCAGCAGCCATTGGGCGGTAAAGCTCAGTTTGGTGGACAGCGTTTTGGTGAGATGGAGGTGTGGGCACTAGAGGCATTTGGTGCTGCCCACATTCTACGTGAGATGCTTACAGTGAAGTCTGATGATGTAGTCGGACGAGCTAAAGTATATGAATCTATCGTAAAAGGGGATGTATTACCTGATCCAGGTGTGCCCGAATCCTTTAACGTATTGATTCATGAACTTCGTGGGCTAGCCCTCGAGGTAACCTTGGACTAATCCTTTACTCGGTCCCTTTGCTATAGGCAAATGGACCGGAGTAATGGTTTTGAATATTATTTAGGCCTTAATATCGGAGTAAAAGCATGCCCGTTGCTAAAAACACCAAAATCAACAGTGATTTCAAAAGAATCACCGTTAGTCTTGCTTCTCCTGAAGCCATCCTTAACCGTTCGAACGGAGAGGTTCTCAAGCCTGAAACCATTAATTACCGGACTTATAAGCCGGAAAAAGATGGTCTCTTCTGCGAGAGGATCTTCGGTCCGGTAAAGGATTATGAATGTCACTGCGGTAAGTACAAAAGAATACGCTACAAAGGGATCATTTGCGACCGTTGTGGGGTAGAGGTGACTGAAAAGAAAGTGCGTCGCGAACGTATGGGCCATATCCAGCTCGTCGTCCCAGTTGCGCATATCTGGTACTTCCGTACACTTCCCAGTAAAATTGGTTATCTCCTAGGATTGACTTCCAAGAAATTGGATCAAATTATTTATTACGAGCGTTATGTCGTAATTAATTCTGGGATTATGGCCGAAGAAGGAATCGAGAAGATGGACTTCCTCACTGAGGAAGAATACCTCAATATTCTCGAGACCTTACCCAAGGAAAATCAGATGTTGCCGGATGATGATCCAGCAAAATTCATCGCTAAGATGGGTGCTGATGCCTTGGAAGCATTGTTGGGTTCGATCGATCTAGACGACCTTTCCTATACTTTGCGTCAAAAAGCCGCTACTGAGACTTCTCAACAGCGCAAAAATGACTCTCTAAAGCGTCTCAAAGTGGTTGAGGCTTTTCGTTCGGCTAACCGCCGTATGGAAAACCGACCTGAGTGGATGATTGTACGTATCGTACCTGTTATTCCTCCAGAACTTCGTCCATTGGTCCCATTGGAAGGTGGCCGTTTCGCAACCTCTGACCTAAACGATCTCTATCGTCGTGTCATCATTCGAAATAATCGTTTGAAGCGTTTGATCGAGATCAAAGCACCTGAAGTAATTCTTCGTAATGAGAAACGAATGCTTCAGGAAGCGGTTGATTCGCTTTTTGATAACACCCGTAAAGTAAACGCGGTTCGTTCTGATTCTAACCGAGCATTGAAGTCTCTTTCTGATATGCTTAAAGGAAAGCAAGGACGTTTCCGCCAAAACCTTCTGGGTAAGCGTGTTGACTACTCTGGTCGTTCGGTGATCGTAGTAGGTCCTAACCTTCGTCTCTATGAGTGCGGTCTTCCTAAGAGCATGGCGGCTGAGCTATTTAAGCCGTTTGTAATTAGAAAACTGATCGAACGCGGTATCGTTAAAACGGTTAAGAGCGCGAAAAAGCTCGTTGATCGTCGTGATCCTGTGATTTGGGATATTCTTGAAAATGTATTGAAAGGTCATCCGGTTATGCTTAACCGGGCTCCAACCCTACACCGTCTGGGTATTCAAGCCTTTATGCCACGTCTGGTCGAAGGTAAAGCTATTCAGCTTCACCCATTAGTCTGTACTGGTTTCAATGCAGACTTTGATGGGGACCAAATGGCGGTACACGTGCCCTTGAGTAATGAAGCTTGTTTAGAAGCTATCGTTTTGATGCTTGCTGGACACAATATTATGCACCCAGCAAATGGGTCTCCAATTACCCTTCCTTCTCAGGATATGGTATTGGGAGTATATTATCTCACTAAGGCTCGTCCGAACCAAAAAGGGGAAGGATTACTCTTTGGTAGCCCAGAGGAGGTAGAAATTGCCTACAATGAAGGGGTGGTTGCTAAGCACGCGAAGATCAAAGTTCGCTTGCCTAAATACCACCCTGATACTGGGCAAGAAGTCTTAGATGAAGATGGAAAAGTCGTAATGGAGCACTTAGAGACTACCGTTGGGCGTATCCTCTTTAATAAAATCGTTCCAGAGGGAGCTGGGTTTGTTAATATCCTTCTCTCTAAGAAAACGATGCGTAAAGTAATTACTGACATCTTTGTGAAGGTGGGATTGGTTAAGACGGTTAACTTCCTTGATGACCTCAAAAACCTAGGATTCCAAGAAGCCTTCCGTGGTGGCTTATCTTTCTCTTTGAGTGAGGTGATTATCCCCGCTGAGAAAGACATCTTAATTACAGAAGCGAACTCCCGTATTGAAGAAGTTCAGATGAACTACAATATGGGTCTAATTACAGAAAACGAACGCTACAATCAGGTAATTGATATTTGGACACATACCAACTCTCGCTTAACTGAGACTTTGATGACTCAGTTAGCAGAGGACAAGGATGGGTTCAACAACATCTACATGATGTTCCATTCGGGAGCACGTGGTTCTAAAGAGCAGATTCGTCAGCTTGGTGGTATGCGTGGTCTGATGGCCAAGCCTCAGAAAACTTTGAAAGGTTCTGCTGGTGAGATCATCGAAAACCCGATCTTAGCAAACTTCAAAGAGGGATTGTCAGTACTGGAGTACTTCATCTCGACTCACGGTGCACGTAAAGGTCTTGCAGATACTGCCCTTAAAACGGCAGATGCGGGATACCTTACCCGTCGTCTTGTGGATGTGGCTCAGGATGTGATTATCACTGAGCTTGATTGTGGTACGCTACGTGGCCTTACGATCACTGCCCTTAAGGAGAATGAAGATATTATTCAGCCTCTCGGCGAACGTATCCTCGGCCGTGTGGTATTGGACGATGTTATCGATCCGGTAACGGAAGAGTTACTGGTAGAAGCAGGCACCGAGCTAGATGAGAAGCTAACTCGTAAGATTGAAGACTCCCACGTTGAAGAGGTTGAAATTCGCTCAGTATTAACTTGTGAAGCCTCCTCTGGTGTCTGTGCTAAGTGCTATGGTCGCCACCTCGGTACTGGCCGTATGGTCGAAGTGGGTGAGGCTGTTGGAGTTGTGGCTGCTCAATCTATTGGAGAGCCTGGTACCCAGCTGACCCTTCGTACCTTCCACGTTGGTGGTACCGCTCAGCGTATCGCAAATGCCAGTGGTCTGACTGCGAAATTCCCAGGAAAACTAGAATTAGAGAACGTTCGCTACGTTGAGCGTGAAGAAGACGGTGAAACTGTAAAAGTTGTAATCAGCCGTACTGGTAAGCTCAAAATTACTGACGAACAGTCTCGTATCTTGTTCTCCAACAAAGTACCTTACGGTTCTCATCTATACGTCGAAGACGGAATTGATGTAACCAAAGGGACGCTACTTTGTAAGTGGGATCCATACAACTCAGTAATTATTTCTGAGTTCGAAGGTAAGGTGAAACTCAAAGATGTACGCGAAGGACAAACCTTCCTTGAGGACCTTGATGAGCAAACTGGCCACCGCGAAAAAGTCATTATCGATAGCCGTGATAAGCAGGTCAACCCGACCATTATCATCGTAGATAAAAAAGGTAATGAGCTACGCTCATACAACCTTCCTGTAGGCGCTCACCTTGTGGTTGAGGATGATGAAACTATGACTGCCGGTCAGATTATGGTGAAGATCCCTCGCTCTGGTGGTGGTACCGCCGACATTACAGGTGGTCTTCCACGTGTTACTGAGTTGTTTGAAGCACGTAACCCATCTAATCCAGCTGTGGTATCAGCTATTGAGGGGGTCGTTCGCTTAGGCGGAATCAAACGCGGTAATCGTGAAGTATTTGTGAAGTCTCCTGATGGTGAGGAGCGTAAATATATGATCTCGCTCAACCGCCATATCTTGGTGCATGAAGGGGATTATGTAATGTCTGGAGAGATGCTTTCTGATGGTGCCATCGCGCCAAAAGAAATCTTGGCTATCAAAGGACCAAGCGCTGTGCAAGCTTACATCGTAAACGAAATCCAGGAAGTTTACCGTATGCAGGGGGTACCGATTAACGATAAGCATATCGAGGTAATCGTACGCCAGATGATGCAGAAAGTCGAAATCATTGATCCAGGAGATACGATCTTCCTCGAAAAGGAAATCGTTAACCGTCGTGATTTCCAACAAGAAAATGACTGGATCTTTGACAAGCTGGTTGTAGATGAGGCTGGTGAATCCACCTCACTCCGTCCAGGCCAGATTGTTTCACAAAGACGTTTACGCGATGAAAATTCTCAGCTACGCCGCAACGACAAACAATTGGTAACTGCTCGTGAAGCACGTCCAGCCGTTTGTTCTCCGGTATTGCAGGGTATCACACGTGCGTCTCTTGGTACTAAGAGTTGGCTATCTGCTGCCTCTTTCCAAGAAACGACTAAAGTATTGAGCGAAGCGGCAATCACTGCTAAGACTGATGACCTGAACGGTCTGAAGGAAAATGTGATCGTCGGCCACCTCATTCCTGCCGGTACTGGTTTGCGTAAATACCAAGATATCATCGTCGGTGATATGGAGGAATACAAAGATCGCGTTGAGAAACGTAATCGTGACGCTGCTATCGCTGAATAAGCTTAGCAGAAAACATAGAATTTTGACGAGAGGGGCTTGGTGGCCCCTCTCTGCTTTTTGTACCTTTACAGTCCAAAATTGAGCTTACTTATGGCCAACACCAAAGTACAAATCCTCGGTCAAAAGGAAATCAATGCCCGCATTCGGCGCATGGCTTATGAAATCTATGAAACTCACTATCAAGAATCTCAAGTATTCTTGATCGGAATAGACCAAAGAGGGGGCTATCTCGCTCGTCAATTAGAAGGAATCCTCAAACAGATCTCTCCTCTTGACGTAAGGCTTGTACCGGCAAGTCTCGATCGCGCTCATGGTCCACATGCCATCGGGATCGAACTGGAAGGCATAGACACTGAAGAGTTTAGAGGCAAACCCGTCGTCGTTGTTGATGATGTACTCTATACTGGAGCTACTCTACTCAATGTGGTGGCGATTCTCCTACAGTTTGCTCCGGGAAAAATTCGGACTGCTGTCCTGATTGACAGAGGCCATCGTAACATGCCTGTAAGCGCTGATTTTGTGGGATTAGAGCTTGCTACGACGATTCAGCAACATGTTTCCGTTGAAATGCAAGCAGATGAAAGCAGCGCACAAGCTTTTCTCCTCTAGTTAGTTTGCCGTATATTTACTTTTATATAAATCATTCCAATGTCTCAAATTTCTTCATCATCTTCCGTTGACACTCGCGACGAAATCTTTTCCATCATCCGTCAAGAAGAAAAACGCCAGCTTGAAGGGATCGAATTAATCGCCTCCGAAAATTTTGTTAGTCCAGATGTGCTGGAAGCTGCTGGGAGTTGTCTGACCAATAAATATGCGGAAGGCCTGCCCGGCAAACGCTATTATGGCGGCTGCCAATATGTTGATATGGCTGAAGATTTGGCGAGAGATAGGGCAAAAGAACTGTTTGGGGCTGATTGGGTCAATGTACAACCTCACTCTGGTGCTCAAGCAAATTCCGCGGTCATGTTGGCTCTGTTAGAGGCAGGCGATACTATCATGGGCTTTAACTTGGCCCATGGTGGACACCTAACCCATGGCTCTCCGGTCAACTTCTCTGGCAAGCTATATCGTCCAGTGTTCTACGGAGTAGAAGAAAATACCGGCCGCATCGACTATGATAAAGTCCGAGATACGGCTAAAAAAGAAAAGCCAAAGCTCATCATCACTGGCGCTAGTGCTTACTCTCGTGATTGGGACTTTGAAATATATCGCAGTATCGCTGATGAAGTGGGGGCTATGTTGATGGCTGATATCGCGCACACTGCTGGCCTTGTTGCCAAAGGCTTTCTTAACGATCCGCTCCCTTATTGTGATGTAGTTACGACTACTACCCACAAAACGCTGCGTGCGGCTAGAGGAGGTATGATCATGGTTGGCAACAATGGCGATAATCCGATTGGTAAGATGACATCAAAAGGTAAGATTCGTTCTATGGGGTCAATTCTCGATAGTGCGGTCTTCCCTGGTACTCAAGGAGGTCCATTGATGCACGTAATTGCTGCCAAAGCTGTAGCCTTTGGCGAAGCCTTACGTCCAGAGTTCAAGGCTTATATGCAGCAGGTGATCGACAATGCGCAAGCCCTCGCAGCTGCAATGGTTGCGAAAGGTTACAAAATCATTTCTGGAGGCACTGACAACCACTTGATGCTAATCGACCTGAGACCAAAGAGCGATGATCTTACAGGCAAATTAGCCGAAGCTGCGCTTGTCAAAGCTGATATTACTGCCAATAAAAATATGGTGCCTTTCGACTCCCGCAGTCCGATGGTTACTAGTGGAATCCGTCTTGGAACGCCTGCCCTGACTACCCGTGGTTTGAAGGCTGAACATATGGAACAAGTAGCAGCTTGGATCGACGAAGTTTTGATGTCTCCTACCAATGATACTGTTATAGATCGTGTTAGAAGTGAAGTCAACGACTTTATGAGAGGATTCCCTATGTTTCAGTGGTAAAATAATAAGCTAATATGAGATCCTTGCTTTCACGCATTTTACTCTTCCTGTTTTGCTCAGCCTTGATGCTCTCTGCTAAAGCCCAATACATTAGTGCTGAACAAGTATTCCCTGTCGAAGGCTACAGTGTCTTTCAGATGGGCTATCCGCTACAAGTGCTGCCGGCTGGGCAAGGAAACTTTGCCTTCCTTGAGTTTTGGGCCGAAGGTAAGCAGGGGAGAAGGGTTGCCAATTATTACCTTCAAGCCTACGGGATCAACGATTATGTCGAGCATTGGTTCAAACCTGTGACCAACGAGGGCTTTGAGCCTATGCGTATTACCGAAATGGTAAAGCTGGAAAAGTGTTTTGCCGTTATTGGTAAGCAATATCAGGCCAAAAGCAAAGGAGAGCAGACAGTTGCTCGCTTTTTTGGCTTAGAAGGGAAGCCCTTTGCGGCCGAACCTGTGCAGATCTCAAACTTTTCTAAGATTGGACGCAATCAAAGAGAGTGGGTAGTGCATTCTCCTAAGAAAAAGTTTATGGCTTGGGTGGGGGCAGAAGGCGAGAAGACCTACCTAACTATTTGGGGTAATTATGGCGGTAAGCAAGGTGAAAAAATTATCTCTTTACCCTATAGTGAAGAAAAATATGAGATCCAGGAAGTCATGATCAATGACGAAGGGGAGGTGTTCTTCTTAAGTAGTTACAATCGTTCAAGTAGCGAGACTAAACCGCTAGTTCTCAATAAGTATGTCCTCTCCGAGGAACGCTTCCTCACGAGTCTAATAACCTTAGATGCCAGTAAGAAAACTGAGATGGTAAAAATGGCGTTCAACTTTGAGCAGGATATACTCATCATTGGTGGTCTAAGTGGTTTAGGGGGTACTGGGCTAAGCAATGGTGCCAAAGTGGAACGTGGTGATATCAGTGTCATTACCCATATATTTTGCCAGCGTTTGGAAAACAGCAAAGACGAACTGAGTATCGTTGCCGATTCTGTTTCTAGTATCCCTCAGAAATGGATTGACTATTTTGCTGAAAAAGGGGGCAGTAACTTTAGTACAGCTGAAATCATTGTCAGTCGTGAAGGAATCAGTCTGCTTTGGGAGGAACGTTATGAGGCTAAAAAACGTTATTACTGTTACGCACTTGGTATATTAGGAATCGATAGCGAAAGTGGTGGTGTGACTTGGAATCGTCTGATAGCCAAGCGTCAAAGAGATCAGAATTCGGATCAATTTTTGTCGTATGTAGCAGGAGTAAACCAAGGTAAACTACGCCTAGTTTATCTGAGTGAGAGAGGAGCTAGAGGCAACCTGATGTGTATCTCCATTGATATGGTGTCTGGAGAAAGGAAGGACAAAATCTTGGCTTCTAATGAATCAGCTGAGTACCTTATATTTCCTCGTTCCTCTAGCATTGTTTCTGGAAGAGAAATGGTCTTAGTAGGCATGGGTAACCCCAGTCAAAATAATTACAAACTCATTACAATCACCTTCTAATCATAAGAGTGTGGCGCTATTAACGAAGTTTACGGACTATCGGCAGCAGAGCAAGAAAGAAGTCAAAGAAGAAGAGAAAGAGATGAGCTTCCTGGATCATCTCGAAGAGTTGCGGTGGCATTTGTTTCGGAGTGTCATTGCGATTGCTGTATGTGCCTTGGCAGTAGGGATCAATATCCAGTGGATTTTTGATAATGTGATCTATTATCCACTGCAATACGAATTTCCCACTCACCAATTCCTTTGTCAGTTCAGTTCTGGCGCTTGTGAGGGAAACATTTTGGGGGACTTAATCGCCATAAAACCGACTGAGCAATTTTTAAAATCGATAGGAATATCCATCATATTGGGAATTATTGTTGCTTTCCCTTATCTCATTTGGGAGGTTTGGCGCTTCATTAAACCCGGTTTACATAAACATGAGCGTCGCGGGATGCGCGGTAATGTGGCGATTATGAGCTTATTGTTTTTTACGGGTATATGCTTTGCCTACTACATTATTCTACCCTTTGCTATTAAGTTTTTAGCTGCATTTTCTATTTCAGATCAAGTTGCAAATACTTGGCGTTTTGGTGAGGTAATCTCTTTGATTACTCAAGTCGTAATTGCTGGAGGGATCGTATTTGAAATGCCTATTGTCGTTTACTATCTCTCCAAATTAGGCTTTGTTACTCCAGAAGGCATGAAACGTTATCGCAAGATCGCGATTGTGGTCTTGCTGGTGCTATCCGCTGTAATTACGCCTCCGGATGTGATTTCGCAGGTATTGATTTTCTTCCCATTGATGGGTCTTTATCAATTGAGTATAGCTATTTCCCGCAGAGTACAGCGGGGAGCGGAAAAGGCAGAGTTAGCTGCTTTAGAGGCTGGTGAATAGGATGAATTCACTCGATGTATTACTAGCCGAAATCCGTCAGTGCCGTAATTGTGAAGCTCACTTACCACTTGGCCCTCGTCCTGTATTAAGTGCTGCCAGAGAAGCGCGCGTTCTTTTGGCTGGACAAGCCCCTGGCACCAAAGTACACGCAAGCGGAATCCCTTGGGATGATCAGAGTGGCAAAAGATTAAGGGAGTGGTTGGATATGGAGCCGGAGATCTTTTATGATCCCAAGATTCTGGCGATAGTACCAATGGGTTTTTGTTATCCCGGCCGTGCCGAACGCGGGGATCTACCGCCTCGGCCTGAGTGTGCTGATTTATGGCAGGACAAACTGCTAGCAGAGCTCCCCAATATAAAAATCACCCTTGCTATTGGCCAATATGCCATCAAACATCATTTAGGCAAAAAGCGCAAAAAGACGCTCACCGAAACAGTGAAAAATTGGCGTGACTATCTCCCAATGGGGGTAATCCCCCTTGTCCACCCCTCGCCTCGAAATATCATGTGGAGACGCCGTAATCCATGGTTTGAAGCCGAAATCATCCCTCAAATACGCCAAAAAATTTGGGCTACGATTGTAAGCTAAATGATCTTGCTTTCGCCGATTGAGATAAGCGTTCTGCGAAGCAGAAACGCCTTAACTCAACCCTATCCGTTTGAGGTCAGGAGTAGCGAGATTGCCGCTTCAAGGCCTATGCCCGCCAAAGCAGCTCTTTTTCTCTGTCTGTGATCCTCAGTATGGCAGTTAACCTTGTCTTACCTTTTGCTAAGCACTTAGACAGTAGTATTCAGTATTAAGGCTTAGGAAAATTGGGCTGTATGGTTCAGTGAGACCATTTTCTCGGTACTTAATCAAATCGATTAACCCCAAGTAGTTTATTCTCTCGGAGCTACTGTCCAATAGGCTTCTTTTTTGGCAAAAATCTCACATGCTATAAATAAGGCATTCTTGCCGTTCAGCATTCAAAAATGTCCATTGAGAGGCTCTAGGGGCTGTCTTACGGTTTTTGGTAGTATTTTTATATTACTAAAATCTCTTTTTCCTAATATGGCAAAATCGATACTCTTAGGCATTCGTCCTTATCGACGAATGTTAATTGCAAGCCTCTGTGTTCTTTTTATCCTCGCGACTGGCGCTATCGGCCCCCTGCAAGTACTAAACTATGGTTTGGATACTCCTCAGCCAGTAGGAGCCTACTTCAACGGTACTTTTCCGTCGGTGGCACCAGCAAGTTCCTCTTCCTGGACATCGGTTGAAGCCTATCCCAATTTGATCTTTACGGATCCTATTCAGCTCCTTGAGGTACCCTATGCCGATCTATTTTTTATGGCAGGAAAAAAAGGTCGCTTATGGACTTTTTCTAAGAGTGATACCACGACCGCTACTAAAACTACTCTCCTAGATATCGAAAGTAAAGTACTCACTTCGGGTGATGCTGGTTTGATGGGGGCTGCACTACACCCAGAGTATGGTGTACCGGGCTCTCCCAATAGAGAATATGTATATATCTGGTATAGAGCAAAAGGTCCTACCAGTAGCGGGAATCTCGGGTATTTGCGTTTGGTGCGTTATAATTGGGTGCCAGGGTCAAATTCGATAGACCCTAATACTGAATTTATCATGATCCATCAGTACGATCGACACCAATGGCACAATGGTGGGGGTATGTTCTTTGGCCTTGATGGCTTTCTTTATATATCTGTTGGGGATGAAGGTGGGGCAAATGATCAGTACAATACAGGACAAAAAATTGATGTAGGCCTCCTCGCTGGAGCTTTGCGTATTGATGTCGATATGGATCCTAGTCGTAGTCATCCTATTCGTCGTCAGCCGCTTAACCCAGCAAATCCCCCCTCCGGTTGGCCAGATAGCTACTCACAGGGATACTACATTCCCAATGACAATCCTTGGTTAGATGTCAATGGCAGTGTACTAGAAGAATTTTACGCTATCGGTTTTCGGAGCCCACACCGTATGACCCAAGACCGGATAACAGGTGATATTTGGATGGGGGATGTCGGCCAAGGAACCAGAGAAGAAGTAAGCCTAGTCCCTAAGGGTAGTAACCTCCAATGGCCTTACCGCGAAGGAGCTATTACCACTGGTGCGAGCAAGCCTA
Source organism: Bacteroidota bacterium (assembly GCA_039024315.1). Lineage (GTDB taxonomy): Bacteria > Bacteroidota > Bacteroidia > J057 > J057 > JBCAWW01. The sequence goes on from JBCCQN010000201.1 coordinate 12,917, forward strand.
AACCCAATCCTCTGATCGGTTTTGACCAAGCTCCTGTTCATGATTATCCTCGTAGTGAAGGGCGATGTGTAATTGGCGGGATTGTCTATCGGGGCAATAAATGGAATGCTTCCCTCGGTGGGAAATATATTTTTGGAGATCATGAGACTCGTAAGGTATGGGCCTTGGACTATGATCAGGCTACCGGCACCAAAACGGTAGATCTCCTTACTACTATCCCCGCTTTTGGTAGTGGTGGTAAAAAAGGAATCTCTAACTTTTCTAGTGATTCTACAGGTGAAATCTATGTGTTGAAATTATTTGGGACTAACCAAAACGGGGGTAAGATCTATAAACTGCGTCCTACTAACTATACTCCTGATCCCCCGCAATTTCTTTCACAAACTGGAGTCTTCTCAAATCTAGCGACCCTTACTCCTGCCGCTGGTTTGATCCCCTATACCACTAGTTCGCCATTATGGTCAGATGGGTCCGCCAAAAAACGCTGGGTTGTGATTCCCAATAATGGAACTTACAACAGTGCCGCTGAACAGGTAGTTTTTGCCGAGAATGATGAGTGGACCTTCCCTTCAGGAACGGTCTTCATCAAGCATTTTGAAATGCCCCTAGATGAGAATAATCCTAGTATCATTAGACGCTTGGAAACTCGCTTTATGGTTCGTGATCAAAGTGGCGGTCTATATGGGGTTACCTACAGATGGAATGACGCGGGTACTGACGCTGAACTGTTGGCAGATAGTGATACAGCACATTACATTATCACTAAGGCAGATTTAAGCCAAGAAAATAGAGTCTGGGAGTTTCCTAGTCGAGCCAACTGTATGACTTGTCACAACGATAATGCTGGCGGCACGCTAGGACTCAATACTCATCAAATGAATGGAGATGTACTTTATCCTAGCAGCGGCAACATTGATAATCAGCTTCGCACTTGGAATCATTTGGGTATCTTTAGCAATCCAATTGTTGAGACGGATATCCCTAATATGCCCAAAGCGGTAGCAGTTGAGGATGTCAGTGCCAGCTTAGAGATAAGAGTACGCTCGTATCTAGATGCTAATTGTTCCCATTGTCACCGTCCTAATGGCGTAAATACTGGCTTCGATGCACGTTTTGCCACTGAACTAGAAAACCAAAATATCATTCATGGTAATTTGTTTGGGAGCTATGGTATAGATGGCGCAGAGATCATCAAGCCTAAGGACCCTAGCCGCTCTATCTTGCTCAAACGTGATGGAAGTTTGGGCGCTGACGCAATGCCACCGCTAGCCCGTAGTGTGATCGACGAGGCCTACATTACAGTCTTGGAAGATTGGATTGGTTCTCTGGATCCTGCCTGTGAGCCGGTGCCTTTGCCTAAGAGCAACTATTCGGTTTTTTATGTCAATAGTGAAGAAACGAACTATGGCGCAGCCAATGCCTTTGATGGCCAAATAGAAACTATCTGGCATACTGAGTTTTTAGCCAGCGATCCCCCTCCTCCACACGAAATCCAATTGGATTTAGGTGATACGATGGAGGTAGCTGGCTTTCGTTATTGGCCTCGCCAAGACGCTAGCTTCAATGGTAGCATCGCTGACTATAACTTCTACGTCAGCCTCGATGGCTTGAACTGGGAGTCTGCTGTAGCCTCCGGCACCTTTGTCAAAGACAAAACCGAAAAAGAAGTTCTACACGCCCCCAAATACGGCCGCTACGTTCGCCTAGAGGCGACCTCTGAGGTCAACAATAATCCTTGGATCTCCATCGCCGAAATGGAAGTGCTGGTCATCGATGGCAGTTGCTTTGCTCCGGCTGGCCTGACTCAAGCAC
>JBCCQN010000202.1:0-14697 GCA_039024315.1 Bacteroidota bacterium
AGGTGGCGTCGTTTTTCGATTACCGCTTCAAATAGCTCGTCGGCACGAGACTGGATTTGTTTTTTTAGATCCATAGGTCGAAATTACGCAATTCAAAATCTTGTAAAAACTTTGATTTCATTGGTTGATAACCGTCCACTTCTCATGACTAAAACGAAGCTATTTATACCAGCCTTTGCTTTGATCTTAATGGCAATGGCTAGTACCGCATGTACCGGTTTTGCTGATGGCCCAGCGATCAGTTTTCAATCTACCACCACCAGGTTGGCCAATACTTGGGAAGTGAAAGAAGCTGCTCAAAATGGCGTTGACATCACCAGCCAGTTTGTGGGAGATAATTTTGAGTTCAAAACCAATGGGGTTTACCAAACCTTGGATGCGGCTAAATTGATCTCTACTCCTCCTTTTACGCGCGATACTTTGATCCCATTGGTAGGCAGTGGAGAGTGGAATTTGCTTAGTAAAAACGAATTAGAGCTACTATATTCTTTCCAGTTTAGAGACATCTACAACAATGATGTTATCTATAAAGAAGAACTCTACGAGCGCTGGGAGATCACGCGTTTGACCGATGAGCAACTTTGGCTTCGCAATGACAGCACTTTGGTTAAGATGGAGTTTTTCGTCCCTTAATCTTCAAAGTATTTAGACAATAGTATGTAGTATTAAGACCTTGGGAAATTGCTCAAGCTGTATGATTTAGGCTCTTTTTCCTGCTACTTAATACTTTTGTCTTTCTACTTTATACTCAAAAACAATATATGTTGCGCAACACTTTGCCAATCATTTGCCTTTGCCTGTGTGCTGTTTTGCTCCTGCGTTGTGATTACCGTAAATATGACGAAGGACCGTTTTTTAGCATCTTCCCCACGGAAGACCGGCTGGCTGGATCATGGCAATGGCAATTGGCATTGGAGGCCAACCTGCCTTTGACGGGTGTATATGCAGATTCAACGATCACCTTCTCTGAGACCGGTAGCGTGAGCATTTGCGATCAGGAAGACAATTGTCGCGAGGGTCGTTGGAGCTTGGTCTCAAGACGTAGTCGCCTACAGATGATCTTTGGCACTCAAACTGAGCTCTATGACATAAGGATGCTCAAGCGAGAAGAGATTTGGTTGCAGCAAAGCCTAGACGGGACGCTGCAAGTGGAGTGGGAATTGATTCCGCAAGAATAATTCTTGATACTTACTACTTTCTACTCCGATCCTGATGCTCGGGATCGGGATACTAACTTCTTCATACTACTACTATGGATCCTTTTATCGCGGAATTGATTGGCACTTTCGTGCTTCTCTTACTAGGCAATGGCGTGGTAGCCAATGTCGCTCTCAAAGACACTTTTGGTAATGACAGTGGCTGGATCGTGATCACAGCCGGCTGGGGCATGGCCGTATTTGTTGGGGTTACCATTGCGGCAGAGTATAGCGGGGCCCACCTCAACCCTGCGGTAACCCTTGGTTTGGCGATGGCAGGTAAATTCCCTTGGGCAGATACAGCAACTTATATCGCGGCGCAAATGCTAGGCGCAATGCTTGGTACTACCGCTGTCTGGCTTTCTTATCGCGATCATTATAATGTAACCGAAGATGCTGGGGCGATTAGAGGGACTTTTTGCAATACTCCGGCTATCCCCAATACAGTAAATAACTTTATTACGGAGCTTATTGGCACCTTTGTACTCGTTTTTGCGGTCCTATATTTTGTGCCCCCTAGCATTAGTGCCGAAGGAATGGCCAATGCTAAGGTAGGATTAGGTGCGATTGGTGCCCTACCCGTTGCCTTTTTAGTATTTGGTATCGGCTTATCGCTAGGGGGTAGCACTGGCTATGCCATCAATCCTGCCCGTGATCTTGGACCTCGTATCATGCACGCGATTCTCCCTATTCCTAGCAAAGGTGATAGTGGCTGGGGCTACTCTTGGATTCCGGTACTGGGCCCCATTGCTGGCGGGCTGGTAGCAGCAGGATTATTTCTTGCTCTCAGCTAAATTGTAAGGCTCCCGACAAACATAGCCTAGGCTAAATTAGTTTCTTTGCTTGATAGGGTAATTCACTATTCAAGCGTTATCACTGTATGCGTTATTTAATAGCATTGAGTTTACTTTCCATCCTTTCTTCCTGTATGCTAGCGCAAAAGACAGAAGAAAATTTTCATGCCATGCTTGACAGTATGTACAAGCAGACTGTGCCCCTTATCAAGGTTGAAGAAGTGGTCCCTAATGCGACTGATTACTTGATTTTGGACACACGCGAAGCCAACGAATATGCGGTTTCGCATCTGGAAGGAGCTGTCATGGCGGGATATGATGAATTCGACCCGTCGATTGTCAAGGATGTCGCAAAGGACCAAGCTATTTTGGTCTATTGCTCAGTAGGCTACCGAAGCGAGCGCATCGGTGAAAAACTGCTAGAGATGGGATTTCAAAATGTCCAAAACCTTTATGGGGGCATTTTTGAGTGGAAAAACCACGGAAATCCTGTAGTGGACACCCAAAATCAAACCACTGAAAAAGTACATACCTATAACCAGCTCTGGAGTGGCTGGTTGTTTAAGGGAGAAAAAATTTATTAACGCCTATGTTACGATCTAGCCTCTTTTTGGGCTTGTTTTTAGCCTTTACTAGTCTTCTTGCTCAAGTACCCAGAACGATGGTGGTGGAGCACTTTACTAATACTCGCTGTAGTATTTGTGCTAGCCGCAATCCTGCTTTCCTAAGCAATCTAAATAGTGAAGACAGCGTGCTCCACTTGACTTTTCACCCTAGTGCACCTTACAGTAGCTGCATTCATTCTCTTCACAATCCTACGGGCAATGATAGTCGCACCAATTACTATAGCGTTTACGGAGGTACTCCTCGTTTGGTCATCCAGGGTGAGGTAGTCTCCGCTAGTACAAACTATGGTAGCAGTACTATTTTTGATCCCTATCGCGGTGGATCTTCGCCAGCTAGTTTGCGTATCGAGCAAAGCAAGGATGCGGATTCTATGCGGGTGCGTGTCATTGTCAAAACGGAAGAAGCACACAGTTTAGGCAATCTGAGACTGATGGTAGCTGCCGTAGAGGATACGATCTTTTACCAAGCCCCAAATGGTGAAAGCCAACAGCTAAACGTGTTTAGACGGGCCTTTGGCAATGTTGAAGGGGACGCGTGGGTATTACCTGCTGCGGTAGGAGATTCCATCATGTTTGAAGCCACTATCGCCAATCATCCAGATTGGGACGTAGATCATATGTACAGCATGGCGATTTTGCAGGATGAGTCTAGCAAAGCTATCATTCAGGCCTCAGCAAGCTCTCCTGCTGACAACAATCTGACTAGCACTACCTCGGTTGATCCTGAGCAAGCTGGTATTCAATTCGAATACTTCCCCAACCCTGTACAAGACATACTCAATGTCCGCCTTGTGGACAGTAGAGAGGCCGAAGTAAGCCTCTACCGCTTGACTGGGCAAATGATTAGCAAGAAGTCCTTCGTACAAGAAACGCAATTAGACTTCAGCGAATTGGCTTCAGGCATCTACCTGCTTCAATTGACCAATGACAAAGGCCAAGTGATCCGTAGGATCGTAAGGCGCTAAAATATATACTGCTTTTAAGTACAAAGTATCTAGTAAGTAGAATAATCGCTTCTTGACCCCATTGAGGTCGGTTTTTCAAAGTCTTATTACTGAATACTCTTGTCTTACTACCTGATACTATTGTCTCAGTACTTAAGCTACAGCGGCGCTCTCGATATTCGGGGGCGCCGCTGCTTTTTGAGAGGGTTAGTTCTAAGATCCTGGTAGCTAGGATTTCTGTTTTTTACGCCGCTGCGCGGAACGCTAATTCTAAGCGTTCTGAGCTCCTTCCTGTATCGCGATCGGGCGTAATCCCCCCTAGCGCTAGCTCTCCCTAATTACGAACAAACAACCATTTGACCACCTCATAAAGGCCCAAACCCACATAACCGATGGGGCCCGGCTTGATTTTTTCCTGTATATAGACCGTGAGCGTTGAATAGGCCACCTGATCAGCCAAAAGATTATAGCGGCCTTGCAAAGCTTCTAATTCTTGGGTAACGCGCTCCAATTCACGTTCTACTGCAAGAATGTCTTTAACCCCTTCCGCTTGATCCAAGAGCGCTAGATAGCGATCTCGGGTCTTTTCAAGACTTTTGATGCGGCTATCGAGATCATAATATTGCTCAGTCACGTCTTGACTTCGAATGCTTCGGCTATCCACCTTTCCCCAGGATTCGATTTTGCTCATCGCCTCATCTAGATATTGGCTTTCAATACGGAGGGTAATTTGATTGAGATCACCTTTTTGAACATAGCCTCCATAGGTTTGGGCCAAGGCGCTGACTTGGGTACGTACGGTATCTACCTCAGAGACAATCAGTCTCATCGTGGCATTCTTGACGATTTTGCGTTCCACTTGTGGAGAAGCAGGAGAAAGATCGTTCTCAGCGCGTACGTTTTGGATAGTACTATACTCCCTATTTACGGAACCGCCATGTGTGGGACCATAAATTTTGCAGCTGGCAAAGAGGAGTAGCAAAGGCAGTAGATAGGTTTTCATAGGGAATCGATGTGAGTGTTTCTCACAAAGTACCCAGAAAGGCTTAAAGGGTTGGATGAAGAAGGTTTGAGGGGATGAGTTGTTGAGTTGTTGAGTTGTTGATTCAAATATTCAACAATTCAATCATTCAACAATTCAAAAAATCAACCCTTCCCTCTAGTTTTCCCAATAATTGAGATCCTTGTTTTTCTTCTTTTGGGAGCGATTGACTACGTATTGCAGGAGGCGGGTGATCGCGATGGGATCGAGACCAGCCGTGGGCAATAAGTTACGGTTTTGGTAGTAGTCATAATACATCTGCCGTGCTACCGCTATCCGCTCCCCGCCATCGATCGGGAGAGATTTCATCAGGGCATCTAGGGTAACAGGGTCCATATTTTGACGAGCTGCAGCTTCAGCAGAATTGTCGTAGATATCAAGATTTAGGACGGCAGTACGCAACTCTTCTGGCGTATCATAAGGAAAGATCATTACCGTATCTAAGGTAAATGAATCCTCCAGCATATAGTTGATGGTATAGAGGTATTGCTTATTCCCTCGGTAATCATCAAGATAGTCTTTGACAATCAGGCTACTGTTGTGAAAGCCCAAATGCGAGAAGTTCAAAGTATCATCTGCTGTAACGGGTAGGCTATAAAATCCATCCGCATTACTCAAGGCTCCATTGCGGGAGTGATTGATGCGAATACGGGCGTAAGGCACAGGCTCCATAGAGGTCTTGCTGATAACCATACCCGAGATTTGATAGACTTGTACCCTTTGGGGACGGGGCTGATCTTGTGCCAGCAACCAGCTCGGCAGCATAATCAAGCCCAAAATTAAGGTAGATGACCACTTCATATTGCTTAAAGATACGTGTTTTTTGTGTTAAGGATTTCTAAAGAGATTAGAAAGGCCTTAGTAAAGTAAAATGTTGAAGCCCAGTTGGAAAGAACCTTAGGCAGTATCTGGGTTGATATTCCGTAGGGGAAGTTCGATATTGATCAACATGCAGTTCCGCACCGAGATACCTTTACAACCTGCGCCTTTTCAGATCGACCATCAGACCAAGATCTTGAGTTTAGGTTCTTGCTTCGCAGAACGCATCGGTCAACGCCTTACAAGCAGCAAATTTGATATCCTCTCCAATCCCTTGGGCATCCTTTATCATCCCTTGGCTTTGAGTAAACTCTTGCGCATGGCTTTAGGTTTAGCGCCAACTCCTGATGTCCGCTTCGCGGAACACTTAGACCTCTGGCACAGCTTCGATCTCCACGGCAACTATAGACAAAGGGAGAAAAGCGTTCTGCGCAGCAGTATAGAAAAAGAACTCGCAAACCTAAAGGTCCACTTAGCCAAGACGGATTGCCTGTTACTAACGCTAGGCACCGCTTGGGTATATGAGACGCTTTCTGAAGGAAAAATGGTCGCTAACTGCCACAAATATCCTAACTCCTATTTCAAAAAACGCCTATTAAGTGTAGAAGAGGTCGTTTCGGACTATACTCGACTCTTCGCCCAACTCCAAAATCTACGGCCCAAGCTTAACGTAATTTTAACAGTCAGCCCAGTCCGGCACCAACGAGATACCCTAGTGCTCAATAGTGTCAGCAAGTCAGTATTGCGCCTAAGCGCCCATCAATTGAGCGAGCGGCTTGAACGAGTACATTACTATCCGGCCTATGAATTATTGATGGACGATCTGAGGGATTATCGCTACTACACAAAGGATCTCCTCCACCCCAACGAACAGGGAGAGCAATATATCTGGGAGCATTTTGGGGCGAGTTTTTTGAGCGAAAAAACGCAGGCCCTACTCAAGCGCTGGGACAAATTACGTCCAGCCTTGTCGCATAGACCTTTTCAAGCCCAAGGCAAAGCATACCGCCAATTTTTAGAGAATCTGCTCATCAAACTCCAAGACTTAAGCGATAGCCTACCATTAGCGGCAGAGATCGCAGAGACGCGGGCAAAGCTTAGTGCCTTAGCCTAAAATCGCCAAGAGATGACCAACCCGCTTAGCATAGAAAGGCTGTTGAAGTATTTATCATCCAGCTCGCCGCTATCAGTGAGGGTCCGGCCAATTGAAGGATTGGGATCATAATAGTAGGCTTCCCAACTGCCGATCCGGTGATTCCAATTGAGCTGCTGTTGAAATTCGCATCCGAGATATAACTGCTTCCATAAACGGTACTTAAGCCCAATCCCTGGGCGCAAACTGATGGTAGAAACCTCTCCCCACGAAGCAGCTCCCTTACGCAACTTGGCATCACTTGAGCTCCCCGCATAATCCCTTTGCGAATATCCTAAATCCGTGAGGGCATAGAACTCAAACTTTTGAAAGGCTAAGGCATACTGTAAACCTAGCGCTCCATAGTGTATTTGATTGTTACTGTTGGCCGGATAAGCTGTCCCAGAGCCTAGGCGTCGCTTAGTAGAGCGCCATGCGTAGATTGCTCTCACCCCTAAGTTTTTGTAAGAAAAAGTATAACGCAAGGATGGTTCAAAAACCCGATTATCTATATCTAGCGAGATTGGATCAGTCCTAATGGTAGTGAAACCTAATTCATGCTGCTGGGCATGAAGGGGTTGACTTTGCCCAAAGACCATCAAAAATACTACGATTGTACTTAGGCGTGATATGAGCTTGAAAGTGTTCATGAGTTTGCTGATAATGTCTTGCAAAGAGAAAATGTGTTTTCGAGAGGTAAATCTCCCTCCTTTTATGCAGAAACGAAAAAGGGAATCCAATGCGTTGGGTCGGCTCCCCCTCGCACCAAGCTTAGCCAGTAGGCTAAGCTGAGCGAGAGTAAAAAACTTAGGGTATGATCAGGTTTTGCCTATCGGTTAGTATTTGTCGTCTCCTTAGACCCCTAGAGCCTTCAAATCTGAACAACAAATAACCCCAAAGCTCAAATCCTAATTTTATTAGCTTTTTTGCTCAAATTATCTGTATTTAAATTTCTATGTTTGATTGGCTTTCGCTGGGACTAGGATTGACCTTGGGCTTGCTCATCGGGGGACTCTGCGCTTTGCAGGTATATCTTCGTCGTCAGCGCGGCTTCGCCGAACTCGCAGACAAGGTCGCCAGACTAGAAACAACCAATGCGCAGTTAGAAAAAAGCGTTTTGCAAGGCAGTAAGCTAGAAGCTCAGATGAAAACGGAGTTTACCCAACTCGCTCAACAAGTCTTGGAGCAAAACCGTAGCCAACTGATTGAGCAAAGTCAACAAAGTATCGGCGGTTTGTTAGCCCCTCTCCGAGAACGCTTATCCGACTTTTCTAAAAAGGTAGAAGACAGCTACCAGCAGGAGGCACGAGAGCGCTTTCATCTCCAAAAAGAAATCCAACAACTCGTCCAGCTCAACCAACATATGAGCGAAGAGGCTCGCAATCTGACTCGTGCCCTTAAAGGCGATAGCAAAACTCAAGGCAATTGGGGCGAATTAGTATTGACCCGCGTGCTAGAAAGTAGCGGTCTAAGAGAGGGAGAAGAGTTTGTCGTACAAGGCAAGGAACTCAGCCTACGCAATGAAGCGGGTCGTCGGCTGCAGCCAGATGTAATCATCAAACTGCCAGAGGACAAGCACTTAATCGTCGACGCCAAAGTATCCCTCACTGCTTATGAACGCTATGTCGAAGCCGATGATCCGACGGTCAAGCAAGCGGCCCTTAAGCAGCATCTACATTCGATCAATCAGCATGTACAACAATTGAGCGATAAGCATTATTCTACACTTAGTGGCCTCAACTCCCCTGATTTTGTGCTGCTTTTTATGCCGATTGAACCGGCCTTTAGTCTTGCCATACAGCATCAAGCCAATCTTTTTGCCCATGCTTGGGAGCGCAAAATAGTTTTAGTCAGTCCCACTACCCTCTTAGCCACACTCAAGACCGTAGCCAGTATTTGGAAACTAGAGCAACAAAATGCCAATGCAGAGGAAATCGCCCTACGAGGAGGCGCCCTCTACGATAAGTTTGTCAGTTTTGTAGAAGAGTTAGACAAAGTCGGGCAACAAATAGATCGAACCCAAAGAATCTATCAAGGAGCCATGCTCAAACTCAAAGACGGGACGGGTAATTTGATTCGCAGAGCAGAGCAGCTCAGAGAGCTCGGGGTAAAGCACAAGAAGCGTCTCAAAAATTAGGCCTTAAGGCCTATAAAAAATAAGCCGAAAGATTGGAATTGATTTTGAAAAGCCCCTTTTTTGCATCCGTCGCTTTTCTCGACACCGTTCAAACTTTTCTTTTCTTATGAAGCGTACCGCTGCTATCACCGCCGTTGGTGGTTATGTGCCCCCCAAAATCTTGACCAATGCCGATCTTGAAAAGATGGTTGATACCAACGATCAGTGGATCAGGGAACGTACTGGTATAGCCGAGCGTAGAGTCCTCGAGGATGGCAAAGCTACCTCTGATATGGCCGTAGAAGCCATCAAAGAAATGCTTTCCAAGACCCACTACGGGCCAGAGGATATAGACTTGATCATTGTGGCTACGGTAACCCCAGATCATGTATTTCCTGCTACTGGCAATATTGTTCAGGATAAGATTGGAGCTAAAAACGCTTGGAGCTTTGACCTTAGCGCGGCTTGTTCGGGCTTCCTTTATGCCCTGACTACAGGGGCTAAGTTTATTGAAAGTGGTGCGCACCAGCGGGTGGTCGTCGTTGGCGCAGACAAGATGACGGCGATTATCGATTATACCGACCGTAATACCTGTATATTATTTGGCGATGGTGCTGGCTGTGTGCTGCTGGAGCCCAATGAGGAAGGTTATGGTGTCATAGACTCAAAGTTGAAGACTGATGGCTCCGGTCGGGAGTTTTTAAATATGAAAGCGGGGGGCAGCATGTACCCTGCTACAATCGAAAGCGTGCAAAATCGCGAACACTTTGCCTATCAAGAAGGGCGGACCGTCTTTAAGCATGCTGTCAAGGGGATGGCTGATATTACCGCTGAGGTCATGGAAGCCAATAAGCTCAAAGGAGAAGACATCGCATGGCTGGTACCACACCAAGCCAACCTTCGCATTATTGATGCAACCGCTCGTAGAGCGAACATCCCATCCGAAAAAGTGATGATCAATATTTCTCGTTATGGCAATACCACGGCGGGGACCATTCCCCTTTGTCTTTGGGAATGGGAAAAGCAACTCAATAAAGGGGACAAACTCATGCTAGCCGCCTTTGGTGGTGGCTTTACTTGGGGTGCCGCCTATCTCAAATGGGCTTATTGAGGCAACTTGGCGCTACTTAGGTCGCCAATCAGATCACCATACAACCAATCATGGACCATGCCACGAGTATCTTCAGGCTGGCTCATATGTACGTATTCATTACGGGCGGGGAGGTAGCGATAGTCTGCAGACCATATTCTGTGGTTTAGCGCTAACTCGCGCAACGCTTGTCCTAAGTATTCTACCTCAAAGTCTGCCATAATAGGATGGATGGACATCCTTACCCATCCCGGTCTGATCGAATTGTTGCCTCTTTCGATTTCGCAGTACATTTCTGCTGATTTTTCTTGCGAGATATTGAGCAAATAATGTCCATAGGTACCCGCACAAGAGCAGCCACCCCGTACCTGAATACCAAAACGGTCGTTTAGCAGGCGCGTAGCAAGATTGTAATGCAAACCATCAATGTAAAAAGACAATATGCCTAATCGCTCTTTGTGCTGATCTGCCAAAATATTGAAGCCCGGTATATGCTCAACCAATTGCCAAAGTCGGCTCATGATTTCCTGCTCGCGAGCGATCATTTTTTCTACTCCCATCTGATCTTTCAGATGCATTGCCAAAGCAGCTTTGATCGTCTGGAGAAAAGGTGGCGTACCCCCATCTTCGCGTACTTCGATATCTGACAAATAGCGATGCTCATCCCAAGGGCTCGTCCAACTGACCGTTCCCCCGCCAGGGAGATCAGGAACTTGGTTGGCATAGAGCTTACTATCAAATACGACCACTCCCGGCGTGCCTGGGCCTCCCAAAAATTTGTGAGGCGAAAAATAGACTGCATCTAGCTTCGCTAATGGATCACCCTCCGGATGCATGTCAATTTTGACATAAGGGCCCGCACAGGCAAAATCCACAAAGCACAAACCTCGGTTTCGATGCATGATCCTAGCGATCTCATGATAAGGAGGCTGAATACCCGTAACATTAGAAGCAGCCGAAACCGCAGCTATTTTGATTTTTCTATCTTGATATTTTACCAATAGGTGCTCCAGATCCTGTAAATCCACCAAACCCTCATCGGTATGAGCAATACAAACAACCTCTGCAATGGTTTCTAACCAAGAAGTATGATTGGAATGGTGCTCCATATGGGTCACAAACACTATCGGTCGATAAGCATGTGGAATCTTAATCTTAGCCTTGTAGGCCTCATGCAGACTCAAACCCAAAATTCTTTGCAACTTGCCTATTGCACCTGTCATCCCCGACTCACTCGTAAGCAAAACATCCCTCTTATCAGCATTGACATGCTTTTTGATGATATGTAGTGCCTCGTGATAAGCTTGCGTCATAGAAGAACCCGTAATGGTAGTGTCGGTGTGAGTGTTTCCAACAAATGGTCCCATCAAGTGGGTTAATCGTTCCTCAATTGGCCTGTAGAGGCGGCCACTCGCAGTCCAATCTGCATATACGATCGTCTGTTGCCCATAGGGACTTTCAAAGGTCTGATTGATACCAATTACATTTTTTCTAAAAGGAGCAAAGTGAGACTCGAGAAAACTAGACATTGGGGCAGTGGGTTTTTACTAAAGATACAAAATGCCCGTAGGAAAAATCGCTCTAGTAAGTAGTGAAACTGACAATTCAGGAACACATTTTTGCATTTAGCTTCAGAAATCCAATTATTGTGCCAATGGAAATAGTTGTTTTAGATGGATACACCGCCAATGCAGGCGATCTAAGTTGGGAACCCATTCAAGCCCTAGGGGAAACCGATATTTATGATCGTAGTCCCGCCAATACCCTCATCGATCGATGCCGAGGTAAAGAAGCCGTTTTGATAAACAAAGTGGTATTAGATGCCCAAACCTTGGCCCAACTGCCTGAATTGCGCTATATCGGTTATCTAGCGACGGGCTATAATACCGTTGATCTAGAGGCCGCCAACAAGCAGGGGATCACTGTTTGCAACGCTCAAGGCTATAGCTCTCAGTCAGTCGCTCAGCATACGATCGCGATGTTGTTAAATTGGAGCAATGAAATCGCTACTCATACGCAAAGTGTGCAACAAGGCGATTGGCTCAACGCAGCCGACTGGACCTATCGTAAAACTCCCCTGATCGAACTAGCCGGTAAAACCCTTGGCATCATTGGGCTAGGAAATATTGGCTTACAAACCGCCAAAATTGCGATGGCAATGGGTATGCACGTCATCGCCTATAACCCTAGTTCCCGTCCTAGCGATGAAGTAGAGTGGGTTGAGCTAGAAGACATATTTCTACGTAGTGATGTAGTAAGTTTACATTGCCCCCTCAGCCCCCAAAATGAAGGCATGATTAATCGTTCCCGGCTAGGGAAAATGAAAAAAACAGCCCTCCTAATCAATACCGCGAGAGGTGGTCTGATCCAAGAGCAAGAGCTTACCCAAGCCCTCAAAGAGGGGGAGATTGCTGGCGCCGCTCTAGATGTACTCTCGACGGAGCCCCCACTTCCTAACAATCCGCTTTTGTCTGCCCCTAATTGTCGTATTACTCCCCATATTGCTTGGGCTACAGTGGAGTCCCGAAATCGATTGCTAGAAATCGTAGGGGCCAATTTGGCGGCCTTTATCAATGGTAATCCCCAAAGTGTAGTAAATCGTCCACTTCTTTAGTACCTTTATCGGCCAATACTTTGGGTATGAGAAGGTCGGTAATATTGTTGCTTGGCGTAATTATCTGGTTGACAGGAGGAGTCCTTTTGGCACAAAACATCGCTTGGGATAAGTTGGTAAGCTTCTTTCAATATCAGGACTCCCTACACGTAAACTTAGATGAGATCTATTTGACACGATTAGAAAACTGGGAAGAGCCCGGACTGTTAGAGCTCCCTCAACATCTGCGTTCTGAACTGATCCGCCCTTATTATTTTGCTACCCATCCAGGTCAACAGCAAGAAGCTGATTGGATGGCGTCTTCGCTTTATCAGGACGAACTTTACAGCTATGCCTACCAAGACCTCAAAGAAGGCGGGCATGCGATGATCTTACTCGGTCAAGGCAATCATGGTCCCTATCTCCTCCTCTTGACCTATGACAAACAAAATGCCTTTCAAGATGCTTTGACATTATATGCGGATTACGCTCGTCAGGGTATGGCAGATCAAACCCGTAGCCAATGGCTTGACAATGAAACCCTCAAAGTACAGGTTTCGAGTACTTGGGAAGACCAAGCCTTGAGGCAAATAAGGACCGATACAGCCCAGTACTACTACCAAATCCAAGCCAACGGACAAATAGTAGAATTGCCTCAGATATCCAAAAGAGGACCTAACCGATAGGCATGAATGCGATTTTTTATCAGCAATATGGTGATACTTCTGTACTCGCGTATGGAGAGCAACCTATTCCCAATCCGGGGCCAAAAGAAGTGCTGATAAAAGTCCACGCCTCGGCGCTCAATCCGATTGACTGTGAAGTACGCAAAGGCTCTTTTAAAGTCGTTACGGGTAAGCGCTTTCCTCGCATACCAGGATGTGATTTTGCAGGGGAAATCATCGCCAAAGGAGCTAAAGTAAAACCTTTTCAAGTAGGAGATTTGGTTTATGGTATGAGCAAAACCTATCGTGGGGGCGCACATGCAGAGTACATCACCATGAACCCCAACGAAATTGGTCTCAAACCTCCTGCTTTATCAATGGTAGAGGCCGCTGCTCTGCCCCTCGCCGCTTTGACTTCCTTGCAAGCCCTACGTGATCTCGCCCAAATCCAAGCAGGCCAAAAGGTCCTCCTCAATGGTGCTTCAGGAGGAGTCGGTGTCTTTGCTATCCAACTGGCTAAGGCGATGGGCGCAAATGTGCACGCCACTTGTAGTCATCGTAATATCGAGCTGGTCCAATCATTGGGAGTAGATCACGCCATCGACTATACCCAAACCGATATCAGAGCGAGCAAAGAACGCTACGAAGTGATTTATGACATTTATGGCAATCAATCCTTTCCAAGGATCAAACATCTACTGACGACTCAGGGACGTCACATTACGACTATCCCCTCGGCCAAAAACTTTCGCCGCCAATACATCCGTCGCTTTTTCAAACGTAGCACTCAAGTGGTCTTGGTGGTTTCCAGCACCAAGGATTTGGCTACCCTCGCTCAGTATGTTCACGAAGGTAAATTACGCCCTGTAATCGACCGAGTGCTCCCCCTTGAAGAGGCCGCCAAAGCCCAAGCTTATCTTGAAACTCGCCGCGCCAAAGGCAAAGTAGTCCTCCAAATAGAAAAGGAGTAAGAACTTAGGCTCCTACTCCTTTATTTTTACGACAAAAGTATTGAGTATCAAGATGCTTGCAAAGCAAGCAGTATGGGTCATCGAGACCTTTTCTCTTAGTTTTGGATACTGCTTACTTAAGTAATAAGATAAGAGTATTCAGTATTAAGACTTTGAAAAAGCGAGCTCTATGGGGTAAAGAAGCGATTCGTCTTCGCTCTAGATACTCCCGATAGCTATCAGGATGCTTCCTACCCAGTACTTATTTTCTTGTCCGCGGCTCAATCGCCGAACGCTCAGTCAAATGCCTTAAGCGGGTCGCCCCCCTTTGAGACGATCTTGTAGCTCATTGAGCTCATCCCATTTGCCCGCTGCGGCTAATCCGGCTTGCTGTGGCCAAGTAGCAGGTTCATGGATGCGATAGCGAGGACCTGCCGCCAGTAAAATCTCTTTGATTCGAGCAGGATCAGTTTGCGAGAGCTGGACCCAAGTAACGATATCCTCTGCATTGAGTAATTTTTCAATCTTTGGACCGATGCCTTCGACTATCTTCAGATCATCCTGTTTGATCCCTTTAGGTAAGGGAACTGGAGTAGCCGTGATCCCTGCTCCCGCATCGGAGACTAAACCTCTAGATTGCGTAAGGGGTGCCGCTGGTGCCTCAATCGTACTGGCCTGAGCCTTCAGACTAGCCGTTTCTTTTTGGCAGGCTTCTAACTGTAATTGTAAA
>JBCCQN010000203.1:0-14673 GCA_039024315.1 Bacteroidota bacterium
AATCATCTGGTAAACGAAGCGGGTAAGCACAAGCCTACTCATTTTTTCCCACCATTGCTATCTATTCCGATATTTCATTTCAATGAACGTTCTTTTTCCTATATGGAATGTTATGCAAAAGTCGAGTAGATACTTTCTACTTTCTACTCGGTACTTAGATACGAGTTTGCACCTCCCTCCGTGTCTCTGCGCCTCTGTGTTCTATCCCTATTGTTTCTCTACTGCGCAGAACGCTCAGTTCGAGTATGTTAAGTACTTAGACAATAGTATTCAGTATTAAGACTTTGAAAAAGCGACCTCAATGGGGTAAAGAAGCGATTATTCTTCGTACTAGATACTTTCTACTTTCTATTCGGTACTTAGATACGAGTTTGCACCTCCCTCCGTGTCTCTGCGCCTCTGTGTTCTATCCCTATTGTTTCTCTGCTGCGCAGAACGCTCAGTTCGAGTATAGTTAAGTACTTAGACAATAGTATTCAGTATTAAGACTTTGAAAAAGCGACCTCAACGGGGTAAAGAAGCGATTATTCTTCGTACTAGATACTTTCTACTCGGTACTTAGATACGAGTTTGTACCTCCCTCCGTGTCTCTGCGCCTCTGTGTTCCATCCCTATTGTTTCTCTGCTGCGCAGAACGCTCAGTCCAAAAGCTGAAAGCCCCCACAAAAATCACTCCTCTGGAGTCTGCGTAAGCCAATAGGCCCAGCCGATAAGCAGAAACTGCATCGGAATACGAATGATCGCCGCTGTTTTACTGCCCAAGGCAGGCTGTTCTTTAAACAAATCCCAGATATGAAGCGGGAAAAAAATAAGCATCAATATGACTACTCCCCAGGCTGCTCGCGTTCGCCACTTGGGTAAGATCAAGCCTATCCCCAACAAGATTTCTACCGCGCCTGCTGCATAGTTTGCCAATAACTTAGGAAAAAAATCGGGCATCAAGGCATCATAAACGGCGGGATTGACAAAATGATAAACTCCTCCACTGAGCATCAAAGCGATCATCAAAATGAGGGCGATAAGCTTCAAGATTTTCATAATTGAAGCTACAAAAAGAATCCTTAAATGCAGAAAGGCTTGCCCGATTGAATCTGCATCCAATCACGCAAGCCTTGCTCAATTCTTGGGCATCTAGTAGGGACCCAACTGGTCCAATCCGTCGATATCGACCTCTGCATCGAGATTTTCGAGCTCATCGAGTGGGATTTTACCTTGCAGACTCATCACTGTATAGCCCGTTTCGCCTTGGAGAACCATGACGAGTTCGTCTATGATTCCGCCTTCTTCATCCATAAAAAACTGAATACTTCCGGAGCCGGTGTTTTCAATGTCAAGCTCTTCGAAGCGTCCATTTTCTAATCTGGCCACAAAACGATCAATCGCTCTACTATCGATAGGTCCCTCACCAAAAGGCGCATTAATTAGTTTGAGAGACTTCAATTTGATTTGGCTGTTGCCCTCTCCCTTACTCATCAATGCTAGCAAGCTACCCCCAACATTGATACTGTTGTAGGCTTCAATACCTTCATAACGATCAAAGAAATTGGTGACGGCAGGAGATTGAGCTCGTAGGACGAAGGGTACAAATAGCAGGGCGCAGCATACCCAAAAGGTGGTTTTCATCGTGAATGGATTAATGGTTTTCTATACTACATGTGGTGCGTTCGGCTGTCGAGACCGAACATGAGCAAGAGGCAGTTAATCCCCCAATGGTTGCATGCAAATAAAAATTTATTGAATGCGGGCGATGCCTTGCCGAGCTCTTGGGTGATTAGGTTGAATCTGCAAGGCTTGGCGATAGGCGGTCAAAGCGCTACTCAAATCTCCCGCATTTTCGAAGGAGCCGCCTAAGTTGACATAATGATCTGGATTGTTGGGATTTGCTTCGATGGCTTGCTGAAAATAATATTGCGCTTGGGCATAATCGCCCCTTTGAAAATAGACTACCCCTAGGTTATTAGCAGCTGGTCCAAGCTGCTTTTGCAGGGAGATAGCTTTTTGGAAGGCACTGACAGCTTTGTTGACTTGACCTACGGACTGGTAACAGACGCCGAGATTGTACCAAGTATTACCTTCCCCATCATAAATCGCCAGAGAGCGCTCGTAGGCAGCGATTGATTGTTGGAAAAGGTTTTGGCGCTGTTGATTTTGAGGGGGCGTTTGCTCCCCTCTGACCCGTAATACCTCCGCTAGATTGAGGTGGGCCCTAAAACTATTGGGCGATACTTTGGCTGCATAGCTAAAGAGAGTCTGGTTGTTTTGCCAGATCGGTATTTGCTGGGAGGTTTTGACAATTCCCAAGATGCAGACTAGGCTCAGGAGCGCATAAAGTGGTATGGCTTTGGCCTGCGGCCGAACGCTTATCCAAAGCGTATAAAGCCCTAGCACCAAGGCAAAACAGAAGCCTAGTGAAGGTGTGAAGAGAAAGCGTTCGGCGAAGGCGGAAACGTTGCGAAACATCAGAGGCGAAAGAGCCGCCGTACTCAAAGTAAGTAGATAAAAAGCAAGGCCAAATCCCATCCTATCTCGTTTGACAATCAACCCAATACTGCTTAAGCCAATCGTGATATAAGCAAGGAGAGATAAATATACCTTGGGATCTCCCCAACTCGTAATGGGTACTTGGGCGTAGGAATAATCAGGGCGTAGAGGATGAGGAAAAAATAGCAGGCCCAAATAGTTACCGAGTAAGCTAACGGTCGTAGCTAAGCGTTCACCGAAGGTGTCCCCTGCCATAATAAAATTGTTGATATAATTATCGCTAATCCCGCTACCCTTGGGAATAGGATCAAAAATGAAAAGCCGCCAATAATAGAAAAAAAGCGCTAAGCCCAGAAAAACGAGGCTTTGCCATAAAATCGTTTTCCAAGCTCGGTCCGTAAAAAGCCACAGCAGCAAAGGGAAAACCAAGACCCAAGGAAAGGTGCTTTCCTTGGACAGTAAAGCTAAGGTGTAAGAAAAACCAGCAGCCAGCATCCACCATCCTTCTTTGTTGGCTTCGGCTTTGAGCAATAGCCAAATGCTACTCAAACCAAAGAGCAGAGCGAGAATTTCTTCCCGACTTTTGACATTGGCGACTACCTCCGAGTGTAGGGGATGGACTGCAAAAAGTAGGCAAATAAAAAAGCTGACCAGCCAAGGGATTTTAGGCAATAGCCGCACTAATGTGCCAAAAAGCACAAAAATGCAAAGCCCGTACAAAAAGAGGTTGACTTTATGACTACGTCCAGGATCAAAGGCTTTTTCGGGGCTTTTTTCTAGGGCAAAACTCAGTAAGGTGATAGGACGATAAGTACCAAAATTTTCACCGCTAAACCCATAGACGCTTCCTTTGCCAAAGATATCACCGATCCGGCTAAGGCCTGCACTACTGACTTGGTTACGCTGGGTATAGACATCATCGTCAAATGCATATTCAAAATTACTACTCGGAGCATACAGCAAGGCCGCCATTAATGCCAAGATACCCCCGATGATTAACCTTTGAGATAGCTTGAGGGCCTCAGCCGTTTTTTGCAGTAAAGAAGTAGGGGAGGGAGTGGCTTTTTGACGGGCCATGAGCAGTACAGTATAAGGACTGAAACAAAATTAATCAGTATCTGGACCTATTATAGCCAATAAATCCAGCTTCCTCAACAAAAGTAATTCTCTTTTACATTTCCCATCTCAAAGCCAATATTATTGCAATTGGGCACGAGTGATATTACTTTGCAACATTGTTGCATTTAGGAAGATTGATAAACAAATGACAATTACCAAAGTGATAATCGTAGGATCTGGTCCTGCCGGAATCGGAATTGCTTCGCTCCTCAATCAGACAGATATCGACTATGTAGTTTTAGAAAAAAAGGGCATTGGCAGTTCGTTTCTAGATTGGCCCAAAGGCATGGAAATGATCACCCCTTCATTTCCCAGCAATGCTTTTGGCCAAATAGATTTGAACTCAATATGCGCCTCTACTTCACCCGCTTTTTCGTTTAAAAAAGAGCATTTGTCAGGCGAGGAGTATAGTGAATATCTTCACCTAGTGGCCACCCATTTTCAACTAAAGATTCAAACCGGCACCGAGGTAATCAAAGTCAATAAACATCTACATGGCTGGTTGGTGGAGACCAACCGAGGACCTTACTTTGCGACTTATATCATCTGGGCGGCGGGTGAGTTTCAAAATCCCCAAATTCAAAACATAGTCGGAGCTGAACACTGCATACACAGCTCATATATCAGATATCCCGATAGGGTCGAAGGGGATGATTTCGTGATCATAGGTGGCTATGAAAGTGGGGTTCAGTTGACTTATGACCTCATTGCAAATGGCAAGAAAGTTACCTTAATCAATCCCTATAAAATAGACGATGCTAGCACCAGTGATCCCTCTAGGGTACTGTCTCCATACACCTTTACGAAGTACAGCAAAATACGTACTTCACCGCTCTACACTGAAGTTTTAGGCGAGGTAGCTACGGTTATAAAAAGAGAGGATTTCTACCACATTTATGTAAAGGGGAAAAATGTAATTGAGACCGAAAGAATTCCTATTTGTGCCACTGGTTTTTCGCTCGTAAAAGAACCCATTGATGAATTTATCGCTTGGAGAGAAGATGGTAGTCCAAAATTGAATGAGAAAACCGATGAGTTCTTTGGGCAAGAAAACATTTACCTTTCAGGCCCTTCGGTGCGCCATGACAAACACATATTTTGTTTTATCTACAAGTTTAGACAACGATTTGGGGTAATCGCTGAGGACATTCTGAAAAAAGAAGCCTACAAAGAAAAAGACATCATTAAGCTAGTAAATCGGTGGAGAGTAAATGGGATGTATCTATCGGATCTGAGTTGTTGTGATGCCGAATGCGTTTGTTAGAAGCCTGTTATGAAGAAAAATTTTTGGATCTCTATAGAAAATCTTCACCTGATTGCCGGCTTTTCGCTCGTGATTTCTGGGATACTGGTTTACTTTATTGAGGGTTTTGAAATGGCACTTTCTTGGTCGATTTTCGGCGCGATGTATATCTCGATGTCCGATATTGGTGAGGATGAAATGGGGGAAGAAAAGTTAAATCATCGTAGCCATAAGATTAGGCGTATATTTGGGTATATAGGCGCGGGTTTTAGTGCGTCTTTAGTGCTTTTTTACCTTTTTAAGATCTTAGCGATGAGCAGTTAAGTCTTTGGGTCGGATCGCTAGTTATTTTTTACTGCTGCGCAGAACGCTTATCCCTCAAGGGCGTATGCAATACGCCCCTACAATCGACCCATATAGGGACGTATTGCATACGTCCAAAGTCATAAGCGTTCTGCGAAGCAGTAAATATCATACTTCCTATCTAAAGTAAAACTCTTCCCCGCTCTATTCTGCCTAGGGCAAGAAAATGGTGCGAGTATAGTTTTGCTCTTTTGCAAGCACACGCAAAAGGTAGTGCCCACTCGCAACGCCCGCCAAAGCGATGTGCTGCTCCCCTGATTGGGCCTTTTCTCGACGGACGATCTGGCCTTGGAGCGTGAGTATTTGAATCTCATAATCAGCCTGCAACGGTACATCGAGGTAGAGATGTTTCTGCTCTTGGCGGATCTGAAAGGGAAAACTCAAATCATTTTTGATACTAGTGGTGGGATTATTGCTAGTCAACAAGAGGGTTTGATCACTGACTCTTGGACCATTGGTCATACCGCCAGCGATCAAAAATTGATCTTCATTGAGTTGGGCCACTCCCCTGATATCCATGATGGGCGGAATACTGTCGCTGAGCTTGAAAAGACTTTGTGAAGGGACGAAGTAATTAACCATCCAATCGTAAGGTACTACGGGGCCAGAGCCATTGTAGGCAAAGCCATTGAAGTTATAGGATACCCCAGAGCCACCGGCCCAAATGACATTGCCTTGGTGAGCAAAGGCGGCAGTACGATAGGTCAGCGCGAGAGGGTGATCGAAGCTAGACCAGCTAATTTGAGTAGGCTGCTGTGGGTTGATGACCCCAATCCGAAATACGTTTTCTAAGGGGAAACTAGGACCAATGCGGGCTCCTCCCACATAAAATATCGTATCTCCAATGATCACCCCCGAGCCTCCAAATACCTTGAAGTCACTATTGTCGGGTACTGGGGTACCCACGGACCACTGGTCAAGGGCAGGGTCGTAAATTTGCACATCTGCTACGTTGGTGGTGTTGCTCCAACCGCTGATGACATAGATCAGACTATCTCGCCAAACGGCTTGCGCTTGGTCGTCAATTGGGATTGGAACCGCCTTGCCATCGGGAAGGTATTGGTTGCTTGCTGGATCATAGATATGCACTCGATCAGATGACTGTTCGCTGCCATTGGCAAATACGTGATAACCACCGATGATATATATTTTGTTTTTTACGGTGGAAGCAGCCGCAGCAATTTTGCCAAGGGTATCGGGCAAAGGGGCTATTGCTTCCCAACTGTCAGTTCCTAGTCGGTAACGCCAAGCTTTGAGGTGGATACCATTGGGGCTGCGATTGGTATCAATGCCCGCAAAACTGTAAGCGTAGGCTTCCCCATTGACCGTAGCTCCAGAAACGGCATTATTGGCTACTGCTTCGGGCATGCTGCTCTGTACTTGGATATCCCAGCTAAAAGGCTGAGCGTGAAGACTGAGCGGAATGATCAAGAAAAGAAGAGCTAAAGATTTTTTCAATTTCTTATTTGACTTATTTGGTTATCTACCAATTTGATGACTGCTCCTTTGATACGATGATCTGCAGTGGTATTGACAAGATCACTCCAGTTTTCGACGGGTAGTTCTTTGAGCATTTTTATGTTTAACCAATACTCCTCTCTCTTATCTATCGGGTAGATATTATATTCTTTTAATTCAAACAAAAAATTATCAATTCTAGCAGCAATCACTACTCTGCGATTCCAGATGGTTTTTTGTTTTTCGCGAGCATTGGTCAACTCGACTTGACAATATCTGCTCTGCAGAGAGTCTGAAGAACAAACAAAAAGAATATAATCATTTACCCATACCCCATCATCCATCAATTGCATCAATGAGCCTCCATTGTTATCATTTTGATCGTACTTAAAAGCCTTTACCCCCAGCAGGCGCAGATGCTGATAAATACGATTGACAAATTTATCGTCTTGTTGATTGAAAGAGATGAAAACAGACGGAATATCTGGATCAGGTGGGTATTGAAAGATTTCGATCAAAGGAAAGGCGTGGCGAGATTTGAGATCAAGACTACGATAATAATGATAAAAATCCTTGGCCGAAGGGACAGACTTATCTTGTTTGATTTTGGAGATGTAATCAGGCAAGTCTGCCACCAGCTTTTGGGAGTCTGGAATGCCTTGCATGCGGTGTAGCGTAGATTTGGCAAAATCTTCAAGCTCATCGATAACCATCCTGCGCGGCTTGCCGGGAAATAAACGCTTGATGATCGCTTTGTCTATGTCTTCCATCATGTCAATCAGCCGCATGACTTGGATTTGTCTAAACACTTCTGAGATTTTAGCCCTGCTGCTACTATTGAAGCGCATAGTTTTGGCAATCCTACGGAAACGATAGAGCCCCCTTACCAAGAGTAAGTGTCTTAAATAGTAAAAGATGAAGCGTTGCTCGTTTTGGACAAATTGGAGATGTTCACAAAACTGGTCTGGAAATAGATTCGAATTGCCTAAAACGACCGTATTGATTTGGTGGTGCGTTTCTGCTTCGACATAAAAATCGACTTCGTGATCTCCTACTATTGGTTTATCAAACGTCAATACATGCCGGCTCAAAAGGGTTCGTCTGATTTCTAATTGCGTGGTGTCTGCTTTAGGCAAAATTTGTTCAAGGATCCGGAGAGAACTATCACTGAAATTTATAGGAAATACGAAGCGTTTGGGCTCATTGGGCAGCGTTTTGACTAGCTCCAAGCAACGCTCCATATCAAAAGAATCTGTCAAACTGATGGTGCGGGTGTATAATAAGATCTTTTGTAGAGTCTCAGATTTAGCGGTAGCGATGTACAAGTTGGATTTCCCTGCGACAAAATCATTGAGGTGCTTCTCAAATTCTTGATCTGATAAGCCATCATGGACAATCTGAAACTCAATGGGGTCGTCATAATTTAATTGGTAAGAAAAAACCCCATGACAATTTTGGATTTCGGTCCATTCGTCGAGATTTACTTGGATGAGAGCAAAACAATTTGCTCCTGAAAAAGCCGGAACTGCCCCTCCCATACTGGTAATGTCCGTGCCAAAATGAGCGTGTCGGTGGATATCTGGCGATACCATCTTAGGATCAAAAGGATAGTTTTTACCAATGATATTACCTTTTTCATAAAAGGATTCTCCCTTTATCTTGCGGAGGGTTTCATCCATACAGGGATGAGTCAAATAATAGGAAGCTTTTTGGAAAATGGATACGGCCTCATTTTGAGTATGTCTGGCTACAGGCAGAAAGTACTGGGAGAGCGAGCTCTCGCCGTCAAGCTTATCTAAAGTATAGCCAACCAAGCCTATTCTGAATAGACCTGTAAACACATTTTGAAAGCCGGTTTCGTCTTCAATTTCTCTGGCAATTTCATAAGCCCTTTGTTTCGGGATAACGTTTTTGTCGAGTTTTTTTAGAAAAAGATCATAGATGTTGCTAGGAAAATAGGGGATGATTTCGCGACGATACTGGTTGAGAATGATGTCCCCTAATTCATTGACAAGAAAATAGATCTTTTCTTCTGTGCGCTCTTGGGGAGCTAGACGGGCGATTTTTGAGCCGATTAGCATCAATTCCCGAGGCCTCTGAAAAGTATGGCGATAGATATAATCAAATTTCTTTTCGGATTTGGGCTTACCGTGAATGTCCACGATAAAGCGGTGCCAAAAAATATTACGGCCCAATAGTCTTTCAATGGGATCGACTGCCTCCGGATTAACTAAATCTTTGGCAGACATCAATTTGATGTTGTTTTCAAAGATAGATCGGAGTTCCTGCTTGTTGTAGGAGAGTTGGGTGGCGTAGTCTTGATTTTGTAGATGGGTGGGGCTGTCATCTACCTCGAAAGCTTCGCTGCGGAGGGAGACAAAGATTTTGATATGCTTGTTGGGCAAGCAGATGCTCTTTACTGCGTTGATGAGGCCTAGTTGGGCGTTTACCCAAAGTTGGGGAGATAGATTATAATAATTTTGGCTAGAGTCTGACTCCATAAAGCGGTTGCTGACATGGTGGTCAAAGGCCTCATCAATGTTATCGATGAACACTGCCACCGAACGATTGAGTTTATTGACGATTGGTGAGAGTTCGGTAGCCAAAAGTAGCTTCATGCGATGTAAATTTCGCCTCCTGTCCAGCAATATTGCCTTTAAAATATTGGATAGACTACTGGCACGTTTTACCACTTCCTCGATTTCGCGTGGTAGATAGATGTCATCTATGTGCTTGATGATCAGTATATGTAGGCAGATTTTCCAGATTTCTTCCCATTCGGGCAAGCGGCTGTAAATCCGATTGAGTTCGTCAGCACTAAAATCAATTGTTGCCTTAGTCATTTTTTCACACAATTCCCGCTGAGGAATGAAAACAGAGGCACTTTTTTGATTGCGATAGTGAAAACTCTTCGCTTTTAGAAATAGCGTTTTGCCATAGCCTTTGGGACCAACGATAAAAAACTTTGAATCCTTATGGGCGCCAAATAAGAAATCCTGTATGTCTTGGTTTATGACTAATTGTTCAGTGTCTAACTGATCTTTAAGATTGATACTATCAGCATCAATATTCCAAGGATGCATAAGAGCGGGATGTTTTAGGGGTGGTAAAGTGGCGGCATACCCCTCCAGAAGCCAAGGGCGATAATAATCTTAGTTACAAGAGGAAGTGAAGAAAAAGCCACCAGGTAAAATTTGTTCGAAATCTAATTTAAGGTAAATGCCGGATTATCTAAAATGATGAAATGTATCTATTTAAATAAATTATAGGAGACAGTAAAGAATACTAGCGTTTGAACTTAGTCTGGTAATATAAACTGTCCTGTAAAATGCCGCCGCTTTGGGCGTAGAAAGTTTGGTCTGTAGCAAAAACTCCTCCGGTCGGTCTTAACCAATGAGCCTTGGGCTTAGGATGGTAACTCATCAAACGCTCCCAATCTTGATAATTTTGCCAGCCATTGTTTTCTAGTAATCCTAAGCTTAGACCGGGAAGAGGAGCTAGGCGGGCGGCAAAGTTTTTGTTCCAATCGACTAAGGTAGGATTGACCGTCAAGTCAGCACAAAAGCAAGGGATAGATTGCTCATGTGCTAATTTTGCGACCTTGAGACTCATACTCATGGTTTTGGCTACGGGTTTCAAGGCAAGGCAATTGTAGCCTTGGTCGATGCGAATCTGGGCTTCTTGCTCCGTATGGGCACTCTCGTCGGCTGCTAGCAGCGGTCCTCTCTGAGTGAGAGATGCTACGGATTGAGAAAAGCGTTCCCCGAAGGGCTCCTCCAAAACCACAATCTGCTCAAGCGCCCCGATCTGCTCGGCAAAGTCCAAAAAATGATGCATCTGCTCAATGGATTCATACCTACCATTGGCGTCAAAGTAGTAGGGGATTTTGCCATTAGGGGTGTGAGGGGTACGAACTGAGTCTATGGTTTGGTGAATTTGCTTTAAAAAAGCTTGATCCTTGGCCAGCATTTCTGCCTGATCGCCAGGCGCTCCGATCTTGATTTTGAGAATAAAATACCCTTCCTCTAGTAGTTGTTTGATTGAAGCCATCGAAGCGCCATAGCTTAGGGCTGGGATACTAGCGACTTTTTGATGGCGATGAGCAAGAGCCGGACGATAGATCTGAGGTATGAGCTCATCAAAGTTTTGCTTATCGTTTTGTCGCGCATATAAAACCCAAGCAGCATTATCGATGGGCACCAAGGCATTGAGCACAAAGGTCTTGCGCAATTGGGTGTTTTGAGTGAGCTTTTTTCCATATGCCCAGACTGGCTCCAGCAACTGCTCCATCATATGGATAGGGTTTGAGTAGCTTTGACCTTCGATCAATTGCAGCGCATATTGGCTCAAGGCGAGCATGAGTTGGTTGCCTTGCTGTTCAGTATGGCGAGTAAATACCTTGGCATCTGACCACAGGACACTCTGCACTCCTAAGCCAAGCCCAAAGCTCCCTGCTGGACCGCTAAGACCTACTATTGTCTGCCAGATTTCATGGATCGCGCTACCTTTGAAACCAAAGGCTTTACGCAGTTTTTCGGACTCATAAGTCAGAGAGGCTTTACTGATTTGAAGCATATCTAAAGGTACATACTACGGCTCGTCGGGCACAAAAAAAATCCGCTAAGCAGAAACTCAGCGGATCTAATTATTTTTTGATATCTGATTACAGACTAAACTGCTCCATCACCGTAGTATTTTCATTGGCTAGTTGGAGGAAGTACGGACCTGCTTCCCAACCGGCTGTTTCAACTGATACCATTTGTGGGGTGAAGTCTGATTTAAGGGTTTGTTCAATCAACACTTCTCCAGAAGGTTTGAAAATGCGCAGGGTCATCGAACCTTCTTGGTCGCCAGCATAGCGAATTTTGATTTTTTCGTTGGCATTCTCGCTCTTCAAAATAGCCGCATATAAGCCCAAATCTAAGTTGAGATCATGCTCAATCATATCTGTGGTTACAGATTTACCATCCATTCCAGTTTGCTTGACGCGATAAAACACCCTTGGCATTTGCGTCATACCCAAGCTTTCATCTTCAAAGCTGTAATCATTTCTCTGTTGGTGCACTCCTTTGCCTTGGGCGTTAATTTTGCCTAGACTTTCAAATTTATCCCCATCTAGGGAACGCTCAATTTCAAAAAACTGCGTGTTTTGCTCCATCGCAGTGGACCATTTTACCAAACCAGCTGTACCATTGGCGTTGAGGCTAGATGCTACTCCCATAAACTGCACTGCAGAAGCGGTAGAGGCAATACCTGCCGTACCTTGGACTGAGGCGACACTTGCTTTAGATTGAGTGCTTGCTTTGGCGCTTGTAGTAGCGACAGTTTGCGTGCTTTCCGCTTGGGCGACTTCGGCAACTGCCTGTGTAGTTTCGGTTTCGGTTACCGCAAATGATTCTTGTTGTGCTTGAGAGCTGGCGCTTTCAAATGTGCTTTGAGAAGTAGTCGCTTGATTTTGGGCTTTTACTTCTTTGGCAGAGTCTTGATTTTGTACACTCAAAGCGCCAAAAATCAACATACTCAATAAGATCGCACCACCTGCTCCTTTAAGCAATTTTTTGGTAATGCTTGTCCGCTGGGTATTAATGAGACGATTCTGATTTTTGCTCATAATGGTTTTGCTTCAGGAGATCTGTAGATTTTTCTTCAGATGGATATTTAATTATTGGTTTGGAAAGTTTCTGAAACGAAATAGCCAATAATTATGCTGAAACAGAACTGATATTTGGACCATACATTACCTGATGCATTGGGTACCAAAAAGACAATTGAGCCCGATTTGTAGGGATTTTCTTACCTATAAATAAGACTGCAAAAAACCAATAAAAGCGATCATTAGGTACGCAATGAACGCTTTTGCAGACAAAATAGCTTATAATATGAGCGAGCTCTTACACGGTTTTTATTACGAATAATGGTAATAAAGTTGACGCTTTGGCCTAAACTTTAACTTTGGGTAGGCGTTGTCGCAGTACCGATACCGCCTCCTTAGCAATGTGAAAACCCAAAGAACGATAGGCTTCAAATTGCGCATCATCAAAATATTGGTCTGCGGTACTCTCGTGAGGAAAATCTGGATGCTGCTTGCGATAATTGTAAACATTGACCGGTAAATGCTGCTGATTGATCGAGGATTTCATATAAACCAAGTGCCCAATTTGATTGTCGGGGTAGTGGATAGTACCTAAAGCTACACTACTGGTGGATCTCGCGAGCTTACCTTCATCATTTGATTGGGGCTCTAGGCTTTGCAGATTGATCTGGATGTCAATATTCTCTTCTATGTTGGCCATACGTACCAGATGATTGAAAGAGCCAAAGCCAAATTTGCGGTCCTCCTCAAAATCACAGACTACGATTACTTTGCATCGACGACGTAATAGGGGTAATAAGCCCAGATTGTCTCCCGTATGTCCTCCGTCAGAAACATTGACCAAACGTTGGTTGGCGGTAGTCAGCCCCAACATTTCTTTGAGTAGATAATATGGCCAAAAAGTCAAGCGCTTCTTAGGGTTAAATTGTAAGCAGTATTTTCCTTTGCTCTCAGATTCGGGATTGTTGACATCCTGCCAGCCTTGCCATTTGAGACGCATGCGTTTGAAGGAGGAGTTTACCCATTGCTCGTTGCAATTTTTGCGATAAAACCAGGGGTTTTCGACCCAATAGCCCAGTCTTAGATTGAGGAGGGTAGTGATAAATGATTGTGCAAAGAAGCTGCTAAAGCCCATACCCGAACTGACTGCCGCCGCAGATATAGTCATCGCCCTCGCTAATTTGGTGCGCCCTTGGCGATAGCGGTCCGTGCGTACATAGCCTGTACTATGAGAACCAATATAGTTGCGTGAAAAAATAAAATGGTCTGATTTGAGGTCTTTACGCACCAATTCGTCGGTCCCTTGGAGGTTTAAGGCCGTAACGATCAGATGATAGGGGGCCCGTGGATTGGTGCCCCAAATGCTGCCGTCCATGTCATACCGTAAGGTCGGGTTGAGAACACCCATCGCCGCTTTTTCACTGGCTTCTGCCAAGGCTTGTCCTTTTAGCTTCTGCCAGCCTAAATTTTGCAGGGTTAGATCCTCGTCATTACGCAAATTGATCAATGGCATACCTTGCCGGCCTTGATCTTGGCGACTCACCCTTGCATCGGTGCGCAAATAAGCTTCCGACAGGCGATCTCGATAAAAATAATGTAAGGATAGCTTGTTTGAGTTGACATATAGGCCCGTAAGGATAAAAAGTACTAAAGAAACCCCTAGGCCCCAAAGCGGGAAGTGGGAAACCATTTGATTACTCAATATTCTGATGATAGAGTAGGTCGCTAAGCCTACAAAAAGGATGACCAATATACTCAAGAGAGGTCCTTTGATCTTGTTCAGAATGCGAGTGATCATACTACTGTTGTCTCCACCTTGCTGGTTCAAGGTAAAATAGCCCGCAACCACCGACGCGATAGACGAAATGGTCGAGATCAAAGTGCTAGAATTACTTTCTGCCGGACTAACCGTTCCCTTCCAAAACAAACTGATCGAAAACAAAAACAGCAATACCAAAGGGGTCGCTACACTTACCACTAAACCATAAAATGCACTACCTCGTAAAGCGCCATGCAGAGAACGAGAGTAGCGAATTTGTCGCGGCTGTTGGCTGACAAAAGCGAGGATGAAGTAAATACCCAAAAATACCCCAACCGAGTATATTGCGGGTAAGCCAAAGAACATCCAATATTCTTCTGCCGCAAAGAATCCCTGCCAACGACCTATTGTCCAAGCTACTATAGCTACTACCAGACCGCCTAGAATATTCCAAACCCCAAAGCGTCTAACAAATTGTCTCTCGTAATAATCTTCGTGATCATGGCCTGCAGGGATTGTACCGATGAGACCCAATACATTGGCGAGCTTATCTGATTCCAGAAACTGCCGCGCCGAGCTCCGAGAAAGCCACACAAATATCGCACTCAACAATAAGCCAAGGCCGCTAATACTGGCGACAAAGTTAGGATGCTTGGC
>JBCCQN010000204.1:0-14438 GCA_039024315.1 Bacteroidota bacterium
CAATGGGGACGGGCGCTTGATTTTCCAAGGTGCTGGCAACGATCCTACGACAGTATTTCTCAAAATCCTCAGCGACCCCAACAATACTGGCTTTGCTCGCAACTATGTGCGCCTTGGCTATCAGCAAGAGGATACTAATCTGGATGGTCAGCTGATATTCCAAGGGGGTAGTAACGATACTTCCCCTATTTTTATCAACATCTTAAGCCATCCTCTCAATACGAGCTTTAGCCGTAATTTTACTTTTATGGCCCAAATGCCATGATATTGACAAAAATCCCCACCAGTAAAGCAAGGATTTATCAGCTTGACCCAAGATAATTGGCACTTAGTACGAAATCTAAAAATAAGGTCGCATTTTGTGTTTAATTAGAGGCGATGAGATACTTGCTAATCAATCTGTTATTGCTATTTAGCTTTATTTCTAGCTTGGCCCAATCAGGCCTAGAACTGCAGTTTGATACTGAGCGTGGCTACTATCAAAATGCCTTCTCCTTAACATTGATCGCTACTGATCCCGCCGCGAGCATTTATTTTACCCTCGATGGGAGCAAACCTAGTGCTACCAATGGCATGCTCTATACTACGCCCATCAGTATAGCCACCACCAGCTTTGTACGAGCCTTTGCCTTTACCCCAAGCGATACTACGGAGGTCATAACTCATACCTACCTTTTTCTGGATGACATCATTGCCAGCCCAGAAATGACTACTGCCATCACTCAAGATCCTGTGTATGGTCCCCAGATGCGATCTGCCCTAGAGGCATTACCTGCTGTCTCCTTGGTTTCGGAGCATATCAATAGCAACGATCATATTGATGAAGAAGCCGAAACCTCCGTGGAGCTGATCTTTCCTGATCAATCCAAGGGCTTTTCGGTCCGCTGTGGCATTCAAACTTGGGGAGGCAGCCCGACTAATCCTAAAAAAAGTTATCGCCTCGAATTTAAAAGCGAATTTGGCACTCCCAAACTCAGCTATCCCCTCTTTGATGATGGTTATACCTATCCCATAAAAGCTGTCAAATCCTTTGACAAACTATTACTGAGAGCGGGTAGTCAAGACGGCCTGAATGCAGAGTTTGGTGCCGAACGAGAAGCCCAATTTATCCGCAATCGGTTCATCTTTGACGTGCAAATGGCCTTGGGTTATCCCGCTCCCCATGGTCGCTATGTGCATGTATTTGTCAATGGTGAGTATATGGGTCAGTACCATTTCATGGAACGCCCAGACGGAGGTTTTTTTTCCTCCTACTACGGGGGGAGCAAAGCTGACTTTGAAATCCGCAAGAGTGGTAAATACCTTAATCAGCCGACTAATCCCAGTTTTTATTACCGGATGGAAGATTATGCCGCCACCAGTGATCTAGACCAAGAAGCTGATTTCAACGGCTTAGGCGATTATTTGGATGTGAGTCAAGCGGCTGATTACCTACTCTTTAACCACTATCTGGCTAATTTTGATTGGAACCAAAATCACAATAGTTGGGGTGGGGGATTTCCTACCCCTGGCGCTGGTGGATACAAATTCTTGATGTGGGATGTTGACCTTACGCTGGACAATGTGGGGGGCTTCTTGTCCTACTACGGTAATCTGATTGCTTATGATCCTAGTGGACGTAATGGCCCCATACCTGATGATGTCTTTGAAAGCCAAGCCTTTGAGCTTGCCTTAGGAGATCAGCTCGCCTGTCGTTGTTTAGAGGATGGTATGTTGACCCCTGATGTACTCGATAGTATGTATATGCTCAGGGCCAATCAAGTAAGCTTATCTCTGATTGCCGAGTCCGCCCGTTGGGGTAATGTGAGTTTTTCCCATAGCCGGCATGAGAGCGTCCCCTTATGGGATGTCAATGACGAATGGATCAAGGAACTTGATACTGTACGTACGCGCTTCCTAGCCCAACGGACGGATAGCATGATTAAATTTTATCAAGCTGCTGGCTACTTTAGCGAAGTTTTACCCGTACAATTCAACTTGCCAGCAGGGCCTATTACGGCCTCGCAAACCATCTCCTTAAGCAACCCCAATAGTACTGGCATCATTTACTATACCCTCGATGGCTCAGATCCTCGTGCTTTTGATGGCAGCCTTGCGGGTAGCGCACAAATTTACAGTACTCCCCTCAACCTCAGCAGTGGAGTAGTGGAGGTGAAGGCACGGGTATTGGAAGGAGGAGAATGGTCCTCTATGTGCCCCAAGCGCTACTTTGTTGATCCCAATTACACTGGTCTGGTCATTAATGAAATCCATTATCATCCAGATACCCTTTGTATTTATCCAGCGACTTGTTTTGACGGGATCCTTAATGGAAATGAAACTGATGTTGATTGTGGCGGCTCTTGTGCTAGCTGTCCAGAGGATACCCGCGTCGATACCCTCATCGATTTCAACAATTTCTCGATTGTTCCTATCAATGGTGACTTTGGCAGCGCTCAAGTATTGGATGCAGGGGCGACTCTTTTTATCACTGACAATGCTTGGAAGGCTATTTCCCTACCCATTGCCGTGAGTGAAAATATGATGCTTTCGTTTGAGTTTCGCTCTACCAAGGAAGGGGAAGTGCACGCAATCGGGCTGGGTAATGGTAGCCAATACAGCAATTTTTTTAAACTCTATGGTACTCAAAACTGGGGTATTACAGATTATCATAACTATCCCGGTGATAGTAGTTGGCAGAGCTATACCATCCCCATTGGTAGCTATTTGGACGGCTATTACGATCGTTTAATTTTTATTGCTGACCATGATGGCGGTAGCCGAGATGGTACTAGTTACTATCGCAATGTCAGGCTTGTTGGCGGAGAACTGGATACTGTCCTCAATCTCAACCTCCGTTTGGAATATGTCGAGCTCAAAAACACTACGGCCCATCCCATTGACTTAGCGGAATGTTATTTTGCCAAGGGATTGCGTTATGCGTTCCCCGAAGGAGCCAAACTCAATCCCAACGAACTACTGCTCATCAGCCGAGATACCGCCTTATTTAGACAAGTTTACGGCTTTGCTGCCTTTGATCAATATGCTGGTAAATTGGCCAATGAAGGGGAGAGTCTCGTTATAAGAGACCCTTTTGGCAATGTGCTCGATAGTGTTCGCTTCAATGATAAACTTCCTTGGGACCAATGGGCAGATGGTACAGGGCCTTCTCTTGAACTCATCCGTTCCGACCTCGACAATGCTTCTCCGATCAGTTGGATTGCTCAATTAGATAGCTGTGGCTCACCTGGCCGTGAAAACCTCATTGAATGCGCCTCCGCTACTCCCGACATCGTCATCAACGAACTGATGGCTTATTATGATGAAAACCCTCGAGCTCTCGATGCAGGAGACTGGATAGAGTTATATAATGCTGGAAATACCAATGTAGATTTATCCAATTGGCAGCTCATTACCAGCGATACGCTCTTGTTGATTCCAATGGGTACGACGCTGGCTCCTCAAGCTTATTTAGTGCTGACAGATAGTCTTAGTAAGGCAGCCTACGCTCATCCCAATGTGGCTAGCGCAATTGCCTTGCCTGGTTTGAGACTCAATCGGTCTGGAGAAAATCTAAGCCTAAGAACTGATGCAGGCTGTCTGGTCTATCGAATGGGCTATGATGGCAGCATCTCAGATGAACGCTCCACTTATCAGCTGCTCGATCCCAGTGCCGATCCCTTACTGCCGAGCTCTTGGTATGCCAGCGATAATTTTGGAGGGACTCCGGCTGCGCCGAACGCTTCCCTTTGTCAACAAAAGCAGCCCAATGTGCTCATCAACGAAATCAACTATCGCTCCAGTCCCGCTTTTGATGCGGGCGATTGGGTAGAACTATACAATGCTACTGATTCTACGATTGATATTGGCGAATGGGAGTTCCACGAAGGGGATAGCTACTACATCATCCCTCCCAATACGCTTTTAGGGCCCGATCAATATCTGGTCTTGGTGCAAAATCCCACCCAATTCAATTCAAAGTATCCTTGGGTCAATAACTATCTTGGCGGCTGGAACTTTGGGCTGGGTGGTGATGGCGAACGCGCTATCCTGCTTTCTGATGAGCGTTGCTGGGTAGATGGTTTACAATACAATGACTCCCCTCCTTGGCCCCAAAGCCCTGATGGACAAGGTCCCACTATGGCCTTGATTGATCCTATTTTGGACAACAAACTAGCGGGTAGTTGGACTGCTTCTACTACAGGAGGCGCTCCATTGGGCACTCCTGGCCAAGCCAACAATATTCCCGCTCCCTGTTCGGCTGATGGCCCGCCGCACATCATAATCAATGAAATCCTCTACAATAATCCCGATCCGAATTTTGACACCGGCAATTGGCTGGAGCTCCACAATCAAGGTGATACAGCTGTGGACTTGAGCAATTGGTTTATCATGGATCAGGATTCGGCCTTTGTGATCCCCAACAATACCCAACTGGGAGCGGGAGAGTATATGCTGATCGCAGAAAGTCCTACGCTATTGAGTGCCTACCATCCCGATATCCCTCCCGCAACGCTCATCCTTGGCCCTTTGGGTTTTCAGTTTGATAATGAGGGAGAACGGATACTGCTTTATACCGAGACGCGCTGTTTGGTCGATTCGGTGGATTACGATGACAAAACTCCTTGGCCACAAGCTAAGCCAGACCCGATCATCGGTTTGGTAGATCCCAGCCTAGACAATGCCCAAGGGCAAAATTGGTATACGGTGCAAGGAAGCGGAAGTCCCGGGCGAGCAAACGAATTTCTCTGCGCTCCTGCCCAAATTCAAGCTGGTTTGTCGGCTTGGTTAGCTGCGGATTTAGATACTACGGAGGGGAGTATGATTGCCAATTGGCGCGATAGGTCTGGCCAAGGGGCGGACGCTAGCCAAAGCAATAGTAGCAAACTGCCCCAATATATTAGCGACGGTATCAATGGACATAGTATCCTTCGTTTTGATGGGCTTGATGATTGGTTCAAAATCAATCAACTTGCCGCCACACTTTCTGATTCAAGCACTGTTTTTGCCATCTTTAGGCCACGCATCCAAAGCGGGGATGGTTATTATTTGTCTTCCCATTTTGGCGGCAGTAACCGCGTTAAGTTTGGCCATCGTAGCAATGGGGAGTTGATTTATGATGACGATGCGGTCACCCTCGCCAGCGGTGATTTTAGGGGGAGAGCTACTATGACTAGTTTTAGTCTTTATCCTGATCTTAAGGCTCAAGGTTATGTCAATGCTAGCGCAGGCCCCGCTTGGACGAGTGCCTACATCTCAACTGGGGCAGATAGGGTGTCTATTGGACAAGAATTTGATGGGAGTGGTGCCGATTCGCAAACCTCCAATCATTGGTCGGGTGATCTGGCGGAGCTGATTCTGTATGAGCGGGTCCTCTCCATCGAGGAACACCAAAAAGTAGCATCCTATTTAGCGATCAAGTACGGTCTGAGTATCCCTGTAGATCAGCATGTCTTTTATCAATACAACAGCTTTGCTGAACACCAAGTTGGCATCGGCAGAGATGTCGGCGCATGCTTGGCACAAACCCAAAGTAAGAGTGAGGAAGCAGGCAGTATACTTAGTTTAGCTAAGCCTAGCCATCTTAATCCTGGTGATTTTGCCGTGATGGGTAGCAATGCTGCAAGCGCAAACTTTGGGGATGCCCAACTGAGCGTTCCCGCAGGGGTCAAAGAAAGGATGAACCGAGTCTGGCGGCTAGATGAAACCGATAAAGTAGGTTCGCTCACAATCTCTTTAGACACTCTCGGCTTAGGCTGGCCGCAAACCAATGCGATGTGGGTGATGTTGGTGGATAAAGACGGAGACTTTAGTGATGCCACCCTTTATAGTCCAGAAGCAGGAGCAGAGCTACGTTTTGTTGTTGACTTAGCAAAAGGTGATTATGTGAGCTTTGGCCGGCGGGATTACCTGCAACTGACTGTCAAAGCCAATTTGGCCGGCGCTTTTGAAGCGGGAGACCAACTCATGCGAGATGACCTACGACAATTAAATTTGATCCCACAATTAGACCCCTATGGGGGAACCCAAAGTCTTGATCCAAGCATCTTGAATATTACAGGGCCCACCGCTGTCGTAGATTGGGTTTACTTGCAAGTGCGTGCTGGGACAGACTCTAGTCAAGTGCTTCAACAATACCCCTTACTGCTGCAAAGAAACGGGATCTTGATTGATCCTAGGGGAGATAGTACCTTGTATCTGGCGGGAGAATGGACCGAACCGAATTATTTCATTAGCCTCCACCATCGCAATCATTTGGGCGTAATGAGTGCGACGGCCCAAGTCCAAAAAGAAACACCGAATGCGCTTGATTTTCGACATGGACTTGCAGTCTATGGGATTCATCCCCAAAAGTTACTTTTGCCAGGCGTCTATGGCTTATGGCAAGGAGATGTTAATGGAGATGGCAGCATTCGATTTCAAGGGGCTGGCAATGAGCCATCGGGGATTTTTATCAAAATATTGACAGATCCTAGTAATAGCACTTTTGCCCGTAACTATGTATTGCAGGCTTATGATGATAAGGATGTCAACTTGGATGGTCATATCATTTTTCAAGGCTCTGGGAGCGATGCTGGGGCGGTTTTTATCAATATTTTGAGTCACCCTGCCAACGCTACTTTTAATCGGAGCTACATCATTTCAGCTGCTCTGCCGGATTAGCTAGTATGAATATGAGGGGGAGCTGTATAGCTTTACCGCTGCGCGGAACGCTTGTCCTAGTCCGAACGGGCTAGTTTGCACAGGGCACAATTACATTCAGATATGAGCGTTCTGCGAAGCAGTAAACCTAAACCGATCCTACTCAAGAATTAAGGGCCTAGAAATAAAACCTGTGGGAGATTTGATGGTCAATAAATACAAGCCTTTTGGATAAGTACTTAAATCTAGCTGTTGTTTGAGCTCTCTTTGCTCGCTTTTTTCTCCTGAGAGGATTAAGCGGCCGCTGGGATCATATATTTGCCATTGGAGCTCTTCAACCCTACTCAGCCTCAGGCTAAAGAAAATACTGCCCCCGCTAGGATTAGGGAATAAACGGAATTCCTCCACTGGCAGTCCCTTATCTAGTGTCGAGGCACCTACTCTCACGGAATCTTGAATCACACAACCCAAAGCATCGGTAATACTGACGGAATAAACACCAGGGGCGAGTCCTTGGAGACTGTCAGTACTCCCTCCATTGCTCCAAAGATAGGTATAAGGAGGGGTGCCACCAGTAGTATTGGCAATCACCCTGCCTCCACTGCCACTGCCATCATCGGAGATCGCCTCCAATTCAGTGCTTGGCCCCATCTGGTGCCTGATCCGTACACTGTCTTTGACCACAATGTTGCAAGCATCGACCACATTTAATACATAATCAATGTCGCCAACTGGGGTTGAGATCGGATTGGGAGAAAAGGGATTGGACAAGCCATTGGGAGGGCTCCAAGTGTAGAAATAAGGATTTTTGCTCTCATTAGCGATGGCCCAGCCTCCTACCTCTCCGTTGACCGCTAAGCTGGAGATGAGAGCGGTATTTCCTGTCTGCACGTCTGCAATCCGAAATTCTGAGGTAGTCAGATTATTGGAATAACTGGCTAGATACAGCAAATTGGTTTCAGGATCAAAATCGGCATCCTGAGCAAATTGGGCATCAAAGCCTACATGGCCTAGGCGAGTAGCAAAACCCGTCTGTAGATTTAAGGAGTAGAGATTGTTGTCGGAGATATCCAAGGTGTAAGCCAAACCAGCAGTGTCTATGGCGAGCCAAATCGCTACGGGCCGATTGATACTATGAGTAGCTGTAGCCGCCCCAGTCGTAGGATCGATGGTGTATAGCTGTGAGTTAGCGGCATCGGTACTCAGGGCGTAAAGCGTTTGATCTTGGCGATTAAAAGCAAGTCCGGCCCAGTCGTGCCCAGTATTAGGTATGCTCGGACCAATGACTGTCGGGAGGGAGGTCGCTGTGTCAAAGGCCAACAACTGTTGCTGGCCGTTGTCCAGTCCCATCAACTGACCGTTGACGAAGTCAGCCGCAAAAACATCAGCGACAATGGACCCAATCACTTGGGGGGCGCTTGCATTACCGATTTCGTGTCGAAACATTTCTCCACCATCTAGATTGATACCAAAAGCGCGTTTGCTCTCAAATGCTTTGCCGCTGCTAGCGCTAGGATTGCCACCGATTTGGATGGAGTTTTGGCCACAGGTAGCTTGGTCTATACCAGCATTGACTACCAGACTAGGCGGATCAACTATCGTTACGCTATAGGTTCGCGTAGAATCACATTTATCAGTGACCAAAACGCTATAGTTACCTGCGGGGAGATCTCTGAGGTCCTCCGTACTTGCCCCAGTATTCCAAGAATAAGTGTAAGGAGGACTACCTCCTTGCGGTCTAAGGTCGATGACACCCGTACTATTGCCGGGACAATCGGGCGCAATATTGGTGGCTACTATGCTGATCGGTGGGTTTACTACCTCTGTCAGCTTCACATCAAAGCTGCCCACTTCTCCCTGAAAACCATCAACTAAGACCCAAGCGGTATCCCCCACTGTCAAGCAGGCCGCGACGATATTCGAGGCAAAAATGGACGAGCCGGTATTACAGTTACCTGGTTGATCATCGTTCCAAGCTTTTAATTCAAACAGAGAGAAATCACTGCAATCGGGGGTTTCAAATACAGCAACTTGCGTATCAAAATTAGTCGCCCCTGTCCCACAAAAGTCTAGGTTTACTACTCCTGTCGGAGGAACGATAAACTTGAGCCAGACAGAAGCCTGAACGACGGTATCGACTTGATACCAACTGATATTGTTATTGCCCGCCCCGCCAATGAGGCCTAGATTGTTTTCGCCCACTTGAGCCGTGGCGCCGATATTGCTAAAAGTCTGAATGCTGCCATCTACGGGAACCCAAGTAGCATTACAAACATCATCATTAGGGATTTGGCTCAATTCTGATACTTCAATGCAAAAACTACCTTCTGCGCCTTGAAAGCCTGAAACTTGGATATAATAAGTCTCTCCTGGCACGACATTGAGTCCATTGATAAATGAATTAAAGTCAACCGTATTACCACCATCTTGATCGCAGGCAATTTGTGTCAAATTACTTAAGTCGCTACAATCAGCCCCCGCCAATTCAAAAACTGCTATTTCGGTATCCGTGAGACTGCCCACCGCAAAATCAGTAGAAACGCTCACTATGCCTGAAGGCGGGGCTACAAAGCTAAACCAAACTGATTTGAGTTCATTGCCATAGCAGCTGCCAAAGGGTTCATACACTTCTTGGGTGGCCAAACTATTGTCTCCATTTGGTATGCCGTTGCAACTGGCTCCCATGACCAAAGGTATGGCATTGCAAAGGGTATCATTGCTTTGCGATGGGGGAGGGGAAGGTAAAGCATTGACTTCAATACAAAAGCTGCCACTGGTGTTTTGCCAGCCTGAAACTTGGATCCAGAAAGTGTCGCCTGGGATTACAGGCGCTGTGCTGATGAGTGAATTGAACATGGATACCGTCCCATTGTCCTGATCACAGGCAATTTGTTGAAGTGAATCAGGAGTACTACAGTTCCCCGCAGGGAAGCCATAAAGCGCTACTTCTGTATCATTATTGGTACCGATTTGAAAGTCTGTACTAATACGCACAAATCCACTGCTAGGCCCCACAAATTTGTACCACACAGTAGGAGTAGAATTAGAAAAACAACTTCCTAGCGGCTCTCCGTTTTGTAAACTTGCGTTGGTATTATCTCCATTAGGTACCGAATTACAAGAAGCTCCCACCAAGAGGAAACTGGCATTGCATAGGTCATCGTTGGCAGGTGCTTGGGCCAAGATATGGGGTATAAAAGCCAAAAAGTAAAATGCCAGCGTTACAAGACGCAAAGTGCTGGAGAGTATCATCGTTCAAGTTCAAGGTTAAATAGGCTAAAGTTTTTACTCATGCGGGTTGTAGTAACTTATAAATTAAGAAGTTTCATTCTTTAATGTATGTTTACTGATAATTTTTTCTCCAAATTGAGCTTGCGCGCCTGCTTATTTCCCTGAGTTTTGTAGCTTTGAAAAATGTCCCTCCTTTCTAATTATGGCACTAATGGCCCCGAAGCGGGAGTAGATGAAGCGGGCCGTGGCTGCTTAGCCGGTCCGGTAGTTGCGGCGGCGGTAATATTACCCGCTGATTTTCAGCACCCTGAGCTCAACGATTCCAAAAAGCTAAGTTTGCCCCAGAGATTGAGCCTGCGGGAGATGATTTTAGCATCTGCAATTGCATGGAATTTGGGCATTATCTCGGCACCAAGGATTGACCAGGTGAATATTCTCAATGCTACTTACGAAGCCATGCACGAGGCAATCGCCGGCTTGAGTACCCAGCCTGATTTTTTACTAATTGATGGAAATCGCTTTAGACCCTTTCCCCAAATCGAGCATGCTTGTATCATCAAAGGCGATAGTAAATACCTTAGCATAGCAGCGGCTTCTATCTTAGCAAAAACCTACCGAGATGAGATTATGGGGTATTTGGATGAGGAATATCCTGCCTACGGATGGAAACAAAACAAAGGCTATCCTACCAAGGCCCACAGGGAGGTTTTGCAAGCCAAAGGACCGACTCCCTACCACCGGCAAAGTTTCGGACCAGTCAAGCAGTTGAGTTTGTTTCCTTGACAGTGTATTCGGCGATTTTTTGGGCCAATTCTTTCATTCTAAAAGGCTTACTGATATAGTCATTCATCCCCGCTTCTATACACATTTCACGATCGCCTTGCATCGCATTGGCCGTCATAGCGATGATAGTAGGCTGGCGATGGATGGGTATTTCGGCTCTGATTTTACGGGTCGCATTGAGGCCATCTAAAACCGGCATCTGGATATCCATCAAGACGATCTCAAAATCTCCATCTCGCACTGCCTCAAAGCCCTCTAGACCATTGACAGCTATTTGGGGTTTATAGCCCAATTTATGGAGCATGCGGATGGCGAGCTTACGGTTGACAGGATTGTCTTCCACCAGCAAAATTTTGATTTCACTGTTAAGAGGGACCCCTTCGTGGAACGCTTGCTTGCGCCCTAATTGAGGGGTAGATTTTTGAGTGTTTAAGCCCAGAGCATCACAAAGATGCTGTAGGAGTAAGTCTTGTTTGACGGGTTTGGCCAAGACTTTGGTAAAAAGACCAGTACCCCGCATGGTTTTAGCCGAACCTAAAGCAGTAATGAGAACCAAGGGGATCGTTTTGCCTTGCTCCTTGAGTGCCTTTGCCAATTCTAGTCCATCCATCTCGGGCATAAAGAGGTCAGTGAGAATCAGGTCAAAATCATCCTT
Source organism: Bacteroidota bacterium (assembly GCA_039024315.1). Classification (GTDB taxonomy): domain Bacteria; phylum Bacteroidota; class Bacteroidia; order J057; family J057; genus JBCAWW01. Next base: position 11,291 of record JBCCQN010000204.1, read on the forward strand.
TGCTCGCATGATTTCAAGGGCTGCTTTACCATTGGTGGCCATACTAGGCTTCACTCCCCATGACCGCAAACGTTTAGACAATAAGGTGAGATGAGCGTCATTGTCTTCGACGATGAGAATACGTTTGTCCTGCAGACCTTGGGCTTGAAAAAGGTTTTGAGTTTCATTTTCCTGTTCAAGCACCTGACTGGCCATAGAAAAGGAAAAAGTTGAGCCAATACCTGCTTTACTCTTCACTTCCATCTTACCTCCCATTAGCAAAGCGAGCTTAGCGGAAATGGCTAAACCTAGACCTGTACCGCCATATTTGCGGGTGGTGGAAGCATCTACCTGCGAAAAGGCTTGAAAGAGTTTTTGTTGTTTATCGGCTGGTATCCCAATACCACTGTCTTGAACGGCAAATTGAATTTGGCAATCGGTGCCCTTCTGTGTTTTCGCTTTGCTGAGATTGGAGATCCTAACGATGATCTCACCTTGTTCAGTAAACTTTAAAGCGTTACCGACTAGGTTGATCAATATCTGTTTGAGCCGTAGTGGATCGCCTAAAACGATTCGTGGCACGTCCTCTTCAATTTCATAAAGGAGTTCGAGCGGCTTTTCATTGAGTTTACTGCCAAATATGCTAATAACCCCTTCAACTAAGTTTTGCAAGTCAATGGGCAAACTTTCTAGCTCCAGCTTACCAGACTCAATTTTAGAGAAATCGAGAATATCATTGATGATGCCCAATAAGTTTTCGCCACTACTCCTAATCGTTTTGACATAATCTTTTTGATCTGGGCGCAGGCTATCATCGTCTAATAATTCTGCCATACCCAGTACTCCATTCATGGGAGTTCGAATTTCATGGGACATATTTGCCAAAAATTCACTTTTAGCGAGATTGGCCTGTTCGGCGAACTTACGGGCTTGGCTTTCACGTTCGTTGGCTAAAGCCAATTCTTTGGTGCGTTCCTCCACCCGTTTTTGCAGCATCCGATTTTGGGACTTGATCTGTGCCGTACGGTATCGATATGCCCCCAATACGAGCATCAAGAAACTTAATACCATCAGTAAACGGAAGTACCAAGTCTCCCAGAAGGGAGGTAGGATCACAATTTTGAGTGCAGGATGTTTATCATTCCATTTCCCTTGGTGATTGGCTGCTTTGATTTCAAAGTAATAAGTACCCGCTTCAAGATTGGTATAGGTAGCCGATCTGCCAAAGCGTTCGTCATGCCAATTGTCTTCTAAATTTCTGAGGCGATAGGCCACTTGCCCATCTTTGGCGAAACGAAAGTTGATGATGGAGAAATCAAAGGTAATGATGTCGTGTTTATGGGATAAAATAACCTCCTCTAGCTTGGATAGCCTTTGTTTTAAGATGATTTCTCCTGAGCTCTTATCAACTTGACCTACTTGGACCTTATGGTTGTTAATTTTTAATCCCTCTATCATAATTTGAGGGGTGGGAAATTGGGTTTTGAGCGCATTGGGATCAAAGCGAATTAAGCCGTTATTGCCGCTATAATAGAAGATGCCGTTTGGGTCTACAAAACTGCTTCCTTCATAATGGTTGGTACTGGGGATGCCATTGCCTTTGCCGAAAAGGGTAAAATGGCCAATCTTGCGGTCGAGGCAGGTGATTCCAGTATTGGATCCGCCCCAGATATTTCCCTCTTTGTCAATATTGAGAGATGATTGAAAAGGCGAGGTGAGTCCAGCTTCTATCCCATATGAACTGAAGGTTTCTTGTTCAATATCAAACTGAAATAAACCCTGTACGCCCCCTAGCCAGATATCTTTTCCATCATAGACCATCGAGCGGAGATTGCGATTGGCCAAACTCTTTAGATCCTCCGGAAAAGGAAAATGCGTCTCTGATTTTAATTGCCCCTCGGGACTGAGAAAAATTTCCATGAGTCCGCTGTCCTCGGCTGCTGCCCATATCCGCCCTCCTTTGGTAAAAAGGATCTCGTTTACTTTATCATCTGCAAGTCCTGCTGGCTTGTGGGGATCAACAAAAAAATGTTGTTGTTTTCCGCTCAAGGTATCTAGGATTACGATCCCTTGGTGACTGGATATCCATACCTTCCCTTCAGGGCCGACTGTGAAATGATCTGCCCCTACTTCTCGGCCCGTTTTCTGATTGATCAAGATGACTCTTTCAGATTCAAGAGAAAGAGGATTTAGGATAAATAAGCCTCTTTGGGTGCCTATCCAGATTTTTTGGTTTATGTAGTCTATATGTCGGACAAAATCCACGGGGATTTCTTCTATATGGGCTGAGGCATAGTCTACTTTAAGCTGTTTACCTGTGGGCTCGTTGATGCAGATTAGCTCTCCCAAAAAATTACCAGCCCAAATATTTCCTTTATCGTCTTTACAAACGGCACCAATAGCGTGAGACAAATCAGGTGTAGGAGAATTCAGAAAAGCCGTGAATTGACTGATCTGAGGATCATATTTGGTGAGACCGCCTTCTGTTGCTATCCAAATAATGCCATTAGAGGCGACTAAAATACTTCTGATCTGATTGTTGGATATTTGACTTGCGATGCCTACACGGGAGAAGAAGGTGGTAATCTCAGCTTCGCTGATCGCTTGGGGCCCTGCTTCATCTTCGGGAAATTGTAGATAAGTCAATCCATTGGAAGTTCCGACCCACACATTACCGTTTTTTTCTTCTTTTAGGCTAAATATCCTTGGTGCTATTTTGGGAGATTGTCTAGGCCCAAAGTGCTCCCAGGCTTGATCAGAGTCTAGCTGGTCTTTGATAATGAGCCCTTGACCGAAGGTACTACCCCAAATTCTGCCATGACGATCCTCCATGAGGCCCCAAGTCGCATCATCAGCTGGGGTATTACTGATAGGGTCTTTATGCCAATGACGTTTAAACGAAAGTTTGCCCAAATCCCGATCATTTGTAAAGATGACTTCATGTATCGGTCCATCCCAGGTGGTAAAAAGGATTTTACCTTTGCTGGTGACTAAGATATTTAAAACAGCCTTTGCATATATTCCGGAGGGAGATTGTTTATCCTCAAAGTAATTGTAAATCTTACCGCTTTCTGCGGCAATAATCGCTAAACCATCCTCGGTCCCTACCCAGATATTACCACTCGAATCCTGAGAGAGTGCCAAAATTTCATTGTGATTAATCACATTA
>JBCCQN010000205.1:0-14418 GCA_039024315.1 Bacteroidota bacterium
ACGAAGACTAGGCCTAAAGATGCAAGCCAAATCGGACAGTAATTTAATTGACGTTCCTTAGCCTAAAAATCTTTCGGCTATCGCTGCGCGGAACGCTTCGTCTCCTAAGGCTAGGCGTTGGGCATACATTTCGGTGGCATCAGCACCGGCTACATAGCGCAATTGCTCTTTACCATCAGTAGCCGCCTCGTAAACTACTTCTGCAATTTGTTCTGCGGAGGAGTAAGTCGCGGCTCTGGCTGGATCCTGAAATACAGACATTACCTTTTGGATTTGCTCTGAATAAGCTTCATGCATACTCATGTCTAGGGAACGAGAGGCGAAATCAGTCCGGATACCGCCGGGAGAGACTGTTTTGACCCCAATCCCAAAGGGTTTGAGTTCAAAGGCAATGCTCTCACTCCAACCTTCTAGCGCCCATTTAGTGGCGTGATAAACTGAGTTGAAAGGAAAAGCGACAAGTCCTCCAATCGAAGTGGTAGTAATGATTAAGCCGTCCCCTTGGGCCCGCAAATGGGGTAAGAAGGCTTGGGTAACCCGCATTACCCCCAATAGGTTGGTATTCAACTGGCGAACTAACTGTCCATCTTTGGCCCCTTCAAATGGTCCAGCGAGACCGTAGCCCGCATTGTTAAAAACCACATCAACTTGCCCCATGGCGATGGTCTCTGCCACAGCATCAGCAATTTGGGCATGGCTTGTAACGTCCAAAGTGAGCTTGCTGATATTGCTAACGGCATCCATGTCAGTTTCCCCATCGGGATTACGCATAGTTGCCACTACATCCCAACCCCTTTCGGCAAACATAAGAGCAGCAGCTTTACCGAGGCCAGTTGAAGCACCGGTGATAAAAATTCTTTTTGGCATTTTATTAGGCGTTTATTGTGGTTAGAGATAAGCCTTCCGCGCTCCCGATAGCTATCGAGAGGCAAAAAAACTACTGCTTACCATGATACAAGGTAGCGTCCTCACTTTTGTAGCCTCTAAAATCATTGCGTCCAGAAACATAGAGGCCTTCTTTGTATAGCTCGTCCTCAAAGATTTTGGGGTCTACAGGATCTCCTAGAGAAGAGATTTCAACCAGATTACCGGATGGATCCCGGATAAACATCTGCATGGCTCCATCGGTCAGTTGTCGGACCTTGCCCCAAGGCTTGTCATCGATAATTCCTTGCTCCTTGAAGCGCCAAAACAGCTCATTGAAGTTGTCAACCTTAAAGCAGACGTGCCCGCGAAAAGACATTTTGTCCTCCCACTCTGAGAGGTGTAACTGCTGGGTTTCGGTTACCTTGAAAAAGGCAGTGGGATAGTCAAAAACAAAGGCTGGGATGGGTTCAAGCCCTAATTCGTTTTCATAGAATTCGGCCGTCTCCTCCAGATTATTGACGATCAGGGTTACGTGATTGATTTCAGTAATAGCCATAGTAGTAGTAGTGTTCTTGAATATTAAGAGAATGATTTACTGTCTAAACTCATTGACGAAATCCCAATCAGGTGTTAGGCCAAGGCCAGCAGCAGTGGGGGCGGCCAGCATGCCTGCTTCGACGCTAATTTGTTCCTCCACCAAATCATACATCATAGGGTTTCCTCCAAGGGAAAACTCGATCACATTGGCCGCAGGGCTAGCAAAGGCTACACTAACACCCGCCATAAAGCTAAAGGCAGAGCCCCAACAGTGCGGCGCTAATTCCAATTGCCAGGTATCGGCCAAGTGGGCCACTCGCCAAGCTTCTGAGATCCCGCCAATGATAGCCGCATCTGGTTGTAAAATATCTACCGCTCTATATTCGATCAATTCTCGCATATCAAAGCGGGTAAACTCACTTTCTCCGGCTGAGATAGGTACGCTACTGCTAGCACGTACTTCAGCGCAGCCTTGTTTATTATCAGGACTAACGGGCTCCTCAAACCAATAGAGATTGCAATCCTCGACCTCACGGCAAAATCGCTTAGCCTCTACCACAGAAAAGGTCCCGTGGGCATCTGTCATCAGTTTTACGTCCGGTCCGATGGCTTCACGCGCAGCTTTGACTCTAGCCACCGTATAATCGACGGTTTTGTCCATCACGCCTACGCGCATCTTCACACCGGTAAAACCTCCTCGTTCGATATAGCTATTGAGCTGAGCGCCTATATTATCCACATCAGCCCAGCCCCCGCTGGCGTAGGCATGCATTTTTTCTCGTAGGGCTCCGCCCAACAATTGTACCACTGGGGCACCGAGAGATTTGCCTAGTAGATCCCAAAGCGCCATATCCACCCCACTGATCGCGGAAATCGTAAGGCCCCGCCGACCCAAAACTGGAAAGTTGCGACCTCGACTAAGGGCGTAATGATCACGACTACCGTTGTACATCATCTCCCAAAGGCGACCGATATGGCGTGCGTCTTGCCCCACAAGGATCGCCCGCAACTCTTGCTCTACACAAGCGACAATGGTCCCACAAACTCCAGCCGAACCTACGGCAGCCTTGGCTTCGCCAAATCCTTGCAAGCCTCCCTCGGTAGTGATGACCACTAAGGTCATATCGAAAAATCGTTGCCGACCATAATCAGAAACGTGTTGCTTAGCTTCTGGTATCGGACAGCGCAGCCAATGCGCCTCAACTGATTTTATCGTATAGTCTCCCATTATTTGATCAGTGGTAAAATGGTTTCGGCTGAGACTTTGGTAAGCATGGTGTAAAACGCTTCTGTAACCGCTCCGCTGCCATGATCTTCGAGAAACTTTTTGGCTTCTGGCGATAATCCTTCTGGGTTTTCATCAATCATATCAGGATAAGGGGAAGCAGGTGTACGGTCGATGGGAGGGGAAAACTCTACCGCTAAGGCCCCATCGTACCCAATCTCTTTGAGCTTATTGACGATACCAGCCCAGTCAAAATCCCCCATACCACAACCCATCCGATTGTTATCCGCAAGGTGAAAGCCATATAATCTATCCTTGGCTCGCTCCATCGCGGCATAGGTATCTGACTCTTCAATGTTCATGTGAAAGACATCGAGACAAACGCCACAATCATCTCCCACCGCCTCGGCCAAAGCTAAAGCCTGATCACCTCGATTGATAAAGTAAGTCTCAAAGCGGTTGATAGGCTCGATACCCAGTTTGATACCTTCTTTCTGAGAATGCTGATAGACCTCCTTCATAGCATCTACAGCCCAATTCCATTCCTCATCTGGCCTACCATCGGGTACAATTTTGCCCACCGTTCCGGGAACGACAGAAACCATTACCCCATCAAGTTCTTTGACCATAGTAACGACATCCTTGACGTATTGTACCGATCGCTCCCTTTGCCCTTGGTCTTTGGCGAGCAGGTTGCGCTCTTCGAGCATCAGGGTTACAGATCCCCAACAACTGATCTTATAATTCTTTAATAATTGGCGGATGGCTTTGGTGTCGTACATGGATGGTTCGCCCATGATTTCGATACTTTCATAGCCGAGAGCGGAGATACGGCGCAGAGTAGTTTCGATGCTTTCTGCACGCATCCAATTGTGAATAGATAATTGCATGTATTGAGTAGTAGCGATTAAGTATTAAGTAGAAAGTAGTGAGTACTTAGACAAACAGCTTAGCCACCAAGAGGCCGCCTTTTGTATCCTTACCTTCACTTTCGAAACGAGGATACTTTTATCTAAATACTTAATACTCTTTACTCTAAAATTGTATCTATCTGAAAGTCGCAATTTTTTGGCGGATATACCAATATGGAGGGAACGATTTCAGTGTATCATAGCCAAAAAACGACTCATATACTCCCGCGGAGTTTGTTGGTGAATTCGCTTGAAAAGTCGGTTAAAATGTGAAATATGACTAAAGCCGCTCGCATGGGCGACTTCGGTGATGCTTAGCTTGCCCTCCTCTAACAATCGACAAGCGTGCGCGATGCGATATTCATTGAGGTACTGGATGAAGGTTTTAGCTGTTACCTTTTTAAAAAGACGACAAAAGGCGGTTTCAGTAAGGTGCAATTGATCCGCAATCACTTCTAGACGGATCGTCTCCCGAAAATGTTGCTCGACATACTCATAAACTCGATTGATACGGTGATAGTCTGAAGCTTGGACCTGAACCGCAGGAGAACGAGCATTAAGTAGCCAAAAATCATCAGTCCGTGCCAATTTGTCCAATATCGCGAGGAGATTCAGTAATCTTTGCATGGGTGGTTCCTCGCGCATTTTTTCTAAGATGGCTCCTATTTCTTTTTTTACGGCTGCGCCGAACGTTAGTCCCTGCGCGGAGCGTTGCAGCATGGCTCTCACAGCTGCAAATTCGGGGGCCTGCCACAAATGTTCTCCCAAGAAATCCGCTTTGAGTTGAATTACAATCTCTAAGTTTTGTGTAGCATCGGTCTTACTGAAAGCCAAATGAGGCAATTCCGGTCCCAAAAAAATCAGCTCGCCATCCTCAAACTCACTGTAATGCTGTCCCACCTGACGCTTACCCCTTCCCTGCTTGATGTAAACCAGTTCATATTCTGGGTGCAAATGCCAATAATGATTCATACAGTTCGCCGGATACTCAAAAACCCGAAAGGTAAAGGAGCTACCAGTATTGGGGAAGATTTTTTCGGGTAAGGCTTGCATGGCAACTTTAATTTTTTATGCCTTTCAATTCTTTGGTCTTTTTGCTTCGCAAAATGCTTATCCTTTTCCTCCCCCTAGCCCCCTCCAAAGGGGGAAAGGGTTTTACAAACCGCAGGTTTTGTCCCCCTCCAGAGGGGGATTAGGGGGGAGGAATCAATCTTCCGAAACCAGAATAAGCGTTCTGCGAACGCAGTAAAACCAAACTTAGATCCCCCTAAACTCTTACAGCTCATCTTTCTTAAACTGCTCAGCAGCATAATCTGCCGCTCTAGCGGTCAAGGCCATGAAGGTCAATGAAGGATTTTGAACGCCAGTAGAAGTCATCGCCGCACCATCCGTAACAAAGACATTTTTGCAATTATGGAACTGACTCCAACCGTTAAGCATGGAAGTCTCAGGGTCTTTACCCATCCGGACGCCCCCCATGACGTGGATATCCAGACCAGGATTCCAGCCATTGTCGTCCCTCACTATATCGTAACATCCTGCGGCTTGGAGCATGGCTTCGCCTTGCTCTAAGAAATCTTGCAACAATTTCTCATCGTTTTCATCATAGCCAACAGAAGCAATCATGAGAGGTACCCCCCAATCATCGACCTTGTCTGGACTAAGTCTGATGTGATTTTCTTCTTTGGGGATCGTCTCACCTTGCATCATCATATAGATACTCCAATAGCCAGGTTGGGACATTTCCTTTTTGAATTCTGCGCCAATACCAGGACCTTCTGGCTTTCGCCCCCAAGAAGTACGGGTAGCCGTATAGAAAGTCATATAGCCACGCTTAAAGTCTGTTTCTTGTTTATAAACATTGCGAAAGTTGGGCATCATGATCGCAGTAGGGCGACGGCCATAATAGTAGGTATCTTCATGCCCTTTGCGTTTGGCCGTCAGAGAACCCCGATAGTTATGGAAAGCCACATATTTGCCTAGAAGACCATTGTCGTTGCCGAGGCCATTGGGGAAGCGGTTAGATTTGGAATTGAGCAACAATATGTTGGTATTGACGCAAGCGGCATTGACAAAAATAATGCGTGCATAAAACTCAATTTTCTCCTTCGTCAAGCGATCAGTTACTTGGACACCAATGGCCTTTTCCTGCTTTTCGTCGTAGATGATGGCGGTTACTACAGAATCTGGACGTAAAGTCAAGTTACCCGTCTTTTCTGCCCAAGGAATGGTCGAAGAATTTGAGCTAAAATAGCCACCGTAGGGACAGCCACGCTCGCACAGACTTCGCGCCTGACACTGTCCTCTCCCTTGTTCTAGATGGACTTTTTTAGGTTTGGTGAGGTGAGCACAACGCCCGATAATCACATTTCTATCGGGAAAGGCTTCCATAATTTGGCCTTGCATTTCCTTTTCCACTACGTTCATCTGCCAAGCAGGCAGAAACTCACTATCGGGCAAGGTTTCCAAGCCGTCTGGATTGCCCGCAATCCCAACAAATTTTTCGACATGGCTATACCAAGGAGCGATATCGCCATATCGAATGGGCCAATCAACCGCATAGCCATCACGAGCGGGGCCTTCAAAGTCAAAACGACTCCATCGCTGGGTCTGCCTCGCCCAAAGGAGGGACTTTCCGCCTACCTGATAGCCTCTGATCCAATCAAAGGGTTTCTCTTGGATGTAGGGATGCTCTTGATCCTTAACAAAAAAGTGTTCGGTCGCTTCGCGAAACGCATAGCACTTTGACACTACCGGATTTTCTTCCTTCACCGCATGGGATATCCGATTGCGATGCGGAAAATCCCAAGGATTTTTGAGTGCAGTCGGATAATCCTTTTTGTGTTTGACATCACGACCTCGTTCGAGGATCAAGGTTTTTAAGCCTTTTTCACAAAGCTCTTTAGCGGCCCAGCCTCCACTGATGCCAGAGCCAATTACGATCGCATCAAAGCTGCGTTCTGAGGGTGTGGTTTGCGTATTCTGTGGCATGATGATAGATTAGAGGGCCCAAGCTTTGTCCCCTTGTTGAAAAGGAAAATCTCCTTGATATCCGCCTGGAATGGGTAAATAACGGAGCGCTTGTTGCGCACCTGCCTCGGAGCTGAAATAGCCAAATAAGACCATATTTTTGAGTATGCTGAAAAAATGCGGTGGCTGCTTAGGTGCAAGTGATTGATTGTACACAACCGCTTCTTGATCTAAGGCCAGCAAAATATCATGCTGCTGCAGAGCTTCTAGCGCCACAAAATCATCTCCGTACTGAGTTTGGATATCTGAAAGGAACTGGGAATAAGCGTTCCGCAAGGCGGTCTGATGACTAGGCTTGAGACAATCCGCAGCGTAAATATCCATAAACTCGCTAATCCCAATCTCTCCTGCTCCGGGAGAATCTTCGGTCTTGGGCAAGATTGTCTCCCCAATTTGATCAAGGGTCTTAGTGTCTTCAGGTTTAAAAAAACGGAATACGGTGGGCTCAGTCTTGCAGCCACTCCAGCTTAGGGCAGAAGCAGTCAAAACCCCTCCTGTGGCCAAGGAGAGGGCCTTGAGGGCATTACGTCGGTTCATATCTAGTAGTATAAATCTTTTCCTTCTTATCAGGAAACTACACAATTCTACCCTTGGGCTCAATAGAACAAGCCACTTTTGGCTAAGATTGGCAAAGAAAACGGCAAAATTGGATTATTGAATATACTTCAGTCCGCTGTAGCTTTGAAATATGATTCAAAATCTCCAACGCATATTCAGCAAGAGGGCCTTTTACAGCATTGCCTTGATCTTTTCGATCAATGCCTTGCTCTTTACTTTTTGGATCACCCGTATCCCAGAAGTTAAAGAACGACTGGCCATTGGTGAAGGGACCTTAGGCTTAGTACTCTTTTGTATGCCAGTAGGCGCTTTGCTTGCCATGCTGATGACCAATCATCTGACCCAACGCTTTGGGGCAGGGCGTGTCACCATGGCTTCAACGATCATTTTTGCTTGTTTTATGCTACTGCCGCTGCATATGCCCAATATCTATTTATTGGGCCTGAGTCTATTTTTGGTTGGGATCTCAACTGGAGTGATGGACATTGCGATGAATGCCGTAGCCGCAACGCTTGAGGCGCAACATGAGCAATTGATCATGTCCACTTGCCATGGCTTTTTTAGTCTTGGGGGTATGGTCGGGGCAGGCATCGGCTCGCTTATGATCGGTTGGGCGGTAGATGCGAGACTCCAAATGCTAGGGGGAGTTTTGTTTTGCTTGGCATTGAGCATCTTTGTGTTGAGCCAAAAAGTATTGCCCGTCAAAGAGCAAAACGCGGCCGAAGAAGGCGGAGGCTGGGCGTTCCCGACTAGGGCAATATTAGGCTTGGTCATCATTTCATTCTGTACCATGCAGGGCGAAGGAGTAATAGCGGACTGGAGTGCCATTTTTATGGAGGAGGTAGCGATGGCCAATGAGTTTTTGATTGCCCTAGGCTATTTCGGCTTCTCTCTGAGTATGACTTTGGGACGCTTTTATGGCGATAGTATCATTGCGACGGCTGGCCCCAAAAAAGTAGTTTGGGTTAGTGGGACAATTGTCGTCCTCGGTTTGTTATTGGTTTTACCGGCCTTACCTTGGCTGAGCATTTTGGGCTTCACCTTAGCTGGTGCGGGCTATGCGCTTTTAGTACCAGTTTTGTTTAGCGAAGCGGCGAGAACTCCTGGCATTAGTCCCGCCAAAGGGATCGCCTCAGTAGCCAGCTTTGGATACTTTGGCTTTTTGCTAGGACCGACCATCATCGGAGGCATTGCCGAATGGTTCAGTTTGCAGACCAGCTTTAGCTATTTAGTGATCTTAACCGCTATGGCCATCTTTTTTGGTGGGCGCAAGATTAGGGCTTAGACCGCGGCGCGGAACGCTTATTCTCATTAGCGATAGGGGGATAATTTTGGTAACTTTATGGCTTGAATAATTATAGTCGTTCTGCAAGCGCCCATTCTGAAGATCATCTTGTTGAAGCCCGTAAATACTGGTGGAATGATGATTATCTGGCTCTACTGGCCCAAAGACTAGCTCTCCAAGATTGTCAAAATATGGCCGACATTGGCTGTGGTAGAGGCCTGATGAGTTTTAACTTTTCTCCTTTCCTGCCTTCTGGAGCGAAAGTCCATGGCCTTGATATCGAAGAATCCCATCTTAAAAAAGCCCGCCAGAAAGCACGCAACAAGCGCCAACGCTCTGACATTGACTACGCTTTTACCCAAGGCAATGCCAATGCACTCCCCTTTGCAACGGGGCAGATGGACTTTACCCTTTGTCAAACCCTACTAATCCATGTTGAAGATCCCTCTTCTGTCCTCGAAGAGATGAAGCGTATCACCCGAAAAGATGGATGGGTCATGGCCATAGAGCCCAACAATTTAGCTATTCAATTGATGTTTGATCGCTATGTGGAGACTGACTATGAAGTAGAAGCCATGCTGCAGATGATGGAGGTGAGATTGCGCTGCGAGAAGGGCAAAAAAGCCTTGGGAGAAGGTTATAGTTCCCTAGGCGACGTATTGCCGGACTTATTTCATAAAGCAGGTCTCAAAGATATTCGGGTTTGGATGTCAGACAAAGCCATGTCGGCCATCCCTCCATACGACAGCAGAGAACAACGCGTTCGCGTAGCGCAACTCATAGACTGGCTCGAAACCGATGGTGGCAATATGGGCTATGATGTCAATCTACGTTACTATTTAGCCGGCGGAGGCAAGCGCAAGACTTTTGATACCTATTGGTTTCAGGCTTCACTTTATAAGCGTAAGCTCCTCGCTAGGCTCAAAGATCAGCAATACATTTCTGCAGGAGGTAATATTATGTACATTGTGACGGGCAGAGTATCGAGCTAAAAACTTTTTTCAGATTTTTTTCCATTTCACCCAACCTTTTTGAAAGCTCGAGTCGTGACAGGGGAAAGTTTGCCAAAATGCGCAATTGGACAAGCTGTTGACCTCTAACATAATATCACTAATTTACAATGAAACGACTCCTTCTTTACCTCTTTTTAGGTATCGGTATGAGCCTCGGCACTTTCGCCCAAGGCATACAGCTATCTGGTAATGTGATCGACTTTAACAATCAACCGATTGATAACTTCAACGTCTATTACTTTGCCTACGATACAGCTACTGGCAATATTGACTCGGGCATGGTAGTAACTGATCCCAGTGGAAACTACAGTACCTTTTTATCAGTCATACCCTCCCCCTCTACTAGTGTAGATTTATTTTGGCAAGACTGTAATACATTTACTGGAGCCAACTTCATCGGTCAAGCCAACATCGTCCAAAACATTCAAACTTGTGGTACTCCTTGCAATGCGTGGTTTACCTTTAGTCCTAGTGCATTGAATCCCTATTCCTACGATTTCTTTGCCAATGTCTCAGGCGGAGGAAGCTATACTTGGGATTTTGGAGATGGCACTACCGGTACCGGCCCACAAGTAACGCATATTTATAATCAACCGGGTCCTGTGACCGCATGCCTCTACTATGACAACGGTGCAGGTTGTTTGGATACCCTTTGTCAGACCTTTACCGTTTTTGGACAATCTAGCAATTGTGATGCAAGCTTTACCGCTTCTCCAGTACAAGGCACCAATTCGGTAGCGCTAAGTCCAATCAACTTCTCTTCTAACGTGTATTATGAGTGGAGCCTAGGCGATGGTACTGCCGCCTTTACCCCTAACTACACGCATACCTACGCGCAAGCTGGTATTTATACCGTTTGTTTGCTAGCCTACGATAGCATTAACTTCTGTATTGACACAACTTGTCAAACCTTGATCATCAATGGTGGTGGCCAAGGTGGCAATAATTGCGATGCTAGTTTTGCCTTCAGCCCAGATTCAGTAGGTTCTGGTGGTGCGTATTATTACAATTTCTTTTCATTAGCTCCCAATCAGTTTACTTCTTATGCTTGGGACTTCGGTGATGGTACTACTAGTACTTCCGCTTTCCCTTCTCACGCTTATAACGGTCCCGGTACCTACAATGTCTGTCTCATCGTTACTGATCCTTTTGGTTGTACGGATACTAGCTGTACTTCTTTGACAGTAGCGCCCTACACGCCTAACTGTGATGCTAGCTTCTCGGCTTTCCCATTAGGACCCGTTACGGCTTTAAATGCGAACGCTTACGATCCTCTCTTGAGCTATCAATGGAATTTAGGAGACGGTAATATTGCGAGTGGTTCTTCTATTGTCCATCAATATGCGACAGCAGACTCTTTCTTTGTTTGCCTCATCGTTAGTGATACGATCAATGGTACATGTGCTGATACAGTTTGTCAGTGGGTCGAATCATTTGGTTCTGGGCCAGGCAACTGTGATGCAAGCTTTGGCTTCTACCCAGACACTAGCGTTCAGAATCCATTTTCTTACTATTTCTTCCCATTTGTCAACGCTCAGGGCTCTACTTATGCATGGGACTTTGGAGACGGCAATGGTAGCGCCCAAGCTTTCCCTACCCATACTTACAATGCCCCAGGTATGTATAACGTCTGCTTGACTGTAACCGATAACACTGGTTGTGTAGACACTTCTTGTGTGATGTTGACCGTTACCCAAGGCGGTCCTGGTGGCTGTGACGCAAGCTTTTTTGCCTCTAGTCCACAGATGGGGCCATTGGGGGGCGCTTTCGTTACCTTCACCGCTGTATCTTCATTACAAACTTCCTATTTCTGGGACTTTGGTGATGGTAATACCGGATTCGGGCACCAAGCCAACAACCTCTACATTACACCTGGCAATTATACAGCTTGTTTGATCGTAACAGGTCTTAATGGATGTAGCGATACCTCTTGCCAGACCATTGTTGTACCTCCATTCAGTGTGCCATGTAATGCTTCCTTTAGCTCTATGGTTGGCGCCAACAATCAAGTTAGCTTGATGGCTGACTTCTCAGGCTACAGTGATTATGCTTGGGATCTCGGTGATGGAAACTCCGCTTCAGGTCAGAATGTAACGCATACTTATGCAGCGGCTGGTACCTACACTGTTTGCTTAACCGTATTTGATTCTATCAGCAACTGCGTCGATAGCCTCTGCCTCCCCGTACAAACTTCTCAGATCCAGCCTCCTCCGGGATTTGCGGTTCTAGGTCAAGTTTGGGCCGGTAATCAGGTTGCTGATGACTTTACGGCATGGTTGATTGTATATGATAGCACCGCTGGTACTTTGACAGCAGTAGATACATTTGTGAGCGATAGCAACAACTTTGGTTTCTTCTTCTTTGTCGCGCCAAACGGTGATTATCGTATCAAAGCTTCACTTAATCAAGGTTCTTCTCAGTATGCCAGCTATATGCCTACCTACTACGGTGACGAGCTGTTTTGGCAAAATGCAATTGTAGTGAATCAAAACACCTTCCCCTTTGCGCAGATCAATCTGATCGCAGGTAACAATCCTGGAGGTCCCGGTTTCGTAGGGGGACTGGTTAGTCAAGGTGCCAACAAAGCTGAAGGCGATCCGCTCTCTGGCATGCATGTGATCGTAACCAATGATCAGGGAGATGCCGTGATGCATACTTCCACCGATGAAGATGGCGAATACGAACTCAGCAACCTTGCCTATGGTACTTACCATATCTGGATTGAGATGTGGGGTCGTAATCTAGAATACCACAGCATTACGATCGCTCCTGGCTCTGAGATCCACAATAATGTAGACTTTGAAGTTACAGACGAAAATGTAACTGCCTCTGGCACTACCGGTATCGACGACCTCCTTGATCCAGTAAGTCTCCAAATCTTCCCGAATCCGCTTTCGGGTGAGCAAGACCTCAATGTCCGTCTCAGCCTAAAACAAAGTGCTGAAGTAAACTTTAGCCTCCAAAATATGGTTGGACAGACAGTGATCAACGAAACAGAAAGAATGATCGCTGGCCCTCAGGCCAAAACAATGAAAGTATCTAGTCTCCCAGCCGGCGTTTACCTACTCCGTATGAACGTCAATGGTGAGTCAATGAGTCCTATCAAAGTAGTGATTCAATAAACTTAGCTGTCCAATAACCAAGCTCAATGTCTAAAAAGAGGGGTAATAGCCTCTGGCATTGAGCTTGGATATTGAATATTGGGGATTTTATCTTAGTTCCTGCATGGCGCAAATCGACGCGAAACTTCTTAAACGCTGCCGCAACAAGGATCGGCGTGCTCAGAACCAGCTTTATGAGCTGTGTTTTGGCATGTTTATGCCTGTGTGTATGCGTTATGCAAGTTGCGAAGATGATGCGATGAGCTATCTCAACTTAGGTTTTTACAAAATCCTCAAGAATCTCAAAAAATATAATCCAGAGATCCCGTTTAGTGCCTGGAGCAAAAGGGTACTAATCAATACAATCATCGATGAGTTGCGGAGCAAAAAGCGCTACCAAAACCAAATAGAACTACGAGAAAACCTACCGGCCGAGGAGCGAGGATTTGCTCAGTATGACCCGGCCATTAGTGGAGAGGATGTGTACCGCTTTATACAAAATTTACCTCCTGTAACCGGTAGTGTTTTCAACTTATATGCCCTCGACGGCTATAAACAAGTAGAGATTGCAGATATGATGGGCATAAGTGTAGGGACGGTCAAGTGGCATTATGCCGAAGCACGCAAAAGGCTCAAACAGATGGTTACAACGTTCAGTCAGCAGCAAAAACTGGTGTCATGAAGGAAAAAGACGCATTAGAACAATTTATCGAAGCCAAACTCGCCGAAAAGCAGTTTAGCTATCAGGCATCCTACTGGGATCAAGCCGCCGGTCAAATGGCAGCTTGGGAGGCAGAGGCGCGTCGCAAAAGACGCTTCCTTTGGTTCTCCATCTTCAGTGGAGTCTTATTTATCAGCCTTGCTACCACAGCTATCTTTGCTTTCTCGCATCGCGGAACGCCTATCTCTCAATTAGAAGAGGCAGAGGTAGCGACCAGTGCCATTAGCACTAGTTTGCTCACTGATTGCGATCCAAGTGATGACTCAGCCCATGATACTGCTATCCTTAGCGAAACGACTGAGCGTTCACCGCAGGTTTCCTCCTCTACTCCACCAAGCCAAGGCAGCCGGCCCTCTACCACAAACCACAATACGAATCGTACTACCCACACAAACAATCGCACCCAAACTCGTAACAACACTTTACTTTCTGCCCAAAACATCAATAGCCTTGCTAGCCCTAAGTCAGGTCCTCTGACCACTGGAGTTGAGCGTTCTGCGCAGCAGCTAAAGAAAAAATACAGCCTCAAAAAGTTGCTTGCCAAAGACTATCGTTTGCAAGCATTATTAGACGCAGCCTTCTCGGAGCCAGCAGAAGCCGATCAGGATAGATTGTCCTCCTTCAACCTTTATGTCCAGAGTGGAGCAGGTTTTACGGCCAGCGAAATGGGCGAAAGTGGCAGCAGCTTAAGAGGAGGACAAAGCACCGCTCAATTAGGCATTCGCTACAATATCCGTCCCGGTTTAGCGCTAGAAAGCGGAGTTCAATACCATAACACCCGACTCGACAACCTAAGTTTGAGTGTTACAGGACGTCAATTTGATTTTGTGGCCAGAGAGCAGACCATTCGCTGGCAAGTCGAGCAATTACACTGGATCAGTGTTCCATTACATTTGAGTATTAGGCCTCTTAAGCGTCATGAATTGGTGCTTGGGGCGAGTGTAGATTGGTTAGCCACTAGTCGTGGAACGCTCCGTCAAAGTCAACAAGACCCCTTCAATCCAGTATCAAGCACAGATTTAGATGGCAATGGCATCGTCTACGGTCTGCGCACTTTTAACTATTCAGCTCAATTGGGCTATCGTTTTTACGTACATCCGCGCATGGCTTTGGATATGCGCTACCGATATGGCTTTCGCAATCTGCTTGATGAAGAAGTTTGGACTGCAG
>JBCCQN010000206.1:0-14393 GCA_039024315.1 Bacteroidota bacterium
CCCTTCCAAAACGACAGCCAAGACAGTAGTAATGTCTATCTGATCAATGGACTCATGGTTGCGCTGATTGATAATCTTCATCAAATACAAGACCTGCAGGTTACTAGTCGTACCACCATCGAGCGATACCGCGCTGTTTCCCATACTATCCCTGAACTAGCGGAGGAATTAGGAGTGAGCTATTTTGTAGAAGGCAGTGGCCAAAAAATAGGCGATAAAATATTGCTGACCCTACGGCTGATCGACGGCCAAGCAGATACGCTGATTTGGGCAAAACGATATCAACGTGAAACCACTGATATTTTTCAACTCCAAAGCGAAGTATCAACTTCTATTGCTGGGGAAATTGAAGCATTTATTACCCCTGAAGAACAGCAACGCCTGCAACTTCCTCCTACAGACAATCTAGTAGCTTATGATTACTATTTGCAGGGTTTAGAGCAGATTAAAAGAGAAAATCGAGATGATCTCATCCTAGGAATTGCTTCTTTACAAAAGGCAATTGCAGAAGATCCTCAATTTGCTCACCCACATGCCTATCTGGCCATTTCCTATTATTTTTTGGATCTCTACCAAACAGACAAAAAGCATGTCGAGGATATCAATACCTTAGCCGACAAAGCATTATTGCTCGATCCAAAACTCAATGAGAGTTTGATCGGCAAGGCTTTGTACTATATGCAGGCGGGGCAATATGAGCTCTCTATTCAGTTTTTTGACAAGGTGCTAAGAAATGATCCTGGTTCAGGTTGGGTGCATAATTTACTTTCAACCATTTATAGCGTACACCAACCCAATACTGAGCATTATTTACGTCACGCGCTACAAGGAATCAATTACGCGGTAGCGGGACAAGATTCTAATACTATCAGTTTTGCTTACCTACACCTCGGCAATGCCTTGGCCCAAAATGGCTTTTTAGCGGAAGCGGTGCCCTTCCTTGAAAAATCACTCCAATATCAAGCAAGCAATCTCTTCGCCGAAACCTTGGCGATCTATGTTCAATTAGGTTTAAACAACGATTTCGCTCTCGCTTATCAACGATTTCAGTCTTTACTGGCTAAAGAACCCCAATTCCTATCTTCCCTGCATGAGACGGCCAAGCTCGCCCTTTATCAAAGGAAGTATGAGGAGTCTTGGGAATACTACGAGCGCTTTTTAGCAATTCGACAGCAGGCTGGGCTAGATGTGTATAAAGGTGAAGACATCAATATCGCTTTCGTGCTACAACAATTAGGGCGTAATACAGAGGCAGAACGCTATAGAGCTCGTTATTTTGAGTTTATCCAAACCGAAGAACCCGCCTATCAAGATTTAGGATTTGCGGCCTACTACACCGCTATAGGAGAAAAGGCAAAAGCCATAGAAGCGCTTAAGGCTTTTGCTCAACGAGAAAATTATCAGTATTGGCTCATTTTATATATCGATCGCGATCCTATGTTTGAGTCGCTAGAGACTGAGCCTGATTATGCTAAGGCCATCCAACTCATTAAGGACAATTTCTGGCGCCAACACCAAAAAATGCGCACTGAGCTTCAAGAGGAGGGGTTGATTTAGCTTTGCTGCGCAGAACACTCATCTCTAGCACCCGACAGAGTTGGCTTTCTGAGCCCCGCCAAAGGATCTGAAGGAATAAACGTTCTGCGAAGCAGGATACCCCATTAAAGTTCCCTCCGCTAGGGTCGGGATGACAATCGGAGGCCTTCATAATAGCAACTCCCCCTACCCTATTTGGCTTTCTGAGCCCGCCAAAGGATCTGAAGGAATAAACGTTCTGCGAAGTAGGATACCCCATTACAGTTCCCTCCGCTAGGGTCGGGATGACAATCGGAGGCCTTCATAATAGCAACTCCCCCTACCTTATTTGTCTCTCTGAGCCCCGCCGAAGGATCTGAAGGAATAAACGTTCTGCGAAGCAAACACAAAAACATACACTATTGTATGTTTTATTTTTTCTTACTAGCTTGCCTGTATGGCTAGACTAAGCAAAGAAGATTGGCTCGCCGAAGGATTTAAAGTCCTCTCCGAATTTGCGCAAAACAAATTACGCATCCTCTATCTTTGCCAACGTTTGCAAGTCACCCGCGGCTCCTTTTATCATCACTTTGGCAGTATCGATGATTATATTGAGCAACTCATGCTCTCATGGGAGCAAAGCAACACTCGCCAAGTCATCAAAATTGCCAATCAGGGAGGAGAGCCAAAAGTGCGCTTTGAGCGACTTAATGAACTGGTAGTCAACATAGATCAATCGATTGAAACGGCTATCCGGTCTTGGAGCCACTATCATCCTACGGTGCAGAATTACCTACAAAAAGTAGATCAACTGCGCTTACAATATTTGGAAGATTTATTTCTAAAAAATGGCTTCCCCCCTAGTGAAGCCCCAGATCTTGCTACACTCGAATACGCTGTATTGATCGGCATCCAACAACTTCACCCTCATATCAAAGCCAACAAAATGGATAGTCTTTACGATACTTACCGTAAGTATTTTGGCAAACCGATAAAACTCTGAAAAAATTTTTCCGTAAAACATACAGTACTGTATGGTATTTAAATTTCGAACCTATGAACACCCTATTAAGCATCATCCTAGCCAGTATTTTTATCGCCATCAGCGCTCTACACTTTTATTGGGTGTTGGGCGGCAGATGGGCCATGAACGCAGTTATCCCCACCAAAGCCGATAGTGGAGATCTAAGCTTTAGCCCACCCCCTATGGCAACAGTCATCGTGGCGCTTGGCTTACTCCTTATGGCTTGGGTAAGCTTGGCGATTAGTGGGCTCCTCAGCTTTCCACTCAGCCTAGCTTGGGTGCGAGGAGGGATGATCGGTATAGCTGTAATTTTTGCGCTAAGAGCTATTGGAGATTTTAGATATGCAGGCTTGACCAAAAAAATCAAGAACACCCTATTTGGTCGTAACGACACTCGATATTATACACCACTTTGTATCCTTATTTTTACCCTTAGCACTGTATTATTATGGCTCAATTAAGCATTTCTCATGGGCTCCTTTACCTAGCAGGTTTTCTACATTTGTTGTTAGTCGTACTCCATCTTGCTTTTCCAAAACTTTTAAAATGGGACAAGGCCCTTCCCCAAATGGATAGTATGAATCGGGGCGTTTACCTAACTATCCATTGGATGCTGATCCTATGGCTGGCTTCAATTGGTAGTTTTTTGATTTTAGGCGCAGATATGATCTTGGAGCAATCTGTAGGAACATTTCTACTGGCTATCATCTCTCTGCAATGGATCTTGAGACTGGTTTTTCAATGGGTTTATTTTCTGCCTTGGCGAGGCGTTGAAAAATGGCTGACTTTGGGATTTGTTTTATTGGTCGCTAGCTGTGGGGGGCCAATTCTTATTTCCTTGTAGAAATTTAGTGGTCAATAAGAGGGGCCTTCGTTGTAGGACTTATCAGAAGGAAGGTTTAGCAGCTAATTTGCTTGTTTGCAGAATCAATTCTTCATTACCCTCATTCAGGATTGCCCATTAGCGGCCATTCAAAGGGGTTTAGCCCCAACTTGTCCAAAGTTTGTGCTTGAATAACACCTTTGAAAAGTTAACCTTTCCTTCTTCCAAAGCAAGTTAGGTTATCCTTGTTTTCTGTAGATGAAGCCACTTATTTATCGCAAATTTTGCGTCGAATATGCCATTTATTCACCGCATAACCGCAAATACATCTATTTTGTACAGAGTAGAAATGTTTGCAAATTTTGAGCAACTTGGCCTTGAACAACACAATACTAGCATATGCACAAACCTATCCTACTTTTTCTCTTGACGCTCCTATTCCTTATTGCTTGTGGTGTCGGAGACCTCTACCACGGCATTGATGCGCTCAGCAAAGGGGAACAATGGCTGAGTGTACACCAATATGATTCTGCAGAATTTTATTTTAAGCAGACCCTAGCGCTTAAAGGCGATTTGAATGGCTATATTTTCCTCGCCCAAGTCAAAGCCCTCAAAGGCGAAAAAAACTATGCTCAGAGATATATTGACTCAGCTAACTTCCATCGAAACGATTTCAATGCCAATTATCTCAACAACAGAGGATACGTACAAAACCTGATTGGAGATTATGATGCCGCTCTGATTTCTCTTTTCACCGCAGTCGAACTGGATCCCGAAATGGCCTATGCCCATAGCAACCTCGGTAAGACCTACTTTGAGTTAAATGAAGAGGCTCTGGCCTACAAACATCTCAAAAAAGCGATGGAGCTTGATGCCACCGATCCCTATCCCTTTCATTATTTTGCACTCCTCCAAGCCGCGAAAGGGGACAGCAGTACTGCCTGTGAATACCTCCAATATGCCCTTGAGATCAATAGCGACTTTTTTGTCCCCATTGGTCCTGAATTGAAAAACGATCATAAACGAATTTGTCAATAATCCTCTCCAATATTTAAGATCTATGCTTCGCAAAACGCTTCTTTTTATCTATTTACTTGGCGCACTCGTAGCTGTGCTAGTGGCGCAGTCCCCTTACGGCAAGGAACCTTTGGCTCATACTTATTCCATCGTAGCCCGTGATCCAGATACCGGCGAGATGGGCGTAGCGGTTCAATCACACTGGTTTTCGGTAGGATCGCTCGTAACTTGGGGAGAAGCGGGAGTAGGGGTTGTGGCCACCCAGTCTTTTGTTAATCCAGCTTACGGACCACAGGGCTTGGCCTTGATGAAGACGGGGCTAAGCGCCGAACAGAGTCTCGAAGCGCTATTGGCGGGAGATGAAGGGCGAGAAGTACGCCAAGTAGCGATGCTAGATGCCAATGGTATGGTAGCGGCTCATACAGGTAATAATTGTATCCAAGCCGCGGGGCATTTTGTGGGCGACAACTTTTCGGTACAAGCCAATTTGATGGCAAACGATCAGGTCTGGCCGGCAATGGCAGAGGCTTTTGAGAAGGCAGAAGGACCGCTCGCGGAACGCATGGTCGCAGCGCTAGCCGCTGCTCAGGCAGTAGGAGGTGATATCAGAGGTAAACAGTCAGCCGCAATTTTGGTAGTCAAGGGCAAATCTAGCGGTCAAGTTTGGTCTGACAGAGTGGTAGATCTTAGGATAGAAGATCATCCAGAACCGATCAAAGAGTTGCAACGCCTGATGCGGGTGCACCGCGCCTATGAGCATATGAATGCCGGCGATATCGCCATTGAAGAAAAAAATGAAGCCAAGGCTTTGGCTGAATATGCTGCCGCCGAGGAAATGTTTCCTGACAATCTAGAGATGCAATACTGGCATGCGGTTTCACTGGTCAACATCGGTCAGCTTGAAAATGCACTACCCATGTTTCAAGCGATCTTTAGTAAGGATGAAAACTGGCGTGAATTGACGCCAAGATTGATTCCTGTGGGGCTTTTGACCCTCAGTGAAGAAGAATTAGAGCAGATCATGAAGCTAGAATAGATATGCGCTGCTTCCTTATGGTTCTGATCTTTTTTAGCCTTTTCCCTGCGGGGAACGCTTTGTTCGCTCAGACTAAAAGTCTGAGTTTGGAGCTAGGCGGTTCGGCTGGCTTAGGCTCAATTAATTACGAAAAAGCGTTCCGCGAAGCGGCAAAACACCAACTAGCCTTTCGAATAGGAATATCGGGCTTCCCTATTGATCGAAATAGTGGCTTTGCTTTTGTACTTCCTTTTACTCTGCAAGCACGCTGGGGAGTTCGCCCCCATCAACTGGAGACCGCCATGGGTTTCAACTTAAGCCTTACGACCCGAGCCAAGCTGTTTAGCCAAGCCATCCCAGCCATTGCCTATCGCTTCCAAGTTGAAGGGAGAAGGCTATTTTTTAGGCTTGCTTATACGCCTCTTATCTCCTTTATTTTTAATTGGCAATACCAACATTGGGGCGGTCTGACGATCGGATATGACTTATGAAATTATTTGGATACATCGCTTTGGCTCTTGGCTTAAGTCTCGGCTGTACCCAAAAGCGAATTGAAAATTGGCCGCCCTTCCTAGCTGATGATTTTGAATCAATTAGCAGGGTAGATGAGTTGACAGAGGGTGAAGAAGCCATTTGGAAGTATTACCAACAGGCAGGTGAGCAAAATACCATTAGCATTGAT
Source organism: Bacteroidota bacterium (assembly GCA_039024315.1). Classification (GTDB taxonomy): domain Bacteria; phylum Bacteroidota; class Bacteroidia; order J057; family J057; genus JBCAWW01. The sequence goes on from JBCCQN010000206.1 coordinate 6,077, forward strand.
CGCAGTAATCCTCATACTGGTTTACAATGCCTCAAATTTACCGCAGAACCTTCGATAGACGGCGCCTCAAAGAGTGACATTGCTCATAATCGTTTGCTCTTTCAAGCTGGGGAAAAAGTCTTATTCAACGGCTGGTATTATATTGAAGGCACTGCCAATCTGGACTACGTATTTTTGATGGATTTGGAACAAGACATTGCTATCGGGGCGGGACCGGGCATTCGTATCGCGCTTGAAGACAGTATAGGTTACTTAGTGCTAGAGCGAAATAAATTTTTAGAAACTACTCTTAGGCAGGAAACTGCAATCAAAGTAGCCTTCCCACGCGACGAATGGGTAGAAATCAGAATGGAGGTCTTACTTGGGCAAAAAGAGAAAGGAGCCGTCAAAATTTGGCAAAATGGGCAATTACTCATCGATGTCGAAAATACGCCTACCCTAGCCCGAGATCGTTTGACAGTGCTACAAGGCACCCATAATTATTATCACAACTTACAAGTCGGCATCACTGCTAATTCTCCCTCCAATCCCTGCCTAATGTACATTGATGATATCTCCATTGAAGTGATTCCTTAGGATAAAACCTAAAAAATTCCTTAGATTGAGGCATGGGGCTGCATAATAAAGAAGATTTACACCTTTTGTTATCCCTAAATTATGCACCAGCAAACTCAAATTTTTATCCTCAGTTTTGGTCTATTTCTATTCTTACCGAAACTGAGCTACAGCCAAACCAATAGTATCAGCCTAGAACTAGCCGGTAGTGGTATTTTCTATTCCATCAATTATGAGCGAAGCTTCCTAGAAAGGGAAAAGTTCACGCTAGCTACTCGCATAGGATTCACGGGCTTTCCGATTTACGAACCTAGAGAGGCGGTATTTTTCTTACCTCTAGGCCTAGAGGCACGACTAGGCCCCAAACCCCATCAATTGTCTCTGGGACTAGGCGCTTCCATTATGTACATCACCGAAAGGGTATTTGCAGTGCGAGCCGTCCCCAGCATTTCTTATCGCTACCAGCCCATTGACAAAAAGATGTTTTATAAAATTAGCTATGCTCCCTTCTTGCCTGTGTTAGTAGACACAAATCTGCCTTATCTGTGGGGAGGTATCACAATTGGCCGAGATTTCTGAATAATATCCTTTTCTTTAGGGTAAAATTACAGGCTCACTTATGGAGGAATTTTTCGAAGAACGCTTTGAGCAGCAGGACTATAGTCGCCAATCTTGGGACAGTAGGCTCTATGAAGAGTGTAGCTTCCACAATTGTCAATTTGTACAGGTCAACATGGATGATGTAGTCTTTAGAAATTGTGAGTTTCACCATTGTGAGTGGGTGTCCTTGGGGCTAGGAAGGGTAAAACTACAAGGCTTACACTTTGGGGATTCGCGTTGGAAAGGAATCGAGCTTGACGAAGCAATGAGCTTCCCTCCTAGTCTATATTTCAAAGATTCTCGCGTGGAGCAGTGCCATTTTCGAGACATTCGGTTTCGAGATTTGAGTTTACAAAACTCCCAAGTATGGGAAGGACATTTTGTAAACTGCGACCTTAGGGAGGCAGATTTTAGTAAGAGCGACTTGAGCGGTACGATCTTCGAGGATAATGACATGCGTAAGAGTGATTTTCGCGCTGCGCGCAACTATCAGTTTGATCCCAGACAAAACAAAATCAAGGGCGCAAAATTTTCTTTACCTGAGGTCTTGGTTTTTCTGCAGCCTTATGGTATCCACATTTCATAATGAGAGTCTAAGCCAAAGCACGTTAGAATCGAGCGCAAAGCGTTCTGCGAAGCAGGGAACAATCATTTAATTTTGTTGGTATAAATTCCGAAATATGAAAATATACTTGCATTCTTTTTTTCTCCTGCTTTTTATCGCGAGTCTGAGTTTAGCCCAAGCAGAGCCTTGCAAAGAGGAGGTCAATTGGGTCATAGATCTACAAGCAAAGACTATCGGAGGTTTGAGTTTCCAATCTAGCGAGCGGCAAATCATCCAACACTTTGGCAAAAAGAATACAGCCTCCACCATCAAGACTTTTTTCAAGGGGCGCCGTTTATTGGCCACCGTAGTTTATCCCGGTACTGACAACGAACTCACTTTTTTCTGGAAAGACGAAGCTCGAACCAATTGCTTTGAAATATTGGTAAGTAGCGAGAGCGACCGCTGGAAGACAAGCGAAGGCATTAGAGTGGGGACAACCCTCAACGAGCTCAATCGTGCCAACGGCAATCCTTTTGAGTACGCAGGTTTTGATTGGAATTATGGGGGGACAGTTTCCAATTGGCAGGGCGGCAAGCTACCCAACTGGTTCAAACCAGTATTAGTCTCTGCCAACGAAAAGTTTTCTATCGACCACCGAGGTCGCCGCTTTTTCCAATCAGACGAAACGCCTCAAGCCGAAAATCAAATGATGGTACAGAGTTTTCGTCTCGTTGTAGGCTGGGAAAACCGACGTGCCATTAGTTCGCTTGACAGTGAGTAAGCAGCATCTTTAGATGCTCTACAGCAGGAGTAGGTGCAGCTGAATCTTGCTGGAAAAGCGTAATAAAATTGTAATCGAAAGTACTTTGAGCAGGATGGGTAGTACCATTTTCTGCCTGATAATATGCCAAATAGGCCTCCGTATAAAGGTTTTCTTCCTTGATCAAGTTTTTATGATCAAGCGTCTGAAGCTTTATGTGGGGGCCTTGTGCTTTGATTAAATTCAGATCTAGGTCTCCCAAAGCGAAGCGCCGAGTACTTTGCCAAGCTGGTAAAAAATCTTTTTTATTGAAGCCCCCAAAAGGGGCCTTTGTCCGTTTATAATCAATCTGCTCTTTCACCACCAATTGACAACCTGTCATTGAGTACTCCCAACTAGATCGACTGATCGTACCATTAGGTAGCTTTTCTAGTTTTTCACTGGCCAAACCTGCATCCAAAAGATTAAAGGTCTCACTGACACTCATGACTGGCTCGCTCGCTGGCTTTTCCTCTGAGCGTTCGGCACAGCCGCCCCCCCAAGCGGAGAGCAAAATCAAAGCAGTGAGTAAGTAAATACTTGCGTACTGTCTAGTCTTTTGTATTTTCATAGTATCGCAAAATAAAGAACATGTACGTACAAAAGAATTTTAGCTTTAAAGGAATAATTCGATTTTCAGGAGGACACCTAGTTTGGCTAACCGCTTGGGTTAGCTTAGTAACTGTCATTTACGAATTTACCGATTGGGGCTGGTTGACCATACCTTGGTTACCCCTTTCTGTGATCGGTACTGCTGTCGCTTTTTATGTCGGTTTTAAAAACAACCAAGCCTACGATAGACTCTGGGAAGCGCGTAAGATATGGGGGGCAATTGTCAACAGTAGCCGAGCTTGGGGCAGCGCGGTCAAGGCCTTTGTAGATGGTCAATTTGCCCCTCACGATATAAGTCCACCAGACTTACACGCCATACATCAGAAACTCATTTATCGTCATATCGGCTGGCTTTACAGTTTAAGAAGCCAGCTTTTGATCCCTACCTCTTGGGAGCACATCAACCAAGGCAATCATGTCGGCAAAGTTACCGAAAGGCGACGCCAGACCTTTGGTATCGGCTTATTGGGAGATGACGAAACGGAAAAGCATCTTAAGACTTTCCTTCCTGCTGACGAACTAGAGCGCCTCATCAACTACAAAAATACGGCTACCCAGATCATCGACCAGCAGGCTCAGCACCTTAGCGCCCTACGTAAACAAGGTCTGATCGATGACTTCCGCCATATGGAACTGCAAAAAATCCTCTACGACTTCTATGTTCATCAAGGCAAATGTGAGCGTATCAAGAAGTTCCCCCTACCCCGGCAATATGGCAGCATGAGCTTTATTTTTGTGGGGATCTTTATCTTTCTATTGCCTTTTGGGATGGTAACAGAGTTTCAAAAACTGGGAGATCTTGGTGGCTGGCTCGCGATTCCATTTTCTGTCTTGGTGGGCTGGGTTTACCTCATGATGGAGCTAGTAGGTGATTACTCTGAAAATCCATTTGAAGGCCTAGGCAATGATATTCCTATGCTGGCGCTAAGCCGCACCATCGAACTTGACCTCAGAGAAATGCTAGGCGAAAGCGATTTGCCAGCGGGAATTAGCCCGAAGAATGGGGTGTTGATGTAGGAGCAATTTTTGTTTTTACCTTACCCCTTCGAGGAACGCTTATTCCAACCCCATAGGAGCAAGTACCATCGTTCCCCGGAGGGGTACTTATATATATTAAGTCTCTGAAATTCTATTTTTTTCTGCGCCTTCAGCGAACGTTTATTTCGGTCTAAAAATGCTTCCTAAACAAGCCCAAAGACGTCAATCTAAGATGCTAAATAAGCCTGTTCCACTATATGCCCAATGATCTGCCCCATCCCCACTTACTTTTGAGAGCTTAAATTCTGTCCTACAAAAGTCAGTTTTTCAAACTGCTCAAACATCGAGGCCAGCATTGGGATGGTATCGCGCTCCTTAATCAATATCACCAAGGCTTAACCAATCAGCTCCTTATCTAGCTTCCCAATAATGTGTAGGATAGGTCGCATTAAGGGCTTTAAGCAAGGAAATGTCTAGGCAACGCTCATAAATCCTTGGGTCTGTAAGATAGCATCTGTGATTTGCGCAGCTAGCTTGGCCCCTTGTAAGAGCAATATTTGCTCAAGATCATCCTCAAAAAAAGCCTGTGTTAAATGTAAGTTATCTCACCAAGCATTTGTTATGAATGGCTTGAATCTAGCCGCTAAGTCTCTATCTTGCAATAGATAAAACGCTATATGTCCGTGCCTAATCCCACTTATAAACTCACCTATGCTTCTCCTCATGATCCTCTCTTAAAGCGGCTATTGATCATGGGCTTGGAGTACAGTAGTGGGCGTATAAAGATTGAAAAGCGATATCGCGAAATCCAAAAAGCCAATCTCAGTCCCCGAGAAATCTGGCAGTACGCCCTCCAAATGCTACAAGTCGGTATCGACTGTAATCCTGAGATGCTGGCCCAAGTCCCTAAGGAAGGGCCACTACTCATTGTAGCAAATCACCCTTTTGGCGTAGTAGATGGCCTGATCATGGGCGAACTGATGGCTAGAGTGCGGGATGATTTTTATGTCTTGGTCAATGAGATCATCATTCGTCAAGACCAACGCCTGGCCAAACACATGCTACCGATCGATTTTAGGGAGACCAAGGAAGCTTTACACACCAATATTCAGACTCGCAAAACCTCCTTGGAACATCTCAAGGCAGGCGGTTCTTTAGCGATTTTTCCAGCTGGGGGAGTGGCTACTGCACCTAAGATCTTTGGCAAAGCGGAGGAAGTAGAATGGAAGCGCTTTACCGCCAAACTGATCCAACAAAGCAGGGCCAACGTCCTACCCTTATACTTTCACGGGCAAAATAGCCGCCTTTTTCACATCGTCTCGCACGTGAGTCAGACTTTACGTTACGCGATGCTCCTCCACGAAGTACGCAACAAAATGGGACAAAGCGTTCAAGTAGAAATCGGGGAGTATTTGCCTTATGAGTTCCTCGCAGGCATTAAAGATCGTCAGGCCCTACTGGACTACCTTTACCAAGAAACCTTTGCTTTAGCCAATCCAAACCTCCGCTAAGTATGTCTCCTCATATCCAAGCCCTAATCGATCATTATCAGTTTGAGCGCCTACCCATTGAAGGGACTTTTTTCAAAAATACTTATCGTTCTGCGCAGCAGTCTCCAGCAGGTGGCCCTATCGCAACCGCTATGATGGGACTGTATGTGCACGAACCCGAAAGCTTGTCTCGCTTCCATCGGCTGACCCATGATGAGGTCTGGCATTTTTATGGGGGAGATCCTGTAGAGTTGCATTTATTATTTGCAGACGGCTCCGCCGAACGCATCCTCTTGGGTCCAGATCCCTTGCAAGGACATCACCTCCAATATCTTGTTCCGGCCGAAGTGTGGCAAGGTGCTTGTCTGACAGCTAGCGGGACTTACGCCCTATTTGGCTGTACCATGGCGCCTGGCTTTACGGGAGATTGTTTTGAGGCCGGCCTTGCCGAACGCTTAGTCGAGCAGTATCCAGAGCAGAGGGAGATTATTGGTAAACTAGGTGTCCAAGGACAGGAGACGCAGATGCCAGAAGGCTTTGAAGGCTAGATTTTTGCGAACATTTTCACCTCCCTCAGCAAAGAGAGAAAATGTAATTAAGCCCTATTCTTTGATCACTTTGGTGGCATAAAAGCCCGACTGATTTCGGACAAGTAGGATGTAAACACCTGACGAAAAATCACTTATATCTAGGGATTTAGCAGCAGTATTTTCCAAAATCAACTGACCCCTTATATCATATATTTTACTTTCTGACACCTCCGGCAAATCAATTTGTAGCCTAGCCGCAGTGGGATTAGGATAAACTTTGAGCGTTTGTAAGCTTTCGTTTTCTAAACCGACCAGATCTCCTACGGCTAGGACCATTTCATCCACATCGCTGCAGAGCAGACTATCTATCACCATCAAACTGAGATAATGGATCCCGATCCCAAAGTCTGCGGCGGCTAGTTTGATGCTACTGCTACTATCTCCTGTAGACCAAAGATAGGTGGAGTAAGTGGGATCTACGCTTAGCGCCAGACTATCAGCAATATCAAGGAGGGTATCTGGGCCAATATTGATCGCTAAATTACTCAGTTCCACACTTACCGCTTTTCGCTCAGTGGCACACTCCCCTTCTAAGCGTTCCCCGAAGTGGAAAAACACCTCCCCATTCCAATCTCGAGGGAAATAGATATTGGAAAAGTTATGCGCAATCCCACTACCACTAATCATGGTCAGCTCTGGAGTAGAACGTATTTGGGGATTACTCACACTCCGGTAAGAAAGTCGAGAACCACTATTGGCCAATTGGAGGTAGATGCCGGTAGTGTCATTGGCCGTCAGGCTTAAGCCTCCAAGAGGCACATTGGTTAAACTCGCCGCATCTACAACATTGACACTGGCTACGCCTAGCAAAGTCCATGGCGTAGGATCAAGCTCAGCGCCCTGATAAGAACCGCTTTTGTAATAAATCTCTACGTCCTGCACTCCTAAGGTATTGATCTTGACCCCAAAACTATCCACGATCAGGTCCACTTGTGGCAGCAAGTCAAACATAGTCCCGTTGAAGTTGATGTTGGAATTTAGCGTAGATACTAGCGAATTGCGATAAAACAGGTCTCCTCTGACGGCTTGGGCATACCAAGTTTGATGGGCATTTATCAGAGGCGTCTGAAAACTAGCCCCTTGCCCTACGATTTGACTAGAGAGGGCATCATCGTACCAAAATACGGTATCGCCAGCCGTAAAGTCAGCCCTGAGTAAGGTGCTACTTTCTTCGCAAAGGGTGTCTCCCACTAGGTTTATTTCCGGTCGTCCCAAGCTCTGGAAACGATAAATGAGGGTATCATTTGTGGCAATACTATCATTGGGATTACTGAGGATCGCCAAAAGCTCATAGTCGCCAGCCTGCAAGGTAGCGGCACTAAAGGCAAAGCTGTCCTGCTCACAATTGATGAGGGACTGATTGAGGATCAGACTATCCGAAACTTGCAGTCCTAATCCTTCTAGGCTCAGTTCATATTTCAATTGCGTATTGCCTAAGTCGAGCCCGCCCGCATTTGCAAAACGAAGCTCAAAAGTAGTACTACTATCGCCACAAGCGTTCGCCAGCATGGCATCTACCGCCAAAAATCCATAATCGGTAAATGGACCAGGCACAAATAAGTAGGAGGGTATTTGGGTATCTCTAACCCTTTGAAAGAGGATTTTGTGCCCATCGTCATTGAGGTGTACCCCATCGCCCGAATCGTAGGCAGGTTCGATTGTATTGTTGGCCGTAGCGATGGTGGTCCAAAAATCAATCGTGAAGGGGGCGTATTTCGCATTGATGGAGTCCCTTACCTCCGCTTGAGCCAACAACTGATTTGGATTGCCAAAATTACGGGGCTGCGTGCTACAGATCCAGATGGGTATATTGGCTGCTTGTGCGTGAGCTACCATCGTATCAAAGTTGGCCAATTGCTCAGCTACGCTGAAACCCGCCCCCACATCATTGGAGGGTAAATTAATGATAATTGCATCAGGATTTTCATTGATGCCTGCCGTGATATTTTTGTTAGGATCAGGATTAGGTCTGCCACTAGGAGCTTGATAGCCAGTAGGCATGAGCCGATAAGTATTATAGCCTCCTTGGGCGAGATTGACGACTTGGTTGTCGGGATTGATGCTTTGGAGATATTGTCTGTAGCGGTTGACCCAAGCACTATCACTACTACTGGCCCCAGAGCCTGCGGCAGTGGAAGAGCCTAAG
>JBCCQN010000207.1:0-14390 GCA_039024315.1 Bacteroidota bacterium
GCAGTAGGAGCAACATTGTCTTCTACCGTTACGGTAGCGGTACAAGTAGAAACATTATTGTTATTGTCGGTAACCGTTAAAGTTACTGTATTAGCTCCGACATCGGCACAAGTGAAAGTGTTCGGTGAAACCGCCAAACTCATAATCCCACATGCATCACTGCTGCCATTGTTAATTTGAGCCGCGGTGATAGAAGCGTTTCCAGAAGCATCTAGTTGCACAGTGATGTCTTGACAATTAGCAACAGGGGCAACATTGTCTTCTACCGTCACAGTAGCGGTACAAGTAGAAACATTATTATTATTATCCGTAACCGTCAAGGTTACGGTATTAGCACCTACCTCTGTACAAGTGAAAGTGTTCGGTGAAACCGCCAAACTCATAATCCCACATGCATCATTACTACCATTGTCAATCTGAGCCGCGGTGATAGAGGCGTTGCCAGAAGCATCTAGTTGAACAGTAATGTTTTGGCAATTGGCAACAGGGGCAACATTATCTTCTACCGTTACAGTGGTCGTACAAGAACTAGTGTTCCCCGCAGGGTCAGTACCAGTAAGCGTTACTGTTTGCGGTCCTACCGTAGAGCAGTCAAAGCTATTAGGCGAAACGCTCAGAACCACAGAACAATTATCGTTAGAAGGAACGACAGGATCGTCTACATCCGCTGGAGTAATTGAGACATTACCGCTGGCATCGAGTTGAACGGTAATATTTTGACAGTTCAGCACTGGTGCTTCATTATCGTTGACAGTGACGGTAAAGCTACAGTTGCTTACATTACCAGCAGCGTCAGTAGCTGAATAGCTAACAACCGTAGTACCTACCGAAAAGGTAGCACCTGATAGTTGCACACCTGGTCCCGCTACTGGGGTGATAGCACCATCACAGGCGTCATTGGCAGTTACAGTATAATTAACTACCGCACCACAATTACCAGGATCGGTATCCACAACGATGTTGGCAGGGCAAGTGATCACAGGGGCGACATCGTCAACCACTGTAACATCAAAAGCACAAGTAGCCGTTAGCCCCGCACCATCAGTAACCGTCCAGTTGACAGTAGTAGTCCCCAATGGGAAGCTAGCTCCATCTAGGGTAGCACTGGCATTAAAGTCGTTGCTTATGCTTGCACCTGTACAGTTATCCGCAGGAACTGCATCTAGAGCCGTACCAGCAATGGTATATACACAGTCAGTAGTATTTGCATCCCCAGATAAATTAAGCGTCGCATTAGTTGGACAAGTAATCGTAGGAGGAATATTATCAATGACGGTTACCTCAACGGTACAAGTATTATTTGTCAGGCCATTATTATCGGTTGCCGTAAAAGTAACCGTTGTCATCCCAAGCGGATAAGTACCATTAGCATCAGCACCGCCGCCATTAAAATCATTTATAATACTAGCGATACCACAATCATCCGTGGCCACAGCTAGTGCGAGGGTCGATACGGTTGCTGTACAAGAGCCACCATCGACATTTACAGTGATATTGGTAGGGCAAGTGGTAAAGACTGGAGCTACATTATCTGTAACTACTACGTCGAACGAACAAGGAGTGGTATTTCCTTCGGCATCAGAAGCTAAATATGAAATGGTAGTCGTTCCCACCGGGAAAACATCACCACTAACAAGGCCAGTTGCATCAGTCCTCACAAAGGAGGTTACCGCACAATTATCGTTCGCCGTAGGATTAAAAGTAAATACCGCACCACAAGTAGCAGCGTCAACATTTAAATTATTAACAGCTGCTGGGCAATTCGTGATAGTGGGGGCCTCATTATCGACAACCTCATAGTTGATCGTACAAACTGCTTGCAGACCCGCGGCATCTGTTACGGTAAACGCTACCGTGTAGCTGCCAGGCGCTTGAGAAGTACCTACAGTTGGGCCACTTGTTTGAGCTACAGTAGCACCAGGACAATTGTCTGAAAAAGTAGGAGTATAGTTAAATACACCGGCACAAGTTCCGGGCGCTACATTAACAGTTTGTAGGCCGACAGGGCAGTTGGTAAAGCTTGGGGCCTCATTATCAACTACAGTTATCAAAGTGGTACAGGTAGCAGTATTGCCAGCATCGTCAGTGGCAGTAAAGGTTACTGTAGTGGTACCCACGGGATAAGATCCCGCGATATCAGCGCCCCCACCAGGTGCATCACTTGTGATGGTCGGCGTGGCGCAGTTATCCGTAGCTGTAGCCAGTGCCGAAGCGACCGTTCCGGTACAGAGACCAGCATCCGCATTGATGGTGATAGCACCCGGACAATTAATAATGGGATCTACTGTTTCAGTAACCGTTACCGTAAAAGAGCAAGTAACTACATTTCCCTCCAAATCGGTAGCGGTATAGGTAACCGTTGTAGTACCTACATTAAAAGCATCGCCAGAGTTAGCAGTACTGGTTAAGATTACCCCAGGACAGTTATCTGTAGCAGTTGGAGCAGTCCAAGTTGGGTTGGCAGTACAACCTACAGCAGGTATAGTAATATTAGCTGGACAGGCAGTTAAACTCGGATTTTCATTATCAGTTACGATAACATCAAAACTACAGGAAGTAGATAATCCCCCAGCATCGGTTGCAGTGTAGGTTACAGTAGTAGTACCCACTGGAAAAGTAGCTCCAGGTGAATGTGAGCTTGTAAGTCCTGTAATACCACAAAGACCTCCGGGAACAAAGCTAGGAGGTGTCCAAGTAGCCGTGTTAGCACATGATCCAGGGGCTACATTGATATTAATATTAGTGGGACAACCAGAAACTACTGGAGGCAGACCATCCGGGCATTGTGCCTGGAGCATCTGAGGAGAAATAGTAAGTCCAATCAGTGTAAGCAGTGTCCAAAGACCTCCACTTCTGATTCGGACCCGTCTTTGTAATGAGTAAGCAAGAGTTTGCATCAGGTACCGTCTCATAAAGGTTGAGAATTTTTGCGTTGTTTAGGTTAGGTAACAGTAGCAATTTTTACATGGTGTCACGCACCCAACCAAAGTATTTTAACACTTTTTTGTCAAATCATTAAAGAACTGTGTGTTAAGGCCTTATAAAGGCTCATCCGGTCAAGGCTAGCCTTTTCCGGACATTTAGGAAGGTCGTATTTTGCCAGGCTTTCTTATTTGCTTTTGCTGATCAAATATCAACTCACAAATCAGATATAGCCAATTACAGATTTAAGCAGAAAGCTCAGCCTTTTATGATCATCGGTACGAAGAAGTGAATTATACCAATCCCCAAACTCACTTATTTTTCGAAATGTGTGATGTGCAAAAAAGGCGATTAACGTCAGACTGAGCAGGGTAACGTAAATTTTATGCCATAGAAATATTTAGTATCCTAATGATGTTGATTTTTAGCGTTTTGCGATGGCTCTAAAGTAGTAAATTATTCTATTTTCTCCCAAACATTGGACAATCTTACATCCCCTAGGAAAATTATTTATACCTTTAGCATCATCATGAAACTTGCCTTATGACCAAGGAAACCTTATTTCCTTTCCGTTTCGCCCGATATAGACCCTATCCCATGGTCATACTCTCGGGCTTGCTTTTGGCGCTCTCCTTCCCCCCTTTACCCTTTGCTTTCCTTTCTTACATCGCCTTCGTACCTCTACTCTTAGTGATTGATCGTACACCCGATAAATTATTTGAAGACCGATTTTGGGGATTCTTCAAAGCGATTTTTGTGCTCATTTGGCGTTTCATTACCTTTCAATTTTTGTGGCGCTACAAACAAAAACCTTGGATCTACAAACGACAAATTATCTCCCATAACGCTCAGGTTTTTCGTTATGCTTACACCACTTTTGTTATCTGGAATCTAGGTACCTGCTATTGGTTGATGATGACCGCATTTGGGGCCAGTAGCTGGCAAGAAGTCCTTACTTACATCATGTCTGGTTTAGTCGCAAATCTGGTCAATCCATTTTTGATGACCATCCCGATTTATCTTTTTAGCCTCAGTCGGCGAACGGGCTGGTCTTGGCTACCGCCGGTATCCTTCGTAGTTTTCTGGCTTACTTTTGAATTTTTGCACTTCAATTGGGACCTCTCTTGGTCTTGGATCACTCTCGGCCATGCGTTCACTTTATTTCCCAAAGCCATCCAATACATAGAGCTAACGGGCACCCTAGGCATCTCCCTCCAAATCCTTCTGATCAACGTACTTATATTTTCTGGCCTGAAGATTTGGGAGCAAGCTCAGCACGTTGGATTTACTGAAAAGAGGAAGCTTTCCCTTGCTTCCTTGAGTACTGCAGTTGTCGCCCTACTCACGGCTCCATTTATTGCCAATATATGGCTGCTCAATCCAGAACGAGAGGTATTTCAATCCGTCGGCAAAGTCAACGTACGGGTCATACAGCCCAATATTGACCCCTACGAAAAGACATCCTCTTACGGTTCGCAGATTGCGATCATGGATAGTTTGACCGCCTCAGCCGGTATAGACACCATAGATTTAGTACTGATGCCGGAGACTGCGATCTCCAAAGGTATGTATCAGCAGTGCCTCCGTGAGGAACGCTTAATCCAGCCCTTCTGGCAACAGGTTTATCTCCACAACCTCAGCCTTATGAGTGGCTTTATCGAATTTAGACTTTATCCCAAAGACGCTGAGCCTGTCCCCGTCCACACCTACCAATTCGTAGATAATCGAGTTCCCTCTCGCTGCCTCAGTTACCCCGAAGCATTTGACACCATCTATTTGGATCAAAACAATGCTTCTTTCCTCCTACGCACCGATACCGTTCCTCAAACCTTCCAAAAAGCAAAACTCGTACCCATGGTGGAACGCATGCCCTTTTTGGATGTGCTAACCTTCTTAAAAGATTGGGCCCCTTCGCTCGGTGGTTCAGTAGGAGGCTATGGTTACCCTGATTCGGTGCGAAATTTGGTTCTGCACACTCACGATAAGGTGGCCCCAATGATTTGCTACGAATCAGAGTATGGCGATTATGTCAGGCAATTTGTGGCCAAAGGGGCGCGATTTATGACCATCATTACCAATGATGGTTGGTGGAGTGAAAGTTCTGGGCACATTCAGCATGCTCACTTCGCAACCCTTCGCGCCATTGAAACGCGCCGCGCTATTGCCAGATCTGCCAATACGGGTATATCTTTATTCACAGACAACAAAGGAGTAATTTCGCAGCCTACCGATTTTTGGGTACCTACTTATATCGACGGGAAATTAGATTTGTACGATAGCAAAACTTTTTACGTCAAGCATGGTGACTATTTAGGGTATACTGTTGCCATATTGAGTCTGTTATTATTGCTGCTTATTCTGATTCGCAATTCAAGATTCGGCAGAAGCCGTAAGCAATAACTGACAATTTGACACTATTCCTCAGCATGGAATAGTATTTCGAATGATCTATTTCTCTGATATTTACCCCATGGAGTTAGATAGCATTTCGCAAATAGATGAACCCCTAAGACAGCTGATCCGACGTACCGGACAGTTTGCTCGCGAGGAGTTTCATCGGTTTTCATTTAGCGATGTTCGCTTCAAACGCGAACGCGATCCCGTCTCCTATGTAGATATCAATGCTGAAAAAATGCTCAAGGAGGGCTGCCTTCGCCTGATTCCAGGATCGGGATTTGTCAATGAAGAATCAGATAACACTCCGAGCGAAAATGGTTGGACATGGATCATTGATCCGATCGATGGCACCACCAATTATACCCATGGCATCGCCAATTTTTGCATTAGCCTAGCACTCCAATTCCAAGGAGAGACCCAACTAGCCTATATCTACGCCCCTATATTAGAGGAGATGTTTACTGCCCAAAAAGGGAAGGGCGCTTTTCTCAATGACCAGTCGATCGCCATTAGCGAACGTCCTAAATTAGCTGAGTCTTTACTCAGCACAGGTTTTCCCTACGCCAATTTCCCTTGGCGCGATCAATATCTCGCTTTGGTGATCGCTTTGATGGACAAAGCCCATGGGCTAAGACGTATGGGAAGCGCTGCCTTAGACATGGCCTACGTCGCCGTAGGTCGTTTTGAAGGCTACTTCGAATTTGGCCTCAATCCCTGGGACGTAGCTGCCGGTGCCTTGATTGTGAAAGAAGCAGGCGGCAAGGTCAGCGACTTTAATGGGGAAGATGATTATCTTTACGGATCAGAAATCGTCGTATCCAACGGAAACATCCATCAGGATTTACTCCAGGAGATACGTAAGCATATACCGCAGGAAAAGAACTGAAAATGAAGTCATTCTTAAATAAACTCTTTCCTTCCAAAAAGGAAAAGGATCTCAAACAGCTCTGGCCCTTTGTCGATGAAGTAAACGCTGCCTACGAGCAGCTCCATACCATCACCGATGATGAGCTTAGAGGTAAAACAGCCGAGTTCAAAGAACAAATCGCTGAATATACCGCCGAAATCCGCGAGCGTATCGCAGATCTTAGAGGCGAAGCCGATGAAACAGAAGATGCACACGCCAAAGAAACCATCTTCAAAGAAATCGACGAACTCGACAAGGACCATTATAAACAGATCGACGAGATCTTAACTGAGGTTGCTCCCCAAGCATTTGCAGTAGTCAAAGAAACTGCCCGCCGCCTCACCCAAAACGGAGAGCTACGGGTTACGGCAAACGACTACGACAAGGAGCTTGCTGCCAAAAGAAACAATGTTACCATCGAAGGCAATACCGCAGTTTGGGCCAACCAATGGACCGCTGCTGATGCCAACATCGCTTGGAATATGATCCACTACGATGTACAGCTCATCGGGGGTAACGTTCTGCACAGCGGTAAAATAGCAGAGATGGCTACTGGTGAAGGCAAGACTCTCGTTGCGACCCTCCCAGTATATCTCAACGCCCTCTCCGGTATGGGCGTCCACCTCATTACGGTAAACAATTATCTTGCTCGTCGTGATGCAGATTGGAATGCACCACTATTTCAGTTTCATGGTCTTACTGTAGATTGTATCGATCTGCATGAACCCAACTCTGACGAGCGTCGCAAAGCCTATAAAGCAGATATCACCTACGGAACCAATAATGAATTTGGCTTCGATTATCTGCGCGACAATATGACTACCCAGCCAGATTATCTGGTACAAGGTCGCCATTTCTACGCCATTATTGATGAGATTGACTCGGTCTTGATTGATGAGGCTCGTACTCCCCTTATCATCTCTGGTCCAGTACCAAGAGGCGACAAGCATGAGTATGACCAACTCAAGCCACGGATCGAAAGACTCGTTCGCAAACAGCGAACGCTCATTAATGGCTACCTTAATGAAGCGAAAAAGCACATTAAAAACGGTAAAATGGACGAAGGAGGATTGCCACTCTTCCGTGCTTACCGTGGTTTGCCAAAAAACAATGCCTTGATCAAGTTTCTCAGTGAAACAGGGGTCAAAGCCCAAATGAATAAGACCGAGGCCTATTTCTTGCAAGACAACAGCAAGAATATGCACGAGGCGGATGAGCCTCTATTCTTCACCATCGAAGAGAAAAATCGTCAGGTAGAACTTACCGATAAAGGCCGCGAAGAAATCGCCCAAGCAGGGGAAGATCCGGACTTGTTTGTACTGCCAGATGTTGCGGCTAAACTTTCTGCGATTGAAGGAAATACAGAGCTCTCAGACGAGGAGCGCTTAAAACTAAAAGACGAAGTCGCTGCCGACTACGCCGAAAAATCTGAGCGCCTTCACGCCATCAACCAACTCCTCAAGGCTTACACCCTCTTCGAAAAAGATGTTGAATACATCGTACAAGAAGGTAAAGTCAATATCGTGGATGAGCAGACAGGTCGTGTACTACCAGGTCGTCGCTACTCTGATGGTCTGCACCAAGCAATCGAAGCCAAAGAAAATGTAAAAGTTGAGGCTGCGACTCAGACCTTTGCCACCGTTACCCTCCAAAACTACTTCCGCATGTACCATAAACTCAGTGGTATGACCGGTACAGCAGAAACGGAGGAAGCAGAATTTTTTGAAATCTACAAGCTCGATGTGGTAGTGATCCCAACCAATCTACCGATCGCGCGTGATGACCGCGAGGATCTCGTTTACCGAACCAAGCGGGAAAAATATAATGCCGTCATCGACGAAATCGAGGTGATGCGCGAAAATGGACAGCCTGTCCTAGTGGGTACCACCTCAGTAGAGGTATCAGAGCTGCTTTCTCGCATGCTCAACATCCGCAAGATCCCTCACAACGTCCTCAACGCTAAGCAGCACCAACGTGAAGCAGAGATTGTAGCCGCTGCTGGTCAAGCAGGCGTAGTTACCATTGCCACCAACATGGCCGGCCGTGGTACAGATATCAAGCTAGGCGAAGGTGTCAAAGAAGCCGGTGGTCTTGCTATCATCGGTACGGAGCGCCACGAATCTCGTCGTATCGACCGGCAGTTGAGAGGTCGTGCAGGGCGCCAAGGTGATCCAGGTACTAGCCAATTCTTTGTTTCCTTGGAAGATGACTTGATGCGTCTCTTTAGTACGGAGCGTATCATCAAGGTCATGGACCGCGTTGGTTTCAAAGAAGGTGAGGTGATCCAACATAAGATGATCTCCAAATCTATCTCCAATGCGCAAAAGAAGGTCGAAGAAAACAACTTTGCCATGCGTAAGCGCCTCTTGGAGTATGATGACGTCATGAACAACCAGCGCGAGGTGATCTACCGTCGCCGCCGCAACGCCTTGTTTGGTGGCCGTATCAAGGTGGACCTCGACAATATGCTTTATGACCTTTGTTCAAGTCTAGTCGAGTCTTATATCGATATGACTGATGCCGAAGGCCTACGTTTGCATACCATCCGTCTCCTTTCGGTAGATCCAGAGGTAACCGAAAAAGACCTCAATGACGAAAGTCTAGAGAACCTCACCGAGAAAATTTACGCCCAAGCCAAAGCGGCTTATGACCGCAAAGCAAAGCGATTGTCTGAGACATTGGCAGGAGGAATTGGTCGTATCAAAGCCAATAATCCTAATATCAATAAGATCCTGATTCCATTTTCCGATGGTTCTAAGAAGTTACAGATTGTGGTGCCTGTAGAGGAAGCTTTGACTACTCAAGGCCAAATGGTTGTGGATGAATTGGAAAAGGTCGCGACCCTAGCCATCATCGATGATCGTTGGAAAAACCACCTCCGTGAGATGGATGAGTTGCGGACTTCGGTACAAAACGCCGTATTTGAGCAAAAAGATCCCTTGTTGGTGTACAAGTTTGAGTCATTTGAACTGTTTCAGCAGATACTCAAGGATATCAACCAAAGCGTATTGAGCTTGCTCTTCAAAGCGGACCTCCACGTTGAAGAAAATCAGCAACGCAACAACGTAGATACGCGTAAGCGTGATGATTTCAGTAAGCTTAAAACTCGCCACGACGAAGTCGAGCGCGAGCGCCAAAATCAGCGTGAACAAGAACGCCGCGTTATGGCAGCCGCTTCTGGTGGTCAGCCTCAGCGCCCGCTTTCCCGGGCCGAAAGACGGGCCCAAGAGCGCAAAAAGAAGAAAAGGAGATAAAAGTCTCTTTTAGATACAGCCCTCGATCTTTATTAGGTTGAGGGCTTTTTTTGTATTTACTGCTTCGCAGAACGCTTATCTCTCTAGGTACCCTCGGGGGCGTATGCAATACGCCCCTACCTATCCGCACATTGTAGCGGCGTATTGCATACGCCCGAGTAAGTCCCTCTATGAAATAAGCGTTCCGCGAGGCGGCCTCAGCCCAATTTCTCCTCAAAAAATCCGATCGTCCGCTCCCAAGCTAGCCTTGCCATCGGAGGATCAAAACGAGGGGTACTATCGTTATGAAAGCCGTGATTGACCTCAGGATAATGGCAGGCTACATACTCTTTGCCGTTTTCCATCAAAGCGGCTTCGTAGGCAGGCCAACCTGCATTGACCCGCTTGTCGAGACCGGCAAACTGCAGCATGAGGGGCGCTTGAATATCTGGCACCATTTCCGCATCTGGTTGACCCCCATAAAAAGGTACGGCCGCCAATAATTCTGGCACTTTAACAGCCATCATATTGGAGATCCAGCCCCCAAAACAAAAGCCCACTACCCCTACTTTGCCATTGCATTGAGGATGCTCACGCAAAAAGTGGAAAGCCGCGATAAAATCCTCTAGCATCTCATTACGATCGCGTTTACGTTGCATAGTGCGGCCTTCATCATCAGTACCAGGATAGCCTCCTAAGGGCCAAAGGGCATCGGGGGCAAAAGCCACAAATCCTTCTAGCGCAGCTCTACGACTTACATCTTCGATGTGGGGATTGAGACCACGGTTTTCATGCACCACTAGTATGCCCGGCTGTTTTTCTTTGATTGCGAGCTCCGAAGAAAGCAGACCTCTAATCTCACCTCCACCTTTAGGAGACTGAAACATTATGTACTGAGAATCAAGCCTGGGATCGTCTGCTTTGACCTGAACTTTGGTCTCGTAGTCAGGCATAACAAAGCCCAAGAGTGCAGGCACAGTCAGTCCTCCCACGGCATAAGCCGAGAGCCGTTCTACAAATTGGCGCCGATCGATTTTGTTATGGGCGTACTCGTCGTAGAGATCAAATACCTCCTGCTTGACGTCTTCCTTTTTGATATTGGACATTGTTTTGTATTTGGGGATGAGATAAGCGTTCTGAGCAGCAGCTAGAAAAAAGCTACTCCCCCAAAATGTAAACAGTATCCTGCAAAAAGACTACTTACGGAGCTGGAGAGAAATGATATTTTTGCTCACCTTAAAGTCTCCTTCTGCCTCACAGACCTTTTGCACAGCCGCTAAAATCTCAGCATCATGGCCGGGACGATAGAAAAGCGAGTTGCTAAGGTAGGTCAAAAAGGCCTCCGCGCTTGAAAAAGCAATCTTGTTGCGCAGCAAAGAAGGCTTGAGGGAAGAGAAACCAATGCGTTCACCATGAGCGATGACATCCTGATGAAACTGATCAAAAACATAGTCCATAAAATCTTCGACCTCATGCAGAGGGCGGATGATGGACAGGAACTCGTCATTGGTGCCATAATAAGGACAGATCACCCAAAAGACGCCACCGGGCTTTAGCAGTCGATAAGCATCTTCCATTACCTTAGCGAGATTTTGGGTATAATAAAGGGCGTAGGAGGCGTAAATGAGATCAAAAGTGCCTTCCGCTAGCTCAGGATATAGCTCCATGGTATCGAAGCTGCCTTCAATAAGACCGAGCTTAGCCCTGCCTTGGTAATCATTTTTGAGTTGATTGAGACTCTTACCTTCTAAGTCAAGACCGATGACCTCACTCTGAGGCGAAAGCATGGGACTAAACAGTAAAAGCTGCTTACCAGTACCGCAGCCGAGGTCAAGGACGCGGGAAGGAAGATTTAGCTCTGGCAATTGACGAAAGCACCATTCATCAAAATCGCGAGCAGAATTGCGATTGGCCGACATCCGCGCGTTGAGCTTAGAGGTGGACTGAATATCAGAAGCAGAGGATTGAGTTTGCATTCGTTTGAGCTTTTAGCTGCAAAAATAATAATAGTTAAGCGGTCAAGAGATTAAAACTGCTTTAAAAAGGTCACCTTAAAAATCGCCTGTTGATCATGAAGGTTTGTAGTAAAACCGCTGGAAGGATCTAAGAGATCCTGACGATTGGCATTGTAAACCAGATAGATATACGAAAGCGGGCGGTACTCCCAGACAAATCTACTATTGAGTGTGGTTCTTTCTGAGGCGGTATTGTATTGTAAGAATGAAATTAGCTGAATTCTTGGATTGAGCGCTAGCCGTAATTCGGTGCCAATAAGATGGGTTTCGGCATTGCTACGCTCTTTGCCCAAATCAGAAAGTCGATTGTACTCATAGTCTGCCGTTAGTTGGATGTGAGGCAGAGGGGCAAACCTCAAGGCAGAGTTAAAATTATTGAGATTTCCGTCAAAGTAGCCACCAAAGCGGTAGGAGGCACTGAGAGCAAACTTTCTGGAAAAATCCCCACGGTAACTAAAGCGATGGCTCGTATATGTGTAATCACCGGGCAGTATCTCTATCCCTACCGGAGAAAAAGTATTGCGCAACGATTGCCAATTGGTACTGAGATTGTAGGAAAATTCACTCCCGTTTTGGAGCTCAAGCTTGAGGGGTTCGTAACTAATGAAACCCTCTCGAAGCGTAAGATCATCCAAATAGTGATATATGTAGGAGGAAATGCCCGGACTATATTGGCGAATGAATTTGGGGAGCCATTTGGGACGTAACCTTAATTCAAAGGCGGGACTGGTCAATAAATAATTGTTGGCACTGATAAAACCAGCCCTTGGGTTATAATCAGCCGTAACAAAGGCCTCCACTAGTCCCAAATAAATCCAATTGTTGTCAAAATAGGTCCAGGTTGCGCCAGAAAGGCCTTGATCATTGATGGCCCCTGAAGTTTTTGAACCGGATATCATCCAAAACGAATTGATCTGCTGGCTAGGGCGGAAAAAACCATCAATCGTCACGGTACCATTAGTGGTCGATTGCCCTGCAGCATTGGCCTCGTCATGTCTAAAGGTTGCCATCCCTCCGATACGACCTTGGGACGCAAGGTTAGCGGAGTATCGGGCCACGGCAAAATTTGCCGCGGGAGTATTTCCGTTTTCTCTTTGCCGAATCGCCAAAAGACCGATATTTTGTTTTTCACTGCGATTAGTAAAGCGAGCTCCTACATCAATAGGTATCGGGCTACCACTGTCATCAAGCCCAATTCTTCGACTGAAAAAAGGTTGTAGTAGGTCCCATGCGGCCATGCTATAAATTTCATTTCCTTCCAGAAAGAACTGCCTCCTTTCGGGAAAAAAAACTGAAAAGCGGGTGAGATTTACAACTTGTCGGTCCACATCTGCTTGGGCGAAATCAGTATTAATGGTAAGGTCTAGTACCGAATTGGGGCCGGTAACCCATTTCACTTCGCCCCCCGCTTTGAAGTCTGTACCCTCTGCGGTAGACTCACCATCAACTGATTGCCTTTCCGCTGTAATCAGGGTATATGGTATCACCTGCACATTTGCAGAAGGGGGAGGAGGCTCAATTCCGCTTAGTACAGCTCCATAGGACATTCGATATACATTGAACGCACGGGGCACAGCCGGAAAAGAAACATATTCATTGTTACTGCGGATATTTCTCGTCAATATGATTCCCATCTTGTTACAGGCGGGGGGATAACGGAGGGTTTTCCAAGGGATAGCCATTTCTACCACCCAAGCCGAATCTAAAATTTGGGTTCTTACTCTCCACAAACCCGACCATTCGCGATTAAAAATCTCCCCATCCATTACCAAAATTTCGCGCTGGGTACCATAAGGGTTGGTTTGAAAAGCAATCGCATTGCGTTTATCTAGAAATCCATCTAGCGCGATCCCAAACATATCATTTTGGAAATAGTCGAAATCTCTCTGCATATTTTGGGTGCGAAGATCCGACCTTCCATTGGCGGTATTACAAACTGCCCCCACATATAGGTATTTCTCGTCAAACAAAATTCTTGCCTCTGTAGGCATACTTGCAGGATCACCTTGGATGGGATCTTTTTGTATAAAAGAGCTTATCGGGGAAGCGGCCATCCAACTAGCTTCGTCCAATTTGCCATCGATGCTAATAGGTCCGAAAGCCTGAGCAGCATTAATCGTTATCGCTTCCTCTGGAGGTTCAAAGGTAACTTGCGCCATACCCTCGCTCAGCATGAGGCTCATCATTAGCCAAGTGAAAATATGTTTCATCATGATTCAAATTTAAAGCCGTATGCTAATTCTAGATTTAAGTACTGAGTAAAAAGTATCTGGTACGAAGAATAATCGCTTCTTTACCCCTTTGAGGTCGTTTTTTCAAAGTCTGAATACTATTGTCTCAGTACTTATTTACCTGCCTTTCGGGGGAAAGCCGCATATCACTTACAGCATCTAAAATGCAACAATATTGCAAATATAGGTAGATACTTGCTGATTTGGCTTGCTTATTTTGGGCTAGGCTATTGCATTGCTCCCGAACACTAATCGAGCAATTATCTGTCTGTAGTAGTCAATGCGGATTCATGAGGCAGCGCTCTCAAAAATCGCCCGATTGAGGGCTAAAAAATTCTTTAAAATCCAACTTTGACCATTGAGCAAAAGAAACTTACCATTCGGCCCTAATTCGCCAAATCAGCCACTTTTTGTTCTACCTTTATGTCACAGGTTAAAGTAAAGAATGAGCAAGGGTTAGGGTGGCTCTCCCAAATGCGGGATCGTAGCCCCCTAATTTTTTTTGAGACCAGATGAGCTTTTCGTCTGGTCTTTTTTCGTCACCTCCCGATAGCTATCGGGAGCGCGGAACGATCATCTCTCCTCCGCAAAAAACGAACAGCCTCAGGATTTATCCATTCAAAGATCAAATCGCGCCATTCGCCCCAAAAACGCTAAAACAGGCCTTTTTAGTCCTACCTTTACA
>JBCCQN010000208.1:0-14306 GCA_039024315.1 Bacteroidota bacterium
AGAAGATAAAATGGACAAATTTATTCTCGCATTGGACCAGGGAACTACCAGTTCTCGGGCCATCATTTTTGACAAGAACTCCAAAATTGTCGGCACCTCTCAACAAGAGTTTACTCAGATATTTCCCAAGCCCGGTTGGGTTGAGCACGATCCTATGGAGATCTGGAATTCTCAGATTGCCGTGGCTAGATCGGTATTAAAAGATACGGGTATTAAGCCTAGTCAAATCGCCGCCATTGGTATCACCAATCAGCGAGAAACCACCATCGTCTGGGATAAGGAAAGCGGCAATCCCGTTTATAATGCCGTGGTTTGGCAGGATCGTAGAACGGCTTCTATCTGTGATGCTCTAACAGAAAAAGGCCTCACAGACTATGTCCGTGAGAATACGGGTCTGGTGATCGACGCCTATTTCTCCGGCACCAAAATCAAATGGATCCTAGACTATATCGCCTTCAACAATCCCGATATCAAGCAAGAAAACCTTGTCTTTGGGACCGTGGATAGCTGGTTGATCTGGAACCTCACCAAAGGAGAAGTGCACGCTACGGATTACTCCAACGCCTGCCGTAGTATGGTCTATAACATCAAGGATCTCGAGTGGGATGAGAAGATGTTGAATGAACTCAATATTCCCGCCAGTATGCTACCTGAAGTGCGTCCCTCTAGTGGAGACTTTGGCATGACGGATCCATCTTGGTTTGAAGGCGTGCAGATTCCGATAAGAGGGGTCGCGGGCGACCAGCAAGCGGCGCTATTTGGACAAGCTTGCTTTGAACCGGGCATGGCCAAAAACACTTATGGTACTGGTTGCTTTTTGCTGATGAATACAGGCGAAGAACCCGTTTTCTCCAAAAATGGTCTGATCACCAGCCTAGGTTGGGGATTGGATGGTAAAGTCAATTACGTACTCGAAGGCAGTATTTTCATTGCTGGGGCAGCGATTCAGTGGTTGCGCGACGCGCTCAAAATTCTCGACGACGCCCCAGATTCTGAATACTACGCCAATAAATATGAAGACAATGGAGGCGTAGTCGTAGTGCCAGCCTTCGCAGGCTTAGGAGCGCCTTATTGGGACATGTATGCGCGGGGAGCCATCTTTGGTTTGACCCGCGGTACTGGTAAGGGCCATATTATCCGGGCTACGCTAGAATCTCTGGCTTATCAGACAAGAGATGTACTCGGTGCCATGCAACAAGATGCCGATCAGGAAATCAAAACCCTCAGAGTAGATGGCGGAGCATCAGCCAACAATGTGTTGATGCAATTTCAGGCGGATATTCTCGACTCCACCGTCGAACGCCCAGAAGTAATCGAAACGACAGCACTTGGGGCAGCCTATTTAGCAGGCTTAGCCGTTGAGTATTGGCAGATGGAGGAAATCAGTCAAAGCTGGCGCCGCGATGCAACATTCTCCCCAGATATGGCCGCCGAAAAAAGAGAAAAACTCTATGGCCAATGGCAAAAAGGAGTTAAACGTTCCATGAAATGGGAAGAAGAGGAATCTTGAATGAGTTAGAAAATCGTAAATAACGACTTTTCGTATAGTCTAATGTTTGGTTTATTTGTGTTAAGAATTTACCAAACATCAGACGCATATGGATTTTAATTACTTTATCAATGCCCCGGTAGCGCTGACCATATTGATCAGCACTATCGGGATTAGTATTTGGGGACTGATCAATGAGGACATCAGGGATAAACATACCCTCATCCCTTATGACATGATCATGTACAAAGAATATTATCGTATGCTGACCAGTGGTTGGATGCACGGTAATACACTACACCTTCTTTTCAACATGGTGACCTTTATCTTTTTTGGCTTTATGCTAGAATATCGATTGGGGCACTGGCAATTTGGGGTACTTTATGTTGTGGGTATGCTGATTGGCAATTTGATCCCGACCTTACGCTACCGCAAAGACACTGGCTATGCGGGTAGTGTAGGAGCCTCTGGAGCGATCAGTGCTATTGTCTTGAGTGCGGTGATTTGCAATCCTTATCTCAAGTTTGGCATCCCATTCCTGTCCAATGAGTTTCCCGTGCTACAGCTGCCGGGTTACATCGCTGCCTTTGGCTTTATTGTCTATAGCGCAGTAAACAGCCTACGCAAAGCAGAAATGCAGATCAATCATGATGCCCACCTTTGGGGCGCAATCGCTGGTATTGCGCTGACTTTTATGCTTAAGCCAAGTGTAACCACCGTCATCGAACGCTTCATCGCTTCCATCTAGTAGGTAATTTTCTTAGAAAATTCATAGATCGTACCTTTCGATAGCAGCCCCGCATATGTCATATATGTGGGGCTAAGTCTTTAGGATTAAGCCTTGCTTAACGCTTAGTCCAAAGTGACAAACTGACCTAAGTATTGTAGGCTGCAGGGTGAGTATTTCTGATCCAGCTAGAACAGGCTACAAAATTAGTTCTGAAGCTTGGTCCATCCCTTTTGGAATTGAATAAATAAAAGATCTACGCCTAATCGCTAGCCGAAATTGTACAAGGAGCAGGCAGAAATGAGGCAAGAAAACGGCTTAAGTATTCCAGACATTATTTTCGCATTAGAAAGTGTCACTATGCACCTACTTTGCGTGTTATTTAGCCGTAATAACGATTAATCTCAATTCAAACCTTTTATGGCCAAGATGGTCTTTTATACATAAATTGAGTACATTATTCGAAACTGAAACTACAAGTCTGAAATTTTTTAAAATATCATGAACAAATCTCGTGTAATTTCTACCGCAGCGATGGTATTTGCTGGCTTCTTGTTGCTAGTATTCCTGACCTCCGGTGCGTTTGTTACCATCAAGACCGGACAAAAAGGCATCATGTTTTACAAGTTTGGTGATGGACTAGATACTGAGACGATCTACGGCCAGGGCTTTCACGTAATTGCCCCTTGGAATACAATGGTAATTTTTGATGTACGTAAGCAGGAGTTGACGGAGGAAATGGACGTACTTGCCAACAACGGTTTGAGTATTCACATCGATCTCACCCTCCGCTATCGCCCCGAAGCGAAGAAAATCGGCCTTCTTTACAACGAAATTGGTGGGGAGTCAGAATATCGCAACAAAATTATCATTCCTGAGATCAGGTCTTCTACCCGTGAGATTATTGGTAACTATTCACCAGAAGATCTTTATTCCGCGAAAAGAGAGGAAGTCCAGGACAAAATCTTGGAGCGTACCAAAAAGGTACTGGCCGAAAACTACATTGATCTAGATGTAGTCCTGATTCGTTCTGTAGAGCTGCCAGAAAAGATCGTTGCCGCCATCGAGCGCAAGCTAGAACAGGAGCAGCAGTCTCAGGAGTACGATTTCCGTATCACCAAAGAGAAAAAAGAAGCAGAGCGTAAGCGTATTGAAGCAGAAGGTATCAAGCAGTACCAAAATATTGTCTCTCAGAGTCTTTCGGATCGTCTCCTTCGCTGGCAAGGTATCGAAGCCACTAAGGAATTGGCCAACTCCACCAACACCAAAGTTATCGTAGTAGGTGGCGGAGACAGTGGATTGCCTTTGATCTTAGGAGGCCAGTAGATTAGTGTTTACTCCTTCGGAGAACGCTCATTCAAGCCGCAGGCAGGATTTAAGTCCGGTCTGCGGTATTTTTTTAGGGGCTCTGGCTAAAGATGAGACAATGCTGCCTAGGCAGCATGGATTTATTTTCGACCAAACTTAGGCCAACCGCCTTCATTTCTTTTTCCACTTGGGCCGCCGTCATCTTATGGAGCCGTTTGATGGGCACGCTGGGGTCTTCGCCTCTATACTCCACGAGTACGACTCTAGCGTTCGGCGATAGAGCCGTAACAATCCCCTCCATCATCTCCCTAGGATAGGAAAACTCGTGATATACATCTACCATCAAGACGAGATCGACGCTTTGGGGAGGAAGCCTCGGATCGTCCTCTGTCCCGAGGATAAACTCAATATTGTCCAAGCCCTTTTGCTTTTGTTTGGTGGCCATAATGTCAAGCATCTCCTGTTGAATATCGACGGCTTTGACGCCTCCTTCGGGTACCAGCGGCGCAATCTTAAAGGTAAAATAGCCCGATCCGGCCCCAATATCGGCCACTATGTCGGTAGGTTTTAAGGCCAAAGCTTCTATTAGCAAACTGCCTTTTTCTTCTGCCTCTCGCTCTGGTCGTTCTAGCCAACCCGCCCCGAAATGTCCCATCACTTGTGAGATTTCGCGACCCATATAGTATTTGCCGATCCCATCATAACTTTGTTTGCCTTGGGTATAGATAGCCGCTTCCGGTGGTGTTGCTTGTGGATTTTCACCTTCGGTGGAACGCTGGCTCATTTGCGAGGCTTGATTGCAGGCGAAGAGACTTAGGCATACAAGTAGAATAAGTCGCATGGTAGATTGGAATTAGTCCTATAGTTGATCTTAATTATAGAGTAGCAAGTATCCCAATAGCTATCGGGATACTTGCTACTCAGTACTTAATATCAAAGTCAGAAGGGACTCGATTTGTTATTGCTTAATTTGTAGGCTGGGCGAATTAAGGTAGGCATCAAAGTTTGCTATTTGCGTTAGTTCCAGGAGACAAGGCATCTAAAAATGTAACGTTCGGTCAATTATGCTCAACAACTTACAGTTTGTCAGATTTGTAAACCATTGATTGTCAACTATTAAGCGAACGATCGTTAGTTTTTTTGGGAATAAAAGTCCAAAAAGGGGAGGATTTTCCCCCTTCAAATTGTCTTAATAGTGTTTTAACACTAATGTAATAAGCTACATCATCCATCAAACTTTACCATTTTCTATGAACACCTTTCGAACGCTAGGTGTCATACTGCTATTGGCAGTAGGCACTGCGCAAAGTGCATGGGCCCAGGGCTCGGTTGAGCCCATTGCCCAAAAGTATCTGCTTGAACATCAAACTGAACTAGGCCTCAGCCAAGCAGATATTCAAAATTGGGTCATTACCGACTCATATACTTCCTCTCACAACCAAGTCCAACACCTTTATATTCGCCAGACCCATCAGGATATTGAGATTTTCAATGCCGTAGCAAACTTCAATATCTGGCAAGGTCGGGTCATGAGCATGGGCGATCGTCTAGAACGTAATGTTGCAACGCGAGTCAATACAGTTCAGCCCAGCTTAACGCCTTTTCAAGCTATTGAGGCCGCAGCCAATCATCTCGGTCTTACGGCTACAGAACCTATTACTGCGATCCAGCCGATTAGCACCAAAGAATTTATCTTCAACAAAGCCGGTCTCTCCCTTCGGGAAATTCCCGTAAAGTTGATGTACCAACCGATGCCAGAAGGCGAGATCCTACTCGCTTGGAACCTTAGCATCCTCATACCTAATGGCCAACACTGGTGGAACATGCGCATCGATGCCAATACGGGCGCCTTACTCCACAAAAACGATTGGATCGTTCATTGTGATTTTGAGGACCCACTTCATCTCCACAATTTCGTTCCGACTACAAATCATAAACCTGCTGGCCCCGCCCATACGCTCCATCCAGAGCATAGTATGATGCCAGCTCAATATCGAGTAATTCCTACTCCATTCGAGAGTCCCAATCACGGCCCCAATGTTCTGGTAACTGATCCTGCAGATGCAGTAGCCTCTCCTTTTGGCTGGCACGATATTGATGGTGCTGCTGGCGCAGAATACACCATCACTCGTGGTAACAATGTATTTGCCTACGAGGACCGTGATGCCGATAACAGTCCTGGCTTCTCACCAGATGGTGGTCCAAACTTAGTGTTTGATTATCCTTATAACCTCAATCAGCCCGCTCCGGGCTATCAGGACGCTTCTGTTACTAACCTGTTTTACTGGAATAACCTCATGCACGACGTTTGGTATCACTACGGCTTTGATGAGGCTAGTGGCAACTTCCAGACCAATAATTACGGTAACGGTGGTCTAGGTAATGACGAAGTAGAAGCTGAAGCCCAAGACGGTGGCGGTACAAACAACGCCAACTTTGGTACCCCTGGTGATGGTCAGAATCCACGCATGCAAATGTTTCTCTGGACAGCTGGCGGGGCAAATAACAATCTATTAGATATCAATTCACCCAGTGGCATAGCCGGTAATTATACCGCTGTAGATGCGACTTTTGGTCCAGGTGTTCCTACTACGCCTATCACTCAGGATTTGGTACTGGTTGAGGATGGCACTAACCCAGACGTCAATGATGCTTGTGATGCGATTACTAATGCAGCTGCTATCAATGGCAAGATCGCCTTCATTCGCCGCGGCAATTGTACCTTTGTTTCTAAGGTAGAAGCTGCGCAGAACGCTGGTGCCGTCGCCGTAATCGTCTGGAACAATGTCGGTGGGGCTCCCTTTGGTATGGGAGGAGCAAGTAATACCATCAACATCCCTTCGGTTATGATTTCGCTCAATGACGGTAATGCTATCTTAGCCGAAATCAATGCGGGTAATACCGTAAACGGTACTTTGGTTAATGCCAATCCTACCTTCGATCGAGATGGAGATTTTGATAATGGCGTAATCGCCCACGAATACACCCATGGTATCTCTAACCGTTTGACCGGCGGTGGAAATAACGCTAGCTGTCTTTTTGGCGCTGAGCAAATGGGGGAAGGTTGGAGCGACTGGTACGGCCTCATGGTGACTTTAGATACCAACTTCGTCAATCGTGGCATTGGTACTTATGCTGCTGGTCAGCCCACCAATGGTCAAGGCATTCGCCCTGCACAATATTCTCCCAGTACTGCCATCAACAATTTCACTTACGCATCTACCAACTTCGCCAACCAAACTAGCCAGCCGCACGGTATTGGTTTTGTTTGGGCCACGATGCTATGGGATATGACCTTGATGTTGATTGATCAATATGGCTTCGATCCCAATATCTATACAGGCACTGGTGGTAACAACATTGCTATGCAATTGGTCACCGATGGTTTGAAACTCCAGCCTTGTAATCCAGGCTTTGTGGATGGACGTGATGCGATCCTTATGGCTGACTCTATCAATTATGGTGGAGCCAATCAATGTCTAATCTGGGAGGCTTTCGCCGCTCGTGGGCTTGGCTTCAGCGCCAATCAAGGCAGTCCAGCTAGTCGAACTGATCAGGTAGAGGCTTTTGATCTACCCCCGATTTGTTTGACTCCGGTTACGCCTCCATCCGCAGCCTTTAGTATCCAAACGATCAAAGATTGTCGCGGTGAGTTCACTTTTGATGATAACTCTACTGATGTCCCTCAGACTTGGGATTGGGACTTTGGCGACGGAAATACTTCTAGCCAACAAGAGCCTACTCACACTTACGCTGCTAGTGGCGTTTATACCGTAAGATTGATCGTGACCAATACAATCGGTAGCGACACCACTTTCCAGACTGTAGTAGTTTCTCTACCAGTTGAGCCTACCGCTGCGGATATCACTTATTGTCCCGGTGGCAACGCTGCCTTTAATGCGACTAGCACAGGTACCACTTATTGGTATGATGGTAACCAACAGTTTTTGGCAACGGGTGATCTTTACCTACTGTTCAATTTGAATAGCGATACCTCACTTTTTGCCCAAAATGTGATCGAGTTCCCACCACAAAATGTAGGACCTCTCACCGGTGCTATTGGAGGTGGTGGTTATCACAATACCGGTTTCACCGGAACGCTTAATTTTGAAGCTTTCCAAGAACTGACTATTGTGTCAGCTTGGCTAGATGCGGGCTCTGCCGGTCCTCGTACGATTTACCTGTGGGATGGTCCCGTAAACTCGGGAGTGCCTGCTGGTACTATCATCGACTCCGTCGAACTCAACATCCCAGCTGGCCCCCAGCGTGTAAGCCTTGATATTGAAGTTCCTGGTCCTGGTCAATACAGTTTAGGCGGTACCAGCATAGATCTTTTCCGTAACAATGCGGGGGTCAGTTTCCCTTATGATATCAACGGACTAATCTCTATCACTAGTTCTTCGGCCTCTACTTCCCCTAGCGGCTTTTACTACTATCTCTATGATTGGGAAATACAAGAGAAGCCTTGCTTTAGCCCCCTCAAAGAAGTGAAAGCAGAAGCCGCCGAGGCAGATTTCTCCCTCAACCAAACTAGTGGTAGCGATGTCACTTTCACCGACTTATCTACCAACGCCAACAGCTGGGAGTGGGACTTTGGGGATGGCAATACTTCAACTCAGCAGAGTCCTAGTTATAGCTATACCGCCTCTGGTATTTATGTGATCACTTTGACGATCAATGGCATCTGTACGCATACCGATACGGTAAGCATCATCATGTCTAGTCTGGAAGACCTCAGTGCTACCCTTAGCGTAGAACTGATCCCGAATCCAGCGGTTGATCAGGTACAGCTTGAGTTTAGCCAGGTGCTAGATCAAAGCTATAACCTCCAAATGATCGGCATGGATGGAAAAATCGTCCAGCAGCAGCAACTGCAAGCAGGCACGCAAACTAAGAGTCTTGCGCTCGATGGCCTTGCAGCAGGTATTTACCTAGTTCGCATCGCGAACGAGAAGGCTCAAATGACTCTCAAGCTGGTGGTGCAACCTTAGCAATTGATTGGTATTAATTATAGGTGCCCTCTAGGCTTAGCCTAGGGGGTATTTTGTTTAGCTTCAAGGCAATGCCTTGAAGCTAGCGCACCTCAAACTCAATCTCCTCCTGCTCCTCCCCATTGACAATAATGCTCAAGCGGTGAGGACCAACATAATGCTTGCGCGTAGTCATATTGCGAAAGGATTGCTTACGTTCGAAGGTATAGACTTTATTTGGCTCGTATTCATTTTCGGTGATCATGAATACTTTACGGTTTTGCTTGCCGTTGGCTTTGAGGTAATAGATCCCATATTCGACTCTTAGTTTGAGACTGGCCTTGGCCTCGTGTTGGAAGGCAAAGCTAAAGTGTAAATCCTCACCGATGGCGACATGACTAAGCGTTGTCCGAAGGCCAGAAACTTGCACGAGGGCTGGATCACCAAAGCCAAATAAGCGCAGCGCCTTAGGATTGCCTTGTTTGAGTAAAGTCCGGCAGGCATGCTTTACGATCCAATCGGTTTCCTTGCTCTGGCCCAACCATTCCTTGGCGATTTTGAGGACGATCTCTGGATGATCTTTGGCGATATCATTGAGATTATTGGCTACAGAACGTCTGACATAATCCGTGGGATCATTTTTGAGCGTTCCGAGAATCGGTAAAATAGGAGAAGGGTCTCGCTTAAAATCGGGCAAAGCCATCGCCCAAGGTAGACGGGGCCGACAACCTTCGGAAGCCAAACGCCTCACATGATAATTTTCATGGCTAGCCCAAGCTGCCATTTGAGTCATTGCGCGTTTTGCATCGCGGAGAATAAAAGGCCGAATCGCAAACTCAGAGCTAGAATACTTTGTAAAATGCTCCAAACCGGCCATGGCCGTATCCCAGTCCTCTTCCAGACCATATAGTTCGACATAGTCAGGAAAAAACATATGTTCAAAAGTGGGTTCTTGCAGAGCGGCGACAGGTTTTAAAATCTCTAAGGCTTCAGCAAAGGGTTGGTCAATGACCTCATGCAATACCTCCGTGATATGCCGCAATCTCTCCTTGAGCTCCATGGCCTCCCATTCGGGAGTAAACAAACGAGCGTAGAAACTTTTTGCGTCTAAAGAATAACCGCTTGCTTCAAAATCCCGAAGCAAGGAATCAAAAAATGTCCGATTGTAACGATTTTTTAACGGTTCAGCCATAGTGTTCCCAATCTCAGGGCGATATAGATTATCATGTATGTGTTATGCGCTATCATTCTACCAGTCAGCAAGTGCCAAGCTGGCTTTCTACTCACCTGCTCGAGTACCAGCGGCTAGAAGACGTTTCAGATGACATTTGGGATGATCTTCGCCAAGGACTAGCGCGCTTTCAAAGCAGTAAACCAAAGGTATCAATTGTGATTCCGGTTTACAACGAGGAAAAAAGTTTACTGAGGACTCTTTCTTCGATCTCGCAACTTAGACTGCCCGAGGTCTATCCAACGGAGCTGTTATTGATCAATGATGGCAGCGTTGATCGTACCCAAGATTTGATCAAACTCTTGGATATTCCGCATATCTATTTGGCGTCTAAACAAAAACAACAGATTAGCCGTACCATCGGTCTGCATCAATCCAAAGGTGAGTATGTCTTACATGCCAATGCCGGTACGTTTTATGGTCCGGACTGGGGCTTGGATTTTGTCTCCTATCTCTCCGATCCACATACTGTGATGGTGATGGGCACTCATGTGTTTTTACCCGAGGGCGAGCATAAAGTGGGTTTAGCATTTCCGGGCCAAGATTTAAAGGACAAGATATCCTATCGCTTTGGTTTTAGTCTGCAAAGCCTCTACAACCAAAATGGCTTCAACTCAGGGATCAAGCGAGAGGCTGCCTTAGAGCATGGGAGATACACCCCGGACTCTTTTTGTAGCAGCGATGGCAAGATGGCCTATATGCTCAAAAAAGTAGGCCGTGTCCAGTGGATTCATACCGAGGGCAGCTGCGTTTGGACTCATAAAAAGATGGCTCGCCACGTCGGGTCCCCCCTTTCGATTCTAGATATCCCGCGTACCGAGGATGATGAAGAGTTGAAGCTCAGCTATGAGTAGATAGTGTATTATGAGCTAATCTTGGGGGAGTTATCAAAGGGATTTCTGCTGCGCAGAACGCTTCATTCATGCGGCCTATTCAATAGGCCGCTACATGCCTCTAAACATAGGTTTGCGCAGGTATGCCGCACTACTGGGGTAATCGTTCCGCGAAGCGGCAAAGCCCCTAAGCCTTCTTACGACTTACTCGGCGGTACCAGATTGGTAGCAAAGGTACTCCTAACAATAGGTAAGGATAATAGGTGATCCCCCGCCATAGTACGGAGAGCAAACGTACCAAGTCCGTATAATCGCTTAGCATAAGGGTAAACATCTCCTCTGCGACTCCTGAGCTACCCGGTGTAGGAGAAATTAGCATCACGACAAACATGATGGCTTGCCGCGCGAAGGCGACTAGATGATCTCCATAGCCCATCCCAATCGCAAAAGCGGCGAGCAGGCAATTAACCACTAGGTAGCGCCCAAACCAGGCAAAACAGGTAGAAAGCCCCGCCTTAAACCAATAAGAAAAACTCTTGGCTTTGAATTCGCGGGCAGAGATTAAAAGCTCATCCGCCGTGCGAACGCCTCCCTCTTCCCAGCGCCTGAGCAAGCGAGTGCGAAATACCCGTTTTAACAAACGGCTCGTCGCCTCGGGTCGAATGAATAAGGCAAAGGCCAAAAAGGTCGTATAGGCGAATAAGATAGAATAGGCGATCCAAAAGCCAACCACCATACCAGTACCAAATACAGAGGTAGCATCCTTTAATGGGGCAAAAATCTCAGCATAATTCACCACCAATAAGCAGATAGGTAGGATCGCGAGGTAAAAGACTTCGTCGAGGAAAATGGTAATAAAAACAATGGCCGTACTACGCCCCGCAGAAATCTTCTCTCTGATCAGCATGAAAATCGCTAAAGCCGATCCTCCAACAATAGAAGGCGAAACGGCGGAAGAAAACTCCCACAGTAAGGTAACTTCAATGGCGCTGCGCCAAGTCAGTTTTTTATCCGTTAAGATTCGCATTCGCCAGATGTAGCCAAAATCCCGCATTAGCATACATAAAAAGCCCAAACCAATCATCGCGAAAACACGCCCTGTCCAATCCACATCGGTAATGGGATTGATACCTTCCTGCATCATTTGGTAGATGGCATAAGCAAGGGCGGCTAGCGCAATCAGTACGGGCCAGATCAGCTTACGCCAGCTAAATTGATCCAATACCGATTCATTAGGCACTTCAATCGTGTCTGGCAGAGCAGGATCTTGGGTATCGGGAGCCTTGATGTTTTCTTCCATTCGGTCTTAGACCTTTTAGGACGGAATCACGCCTTTAATGTTTGGGTCAAAAGCCTTAACGGTACATAATTAGGAGACTTTTGCAGTTTAAGTCCTGAAGACGACCAAAATCGATGGTAGTTTCGGGCCTTGGGTTCCAAATTTCGGGATAAGCAGGGCGATTTCAAAGTATAAATAAAGTATTGATATCCTTGTATTTAGCGGAAAATACCCTAACTTTGTGCCTCCAAAAATTTAATCGTCTTATAAATCCATTATGATGGACATCAAACCAAAATCGTTTCAAAACGAGTATGAGACGACATTCATCCTCAAACCCGAACTGTCCGAGGCTGAGTGTAAAGAGGCAGTAGATAAGGTGGTCGCAATGATCAAAGACGCTAATGGAGCCATCCATAACATAGAGCGTTGGGGAATGCGTAAACTCGCATACCCGATTAACAAGAAGACCAACGGATACTACGCCTTAGTCGAATTTCGTGCAGACACTGAGTTTATCGAGAACTTGGAGCGGAACTTCCGCTACGACGACAACGTCATCCGTTATCTAACTGTAAAGCTGGAAAAGCATGCGCTTGAGTTCAACGCTAAGCGTCGCGCCCAAAACTTTGGTCTTCGTAAGGACGCTAAAGTCAGCTAGTCTTTGTTTCAATTGCAAAACATCTAACATTCATGGCTAGAGGTAATGAAATTGGGCCTACGGCGGTTAACCGCATCAAATCTCAGGCTCGCAACAAAAAATACTGTCGCTTCAAGAAAGCGGGTATCAAGTACATCGACTACAAGGATCCCGACTTCCTATTGAAGTTTGTCAACGCGCAGGGTAAAATTCTACCCCGTCGCCTTACGGGAACTAGCTTGAAGTTCCAGCGTCGTCTTTCGACTGCTATCAAGCGTGCCCGTCATCTCGCCCTTCTCCCATACGTAACCGATGATTTGAAATAAAAAATGGAAGTTATTCTCAAACAACCGGTAAGAAACCTGGGTGATCAGGACGATGTAGTAAAGGTAAAGCCGGGCTACGCTCGCAACTACCTGATCCCTCAAGGACTCGCAATGATGGCTACTGAGTCAGCTAAGCGCGCCTTAGAAGAGAAAAAACGTCAGGCTGAACACAAACAGGAATTCTTGCAGAAGACTGCTCAAGAGTTAGCCGACCAACTCGGAGGCTTGGAGCTCAAAATCGAGACCCTCGCTGGTGCCGATGGCAAATTATTTGGTTCTGTAACCTCTCTACAGATTGCCAACAAACTCAAAGAACAAGGATTCGATATCGATCGTAAGACCATCATCATCGAAGACATTCGTTCTACTGGCAACTATGTAGCGGAAGTTCGCCTACACAAGTTGGTGAAAGCTGAAATCCCTGTAGAAGTATTCCGTAAGGAAGACGCATAGGTCAGCTCACAACCCAAAATATTAAGCCTCTTGTTTCGACAAGGGGTTTTTTTTGTTTACCGCTGCGCGGAACGAGGGATTCTAAATGTGGTATTTCGAAATTCTCCTATATTGAGAGGACCTAAAACGAGCAATATGAATACTGTCCGGCAATGGCGTGAGAAGAGAGGTTTCACTCAAACTGAGCTAGCCGAGAAGGCTGGTTTGTCTTTGCGGACCATACAGCGATTGGAGGCCAGCGACAAAGCACCCAAAGGACATAGTCTCAGCGCGCTGGCCCAAGTATTTCAAGTAGAACCCTCTGAACTCCTTCAAGCGGCAGATTCTCAAAAGCAGGATACTCAATCAGATCTATTCTTCATTAAGGTACTCAATCTCGCCGGGCTAGCATTTTTTCTCTTCCCCTTTGCCAATGTATTTTTGCCCATTGTGCTCTGGCGTAGAGGTAGAAAGTCGCCAGCCATTGATGAGGCCGCTCGGATCATCATCAACTTTCAAGTCCTCTGGTCTATTTGCCTTTGTCTCTTCCTTATCCTCGCGCCCTTTATTGGAGACGGGATTCTCTGGGGATTCCCGACAATATTGATCGTACTCTACGGGATGATCGTCCTAGATCTAATGGTTATCGCCTTGAGTGCCTTTTGGATTAGTAAGGGTCAACTTGAGCGACTTAAGCTGCCTCTCAGGCTCCTATAAGCCTTTTAGAGGCAATTGTCACATTATTGGCGGTAGGCTTTTGCCTCTTTTGACCACCATAAGTATTTCATTGCTACCCAATACAAAACTTATGGTAAAAAAGATCATTTATGCTTTTCTAGGGCTGCTCATCCTACTATGCATTAGCAGCATAGGTGGAATCAAGTATTTCGAAGCCAATTGGTTTGCCGAGAAACCACTTTATCTCCACTACATCGAGGAAGGCAAAACAATCCATTTTGAATGGTCAAGTAACAAATATGGAGATTATATCGAGCCTTATGATGCGATCTTGATACCCTTTGAGCTTGCAGGCTTTACGCAAAAGTTTTATTGGCAATTTGATACTGGGGC
>JBCCQN010000209.1:0-14285 GCA_039024315.1 Bacteroidota bacterium
TGGCAAATGGCCCTGCTGCTGATCGCGCTGCTAGGAGTTGCTGGTATCATCCAGCGGACGATCGTTTATTATGTGGTCTATCCTATCCAATATCAGGATATCGCTTTTGGTTATGGACCTTACTGGGCTACTGACAATCTGTTTAAGCATATTATTCAAATCAGTTTTGTTTTGGTGGTAGCCTCAGCGGTAAAGATTCAAAAATATTATTACCGTTTTGATCAAGCATCTAAGGCCCTAGAAAGAGAAAAGCTAGAGGCAGAGCTCAATTTTCTCAAAGCGCAAATCCATCCCCATTTCCTTTTTAACACACTTAATAACTTATATTCTCTTACGCTAAAAAAGTCCGATCTCGCTCCAGAAGTGGTACTTCGCTTGTCGGGTATGGTCAACTACATGCTTTATGATACTCGTTCACAACGAGTGGCCCTCAGCAAAGAAGTAGAAAGCCTACACCATTATATCGCCCTCGAAAAGTTGAGATATGGCTCTAGTTTGGAAATCCTATTTGACGTTACGGGACTAATTGATTCAGCTCAAGTCGCCCCTATGCTACTATTACCCTTTGTGGAAAATAGTTTTAAACATGGGGTAAGCGACGAAATCGAAGACAAATGGATCACCATCCATCTCAATGTAACGCAGGAATACCTCACTTTTAAGGTAGAAAACGCCACTTCTCCAGGCCGAGTTCCCGGAAAAGAAAAAGACTATACGGGTGGGATTGGTTTGAAAAATGTCCAGCGTCGCCTGGAATTGCTTTACCCCAATCGACATGAGCTCAAAATTGTAGATGAGTCTCATTCCTATCTCGTAGTCATGAAAATTTTACTCAACTAGCATGAATATTCGTTGTGTGATAGTGGATGACGAGCCCTTGGCCTTAGATGTGCTTGAGTCCTATATCGATAAAATTGATCATTTAGAGTTGGTCGCAAGGCTCGACAATGCGGTGGAGGCTTTTAATCTACTCAATCGGGAAGAAATTGATCTTTTGTTTTTGGATATCCAGATGCCCCGTTTGAGTGGGATTGAACTATTGCGCAACATCTCCAATCCCCCCAAGGTGATCTTTACTACTGCTTATCGAGATTACGCCTTGCAAGGCTATGAGCTAGATGTAATGGACTATTTACTCAAACCGATCTCTTTTGATCGTTTCCTCAAGGCTGTCAATAAACTCAATCGAGATCGTCCCACCGAAAACGTCCCCCCCAGTCCCGTTTCAAGCTTTGAATCTACGCCTAACAATCAGTATGATGAGGCATTTTTATACTTGAAGGCGGACAAGAAGATGGTCAAAATTCTTTTGAAGGATATTCTTTACATCGAGTCGCTCAAAGATTACATCCGGGTCAAGACTACCCAAAAAACGGTTACTGCTTACCAACGAATTAGCTTTATGGAGGAAAAGCTACCTGAAAATCGCTTCATTCGTATCCATCGCTCTTTTATCGTAGCCAAAGATAAAGTTGATGCATTCAGCCCACCTTCCGTAGAAATTGGCGATATTACCTTGCCGATCGGGCGAAATTATCGCAGTGAAGTGTTAAAAAGCCTGAACGAGCAAAATTTGCTAAACGAATAGGCTTTCACTCCATGCCCTTTATCCAGTCTAATTACCAAGGTCCGCCCTTTTATTTATTTCACCGCCATCTTGAAACTATCGTGCCTAGCCGCTCGCGCAAGGTCAGTGGGGTGCGCTATGAGCGAGAACGCCTAGAATTGGAAGACGGAGATTTTATTGACATCGACTGGATCAAAAACGGGCATAAGCGACTTGCTTTCCTTTCACATGGCCTAGAGGGTAGCTCCGAACGACC
The DNA here is from genome assembly GCA_039024315.1 of Bacteroidota bacterium. Classification (GTDB taxonomy): domain Bacteria; phylum Bacteroidota; class Bacteroidia; order J057; family J057; genus JBCAWW01. The sequence goes on from JBCCQN010000209.1 coordinate 1,824, forward strand.
CTATATGCAAGGCATGGCCAAGATTTTTCGCGAAAATGATTGGGACGTACTTGCTTGGAATTGCCGTTCCTGCTCTGGTGAAATGAATCGCCTGCCCAAAATGTATCACCAAGGTGCTACTCCAGATATGCAGGCCGTGATGCAACATGCTTTGAAAGCTGACTATGCAGAAGTCGTCATGGTCTCTTTTAGCCTTGGCGGAGGTATGACCCTAAAGTATTTGGGAGAGCAGGCCAAACAGATTGATACCCGTATAAAAAAAGCCATGGTGATCTCCGTACCGGTAGATCTACCGGCCAGCGTGGAGGTCATGCACCAACCCAAAACGCGCCTCTACCGCAGATATTTTCTTACTAAACTAGGGAAGAAAATTAGGCAAAAAGCCGCTCAGTTTCCTGAGGAAATATCCTTAGAAGGATTTGACCAGATTAAGAGTCTTTCCGCCTTCGACGAACGCTATACCGCGCCCATGTTTGGTTTTAAGGGGGCTGCTCATTATTACGCTAGTGTCAATCCTCGGCAATTTTTGCCTTCAATTGAGATCCCTACCTTGATCCTCAATGCCCATAATGATCCCATTCTCGCTCCTGTCTGCTACTCACCTGAACTGGTGGAGGGTTTAGACAATATTTGGTTAGAGGCCCCGCAACGTGGCGGCCACGTAGGCTTTTTACAGGCGAGAAATGAATTTACCTATGCTGATGAACGCGCGGTAGAATGGAGCAGTCATTAAGGGCTCGAAAATCATGCTAATACCAAGGACGGATGGACGCTTGCCCTTAGCTGTAGTCCAATCCCTTCGCTCAATTAAAATCTTTTTACTCCTAGGTTTACCTTTTGTTTTTGACAATGACTAATGGATAGGAAAGGGTATTGCCCGATTCCTGATGCTACAAACTGATCTATGATCATGGAGTGGCATACCGTAGGTGAACGCCCTTATCGTTCTCCGAAGGAAGCCTATTAACCCTTAGTAATCAAATCAAAAAACACATGAAAAAGTGGCCTTTTTTTGCTGTGGCAATCTGCTGTAGCTTTTTAGTCTTATTACCATCATCTCCAATTTTAGCCCAAGTTCAAGATGATTTTGAAAATGCATCGATCAATGGCTGGTTCTCAGAGGGAGACGGTAATGCTAGTCTTTCTACTAGTTTAGGTAATCCAGGTTCCAGCTTGCGGGTAGCAGACAATGCCACCGGAGACATTAACTTTGCTGTTGCCCCCAGCCGTTATTTGGGAGACTGGTCCGTCAATCTTTCGGCAAACGACAGTTTATCTGTTGACATCTATGTAGAGAGCAATGATCCCGATACGCTAGTGGGAGCATTCCCTGTTTTTCAGCTAGTTGGACCTGGAGGAGCTGCTTCAGCGCTTGAGGGCTTAGATCTACCGAGAAACGTCTGGAGCGAGGTGAAAATCCCTCTAGACTCAAGCGCTTGGACTATAACTGAAGGTAGCTGGAACGACTTGCTGCAAGAGGTTAGCCTATTGAGAATTCGAGCAGAGTACATCACAGGTGATGAAGATGTCTATCTCGACAATGTCTTGCTTAGCGTTTCTCCTGTCAGGAATTTTCTCACAGATACCATCTGCTCGACCTTTGAAGATTCTACTTATGGCGGCTGGAATTTTGTGAACAATGGCTCGCTTAGCATTGACAGCATCCATGGTAATCCAGGCATCGGGATTGGGATTGATGACCGGAGTGCGGTGATCACCGAGGCGATTGCTCCTCCGAAGTTCTACGGAGATTGGACTACTCTTTTGGACAGTGGTTACCTAAGTTTTGATTTAAAAATCAGCACTTCATCCAGCACCCCCTATGATAAAGATTATCTAGTGAGATTGAGTGGCAATGGCGCTGTGGCTGAAGTTATGCCACCAGATTCAGTTTTGGCTTTATCGCTTAATCAATGGCATACTTATGTCTTTTTAATTGATTCGACGGCATGGAATATGGTCTCTGGTAGTTGGGATAGCCTCATCCTCTCAGTAGAAGAGATTCGGTTAGAATTAGAGTTTATCACTGGCTCAGAGGAGGCCTCTTTAGACAATTTTTGTCTTGTACCAAAAATCACAGGCTCCACGAGTTTAAGAGAAACGCGGATGCGTCCGGTTTTACAGCTTTTTCCTAATCCTGCTTCTGGGAAATTTAGCTTACGATCTCCTGAAGCTAAGATCAAATCAGTCGCCCTTTACGACCTTAGTGGCCGACGCCTAGCAGCGGAGGTAAGCATGGGGAGCCATGAGGTACAAGTAGGGATTCAATATCAAGGACTGGTCTCCGTCCAAGTTATCACAGATAAAGGGATTTGGATCCAAAAGGTCTTATTGGAATAATCTTGATGAATGATCAGCTTGCTGCCAATAGGCTCTTTAGTACAGAGTAGCAAGTATATAGTACTGAGAAAAAAGTTCTACTGAACCATGTAGTCCAGTTTTCCTAGGTCTTTCTCAATACTGGATACGATTGTCTAAGTACTTATAATCATCTCTGAAAAGCTTGAATCAATAAGCTAAAGCCGAGAACTAGGAAGAAGTTCTCGGCTTTCAATTATTTCAGGCAATGACTTATCCCTATCACATTTTATTGTTTAGGATGTTGTGGCCCATCTTTAGCTTTTTAGTCATTAAATACTTTTCGTTGTGTTTGTTGGGCGTGATTTCGATCGCTACGTTTTCCACTATTTCTAGGCCATAACCGATCAAGCCTGCCCTTTTGCGTGGGTTGTTGGTCATGAGGCGCATCTTGCGAACGCCTAAGTCCCTAAGTATCTGTGCCCCTACGCCATAGTCTCTTTCGTCCATTTTGAAGCCTAATTCGAGGTTTGCCTCTACGGTATCACGACCATTTTCTTGCAGTTTGTAGGCCTTGAGTTTGTTGAGTAGGCCAATGCCACGGCCTTCCTGCAACATGTATAGTACCACGCCTTTACCAGCCTGATCAACCATTTCAAGAGCACGTTCTAGCTGAGGCCCGCAATCACAACGGCAGGAACCGAAAATATCTCCGGTAACACAAGAAGAGTGCACCCTTACCAAAATAGCCTCATCTGGCTCCCATTGGCCTTTTACCATGGCCAAATGCAGGTCGCCAGTATTGAGTTGGCGATAAGCGGCCATTTCGAAATCTCCATGCTCTGTAGGCATTTCGACATCAATTTCCCTTTTGATGAGGCTTTCTTGCTTGAGCCTGTAATTGATCAATGCTTCAATCGTAATGAGCTTTAACTCAAAACGATCAGCAACTTTACGCAAATCAGGTAGCCTAGCCATACTGCCGTCCTCGTTCATGATTTCGACAATCACTCCGGCCGGTTGGAGGCCTGCTATCTTAGCAAGATCGATGGCGGCTTCGGTGTGGCCTGCTCTTCGCAGAACGCCTCCCTTTATCGCTTTGAGCGGGAAAATATGTCCAGGACGACTAAAATCTTGAGGGCTAGCTTTGGTGTCTAACATGGCCATGACCGTACGTGAACGATCTTGGGCGCTAATACCAGTAGTATTTCCTTTGCCTTTATAATCTACGGATACCGTAAAGGCGGTTTGGTGTACATCAGTGTTTTTGCCTACCATAAGGTCCAATCCTAAGGCCTCGCAGCGTTCTTCCTCGAGCGGAGTACATATCAGCCCTCGACCATGGGTCGCCATAAAATTGATGACTTCGGGGGTAGCAAATTGGGCAGCAATCACAAAATCTCCTTCATTCTCACGGTTTTCGTCATCTACGACGATCACCATTTTGCCTTGACGGATGTCTTCAAGGGCCGACTCAATACTATCTATTTTGATCTTCTCCATTGCAATTATCTGTTTCGCAAGTTACGAAAAAGAGCGGCTAAGCCTAGCTTAGGTTTTTTCCAAACCCGCAAATATAACTTAAGATTTAGGTTAAACGCACCAAAATTTCGAATCTGCAATTAGAGGCTAAAAACGTCGATTTTAGTAATTCGAAATGTCGAAGGAAATTTCAAAAATGTCCCTTCATTAGCTGGAATTGGCACTTGATAATTTTGATGCGTTTAACCTACTTAAGATTTTAACTATATGAAAATTTTTCTATATTGAACAAAAGGGACAAAATGTTCCTAAAGTTCCTGTATTTTTAATAAAAAATTCGATTTTTCTGGTATGTTTGGTAACTTTGTTTAACTTTTAGTGAAAATAGTCTTCACAAATTCATGCAAGCAAAATCCGTCTCACTCGATCGTGGAATCCTAGAAAGAACCGCTGCGAGTCTAAAAGCGATAGCACACCCGGTCAGATTGGCTATGATTGATCTCCTCCGGGACGGGAAACGTTTAAACGTGACTCAAATTTATCAAGCCCTTGGTCTTGAACAGGCCGTGGCTTCTCAACATTTGAGTATCCTAAAAGAAAAAAATATCCTGAGCTCAAAGCGTCAGGGTAAACATTCTTATTACTACCTAAAGCATCCTTCGATACTCGAAGTGATTTCTTTGGTACTAACTACTCATGAAGGCTAAGGTTTTGTTAGGACTTAAATCCCTTCATCAGATAACTTGAGCTTGCTGGTCCTTCATTGAACAGTAAATCAACAATGGAAAGGTCTGGACTAAAACCAGCAAATACTTGAGGGTACTCTACTACGCTGAAATTTTTTGGCATCTCTTGCCGCCTTGGATCAAAAGTTCCTCTCCAATCCGCTTCCCCTACTTTTGGCTGAAAAGCCTCATTTAGTGATACCTTGATTTCAACATTCAATTTGTTGAAACTAAGGGTGATGGTTTCTGCTAATAGATCCACTAGAAAGTCATAGCGTTTTTCGAAAAATCGCCTGAAACTATCTATGTAAAATTCATAGTAGGGGGAATTTCTATAGGCCGACTCCCAGCTTCTAAAGTGTTGTAACTGCCAATTTTCTGCGTAGGAAATTCTTTTTTCCTTGATGGGCATCCTTGCTCCTCTACGCGCTACAGGTATGCTCAATTTCATATCCCCATTGGCTCCCTTAATCCACATCCGATTGGTGTACTGCTGTTTACGAAAATGCTGACAAACTTCTAATTCGATGAAATCGTATTGCAGTGCAGCACTAAACCAAGAAATTGGGGGGAAGTATGAAATAGGGAAAATGGGCACTGGGTGGTTATTTTTACACAATAATGCAATAAAGCAGTCCATTAAGCAATCCAAAGCCATAATTGTCATTGGAGAATGAGGCTAGCCTTTGTTATTTTGTATCAAACAGAATCAATATGAACAGCAAGTTTTTGCTTTGGGCCTTAATGCTATCTATGCCCTTGGCTGCTTGGGGCCAAGCAAACAATGTGCAATTTTATATGGATGTCTATCGCTATCAAAGTACTTTCAGCGATACGCCATCCGCCATGATTTACCTAGCCCTCGATGGGAGCTCCATTGGTTACGAAAAGAAGGCTGATGGTACTTTTCATCCAGATGCGGGAGGAACTTTATCACTTTATCGCTTGATAGAGGAGGATACGAACCTCGTTTATAAAGCAAACCTAATTTTCGATTTTCCCGAAGGGCAAGGTTTAGCCGACACTACTCTGGAGAGTAAGCGTACCACTCTACTCAACGATGTTGAGCTGCGCTTTCTGCCAGGAAAATACATTGCCCTAGCCGAAGTTAAAGACAAAACCAATCCTACTTCTACTCAGGCCTATGTAGTGCGTGAGTTTGAAATTGAGCGTCTCAACAAATCCGAATTTGGTTTTAGTGATCTAAAATGGGTTTCTCGCAAAGAGAGCCCTAAAGGACGGGGCTTTGGCCGTAAGGACTTTTTGCCTATGGTAACCAACGATTACTTTCTCAATCAGGATACCATGCGTTTCTATCTAGAGTTTTACCATACCGATCAATTGATGGAAGATCGCTTTTATATCCGCAGTGTGATTTATCAAGGTGATCAGCGAATATGGACTACCGAAACTGATGAGGGGCGCAAAGTCGCACGCTCTTTTAACGCTTATGTCGAAAGTATGTACATCGGAAAACTGCGCTCAAATACTTATTATCTACAGGTAGAATTATTGGGTTCAGACTTAAGAACGGTCAAGACTTATCGCAAAAAATTCTACGTCTATAACTCAAGGCTAGATGCCGAGTATGAGGCCACGGTCAATGTCAGTGACCCTCAAATCGAAATCTTCAACCAATACAAAGAGGAAGAATTAGATTATTATATCGCTACCTTGATGTATAAAGCGACCGAGCAAGAGCAAAACTTTGCGCGCATTCTCGAAACCTACGACCAAAAGCGAAACTTTATTTACAGCTTTTTCAGTAAGCGGGTCAAACGCCAAGAAAAAGTAATCGCACAGTGGAAAGGACATTTGTTGGCCTTGGATTATGTCAATGAAAATTTTGATTCCTCTTTGCGTGATGGTTGGCAAACCGATCGTGGGCGAGTCTTTTTACAATATGGTATTCCTAACGATATAGAACGGTTTCCGGCAGAAACAGGGGTAGTACCTTACGAAATTTGGCGTTACAATCGTGTTGGGGCCCAGACCAACATTGTCTTTATCTTTTATGATCCTGACCTCGCGCTCAATGAATATCCTTTGTTGCACTCCAACAAATATGGGGAAATAAATAACCCCCGCTGGCGATCCATGCTTGTAGGTAAAGGTCGTGTACCATCTGAATTGGATTACGAACGAACCAATACTGGTTTTCCCGATAGTAAATTGAACATAGATGACAACTAGGCTGCTTTTTGGGCTCCTGCATATAGTTGTCTTTACGCTCAGTTTGTTACCCTTCTGGTTCCTTTACGGACTCAGTAAGCTTTTATATTTTATCCTTTATCACATATTTGGCTATCGAAAATCAGTCGTTCGTAAGAACCTAAGATTAGCGTTCCCCGATAAGGGTGAAACCGCACTAAAAAAGATCGAAAAGGAATTTTATCTCCATTTTTGTGATTTATTGGTAGAGACTCTCAAGATTTATTCTCTTGCTGATGCCGGCCTTGCCGAACGCGTGGTCTTAGCGGATAGCCCGATTATTGCAGAGGTTCAAGCAGCCGGAAAAGGTTCCTTTATGCTAGGCAGTCATCAGGGCAATTTTGAATGGATGATGGCTCGTTTAGACTTATTTCTTGCTCCTGCTTTGCCGACTTATGCAGTCTATACTCCTTTTCGAAATAAAGCCTTTGATCGCCTCATGCGACGTTTACGTGAGCAACGAGGCCTCGAAATGCTGCCCATGCAGAAGGCCTTAACTGCTGCCCTGCGAAAACTTCAAGAGCCCTGCCTGTTTGGGATGATCGTGGACCAATCACCGCATCGCGGCAATCGACTTTATTTTACCTCTTTCCTCCATCAAGCGACGGCTTTTCATACCAGCTTTGCCAAAATCGCTATTCGGACCAAGACACCATTATATTTTGCGCGTATGCACAAGATTAGCAGAGGACGGTACCAATTAAGATTGCACAAGATTGAAATCGAAGAATTCTTGCCTGAGTCTAAAGATAATATTCTGGCCTTGACAGATCGCTATGCCGCCCTTTTGGAGGAAGACATCAATCAAGAACCCGCTACTTGGCTTTGGTCGCATCGTCGTTGGAAGCATCAGATTCGTAAAGGGGATACCGTCTCAAGTAGCCTATGATTTTGGAAGGCCCGAAATCCTGACTATTTTTGTTCCAATCAATTTTAAATCCTTTTAATATGTTCAATTTCGGTGATATGATGGGTAAAATTCAGGAGATGCAAGGTCGCCTGAAGGAAGTGAAGGAGCAGTTGGACGACATCTATGTCGAAGCCGAAGCGGGCGGTGGTATGGTACGGGTCAAAGCCAATGCTAACCGGAAAGTGGTCAAAATTCAGATTGATCCCGATATTATCGATAAGGATGATCCTGAAATCATGGAAGATCTCATCGCTGCCGCAGTAAACAAAGCGTTGGACCAAGCGGAGGTGAGAGGCCGTGAAGAGCTTGAAAAAGCAACTAAGGGGATCATGCCCAATATTCCTGGCCTTGATTTAGGTAAATTAGGCTTTGGCGCTTAATGGCAAATACAGCAGTTACGGTCGTAATCCTCAATTGGAATGGCAAGCATTGGCTAGAGAAGTTTTTACCTTCGGTGCTGGCTACAAAATATGAGGCCTTAGAAATCTTGGTCGTGGATAATGCCTCGACTGATGATTCAGTAGATTTTCTCAAATCTCAATATCCTGTCGTTAGGGTCCTTGAATTGGATCAAAACTACGGCTTTGCCGAAGGCAATAATCGCGCCTTGCCGGCCGTCCATACCCCATTATTTGTGCTCCTCAATAGCGATGTGGAGGTAGATCCCAATTGGCTTGCTCCCTTAGTGGAGCGCATGGAATCCAATCCTAAGATCGCGGCCCTCCAGCCTAAAATCCGTGCCTACGATCAAAAAGATCATTTTGAATATGCGGGGGCTTCTGGTGGCTTCATAGATTCCTTAGGCTATCCTTTTTGCCGAGGCCGTATTTTTGATCATCTCGAAAAGGATGAAGGCCAATATGACACTGCCATGCCTATTTTTTGGGCAACGGGAGCCTGCTGTATGATCCGTAAAGAGGTGGTGGACAAAATCGGCATGTTTGAAGCCGATTTCTTCGCCCACATGGAAGAAATCGACTTTTGTTGGCGGGCTCAGAATATGGGATATGAAATTTGGGTTGAGCCCAAGGGCACCGTTTATCATGTTGGTGGGGGAATGCTACCTCAGGGTAATCCGCGTAAAACCTACCTCAATGCGCGTAACAGCCTCGCCTGCATGTATCGCAACCTTCCCAAAGGTGCAGTCTTCCCACGGGTATTTACTCGCTTAGTGCTAGATGGAGTTTGGGGCTTGAAAGCTCTGGCCAGCCTCGATTTTGGTACGATTAGGGCTATATTTAAAGCTCATTGGCATTTCTTTTTTGAGCTTTCCAAATGGAGAAAGTATCGTCGCACCATTTATGCGGAAGTAAAGCCGACTACACCCACCCAAGGTTGGCTCAATAGGAGCATAGTCTGGCAATTTTTCATTCGCCGTACCAAGAGATTTTCTGATCTCAAGTTTTAGTTTTTGGACCGCTTCGCGGAACGATTATCCTCGATATTGAGCGACGCAAAATTTTGCGTCGTTATAGTAGGATTTACCCAAATTTAGATTGATGATTTCCATCCAAAGGTAGCGCCACAAAATTTTGTGGCGAAAATCAACCAAGCAGGGATAAGCGTTCTGCGCAGCAGTAAAAATAAAACTGAAATAAAACCTAACATCGTTATGAGGATTCCTTCACGAAAGGCTGAAGGTCCAATACCTCCTCAGCAAAAGCGAAGCTCTCTTTCCTGACGCTGTCCAAATCTTGGCCAAAATGTCGGTTGGGGAAAGCATGATCACCGGCTTCGGCAAAGGCTACTTTACGTTTTTGCTTTCGGCTTGTACCCAGTAGCGCAAACATTCGCAACATAGCTGAAATGGAAACCACCCGATCTCGGAAGTTTTCATTTTTGAAATAATAGCCCATAAATACAGGGGCTTTGATTTTGCGAAAAACTTCTGGACGCATGGTGGCCCTGATCAAGCGTTGGAGGGCCAATAAAGCCTCCTCTCGATATTGGCTATCCCAATATTGATTACGGGTACGCTTGATGATGTAAGGTCCTTTGTTGAGAATGCTGACCAACTGTTTGCCCCAAGGACCATCAATCCAGTTCATCAAGGGATTTGCAACGCGGATATTAGGGGAAAAACAAATCAAACCAAGAATGTCTTGAGGATAGCGACTTGCCAGCCATAACATCAACGTACAGCCAGTAGAAGTACCCATCAAAATCACTTTCTTACCTAGCTTTTTGCCGATTTCCAGCGCTTCGATAGCATTGTCGAGCATGCCCTCGGGGCTTAGGTCCACCATGGCGTCTGGATCGCTAAGGCCATGCCCCGGCATCCGGTTTAGGTATAAGTTACAAGCATAACGCGCTGCAAACTCACGATGCAAGGGGTCGCCTTCTCCCTGACTGGCCGTAAAACCATGGAGATAAACGATGCTGAATTCGGTGGCTTTTTGTTGGCCTTGATACCAAACAATCCTAGCTTCATTGTCCGGTCGGATGGGGAAGGAAGATTCTCTTTTAGATAGCCAAGGATCTAATTGCTCTGCTGTCAGCTGGAGGTCTAGAGGCGGACGCTCAATCACTACTTTAGGAGGTCGAGGACCGTAAAAATAGGCAACTAATAAAAGGACAATGACCATCAATAGGACCAACCAGAGCATATGTCTTGCTTAATTCTCGCTAGTGGAACCAGCGTTTTTTTCTTCTTGGCCGGTAATATAGTAGGAGAAAAGGCAAAAATCCTCGTATTGGGCTAGATTGTTGGCTGATTGGGATCACTTGTTGACGTCTTTGGGCCTGCCCCAAGCTGGAGGGAGCATAGCCATATTTGGTGAAGTCGGCAAAGTCCTCATACTTGATCCAGATAAAACCATCGTTGCCCCATTTCGTGCCCCAGCTATTCATCAGTTGGAAGGACCCACCATATTTTTCATTGTCGTAAGCCACTACGACCAAAGCATGTCCAAAATAATTACGCGTATGACTTGACTCAGTCCGACGCCAAAGATTCTTGTTTTCAGCATTTTCAAAGGAAGGAGTACAATTCATACCAATAATAACCGGCTGTCCTTGTGCAATGGCATATTTGACAGAGCGGATTTTGTCGTAATCTCTCGCATCGCGGTAAAAGAGGCGGGAGTAACCACCAATCTTATATCGGCGAGCATTGCTGTAATCTTTAGAATATAGTCTGTTGACACAAGTCTCGGGAACTTGGCGTTTTAAGGCAGCGCCTTGTTGCTCCATACTGGCAAGGGCGGCTTCGATACTTACTGCCTCATTACAACTGCGACTTTTGCTGATCAGTTTATAGGTAAAGGAAGGCGAAAAGGCATAATGCTGAATTACACTTTTTTCTCTAATGTCTTTTTCTTGAGCAAATAGAATGGTACGAGCGCCATATGCCACCGCCCAGCCAACGCAATTATTATAGTGTCCTTGGTCCTGAGGACGGGGAGCATACTGTTTGAGGGAAGCCCTACCAGCAATACGAGCGCCTTGAGGTGCTGTCTGAAGGGGGATTTTTTGGTATGCCACATCATCCATCAAAAGGCCGCCAGCAGACTGCTGAGCGCAAAGACTTAAGGGCAAAAGAAAAAGGCTTAGAATGAGAGCAGATCGATTCATAAAGTAGGGCGATTTCCTGTTTGAAAACGAATTTGCAGACTTGGAAAGTATAAGCTTTTCTTAAATTGTGGCCTGTTAATGTTAAGCTATTATGGAGATTCGAAAACTACTTATTTGTCTATTTGTACTGATTATCTGCCTTAGAGTTACGGCTCAGGACAATCCTAGCCGCTGGACGGTAGAAGATGTGGTGAAACAAACCTCTGTTTCTAGTCCTCAATTTTCACCGGATGGCAACAGCCTTATATGGGTTCATCGCCGACCCTCTAAGAAGAAGGATCGTTTTGTTAATGACCTCTGGCTCACTCGATTGGATGCATTAAAAGGGCAAAAATGGCCAAGTATTCAATTAACTCGCTCTGAGGATTCGGATAATAGTCCCCATTTTTCTGCCGATGGCGAACGCATCTATTTCCTTTCTTCTCGCAAAGGCGGTAAAACTTTATGGGCAATGAGCGTGTATGGAGGCGAAGCCTTTGCGGTAGACTCGTTCCCCGCAGGGATCTCCTCAGTTAGATGGTTGGATGATAACACATTAACCTTTGTCGCTAGCGAAGGCAAAACCTTGCGAGAGCAGGAACTAAAAAAGAAGAAGGATAATGTAGTGGTCGTCGAAGACTCCGCTCATATGTCAGTAAGGCGGATTTTTACCTATGACTTAAAAAAGAAAACAGTACGGCGCCTAACAGATAATCAATTTCCTGTTTCCAGTTATGCGGTATCCAAGGATGGAAATTGGTTGGTGAGTAGACATATTCGTTCTCCACACTATGCTTCTGACGGTAAACCAGAGCCATGGTATTTTCTTTGGGATCTGAAAAAGGGCACCAAAGAACAAATTTTAGCAGGATACCAAGACCCTAGTAGCTATGAGTTTACTGCGGACAAAAGTGGTTTTTATTTTCGAGCTACCCAATCTTCTTTGCCAGAGTGGGGGGGAGCAGGTATTAGTTTGCTATACTTCTTCAACTTAGAGAGTAAAACCGCCTCTCAGATTGACTTAGACTGGGATTGGGGTTTGAGTGGGGGCTATCGCTTATGGGGCAATGATTTGTTTTTACAGCTTGCCAATGGTCCCACCAATAAGATGATACACCTCAAAAAAGAGGCTGATGCTTGGCGTTTAAACCCTGTAGATGTAGGGAGTTTGACAGATCGATGCAATGTGATGGCGGTTTCTAAAGATGGCAAGCAAGTTGCCTTTGCTTATTCCACTGCCTCTGTTCCCACACAATTTCGCGTTGGGCGGATAGCCCAAGGAAA
>JBCCQN010000210.1:0-14275 GCA_039024315.1 Bacteroidota bacterium
ATCACGCGTTCGTCAGAGTAAGGAAGCTTCAACGTAGCCGCTTTGATTGGGTCAACATCGCCAATCAAGTCCGCTACGGTAACATCAGGGGTAGCAAGCTTTTCGGTATAGCGTAAAGAGCGATGCACCCAGCGAATAGGTGTATCGTCGCCTTTCTCGGCAACAAGGTCCTTCGCAAAACGCGAAAGCGGAGAAAAAGGATCGTCCAAGATCTCGGATCCATCTACCGCAGGGATATATTCATCGAGTAAACCAGTCAATTGGCGCGCGATACGCGTTTTGGCCTGACCACGCAAACCCAATAAGATGATATTGTGACGCGACAAAATAGCCCTTTGCAGATCCGGAATAACCGTCTCTTCGTACCCAATCACACCAGGGAAAATCGTTTCCTTGGCCTGCATTTTTTTGATCAAGTTGTGGCGGAGTTCGTCTTTGACAGAACGAGGAGTGTATCCGGTCGCTTTTAGTTGACCGAAGGTTTTTATTTTGAGGAGTTCAGACATGCTTTATTTGATGATGTGTTGACGGAGGTTTTCATTTCCGATAACAGTAAAAAAGCCTTTGAAGTGATATTGTTTTGTGAGGAGTAAAGTTTTTAGGAATTCACCTGGTTGACTAGGCCTAAAGCTTTGCCAGCGAAAATAAATCACACCAGCTGATGGTTTATATCCTTCTCTAAATACTAGAGTTCCATAATCAGAATCGAAAGTCAATATTATTCGCTCTTCCTTAATTGCGATATCCATTACAGACTCATCATTAAATTCCTGGATGTTCCTTTGAAATTGAAATAATATCAAAGCCAGCTTCTGCAAGTACATTAACACTTGCATACGGAAAATTTTCATTCGCTAAGAATCTCATTAGGCTGATTTCGGAACTGGAAGGAGAAGAATATCTTTCAAACCTTCATAAGCAAAAGCATATACCGCTTGTAAGTGGATCTGCTTAAGCGTAGGATGATTATCGAGAATTTGCTTTTCAGACCACCCATCAGCCAATCGCCCCAAAAGATAATCAACCGAGACTCTTGTGCCTTTTATTACAGGCTTACCAGCAAGAATATTTGAATCTGTATGTATATAGCTTTGCCAATCCATCTTTTGTAATTTTGCTGTTAACTAAGGTAAACGCTTTTGCGCTAAGGACAAAGCTTCCACTTATGCCCGACTTTGCTGTAAACGACTTCTTAGAACGGATGTTCGCCGGCACCACAGACTTCGCACTTTTGCGCGATGAGCTCTGGGCTTGGCAGTATCAAAACAACCCGCTTTTGCAGGAGTACGCAGACGGCATTCAAGTCTCTGGTCCTACCTCTCTACCTATTTCCTTTTTTAAACACTTCAAGGTCCAAAGTGGTGACACTTGGCAGGCACAAACAATCTTCGAAAGTAGTGGTACCACCGGTCAAAGCCCTTCAAGGCACTATGTTCGCGATTTGAGGATCTATGAGCAGAGCTTGTTGGCAGGTTTTCATCACCGCTTCGCGGAACGCTCATACAAAGTCCTCGCCCTGCTTCCTTCTTACTTAGAGCGCCAAACTTCCTCCTTGGTCTACATGACCAAACATTGGATAGAAACGTTCGGCTTGCCGGGCAGTGGCTTTTACCTCTACAATTTCGAAGAACTGAAAAAAGCCTTAGTCGAGGCCTCGGAGGCAGAGGAGCCTATTTTATTGATTGGGGTCGCTTTTGCTTTATTAGACTTCGTCGAACGCTTCCCCCTAAAGCTGCCAGCTGATACTATCATCATTGAGACGGGTGGTATGAAAGGTCGAAAGGAAGAAATTGTCCGCACTGAGTTGCATCAGATATTGAGGGAGGGTTTTGGGGTTCCGCAGATTCATTCAGAGTACGGTATGACCGAACTTTTGAGTCAAGCCTATACCCGCGAAGACGGGCGATTTGTTTGTCCTCCTTGGATGAAAGTCTTTACCACTGACATTCATCTCAACACCCTCTTGCAACCACTCGGCATTTCTGGTCGTCTGCATATTGTAGATTTAGCCAATATCCACTCTTGCGCCTTCATTGCAACAGATGATATTGGCAAAGTCTATGCAGATGGCAGTTTTGAAGTATTAGGAAGATTGGATACCGCAGAAATGCGCGGATGCAGCCTTATGTATATTTAGCTGTCTATAAGAATGAAAACGATGTGGCCACATTCCCTCTGTGCGCAATGCAAGTACCTCCGCACGACTCAAAATCGTCGAGGCAGCACCTTTTGGATGTGTGGACGCAGCAAAGAAGACCCTCGATTTCCTAAATATCCGCCCCAACCTGTGGGAAGATGTTCAGGATTTGAGAAAGCAGCGATGGAAAAATGAATTGTTGAATTATTGAAGTTTTGAATTGTTGAGTACATGCATTCTCTCCATAGAGCTTATTCAACAACTCAATCATGCAAGCCCTCAACAATTAATAGTAACTTATAGCAAATAGCCCGTCTCAATTATATGCGTTATCTCCGATCATTATTTGTTTTAGGAGGTTTATTTTTAAGCCTCAATGTTCTTGCTACCACTCATCGTGGCACGGCTGCCATCCGAGATTGGACGCCGGCCAATGGTGAAAGTGGACCAGAAATAGAAAGTCTTACCCTCAAGTGGACTTTCAGCGACAGCAAAGGTGAACCAGAGCAACTCTTTTTCATGCAATGGTACCTCGGTCGCGATTATTATGTTGATGGCAAACGCATTGCCATATCTGAGCTAGGCAGATCGATTGATCGTCTGAGCTTTTCAACTTTGGTCTTAGAAGCAGACCTTTATGCTGACGATCGCAAAGTCAGTACCCTCCGTTTTGATATGGGTGCAACCCCTCCACACGGTGGCAATTGGGGTCCTGAGATCCAATATGAATGGAGTCTCCGCAAAATGTTTCCGCGACTCTCTGCTGGCGAAGCCGCCGATGCCTTTGAGATCGCAGATCTAGAATTGAAAAATCTCCGCATCCGCGAAGTGATCTTTGGCGGCGAACGCCAGATCCTTGCCGATGCCAATATCAGCAAAGCAGCGCCTCGCGAACGCGAAACTTCTCGCTTTAGCGAGCCTGAGCCTAGTGCTCCAACCACAACTACTTCTAGTCCAAATGTTGAGTTTGGCGAAGGCTGGGAAACGAGCTCTGAAGAGCCAGAACCAGAGTATTCAGCCAGCAATGAGGCGAGTGCTGGCGAATATGATGAGCTGATCGCAAAAGGCGATGCCGCCATGGAGATCTATGATTTTGACGGGGCCAAGAGCTATTACGAAGAAGCACGGACACTTGCTCCTAGTCGTTCCGTTGCAAACGAAAAAATAGAAGAGGTTGAAAAAATCCTTGGCCAAAGAGATGCTTACAGCGCTTTGGTACAAGTCCTCAAGCAAGGCTATCAGCGCGACTTGATGGAAGCCGATCGCGAAAAAGAAGCATCCCTCAAATTAGCCCTTGATGCCACAGACCAAGACGCAGAAGCCTGTGCTTTTGAGCGCTTTCAATGGTACAGTTGCCGTTCTAATGAGCTAGGCGAGCGTTTACGTAAGGCTTCTCTAGAAGCGCGCCTCCGCATCTACGAGCCAGAAAAGGCTCCTAGTGCTACGCTTGACTGCTCTGATGCCCCTTGTAAAGCAGACGATGCCTCTGCCCCCATTCAGTCTAATCCCGACTATGTGTCCTTGGTCAATCGCAAATACAAGCTTTACGAAATCAGTAAAGAGGAAGCCTTTCTCCGTCGTAGCCAAGAGCTTTTGGGTAAGGCCCAAGAGGAACAACCCAAAAATGCTGATGTATGGGTGATGACCGCCCGTTTTGTGGATTCTCCTATCGAGGCACTGCCTTATCTCAACAAAGCACTGGAGATAGAGCCTGATAATGAAGATGCGCTTCGTCTCCGTAATAGTTTGCAAGACAAATTACTCGAAGCAATTGAAACCGAAATCGCCGAAGGCAAAAGTGTCCTCCTCAAAGAGTCTATCAGCAAAGGCTTGATCGACGCTAGTACCGAAATCAATGGTAAAAGCCTCATGGCTACAGCCATCGCCGGTGAGCAAATTCAGTTGATCGCAGAATTGTTAGCGGGCACTGAGAATATGCGTTCCGCCGAAGGCGGCCCCGCCCAAACATGGCTATTTGAAGCAGCTCGCCAAAACAAACCTAAGTCGGCAGCAGCTTTGATTGCCCGTGGTGCTCGCTTTGATATGACTGACGAGCAAGAAGAAACCCCATTGCTTACAGCCACTCGCTCGGGTTCAAAAGAAGTGCTCAGATTATTTCTAAAAGACGCTGATGAGTCGATTGATGTCTCCGAAGCGATGCTGATCGCATATCGCGATGGTGAGATGGAATTGCTCGAACTCTTCATTGGTTCAGGGGCCAAAGCAGATCCTCGTGATGATAAGGGCAATACTTTATTGATGAAGGCAATCGAAGAAAACGATAGCAAAATCACGGCCCTTATGCTCAGAAGTGGAGCTGATGTCAATGCTACTAATGGAGAAGGTGCTACAGCGCTCGCTATTGCGGGAGACAAGCAAAATGTCGAAATCACTAAGCAGCTGTTTAGCGAAGGAGCAGATCCGGAAGAAGCGCTCAAATATCTTTCTGCCGAAGCAGATGATGACGCCAATTGGTTGGCCGGCCAGCTCTTTACTTATGCCCTAGAAAATGATCTCAATGAGCAGGTGCAGATGAGTTTGCGCTATGATCCGGAGTTACCCCTGCGTCAGCATCCAAGTGGAGATTCATACCTGACCTATGCCTTGAAAAACCAGCGCTGGGAATTAGCGGTAGCGATGTTGGAGACAGCTCAGTTGCCCATAGATAAGCCAGTTGATGGTGAAAATATTCTGTTTAGTGCTGTTGAAGCCAAAGCAGTACCGGTAGTGGAGGCTTTGATGCAGCAAGATGCTATCGACCTCTCCCAAACCAATAAAAATGGTTACTCAGCCCTACATTTGGCCGTAGATCAGCGTAATCTGGAGCTGGTGAAAGTCTTAGCCGAAGGTGGGCACCCGCTAGAAGCAATGGACCCAAGAGGTAATACCCCCTTGCACAGGGCGCTCGAAGCCGGACAAAACGAAATTGCGGAATACCTCGCTGGCCAAGATTATCAATACACCGAACTAAACCGTCGCGGTCAGCACCCTATCCACCAAGCGATTAGAGAAAAACAAAACCAAGTAGTAGAAAATCTTATCGATAATGGTACCGACATCAATGTCCTTGGTGAGTCCAATATGACTCCTTTGCATTATGCTGCAGAAGAGATCAACTACGATGTGGCGCGAAGCTTGGTAGAAGCGGGGGCAGATATGGGTATTAGGGATTCTTTTGGTCGTACTCCTTACAAGATTGCTCGTGATCGTGGCGCAGACGAGCGGATGAAAGAATTGCTTAAACCAGAATTGCGGGATCGGATTCCCGAAGTGAATCTACCAGATGTCAAAATGCCTGACGTTAAGTTGCCCAAAATCTTCCGTCGTGGTGGAGAGACTAGTGAGGTAGATGAATCCGACTCAGAGGGTTCAGAAGACGATAACAATTAGTCCTTGGCTACAAAAAGTAAATATAGGCTGTCTTTCGGGGCAGCCTTTTTTATATCTCCAACACACCCAAAACCGCGGTTTTGTTGTAAAACTCAAGAAATTCTTGGCCAAAATTGGCGATTTCGCCCAAAGTAAGCGCGCCTAGCAAAGGGGTAGATTCGTCATAAACCGCTTCTAATTCACGATAAAACTCATCTTCCATAAAAAGTACGCGAGAGATACAGTCTATAAAAAGATGAGTTTGGGCTTTGCTCCCTTCGGGGAACGAATATTCTCCCAGGGCGCGCGCTTTCGAAGCGGCAAAAACCAGAGAAGTGGTTTGACCCTTCAGGATATAGACATAGCTGTCTTGGGGCACCTCTCCTACGCACACCAAACCGCCTTCTTCATTCACCACGATGGGATCTCGAACAATCTTCTCGTCTCCTAGGCGATTGATCCCAAAAGGATATCCCTTTGCGATTGCGAAAAAATTGTCATCGCTAAAAACCTGACCAGAAGCTTTTTCTACCACTTCCTTGTACACCTCAAAAGCGGTTTGCCCGTCCAATTTTTGTATGATCGTCCGATCTGATTGGGTGACTTTATAAGGCCCACTGATATTTTCCCAGCCGTGCTGAACGCCTATGCCGCTCTCTACATCCAGCAAACCAATGATGGCACAATCTTCCAGCATACCCTCGGGGGTAAACAAACAAGGCCCTTGTTCAAAACTCAGGGAACCTGCGCCGCCCCCAATATAGTTACAGTCTAGCCCAAAGGCGATGAAAACTCCTTCGATCAAAGAAGCAATCCGACTCGACAAACCATCTACAAATATCATCATGGTCTTGGCCTCCTTGCGGTCGGGAATTTGCTCTCCTACCGCAAAAGAAAAATCTATACTCTCATCACTGAGCCCTTTGATGATATGTAAGTCTGGTTTGCTAGAAAGGGTCGCAACGATACTTCCTTTTTGATACTTTTCTTTCGTATAGATGATTTCCGGAAAAACGCCCCCAATGACGGGAATAGAAAGCTGGGCGAGGATTGGATCTATGCTTTCGGGCGTAAATCCGTTTGCATCGCAAGCTAATATCAAAAGCCCTTCTACCTGATCGGTTGCTAAGGCCTGTTTTAATAGACTTTGAAAGCCTGCGACACTACCGCTATCATCAAGAAAAATATTCATAAAAAAACTCATATGGGATGAACTCAAGCTAGCCAAATCCCAAACAGAAAGGCTACACACTTTTGAGTGTCGTCTTACTCAGTTTTTACTGTCTCTCATGGCCAATTGAGCGGATTGGTTTATACTTTTCTGCTGCGCAGAACGCTTAGTTTTTCCTTTTTCTAGCCCTTTCAAAGGGAGAAATGCTTGAACAAATCGAGAGGGGTTTGAGGGGGCGGGATCAATACTTCCAAACGAATCTGAGCGTTCTGCGCAGCAGTAAAAAAGAAAAACTGGAACTCACAAATCTTGGATAGCCTCTAGTAGCCACCCTAAATGAGCCGTATGGCTAGCTTGAGCTAAACGATCTTGGTAGGCTTGCAGACGCGCTTGCCACTTTTGCACGGGGATTAGACCCTCGCGTTCGCGTAAGCGCAACAAAGGCAAAAAGTGGCGAATAAAATTGAGATGATTACGCCGGTTTTGTTGGGAGATCTCCTGATTGCGCTGCAAAAATGCTTTGAAACTTAAACTGTAAAAGTGCAAGGTCTCCCAATCTTCGACTTTGTAATAGCAACGCAAAAGTAAATGCTTAGCGCTGAGTTGATAGTAGATATCCGAAAACTCTACCTGCTGCAGCAAACGAATTGCAGCGGATATTTGACCCTTGGCCTCAAGCAGAGAAGCCTTACAAAAGTTATAAACATTGATCCGAAATTGGGGGATCACACGTTCTTTGTATTGCTCCATAAATCCCTCAACCCAAGCAATTTCTTTTTGACGTAGGCCTACGGTCACGATATTTTTAAAATCCGTATGTACCAAATGACCGTTTTCGAGCATGACACCAGAGCTTAGTTGGCTTTGATAGAGGCTGAGCAATTCTTTTTCGAAGGAGATGTCCCCCTTGTTGATCCGTCTGATACAATAGTTTTGTCCGTGCTTGTAGAGAGCCCTGCTTTCGTGCCAAGGCAATTGATCCTGCTGACTAGAAAGCCAGTAAATGAGCTGATAGTAGTCCTTTTTTTGCTCATCTTGCATGAGTTGATGCACCAACAGATATGCTTGTAATAAGGGGGGGATCGGAAAGCTCGCGTCCTGCAAAATCCCGATCAATGGCGCTAAACCCTTGATCGGATACTGTGTTCGCAAAATGCGTTGTCGGTTCAACAATTCATTTGTGCCATTGAGCTTTTGGAGATAGTACCATTGGTCCAATTGTTCTATGGCCAAGGGCAAAGACTTATCTTCTACCCGTTTTTCTAGTTGTGCGTTGAACTGGGCCTGCTCCCAAGCCAGCTGATAGCGCTCCCAATAGTGAGGGATATCTACCTGATTTTGTGCCTCTAGTTGCTTATACAAAGCCTTGGTCTCCACTTTGAAGGCGCGGCTCAACTGCCGTTTCCGTAATTGACGTAACAATAATATTTTTGCTTCGCTAGTATTTTCGGCCAATTCAGTTTGGATCCAAAATTGCTTCAGGAGGCGATAAAGAAAAGAAAATTGTTCCCTCACTCGCTGCGCGTTAAAGGATTCTTGAGGGAAGAGATGCTTAAAGACGCCTTCGTAAGTGAGCTCTTCATAGCCGGGGGCAAATTGTACTAAGTATTGATACAGCTTCGCAGAACGCTGCTGTTGATTGAAATAAGGGCTATTGAGTAATAACTGAAAGCTAGCGTGCTCACTTTCTGCGAGAGATTGTAAATCAAGAATTAGTTTCGAGTGAGCAATCATGATCATAAAATTAGAATGATCAATATAATAAAATGCTGATTTTCAATTTTTTAATCAAAATTAAAATTTAATTAGGTATCATAATCAGAAAAAAGTGGCTTACTTTCTCCCCCTCTTTGCGCCTACTTTAGCATCATACCAAAACCTATTTGCGTTATGAAGCACATAAGCATCTCCCCCCGCGAAATCCTCTTGATCATTTTTGGCTTTGCTACAGGAGCCCTACAGGCACAAACCTTTATAGATGCAACTCCGGTTCCCGTTACTCCTTCTGAGTATGATGTCCGTTACAGCGCCTTGGCGATTGGAGATTATAACAATGACGGGCAAATGGATATGTATGTCTCTGGCTACAACCTCTATTACGATAAGTATGTCGCGGCCGTAGGCAGTTTTGCTGGAGGCATATTTTTGCCAGATGCGCTAGCCTCTGCGCACTTACTACCCTTGATTCACGGCAATGCCGAATGGGGAGATTGTAATAATGATGGTTATCTCGATCTCTTGAGCACTGGCGAAGACAGTCTTGGTCTGTACCATACCCTCGTTTATCTCAATGATGGCAATGGGAGCTTGATTCCCAACGGAGATAGCTTATTAGGACTGGGCTTTGGGGAGGCTAAGTTTGGTGATCGAGATAATGATGGTTTCCTAGATATCATGGTACTGGGAGAGCGCCAAGCAAATAATGTTACCATTGGCACTGTCAGAAGCTATATGAATGATGGCACCGGCCATTTCCTTTCCCGTCGCAAATGGAGCGTCAATCCATCGGCCCATGCTAGTCTTAGTTGGATAGACTTTGATCAAGATGATGATATGGATATGATCAGAACTTCTGGCATAGCAAATGGGTTCCAATCAGATTTCTTATGCGAGCTATTTGAAGGGGGGCATGTAGTAGGGACTCTGGCTACAGGTGGTTGGCAAGGAGCGGCTGTAGTCAACAGTAGCTTTAGCTGGTATGATTATGACAACGACCAAGATCTGGATCATATCGCCACTGGAATTGAATACCAACAAGGAGATACAGGCGTAGTATCTGGATTGTATGTAATGGATAGTATCAATAGTGCGGGCTATCCCGAATACATTCCCAATCCGTTTAACTTCAGTATTAGCGGAGGAGATGCTCAATGGGGCGACATCAATGACGATGGTAGAGCAGATTGTTTTGCCTTTGGCAAAGCCGAAAACGGCCAGTTCCTCGCCAAAATCCTCTTCAATATTGATACTGTCCTTATCGATAGTGCCAATGCTGGCCCTTTGGTAGGGGTTGACTCAGGCAGTGTGGTTTGGATCGACTTCAATGGAGACCAGCGGCTAGACATTATTGCCACTGGCAATGATCCCAATGGCGTGCCTTATATGAGCATGTATCAAAACAACCTCAGCGATCCCATACAAAGCCCCAATCCACCGCAGAACTTAGCACATCAAATTGATAGTGATAAAAGCGTTCAGCTCAGCTGGAACCTAAATCCTGGAGATGCGCTTGGCCTCAGCCATAATGTACGGATCGGTACTACGCCTGGAGGCAGTGATATCCTCGATCCCATGGCTGATCCCAATACGGGGCAAAGACGTATCTACCGCCTCGGCAATGCTGGCATCAATCACTCCTACCTCATAGCAGGACTTGATACTGGCACATACTACTGGAGCGTGCAAACCATCGGAGCAGACTATGAAGGATCGAGCTTTGCCCCTGAACAGAGCTTTAGCTACCAGCCCGAGCATGTGGTATTTTCTGGGGATGCTAACTTTGATCAGATTGTCAATATGCAGGATTTTCTAAGCCTTGGTCTTGCGTTTAATTCTATAGGGCCTATGCGACCGGGTGCTACTCTGGATTGGATCTCGCAAACGGCTATTCCTTGGCAAGATTCGATCGCAAGCATTGACAAAATGCATGTAGATACTGATGGTAGTGGACTCATAGGCTTAGAAGACTCTTTGGCGATCTGGCAAAACTATGGGCTCACCCACACTGCTTCCAAAACGGCCTCTAGCGGCCTGCCGATTAGCATTCAGGGCTTTCCTAGCAATATCAATCCTAGTGATACGCTAGAATTGGACATCGTTTTAGGCACCGTCGATACCAATGCCGTTGACATTTATGGCTTACACTTCAGTATCCAATATGACACCAGTCTAGTAAAGCCTAATAGCCTCCATTTTGTAGCTGATAGCTCGTGGCTAGGCAAGAAAAATGATGACATGATGAGTTTGCACAAGGACTTGTTTACTGCCGGTCAAGTAGATATTGGCTTTGTCCGCACCGATCAGATGAATCGTACTGGCTATGGTAAAATCGGTTCTGTGGTCATCGTCATGGATGATGATATTTCGAAGCGGGAGCTTCCTTTTGTACTCACGGTAGCACAAACTTATGCCATCGACAATACCAATACAGAGATTCCGACAGTTGGGCGAGGAGGTAGTACGAATGTCTTGTTAGATAGCAGCAGCACGGCCATCGATTTCCTTGACAAACGAGCGATTCGGGTATATCCAAACCCAATATCAGAAGGAGAAATATTGCAGATAGAAAGTCTTGACACCCCTATAAGAGGGATCCGACTCAGCGATCAAACTGGTAGGATAATATTCCAAACAGAAGTACCGCTTGCTACCTACCAATATCAGCTCGAAATGAAGGAACCCATTCCTGGGGTATATTTTTTGGAGATTCACACAAACAAAGGCAGTATTTGGGAGCGAGTCTCAATTCGCTAAGGGAGTTTTGTCTCGCTTGTATATCAAAAAAGTGCTTTCCTAAACAGGAAAGCACTTTTGCTTTGTTTGTGGTGCCTCCCAGAATCGAACTGGGGACACATGGATTTTCAGTCCATTGCTCTACCAACTGAGCTAAGGCACCATCCTCCATTCGAAGATGGATTGCAAATGTAGGCGCTTGGGTGGAATCCTCCAAATTTTTTTTACACAATCTGCAAATCAATGCTTGGGATGTTGATGGAAGCATTTCGAAGGCTCAAGGCAGAACAGAAAACTTCAAAATGGGACATTTATCATCCCAATTCCCCAAATCTCGCGTTCCGCGCAGCGGCCCTCCCCACTTGCATGTTATCTTCTTTGAAAACTTGCCGCGAAAATTCGCTAGCACGCTTGAATTTGTTATGCTTGCATACTAAATTTGTTTTGGGAGTCCGCCTAGGAATATGGAAATTCCTTTTGAGGACTCAAGCTAGATATACCTATATGTTAAGTCAAATTGCTTTCGTATTGGTCTCCGCGGCTGCCTTTGGATATTTTGGCTACCAAGTCAACCATATTCGCAAAGGTATCCAATTGGGAAGGCCAGAAGATCGCTCCGGCGATAGTGGCGCTAGATTGAAAAAAATGCTGCTGGTAGCCTTTGGACAGCAAAAGATGTTCAAGCGCTGGTTACCGGCTACTTTGCACTTCTTTATTTATGCTGCTTTTTTGATCACCCAAATAGAGTTGATCGAAATTATCATTGATGGTGTCTTTGGGACCCACCGTATTAGTCGCCCGCTGTTGGGAGGCTTCTATACCTTTGTCGTAAGCTTTATCGAGATCCTTTCGGTATTGGCTTTTGTGGCCACTATCGTCTTTTTGGCGCGCCGTAACCTGCTCAAACTGCCGCGCTTTCACAAGGATGAAATGACAGGCTGGCCTAAACTCGACGGTAATATTATCCTTTACCTTGAGATCGCCCTCCTCGTCTTTGTATTTACCATGAATGGTACGGATGAAGTACTTTACAGCCAAGGGCTTTCGCATGCTGCTGGTACTGCCGAAGGGGCCTCCCTCAATTTTGCGGTCAGCAGTTGGCTCGGTCCTGCGCTATTTGGGGGGATGAGTGAAGGTACGCTCCACTTCTTGGAACGCTTAGGCTGGTGGGGACACTTGCTGACGGTATTTGGCTTTTTGGTTTATCTGCCCAAATCCAAGCACTTCCACATCGTTATGGCCTTTCCCAATACCTACTACTCTGACTTGGAGCCTGCAGGCCAACTAAGCTCCCCCGACAATATACAGGAGGAAATCAAGGCGATCATGGATCCCTCTTATATGCCTGCCGAAGATCCAGACGCCCCGCAACGCTTTGGCGCTAAAGATGTGACGGACCTTAGTTGGAAAACTTTGATGGATAGTTACACCTGTACCGAGTGTGGGCGCTGTACCTCTGTCTGTCCCGCCAACCTAACCGGTAAAAAGCTATCCCCTCGCAAAGTAGTGATGGATATCCGCGACCGACTTGAGGAAATCCAAAAGTATAAGCTCGTCCCTAATGAAAACGGAGAACTCGTTCCTGGCAATGGCGTAGAAGGGGCGGAAGAAGCCGCTAGTCATACACTCCTCAAACACTATGTGTCAGAGGAAGAATTACGCGCTTGTACGACTTGTAATGCGTGTGTAGAAGCCTGCCCAGTCAATATCAATCCCGTCAGACCGATTGTCGAAATGCGTCGCTACTTGGTGATGGAGGAATCGGCAATGCCAGACGAGTGGGGCATTGTGTTTAACAATATCGAAAACAATGGCGCCCCTTGGGCTTTCCCTGCGGCTGATCGCTTTAAGTGGGCCGAAGAAGTAGAAAAGTCGGAATAGACTCCCTCGTATTTTACTAAGGCTCAGAAGTCTCAAAAGAAAAGACAAAAAATGGCAAACCAACATATACCGACCATGGCCGACAAGCAGGCCGAAGGCAAAACACCCGAATACCTGTTTTGGGTAGGCTGTGCGGGCTCTTATGATAGTCGTTACCAAAGGGTGACCCAATCATTTGTTCGCATCCTCAATCATCTGGAGATAGACTATGCCGTGCTCGGACCAGAGGAAACCTGCAATGGCGATCCAGCCAAGCGGGCTGGCAATGAGTTTTTGTTTCAGATGATGGCCATGCAAAACATCGAAGTGATGAATATGTATGAGGTCAAAAAGATCATCACGGCTTGCCCGCATTGCTTCAATACGATCAAAAATGAATATCCCGCCTTGGGGGGAAATTATGAGGTGATCCATCATTCTACCTTCCTCCAAATGCTCATCAACCAAGGCAAGGTCAAACTCAAAGGCGGTGGAGAGTTCAAAGGCAAGAAGATCACCTATCATGATTCTTGCTATCTCGGTCGTGCCAATGGTATCTACGAAGCGCCTCGTAAGGTTTTAGAGGCTCTTGACATAGATCTGGCCGAAATGAAGCGCTGCCGTACCAAAGGTCTTTGCTGTGGCGCCGGTGGCGCACAAATGTTCAAAGAAGCGGAAAATGGCAAAAAGGAAATCAATATTGAGCGTACCGAGGAAGCCCTCGAAACCGGCGCTAGTGTTATCGCAGCGGCATGTCCGTTCTGTATGACCATGATGTCTGATGGGGTCAAACACTTTGAAAAAGAAGAAAAAGTAGTCGTCAAAGACCTCGCCGAATTGGTTGAATCGCAGATGGAATAGGGCCAGTTTTCGTCCATTCAGCCCCCCAATCAACCATTGATCGCTTGATATTAGCAAATCGGTGAAAACGTCCGTAATCGCACTGGGATTGTACCTAGATTTGAATTGAATACTGCTACCCAAACGTATTTTTTTCAAACCCCTATTGCAACACTCACCATGCGATTAAGCTTCGCTTTCTTACTTTTTGTTCTGTTATCCAGTAACTCCTTCGCTCAAAGAACCCACATGTTTTCCTTCGGTATGGGTACCACCTATTACAATGGTGACCTTACTGATCAGCTCAACAATATGTTGTTTCGCCCTGCGGCACATATTGGCTACACCAAGTATTTTACGCCTCATTTTAGCTATCGACTCGGTTTTTCCTATGGTCAGATTGGTGCTTCTGATACAGAAGCCCTTGCTGCCACCCGCCGTCAGCG
>JBCCQN010000211.1:0-14207 GCA_039024315.1 Bacteroidota bacterium
CAACAGCGGCCTACCCTAGAACTCTTTATTTTCAACCCTGACAATGGAGTACGAATTTGGGAATCTGTGGCTAGCAATATCTCCCTCATCAGCCCAATGGCTTTGACAGCGCCTAGCTTTACTTTTGAGGTGATCCTTGATCTATCCACCACCTTTGGTGTTGACGATCGCTTTAAACTAGGCGTAGTTGGCTACGACAACAATCCTGGTACCATCACGAGTGGAAACGGAGGCAGCTCAGGCAATGGTTCTACCTTACCTGATTATGTATTTGGCAGCTCCGTTGTCTGTGTCAAAAATAGCTGCGGTATCCGCTCTTCTTGCCCTTGTGAAGGTAAAGGTACGGGAAGCTTTGGCATATTGACTGGACAGCAAACGCCCAATTTTGATCCTCCTGGGGTTGTAGGTCGTAGGCCTTCCTTTAACCTCAACAATAAGTTTATCGGTATCCAGTACAATACTCCCGCCAAAGGATTATACTATCAGGCCGAACTTCAGCTCTCCCAACTCAGTTTCTTCGCTGACGATACCATCCGGAATCCAACCGGAGGGGCACCAGTTATCGAAGCTCGCTCGCATGCGATTAATCATCTTTACTTGGTTCCACTTCAATTACGTTTTAGACTTGGACGCTTTGCTAGTGTAGGGGTAGGAGGCGCAATTTCTTATGCTTTCAATTATCAAGTGGACGAGGTCGAAACCCTTTTCCCCGGTAGTGGAGGGGACCAAATCGAGCCCGAAATCTTTGGCGACATTAGACTGGGTAACGCCCAAAAAGGCTTGCAACTAGGCTACCGTATCAGTCGTCATTGGAGCGGACTGGAAGATATTACCGGTGATAGGTATCGCCTCGGAAAATTGTATCTTTCCTACACTTTTTAGTAGTAAGTAGTGAGTATTTAGTATTAAGACGAAGGGGTTATCCTCCTTCCCTAAATACTCCATACGCTGACTTTGTACAAGATTCTATTCAACACGCCTTTCTGAAGCAGAAACCAAAATATCAGCAATGGACAGCAGGCATTTTATGTCTGCTGTTATTGCCATTGGTTGGCTTGGCCCAATCGGCTCGCCCACTCATTGACCAAGGCGATGCTCAACTCGAAAAGGGAGCGTACCAAGCAGCCGTCGATTTGTACCTACAGGCGATCAGACTGCAAGAAGAGCAAGACAGTAGCAGTGCCATCCTAGAATGCTACTATAGCATCGGTTATGCCTACCTCCAGATGGGTAGGATGAATGAATTTACCCAATTTGAGCCTCAAATCGGCCCTTATCTCGATTTAGCTGATACTTATCTAGCTGATGTGGAGGTAGCATTAGGGAGCAGTCATCGTCATTTAGATAATCTCCAAAAGGCCCTTTATTATTACCAAGCCGCTATAGAGGATAGCCCAACCGATGACCCTGACTACCACTCTACCCTGTCGGCGGCTTACAACAATAGCGGTATCATTTATCGCCGCCTTGGGGACACCGAAAGGGCTCGAATCCACTATCAAAAGGCGCTGCGGTATTATGAAGACGCTCCGCTCAATTATGCTCGCACCTTAGGTAATATCGGTCAATTGTACCGTAGCGAGGGAGAACTAGCCTTGGCGGAGCAGACCTATGCGCAAGCACTGGATACTTTGGAGGCCCACCCCGCTAAAGGCAAACATACCAGAGCGATTATCTCGGATGATCTAGCCATGCTTTTAGATCAACGAGGAGATTATCAGCAAGCGCTTAAGTTTTTACAGCAAGCTGAACGCTGGCTCGAGCAAGGGCACAGTTTTGAGGCTAACTTATTGCGGCACTATGGGCAAGTATATCGTCATTTAGGAGAGCTCGGCCTCGCCGAACGCTTCGTCTCTCGGAGCATGGCGTTGCGCGAGGCGCTGTACCCCCATCGTCACTACAGCCGTGCTGCTCTACATCAAGACCAAGCCATACTAGACCGCCAAAAACAGGCCTATGAGGCTAGTTTGCAGCAGTTACAGCAGAGTATGTATCATCTTTCGGGACTTTTTAACCCAAAGGCGCTCACTGATTTGCCAAAGCTAGACCGCATTAGCTATCCGCAGGAGATGCTCAAAAGTCTTGAAAGTAAGGCCATCACTTGGGAAGCTTGGCACAGCCAAAGTCAGGCAAAGGAGCACTTGATTGAGGCACATCACACCTATCAACTGGCTACACAACTGGCCGATAGTATGCGCCAAAGCTATTGGGGAGAGGAAGCCAAACTTTTACTTTCTCAATCAATTTTACCGCTCTATGAGAAAGCCATCGCCAATGCTTTGCGCTTGCACCAACTGACAAATGAATCGCAATGGTTATTAGAAGCCTATTACTTTGCGGCTAAGAATAAAGCAGCCATTCTGCGGGAGCAACTGCGCCAAGAACATGCGAGTAGCGGGGCTGGCATCCCCGATTCTCTGATTATCAGAGAAAGAGAATTGCGTTATCGCTTAGCTCAGTCAGAGCAAGATTTATCCCTCCATCCCGACTCTATCGAGCTCCAAGAGCAGCGTTTTATACTGTACCAAGCTCAACTTAAGGCACAGCAGAGGATTGAAGCCAAGTACCCTCAATATCTACAGCTCAAGCAGGAAGCTGTATTTACAGACCCTAAGGCGATACTCGAACGATTACAAGCAGGCGAATTGTTGGTAGAATACTTTTGGGCGGATGAGGTCATACACATTTTTGCGCTCTACCAAGGAGAGCTCCAATACAAAGCTATTAGCCATAAAAGCCAATTAGAAAATGATCTATTGGCATTTATCGAAAGCCTTCGCGATCCCCAACTAGCAGAACAAGCCAGTGGCAATGACTTGGTCCAATACCAAAAAGGAGCCTATCAGCTTTACAGGCAATTGCTAGGCGGGCTCTTGCCAGCAGACGAGCTAGAACAGATCATGGTCATCACTGACGGACCCTTGGGCTTTTTGCCATTTGCCAGTCTTTGTACCACTGAGGAAACGCATGCAAACTTTGCCCAGCTTCCTTATCTCCTCCATATGGCCCCTATCCGCTATTTATATGCGGTTCATACCCTATGGGACGAAGACTTGCCAAGGGCCCCAGAAAACTTTGGTGGCTTTGCCCCCAACTTCACTGGGCCAGTCAGCAATGAGCGTTCGGCGCAGCCGGGAAAACTAGCCAACCAAGCTGTCACTGAAATGATGGCCCAAAAATGGCAGGGAGACGCCTTTGTTGAAACAGCAGCTAGTCGCAGTCGTTTCATGCAAGAAGCTAAACAGTATCAGGTGATCCACCTCGCGACCCATGCCTACACCGACGAAAACGAAGCTAGCCGCTCTGCCTTCTGGCTCAATGGGGATACCAGCGAAACAGCTCGCGTTTTTGCTTACGAAATCTACCATTTACCGCTTCAAGCACGCTTAGCGGTACTTTCTGCATGTGAAACAGGTACCGGAAAATTGAAAGCGGGCGAAGGAATTTATTCATTGGCACGAGCGTTCCGCGCAGCGGGCTGTGGCACCACCGTCATGAGCCTTTGGCAGGTAAATGATCAGGCTACTCAAGACCTAATGGAGGCATTTTATAAGGCTTTAGATGTGGGAGCTCAACCCAGTTTGGCCCTACAACAGGCAAAGCAAGCCTACATTAACAATCACGATTTGGCCCATCCTTACTATTGGAGTGCTTTCGTAGTGATTGGACAAGACAGTAAATTAGATATCCAAAAGGGGCAATGGGGGTGGTGGCTAGGCGGTGGCGTCTTAGTCTTACTGATCTTCGGCATTTTTGTGCGCAATAAACTACCTTTGTCGGTATGAAAAACCGCATTGTTTTTTTGGGGCTAATCGGCCTTTGCCTTTCTTTTAGTAGCCTCTCCGCTCAGTCTCCCATTTTGCTTTATGAGGCAATGCCTAGCCAAGAGTTGCAGCGATACTACCAACAAAGGGGCGTAAAGTCTTATACCCTTACCAATTATCGGGTTTATAAAGGAGATACCTTGACAAGAGGGGTCTATAAACTCATGCAATTTGATCCTTTTGGGCGGATTATTTACGACTCCACCGCTACGGCTATGGGCCGCCAATTTCGCTACAACTATAATGCACAAGGCCAGCTGGATCGTATCAGTAAACGAAATATGAAAGGCGACGGCTATACCTTGGTCGAAAATGATAGCCTTGGTCGTAAAATTAAAGAGGTTGAAATCAGTCACCGACTCGATACCAATGAGGTCAGGACCTATTTTTACGATGCGAACAATCGGCTTAGCCGCAAAGTAGCAACCAATCTCGCGACCACTGCCGAAACCACTTATACCTATGATGAAAGCGGCCATTTGACGCAATCACTCACGACGACCCAAACCATCAAAGGCGAGGTCAAAACCGGAACGATCTATCGCCGAGACGCTAGAGGGAATATTGTGGGTTTACGCGAATTGAAGGACGGAAATGTGCGACAGGTAGATGATTACCTCTACAATGACTACGGACAGATCGTCGAGCGAAGGTTGCCGGGCAAGGGTGAGTATTATCGCTATTATTACAATCACCTATCACTCTTAATTCGAGTGGAGGTTTATGACATAAATCGCCGTAACCTCAAGGGATGGCAGGTATATGATTATACTTTTCATTGAGAGAAGCGTTGCGCGCTAGCGGGAGTCAAAAAACAAAAAGAGGGTCCTAAACCACAGTCTAGGACCCTCTTTTTGTAATATTTTTTCTTAGCTCAAACGATAGTTATAACGCTTATAATAAATGTTGTAACCACCGGTCTCGAGTCCTTTGACGATATCTTCGATCATTTCTTCCGCTTCTTGGTCATAATCTGCTTTGAGATTGATGCCAAAAATGCGGCTGATACCTTGCCAAAAGACTGCAGCAGCAGAGCTCTTATTGTCTTTGATCAGTTCATAAGCCGAAAGCCCCGTCTGGCGGTGGATCAATTTGACCAATACTTTGCCCTGGGTACGGGACATCTTACGGACATCATCTTCATACTCACCAAAAAGGCCGCTTTCGCGTTCCTTGAGGTAGGCCTCACGTTCGGCTTCGGTTTCCATTTGGGCCATGGCAGCGTCCACCTCTTTGAGCACATCCGCTACTTTAAGCGCGTATGGATAGACCTTGTGGACATTCCATTGGAGGCGGGTATATCTTTGCAGGCGACGGTTGCCTCTGCGACGCTGCCAAGCATTGGGCGACTTAGCGGTAATGTCGATATCATCTAATTGGCCGTAGAGATAAGTTTCGCCTTTATACTCATAAACGCGAAATCTTTTACTACGCACTTTCTCTTCCTCAATGGCCGGCTCTTGGGCAAACAAAATGCTGCCCAGCAGACACAACGGCAGTACGAGACTGAGCCGCAGGAGGTTAATTTGTGATTTGTTGTGCATATCCTGTTTCATCTTAACTCAATGCTTATACGCAAAGGCTAGGCCAGATGTTGTAAATTTATCTTTAACGAAATATATCAAATCCGTCTGATTCTTCATAATTTCCCTATTTCTAGCCTTGTCATAAGTGGTCTAATTATTGCCTCTAAAATAATGTTGAGGGTGTAAGTTCCTACAAAATGTCAATTATTTTTTACAATGGAATATATCCATCATTGTAAAGCAATAGGACAGACACCGCTTGGGGTTTTTTATTATGACATATATTTTTTCGATGCGTCACCACTCAGGGAGTCAGTTTCTGAGTTTGGGACTATTACTCTCCTTGCTTTTGGGGACAGCTTCGCTGAACGCTCAGGTCACTAACCGATCCGGTCAAGACAGTACGATCTACATTTCGAACAAGGTATTTGTCCCTAAATTTACCTATCCCTCTGGGGAGCAAAATTGGAGTATCGCCGTAGCCGATATGAACCATGATGGCAAACCAGATATCATTTCTGCTTCCAAGTTAGACGGCATGATCAATATCCACTACAATGACGGTAGGGGACAATTTGAACGAAAGTCTGCTTTTCAGGGCCTAAAGCACAATCGGGCGCTTACGGTCTTCGATGCCAATCAAGACGGTTGGCAAGATGTAGCCGTGGTGAGCATGATGGGTAAGCTAGCCATTATGCTCAATGATGGCCAAGGGCGGCTGCGCCAAACGCAAGTATTTCAAATCGGTACGATGGCTCATGACATCAGCGCGGCGGATCTCAATCAAGACGGACATCTCGACCTAGTGGCTGCGATTGTTTCGCTCAATACCCTTAAAATTCACTACGGCGACGGCAAAGGACGTTTTGCCAATTCAGTCTCGGTTCCTACGGGACGAGCTCCTAGAGTAGTCAAATGTGGTGATATTGATGGTGATGGCTCGATAGATTTGGTAGTAGGCTGCGATGACGGCCGAGTGTACATACACCCAAATCTTGGTAAGCAAAACTTTGCCAAAACCAAAAGCCTCCGCTCTGGGGCCGCTAATTGGGGCTTAGGCTTAGCAGATTTTAATCAAGATGGTCGCTTGGATATCGCCTCAGCCTCTTATCTAGACAAAAAACTGTGTATCCACCTCAATCAAGGCAAGATGCTCTTTGCCCGTGAACAAGTGGTGATGTCAGGAGATCATAACTTTGATCTGGTTATTCGTGATTTTGACCTTGATGGTGATCTCGATATCGTAACCTGCTCGACAGTAGATCGCTCCATGGGATTTCACCTCAATGATGGTCAAGGCGTATTGGGAGAACGCCAAGCCATGGGTTCAGGCAATTGGAATGCAGCTGTAGCGGCAGGGGATTTTGATGGCGATGGCGATGAGGACGTAGTTACTGCCTCGATCAACGATCATATGATCAATGTTCACCGCAATATCTCCATCGATCCGGAAAACAATCTCGAGCAGGACGCCTGTATTTTTGGTAAAGTTTATAATGGCGATACGAAAGAAATTTTGCCAAACGTACCGATAAGCTTGCAAAATGAGGAGGGAAAAAGTCTCGAAACTCAATACACATCTGAGGAAGGAGACTATCGCTTTTGTCCTCGTCCTCATCACACTTATCAAATCGTAGTAAGAGCACCCGACCTCCCTGTGCATGTCGAAGAGTTTGTCATGCCTGCAGAGGACTTGGAAAAAGACATCTACATCCTTCGGCCTACGACCGCCTTTGTGTATGGCAAGGTACGGGATGAAGAGACCAATCAAGTGCTACGTGAAGCTCGCCTGCTCTTGACCGATAATCAAAATCAGGTGATTGATAGCCTCTTTACTGATGCCAAGGGCAATTACCGCAAGGAGCTGCCGTTTGGCACCAATTATCACTTCCATAGTGTGCAAGAAAATTACTACCCGCGCGACACCTATTTCGACCTTGAAGAACATCATGTCGGCAAAGGTCTCCGCCACAATATATTTTTGAAACCAGAAAAAGCGCCAGAAGGCATGTGTATCCTAGGTGTGGTACGCGATATTCAAACAGAATTGCCTGTTCCTATGGCCATGATTTTGGTACGTAACGCTATCGGCATTGCCCAAAAAGAAGTACAAGCTGACGCTGAAGGCAACTATCGTGTCTGTTTACCCTTTGGTCAGTATGAATTTAGTACCACAGCAAAAGGCTATTTCTTCCACCTTTCCGAAATCAATATCACCGACTCTATGTATCAAGACGGACTTGATTACCAGCATGATATTTGGTTGGATCCTTTGATTCCCGGCGCGAAGATTGTGCTAGAAAACATTTACTATGATGTCGATAAAGCCACCCTCAGGGCAGAATCTATCGAAGAACTGGAAAGGTTGCTAGAAGTAATGGAAACCAATCCAGAGCTAGTAGTCGAGATTTCTGGACATACTGATAGCGATGGGTCGGATGAACACAACGAAACCCTCTCGCATAACCGTGCTCAATCCGTGGTCAACTTTCTCCAAGAAAAAGGCGTTTATGATGCTCGTATGGTGGCTAGAGGCTACGGCGAAAATGAGCCCATCGCTCCTAACGACAATAAGGAAAACAAACAACTCAATCGACGGACTGAGTTCAAGGTCTTGCGATTGGAGGAAGGGAGAGAGTAAAGAGTAGCAAGACAAAAGTATTGAGTACCAAGAAAAAGGGCTCGATGGCTCAACGGATAAGTGGTTTTGCTAGAGTACACTTTAGCCTCGATACCAAATTTATGAGCTCATTTATTGTTTTTTCTGCTTCGCAGAACGCTTATCCTCCTAGGGCAGCTTATTGCCGAGATTTGACCGAGACAAACGTTCTGCGAAGCAGTACTCCCGGACAAATGCCACATCAACTACCAAATATTCACCTCTCGTTCTAGCTGGATATTGAACTGCTGCTTGACGGATTGCAAAACTTGCTCAGATAAGGCGTAAATATCAGCCCCACTCGCCCCGCCATAATTGACCAAAACCAAGGCTTGCTTGGCGTGCACGCCATAATTATCAATCCGCTTACCTTTCCAGCCGGCCTGCTCGATCAACCAGCCGGCAGGGACTTTTACCTGCCCATCGGACTGAGGATAATGAGGTACTTGGGGATAAGCGACTTGGAGTTCGGCGAAGGCGCTCTCTGAAATCACGGGGTTTTTGAAAAAACTACCTGAATTACCAATCTTAGCGGGATCGGGCAACTTACTTTGTCGGATCTTGATTACCGCCTCGCTTACTTGTTTGATCGAATGGGGCTTAGGCAAAGCCGCCAGCTCGCTCTCTATGGCACCATAGGCAGTGTTAAGGTGATGCGGCGCCTTATTGAGTCGTAAGGTCACAGAGGTGATTAAAAATTTGCCCTTACCCGCACCTTTAAAATAACTATCCCGATAGCCAAACTGGCAATCGGCTGCTTCAAAAGTCCGAGGATTGCCAGTGGCCAATGAAAGGGTATCTAACGCCACAAAAACATCCTTAAGCTCCACGCCATAGGCACCGATATTTTGTATAGGAGCTGCCCCTACACTACCGGGGATGAGAGACAGGTTTTCGATGCCCCCCCAATCATTTTCGAGGCAATAGAGTACCAATTGATGCCAGTTCTCCCCTGCTCCCACCTTAAGGAAGACATACTCTTCTGTCTCACGAATCACCTCTTTGCCTAAGATAGTGTTGCGAAGCACTAAACCTTCTAAGTCATTCTTTAACAGGAGATTACTGCCTCCTCCCAAGATCCAGACTTTTTGTCCGGCGTTGAGATTATCGACCAAAAATTCAGTAGCTCTCACCACACTATCAATCTCAATAAACCAGCGGGCCTTGGCATCAATGCCAAAGGTGTTGAAGGGCTGGAGCGATACATTTTCTTGCAGCATATTGGGAGTTGGATTGTGTTGCAAAGGTAGGCATATTTCATTCTGTTAGTATGCTTGATTTAACGAGGCGGTTCATGGGGAAACAAAAGGCTAAATTTGCCAGACAGCGAACTCGAATAAGCGTTCCCCGCAGGGGTACGCATCCTACAAATCGAAACGAAGCAAGGCACGCGCAATCAGAAAGTTATACTCCGCTAAGAAATTAAGCTTACAAGTAACTAATGGGCTTAAAAAAAAAGAATTCAAGTGTAAGCTTGCTCTTTTTTCCTCTGGCAGCCTTATTTTCTCCTCGCTTAGCTCGCTATGCGCGTCAAAAATGCCTTGACTGAGAAAAAACTACCTGCGCTTCTTAACCAGAACGTTTTCATTTAAAGACCACTAGAGCAATATTTTACAGTCTCTTGATCTCATAAAATCGAGACCAGGAACAGGCTTGACCGGCCTCAAGATGGATAGGATAGAATAGCTCTGGGCTGATGACATCTCCCCTACCCCACAAATTTACTTTTGAGGTTTTAAAGTCGCCCCGCTCGGAGATAGCAAGCTTAGTTTGATGATTTTCAAGTTGCCAGTAGGCTGGCACGCTATTTCCTCCTGATAAGTTGCTAAAGAAGAAGGCATCCTTTGGCTGAGCATGAAATCCCAGCTCCTGAGTATCAAAAGATACCACCCCTGCAGGATTGAGAGATTCCGCAAATTTTTGAGGCCTTAATGGGAAAGGAAATTTTAATTTATAATTTTTGTCAATTGCTTGTTGCGCGATACAAATAAAATTGTGATTGTACTCATCAGTAATAATGGTCTTCTTCCCATTATTGATGAGATAGTACTGGATAAAAAAGCCCATCGCGCTCAATCTAACTGTCTTGATGAGCTGGTAGCAATAGCCGTTATAAGGCTCTGCCAAACATTCAAAGCGAATCGAATCCTCAGCAGACAGAATATTGAATTTACAGGGCTCGATTGGGTATTCATGGGCAAAGGAGTAGTTTTCATGCTCTTTTTTTAGCAAACCCACGCCTATTTTATGAAAAAAGCTCCCTATGGGCGTTTCCTCAAAACCGACCGCAGTTTCAATCCCAAATTCATTGTAAAAAGCGCGCCCTAGTTTAGCTTCCTTTTTTCTGGTAGTATCTTCATAGCCATGTAGGCTGATCCCTTCAAATTTCACTGCTACGATTTTGCCACTCCAATCAAATCTTGCGCTTGTATAATTTTCTCCAGGTAGATCTAGGGTAATTTCTATTTGATCGTTTTTAATTTTGTGGGGCATGATGCAGTAATCCTATCTAAATATACGATTGAAATATCAAGGACTTGTTAAGTCTGTGGAGATTAGAGCCCTACTCTATCCCAGAAATACCCGCCACTTCGATGGAGTCTGCGCGAATTGATTCAAAAATACTCTTGAAACTATTCACGATTGAGTTACCATTTTTGTTATCCATAAAATGAATTACTCCGGCCGTAATGATATTCCGGCCATCTAATGGTGGGCGTTTTTTGGGAATGGTAAAAAGTAAATGTTTATCGTCAACAACTAATATGCTGGGCAAAGAGGGTACAAACTTGCTTACGTACAAGCGAATCTCAACATTTTGTCCTTGCTCAAAATTATCTTTTTTCATCTTTAGGATCTTCATACAATGCTGAAATCCATCTTCATCGCCATTTAGATGTTCCTCTGATAATTTGACAATTTTGTTATCCGAATTTTGTTCTAGCCGCAGAAAATCTTCTTCATTTCTCTGCATAATCCGAACATACTTAAACTCTTGATAAGAGTCGCTCATGATGTGTTTTTCGATGACTTCCTCTATCGCAAGAAAGTAATCTAAACGTTCACGAGAGGACTCTAGCGATTGGTCGGAAGGAGAGTAATCGCCAATGATATAGATTGCTTTTGAGGCTTTTTTTATCTGCTCAAATGATTCGATATACCCATAATCGGTACCATTTGAATTACCGATATATTTGGTTTCGATGTCATGTAAATGAATATGTTCTTCAGCCTCGTTGCGGATAAAGTCCAACTCATTTCGCATCCTATGATGAAAATCAAACAA
Source organism: Bacteroidota bacterium (assembly GCA_039024315.1). GTDB lineage: Bacteria > Bacteroidota > Bacteroidia > J057 > J057 > JBCAWW01. The sequence goes on from JBCCQN010000211.1 coordinate 11,296, forward strand.
TAGCTCGATTGACAACAATAAAGTAATACAAGCAACAATCGTAAAAATGTACTCTTCCCATTCCGAAGAAAGGCCCGCAGACAATAATTTCAGCCCCGCGGCAATTAAAATCCCCATCAATAACGAAACCACAATTCTTTGTTTCGTTTCTTTCCAATATTTCTTGTCCATAGCGATGTTTGTTGAAAATAGATCTTTTAATCTATTCGCTTTCTCTTAGGTGGCATAAACGTACTCTTCTCAGCATATTTTCCTTCTCTATCTTGCACTTCCTTAAATTTCTTTTTAGTAATCTTTCCTAGGGCATTAGTCAAGCGCGAGTCCAAAGAATCTGGCGAGTTTATGTGGAAAGACAAGCTAGCAGGAAGATTTTCGATATTATCTAAAAAAGCTTTGTGATCGACTAAATAATCCAATGGATCATCTTTAACCGCCGAATGATACATTTTTCGAGTGGTTCTGATGGCATCATTAGCGCCAATTAAGGATTTAGTATTCCCTCCTCCCAGATTGTTGCGAGGTAACTGGATATGCTTTTCACGCCATGCAAAGGTAAAAGAGCGGAATTCGAGCAAAAGTCTCGCTACTTCTAGCTCTTCCGAATTAGAAGGTTGGGCTATTTTTTTAGAAAACACCTTTCCTAGTCCTCGATATAAATCCCGAAACAAATGAAAATGAATATTTACCGAATGACTACCACTTGTCAGACCTAGATTTTCTCTGATTTTATGGTAATCCTGCGCTGTCATATTGTCAACTAATGGATCTAAGGAGGAAAGAACAATATTGGACAACTTCAACGCAATACCCAAAAAGAAAGGGACTTGATTGACCGTATCTTCCTCTATGTTGCTAATGGTAATCTCTAACAATCGATTAATTTCACTGGTAACTATTTCTGGCACCTGGTGAAGGCCTCGAAATTGCTTGAAGTAGGTATCTCCGCTTAGTTCTATTTTTTTAACGCCTAATTCCAAAATTTGATTTTGAACAAGCTCCTGATAATTACCATCAATATTTAAATAAATGGTTGCTAAATTCTTTTCCCATTTTTTAGTCCAAAAACTATAATCACGGAAATCTTTAATTATTTGACTCGATTTTTTATTTTTCTTTTCGTAAAGAAATTGATCCAGTTTGGCTTCGTTATTCAAATCAAAAACCCAATAGTCAAATCCTTTTTCCAAAGAGATATAGGCAGATTTATACTGGTGGATAGAGGGAGAGGCATAAACCGAAATTTGATTATTGGCACCTAATAATCTATTGTAGCTACTTAAGTTTTCTATTGCGGATGTAATATGCAATAGTAATAAATTGAAACTCTTGATCCATTTTATTTTCGAGGACAGCTTATTGATTTTATTTTCTTTGAGGTCTTTCCCTGCCCTTTTTGTCAAATCGTTTAAATTATTAAGTACAATCTCCGCGGCCTGGAGTAGGGTGATGATTGCGCTATCGATACTGGGATCCTCATCCGTAAAAATACGACTATTTCTAGCCCCAAAAATGGTATCCAATGATTGAAGCTCATGGTATGAATCTGCAATTACCCCTTTCGCATTCCGTTTTTTCATCAGATTTATGTTATTACCACTTACATCTCATTTGAAGAGACTATACAAATTAACAAATGGTTGGAAATAACATAATCTTGCCACTAACAAAAGAGCTATCTAAAGGGCTCGGAGTCTATCCGACTGAACCTCGCTTATTATGCCTCGTGGTGGTGAATTAGCCTCAACTTAATTTCTTAAATTCAGGTTTTAAAACGCTCTCTGAATACCAAAGACGATACTTTGATGAAACACAAACTCTGAAGCAAAGTCTGGGATTACGTCATTAGCCTGAATGACAGTTAAATATAATTTTTCCTCAAATTGATAGGTAAAGTTCAGGCCGGAATGGATGGCAGGCGCCCAATCCCAAGACGCTTCTCTCGAATACACCCTACCTGATTCCAAGGTTCTGGTAATGGATGGATGATGATAATTCATAATACCGGCTCCGATGCCGATATTCAATTTCATTTTTGATCCTGGGGCCAATACATTTGCCCAAAACAAAACTTTTGTTTGAATATAATTTAAATAATTTTTACCTGGCTCTTCATCATCTGTTTCTATCTTACTATTCATATAATCCACATGAAGGCTGACTTTTAGTCTTTTTATCTCTCCACTAAATGCAAGTCCTGTTTTGAAACCTGGCTGATACCGAGTATCAACGCCAAAACCAAACACATCTATTTCAATGGGATTTTGTACCCCTGTATAAATAGAAAAAGCTGAAAAACCTTTTGACTCCTGAGCTCTAGCAGGATGAATTATCATTACATAGCATAAGAATGCAAGCGCTATTTTTTTCATTGTGCCACAAATTAGGTATTTCGAATTACAAATATAACGCTTATTTTTTTCACTTTTCAGATTAGAGCATCTGTTTGATTTGGAGGTTTTATGACTGCTAAGAGCAAAGGCAAAAGTTACCCCTTCTAATCTCACCCGTATTAGCAATCATATTCATGTCAATGCTCAGTATTTAAGGGGGCCGCTTCGCGGAACGCTAATACTAAGCGTTCTGCGCAGCAGTAAATACCAAAAATCGCTTAGCCTTACCCCCAGCAATCTCTATCTAGACGCTTCTTCCACCATCCTTAAAGAGCTAATTAACCTGAGTTTGGGGTTTTGTACGAGTAAGGAAAGTATCAAATGGACGAACCATTGTTGAGAAATTAGTAAAAAATGCCTTTTCTGGCCATTCAAGCCCCTTTTTGAGGGAATTCCAAAATTCTTATTCGTTCAATTGAATTATGTAGCCCCTGAAGTAATCGTCCCAAGTCTTGAAAAGTCGAATTTGGGTGGGGTTAAGGCATTGATTTTCAGTATGTTGAACCCCAAACTCAGGTTAGC
>JBCCQN010000212.1:0-13984 GCA_039024315.1 Bacteroidota bacterium
CGCCTCGCGGAACAAGAGCTCCAAAATCTCAGCCGCGAGAAGGAAATCAAGCGCGTACAGATTGAAAGCCTTGAAGCCGAGCTACAGAGAGCAGAAGAAGACAAAAACCGCCGTTCGGAGGATCTGGATGCCTTTGGGACCAAGTCGCAAGAGCTAGAAGCCGCGGTCAAAGTGCTTGAAAAACAAGTCAATGAATTAACGGCCAAGGCAGAACAAAATCAGTCCGATATCAAAACGACTGAGCAAATCGTCAACAACCTCAAAGACACGGTCTATAAAACCAACCGCCGTCTCGACGCGCGCCAAAATGAGTACAACCTCACCAAAAGCTTGGTGGAGAATCTCGAAGGCTTCCCTGCCAGCGTGAAATTCCTTAAAAAGAACGCCAAATGGATTGAAGATGCACCTTTGCTTTCCGACGTTTTTGCAGTGCCTGATGAGTATAAAGTTGCTTTTGAAAATTACCTAGAGCCTTATTTAAGCTATTATGTCGTAAAGACTCGCCAAGATGCGGTGCTCTCGGTACATATGCTAGCCGAGGCTTCTAAAGGTCGAGCGAACTTCTTCATCCTAGAAGAACTGGAAAACTATAAACCCACTAATCCGCTATTGTTTACCCAGGCCAAACTGGCTTTGGACGTGGTAGAGTTTGCGGATGACTATCGTCGCTTGGCTTCTTATCTACTTGATAGAGTCTATATTGTCAATGAAGAGGCGGATATTCCGGAGGAGGTACCAGAGGGACAAATCTTCATGACGAGGGCGGGTAATCTCTCTCGTCGCCAGTTTACGCTCCATGGCGGTTCCCTCGGGCTTTTTGAGGGGAAGCGTTTGGGAAGGGCTAAAAACCTTGAAAAACTCGATAAGGACATTAAGAAGCTGCAAAAGCAGCTCACGAGTGAGAAAGTAGAGCTGGACAAAGCAAGTCGCAAGCTTGAAGCTTTGAAGCGAGAGGATTTTGGCGCTCAGTTGGAACCCATTCGCAAAGAATATAATGCCAAAGAGCGTGATTGGTCTGTTTTGAAGTCTCGCGAGAAGGAACATAGAGAGTTTCTAGAGCGTGTAGGAAAGCGTACTGAAGATCTCGCAATAGAGCTAGAAGGTTTACAAAAAGGCATCGTAGAGATTGATCCTCAATTGAAGATCCAATACGAAAGCTTGCAGCAACTCACTTCGCAATTGGCAGCACAAAGAGGGGAATCGCAGGATTTGGGCTACCAACTAGATGAGGCCACTCAAATTTACAATCAAGAGCATATCCGGCTGATCCACATCAAAAATCAGTTTGAAAATATCGTGCGGGAGATCGAACAAAAGCAAGGAGAGATCGAACGCTACGCGCAAACTAGTTCCCAACTCAAGGAGGATATGGAGACAGTGCGCAAGGATACGGATGAATTGATTTCCAGTAACCTACAAGATGATGATGTCATCGTACACCTCTATCGCGAAAAGAAAGAGAAAGAAGATCGCGTAGGACGCATGGAGGAGAAGGTAGGGATGACCAAAAATTCGATTCATCAGGTAGAGGAGTCACTTTCAGTGGAACGCAAAAAACGGGAGGACATCCTCGCCCAACAAAATAGCCTTACCGAAAAATCTACCGAGATTCGCCTGCAAGTCAACTCCCTCAAGGAGCGGATGTCGGTCGAATTTCAGGTGGATATTTCTGCCTTAAGTGAGGTAGCGCTCTTCGAAAAAGGTATCGAAAAATTCAACTTGGAGGATCTGGAAGCCAAAGTGCAGCGTATGCGTCAGCGTATTCAGGGCTATGGTGAGATCAATCCGATGGCAGTGGAGGCATTTCAGGAGATGAAGGAACGCTTTGACTTTATCAACGGTCAAAAGACTGATTTACTCGAAGCCAAAAGTTCACTGCTTGAAACCATTGCAGAGATTGATCAAACTGCCAAGGAGAAGTTTTTAGAGACTTTTGTCTTGGTACGAGAGCACTTTATGCGTGTCTTCCGCCACCTCTTCTCTGAAGATGATAAATGTGATTTGATCCTCTTAGACGAAGAAAACCCCCTCGAATCAGAAATATCCATTATTGCCCGTCCCAAGGGCAAGCGACCATTGACCATCAAGCAGTTGTCCGGAGGTGAAAAAACCCTGACTGCAGTGGCACTCCTTTTTGCCATTTACCTCATCAAGCCAGCTCCCTTCTGTATTTTTGATGAAGTTGACGCCCCCCTTGATGATGCCAACATTGATAAATTCAACAACATCATCAAGGAGTTTTCCAAAACTTCTCAATTTATCATCGTCACACACAACAAGCGTACCATGGCCTCAACCAACGTCATGTACGGAGTAACGATGCAAAAGGCCGGAATCTCTACTATGCTACCAGTAGATCTGGAGACTTTAAACCTCAATTAAACTTTTGTTTAATTATTCTTAAACAAATTGGCTTGGCGGCCCGTTAATACTTATATTACATTGATAATCAGGTTATTAGCACATTTATATATCATGATATATAAATGTGAATATGTGACTAATACCGGCCCGCTATGTTGCTACGAGGGGAAAACATACAGTTAAGACCGATGACGCTACCAGAAAGGCAGCGCTTCTTCAAATGGGCCACACACTCAGATGCCACCCCCTTTTGGTATGGTGAATTATATGGGGATGAAGTGCCATCTTATGTGGTCTTCAAGCACGAATGGCCCGATTATTATTTTGATGGATCGCGTCCACAAGAAGGTCGCTGCTTTGCCATAGTGCTCAATGGTATCCCTATTGGAGAGATCAATTATAACGTGATTGATCAGCACACACACTCCGTCGATTTGGATGTGATCATAGGTAGTAAGGAAAACCAAAACAAGGGTTATGGTTCCGAGGCCATCGGACTCTTGACAGGCTGGCTATTTGAGCATATGGGTGTTTCGCGTTGTCATATCGAAGTTTCTCCCCACAATCCGAGGGCGATCAATGCTTATGCTAAAGCGGGTTTCCGCGAAACCGACCGCTTCGAACGCGACGGCATCACTTGGGTCAATATGGAAGTCCTGCAAGAAGTTTACATTGGGGCTCACGTAGATTCCTAAAGCGATTTGTATGCACCCCTCGGTTCTGTCTTTGCAAGCAAGTTTTCAGCAAAATGCCCATGCTGCGAATGCGGTCCAGATGCAGGCCTACATGAAAGATCACTTCCCTTTTCATGGTATCAAGAGCCCCTTACGTAAACAATTACAGAAAAGCTTTATTGCCGCAGCCGTCGGGCCCGATAAAATCGTTCCCCGCAGGGTGATAGAAGACCTTTGGCAGCTCCCACAAAGAGAATATCAGTATGTGGCTATGGACCTGCTGGAGAAATTTGCGCGTAAAGGTCCGGCAGAATATATTGATTGGTATGCGGACCTAGTTACTCGTAAGTCTTGGTGGGATACGGTAGATCTGCTTTGCAATAGCGTTTGGAAACATTTTTTGTCACATCCTGAGCAACGGATCCCCTACACTCAACAATGGATAAGTAGCGACAATATGTGGTTGCAACGGACAGCTTTGATATTTCAGCGTAAGGCCAAGTTAGATACCGATTGGGAGATGCTTCAAGATTATATATTGCTCGTCTGTGAGAGCAAAGCGTTTTTTATCCGGAAGGCGATTGGCTGGGCCTTGCGTGAATTTAGTAAGCATAGACCTGATTTAGTGCGTGATTTTTTGGCCCGCCACGGCGAACGCTTATCCCCTTTAAGTATCCGCGAAGCTAGCAAATATCTGTAGTGGGAGCTTTGGCTTTGGGAACTCTTTTATTCCTCCTTAATCCCCTAAGCTTAGAGTGCTCCTAACAAGAAACAATTCCTTACCTTTGCGCCATGATCAAAGAATTTCTCACAAAACGCAACATTGCTTTTGAGCAAACCCCTGAGGGGATTTTTTATATAATGGACAATCAAGTTGATGGGCCCAAGCCACAGCCTGGGCAACATGTAAAAGTCCACTATACCGGCAAGTTTCTCGACGGCCGCAAATTTGATTCTTCTGTCGATCGCGACACTCCTTTTGCCTTTGAAGTAGGCGCTAAGCAAGTAATCCCTGGATGGGATATGGGGCTGCAACTGTTTTCGGTAGGCCAAAAAGGTACCCTTTATCTACCACCTGAATTAGCTTATGGAGAGCAAGGGGCAGGAGATGCCATTCCGCCCAATGCGAGCTTGGTATTTGAAATTGAGCTACTGGAGATTATGGATGCTGCTGGCCTTAAAAAGCATCAGGAAGAGGAAGAGAAACGCCAGCGCGCCATGATTGAAGCCTTTATCGAGAAGCAAATGGCAATCGATCTGCCGCTGATCAAAAAGTGGGGTACAGATCAAGGCTTGATTTTACAGCGCACAGAGTCTGGCCTACATTATCTCATGGAAAAAGAAGGAACGGGTGGGCACGCTACGGCGGGTTCGCAAGTTACGGTCCACTATACTGGTAAACTCCTCAACGGACAAGTTTTTGATTCCTCGCATTCGCGCAATCAACCGATTAGCTTTACGCTCGGTGTCGGCCAAGTGATCCAAGGCTGGGATGAAGGGATCTCTCTGTTTCAAGAAGGGGGCAAAGGTACCTTATTGATTCCTTCTATCTTAGGTTACGGTCCACGTGATATGGGCTCTATCCCTCCGAATTCTGTCCTCATTTTTGACATTGAACTGGTTAAAGTAGGTTAATCATCATTTTTTCTATTTTCCTTTTGCTATGGACCTCATCAATCCTGCCAATGAACAGTTGATCACGTCTCTAGACGCTGATGATCAGGCTATGATCCAAAGAGTTTATCGTTCGGCTCGGGCCGCACAAATCGAATGGGCTGCCCGCTCCCTTATGAGTAGAGTCGAAATTCTACAAGCTTTTCATGACTCTTTGGAGACCTATAAAGATGAACTCGCCTTCACCTTGACCGAGGAAATGGGTAAGCCAGTGTGGCAAGCTCATAATGAACTCAATGGCGCCAGAGGCCGGATTGCATGGCTGCTAGAAAATGCTCCCAAATATCTGCAGGAGGAATGGGTTACCCAAGAGGCCGAATTAGGAGAAAAAATAGTATATGAACCGCTAGGGGTCATCGGAAACATCTCTGCTTGGAACTATCCTTATCTGGTTGGAGTCAACGTCTTTATCCCGGCACTTTTGGCGGGTAATGCGGTGGTCTATAAACCGTCAGAATATACCACTCTGACCGGCCTCCGGATTGAACGACTCTTGCATGAGGCGGGGGTTCCCAGAGATGTTTTTCAGACCTTAAGTGGAGGAGCAGAAGCCGGAAAAGCGATTTTAGAGCTGCCGCTTGATGGCTATTTTTTTACGGGTTCTTATCGCACGGGCAAGGCGATCTATCAAAAAGTAGCGACCAAAATGGTCCCTTGCCAGCTAGAACTTGGCGGCAAAGACCCCATGTACGTTACTGCTGATACTGCCGACGTAGCTTCTATCGCCAAAACTGCGGTTGAAGGAGCATTTTACAATAGCGGCCAGAGCTGTTGCGCGGTGGAACGGATCTATGTGCATCAAGATATCTATGACGAGTTTGTAGAAGGCTTTGTAGCGGAGGCGGCAAATTGGAAAGTAGGTGATCCCAAGCAAGCAGATACCTTGATTGGTCCGCTCGCTCGGGGCGAGCAAGTGCACTTTTTGCAGCAGCAGGTAGGCGATGCTGTCCTCAAAGGCGCTAAGATTGTTTTTGGGGAAGAGCGCTGGGAAGGTAAAGGCTACTATTTTATCCCCACGGTATTGACCGAAGTCAATCACCGCATGCGGATCATGACCGAAGAATCTTTTGGTCCCGTGATCGGTATCCAAAAAGTGAAAAATGATGCCGAAGCAATCAAACTGATGCTAGATACTGAATATGGCCTCACGGCGGCGGTTTATTCGGATCATTTCGAAACGGCCGAACCCATCCTCAAAGCGATGAATAGCGGTACCGTCTATTGGAACGCTTGTGATCGAGTGAGCGCCCCTGTGCCTTGGTCGGGCCGCAAACATTCAGGGATTGGTTCTACCCTCTCCCATATCGGGATTCGCGCCTTTACCCAGCCCAAAGCCTATCAAATGAGGGGCAGGTATCAGTAGAGGAGCTTAGACAAAGCGAGCGCTATAATTAAGTACTTAGACAATAGGATTTAGTACTAAGACCTCTTTTCTCTGTACGGAATACTCCCTAAAGCTTTCTGGATACTTGCTACTCTCCACTTAGGCGAGGGAGTTTGCAAATCACTGCTTCGCAGAACGCTTATTCGTAGTACTGGCAAGAAGCTCTCCTCTCTGTGTCTCCGTGCCTCTGTGTTCTATCGCCCAATTTTTCCACTGCTTCGCAGAACGCTCATTTGACTGCAAAAAGTTTTGAATGAGACTAAGAATCTCTCCCCTCTGTGTCTCCGTGCCTCTGTGTTCCATCATTAATTAATCCACTGTTGCGCAGAACGCTCATTTGATTGCCCCATCCTCTAGAATGCTAGAACTAAGCGTTCTGCGGAGCAGTAAGCTGTTAAAGCCATGAAAATGAAATAGTTAATTCTACCTATTTCTGTAGGTATTTATACGGGTTCTGATACCTGAGCCTTGTTGGCGGTAAATGAATATATATATTGATTAATCGAAAAGTTTTTACTTTCGAACTGATCAATAATTTTAGTCATGAGAAGAATCGCTTTAATCCTGTCCCTTACGCTATTACTGGGTATCAATACTGCCTTTAGCCCCAATCTCAATACCATCAGCCTAGCCACGCAACAATCTGTCGTGATCGTAGAAGCTAGTTTTGGTAGCATGGTCAAATCATCTTCTGGCTTTTGCTGGTTGGATGCCAATCATGTGGTCACCACTTTGCACGGGGTAGCAGGCAGCCAATCGATCAAGGTAAAGCAAGGAAATCAAGCGATTCCCGCTAGTTTGGAGCGGATTTTATTGAAAGGAGATCTTGCCCTATTACGCCTTTCGCGAACGCTCAATGCGGCTCCGCTTCGCCATAGAGACGTGGAGGTTACGCCTATGAATGCAAACTTGTACGAAATTCAAGGTTATCCTTCAAAAATGAGTCTTTTGGATACCAAAAGAGCGGAATTCAAGCGCTATGCGAATCCTCCTTTTCTTAGAGACATGATTTCCCATAACAACAAACTGCGTAACGAAGTCAGGTCTCAAGGATATCCAAACGAGAACATTAGAATTTTTGGTTTGGAGACCACGATTATTCCTGGTCATTCTGGTTCTCCGATAGTTGATAATCAGGGAACGGTAGTTGCGATTGCAGATGGGGGGCTGCACAACGGAGTGGCGGGATTGAATTGGGCCATCCCAGCCTCGAACTTAAATCAATTGAGAAACTCTACGGATCCGATAGGAGGTGCCCGAGAAAGTCAACTCGATATTTTGCACAGCTCTGGAGACCCTAGTAGAAATGTGGGTGGCAGGACTACTGATCACGCTATATTTGAAGCGGACACCAAAATGGCTGAAATCATTGCTACCCTTCCAGATGATGTGGTCCGAGGCTTGGCCCAAATGATGAAGGATCCTTCATTTACTTCCTTGGGAATCTCGTGGAATCGCGATCTTTTAGATCGAGAGGTATCCGTTTATATGGATTATAGCACCGGACTTTCCTTTACCCTACCTAAGAATTGTAAATTGAGTATTGCTGATGATTTTTATGGGGTCACAGATGTGGGGCTAAAAAATGGGGGCATTTACAAAGGATCCTCGGGCAAAGTTAATTATGCTATCAAAACCGAAAAGTTTGACTCCTACAGCCAAGCGAGAGCAGCTTTAAAAAATAATGTTCAAAAAGCCATGGCTAGCACTGTAGATCACTCAGGCAGTGAGCAGGCACTAGAAGATGTTGGTTATTACCAAGTGGAATATTATACCTTCTACGATCAGTATGACAATCAATTGGAAGGGATTTTGATGGCATTTCAATTAGGAGAAATCATCTTTATTAGCGACGCTTATCTTGCTGTCGCACCAGGAAATAGCAGTGAAGAGCGTACAGCAGGGGTTAAGTTACTGGCTCAATTCTTCGACTTTTTGGTAACCATGCAATCATATTAATCTGGCGCTTAGAGAGGGCTTAAGCTTTAAAGCTTTTTGCTATTGCTAAAAAGCTGGACCCTCTCAAAGCCAAGAACCTAGGCATCGATATCCCTAATGCTCAACTACGAACTGGCTCACGATAGTATTGCCCGACAAGTTTTTGACAAAGCGTCGGTAGAGTCCCGTACGCGCCGCAAAATGGAGCGATTTATCCGAGAGCGCCATCAGGCATTTTTGGATCGAGGCGTAGGTTTGACGACTGACGATCTTGACTATATCAAACCCTTTTTAGGGCAGGTCAACATTAGCCGTGAAATAGAAAGCTTTATCAGACAAGAGCAAAAGAGTCTCTTACGGCAAAAGCAAAAGAGACGTCTGTTGGTTGCTGGTGTTATCGTGGCCTTGAGCTTTTTTTCCTTCATTGCCGCTTGGCAATGGTATGCGGCAGACAAAGCCAAATCTGTAGCACAGCAAGAAAAAACACGAGCAGAGGAAAAAGAAGCGGAAGCCATCGCTGCCAGTAAGGAAGCGATTCGCCAGAAAGGACTAGCTGATTCTGCCAGTGTCTTTGCCACCGAGCAGCGCGATATAGCCGTGGAAGCCCAGCAAGAAGCTGAGTACCGCTTGGCGCAAGTAATGCAGGAAAAAGCCCTCAGAGCCAATATCTTGTTAGTTCAGTTTCCTGAGGCCATTGAGCAATTGGACTTTGGCCGAGCCTATCAAATTGTTGATGAAATCTTGGTCGTAAATGCTCGCCCAAGAGCAAGCAGGGCGGCAGTGGCCGAAATGATCTATTATTTTGCGTTAACTGACCAGCTCAAGGAAGCTTTCCTCTTAATAGAGAAAGCCAATAGGTTGATATCTCCGGCAAAGCTGAGTAGCGTGGCTGACTCTGCAAAAGCAGCAAAGGCAAGCGTTCAGCGAAGCTTGTCTCAAACCGAGTGGAAAGCCATGGCACGCAAGTACTTCCCTCACCTGATCAATGTGGACGCCAATACTTTTTGGATGGGTGGGAGGCCTGATGAAAGGTCTTTTCGCAAGGATGAGCAGCAACATCAGGTAAAACTCAAATCCTACGCCTTAGCGCAAACAGAGCTTAGTACGCTGCAATATTATGTTTATGCCCAAGCAGCAAATGTCAGTATGCCTAAAACAACATGGGCGCAAAAAGCCTCCTTACCGATTTCAAATATTAGCTGGTATGATGCCCTCCATTACTGCAATTGGTTGAGCACTCAATTGGGGGTTCCTCCAGTCTATGAAATTGATGCTCAGACAAAAAAAGTAGTCTGGCAGGAAGCAAGCAATGGGTTTAGATTACCAACGGAAGCCGAGTGGATGTGTGCCGCAGGCGGAGGAAAAACCAATATCGAAGTAGCGTACAATCCTAACCGCTACGCTGGTGGTAACGAAATTGGTATAGTGGGTTGGGCCAAAAGCAATAGTCAATCTCAGCCCCAAAAGGTGGGCAGTCTTTTACCCAACGAGTGGGGCTTTTACGATATGACCGGTAACGTATGGGAGTGGTGTTGGGATTTGTACGATGCCCAATACTACCAAACTTGTCTAGCGCAAGGCGTAGTAGCTGATCCCAAAGGCCCCAAAAATGATGGAACCTTTACAGAATATGTCAATCTCGGTGGAGGCTTTGATTCGCGTGCCGTTGAATGCCGGATAAACAATAGAAGCCATAATCTCCCTGCAACTACTTACGGAATCGGGCTTAGAATCTGTCAATCCTTGCCTTGAACCCTCAAAATTAAACTAGATAAGTAATGGATAATGCACCCATAACTTCGCGAAACGATGCAAGCAAATTTACGCTTAGTGGCCTGAGCTTTGGTTTGCTTAGTGGCTTTGTCATAGCCCTTTTTCCCAGTCCCATGGTGATGGCTAGCTTGCTGCTCGTTTTGGGAATCTTAGCTGGCGTTGCCTTGTTTCAGCATAAGGAGGGAAAGCAAAGTCAGACTTTTCTCTTTTTGGTCAGTTATAGCCTCTCTAGTCTCCTGGTATTGGGTATCGGACACTTCAACGATTGGGATCAAACACAGGTAGAATCCCCTGAACTAGTAAGCTTAGCACCAAGCAATTCGTCGCCAAGTATCCCAGAAATTGTGATCAAACCGCCAGTATTTGAAGCGCCTACCTATTATCCACCCAAATATCCTGCGCCCGTCTATAGAGAAGCAAGTGCTGAGAAAGCAGCCAACTCTAAGCCCAGTATAGGTGCGCAAAGCAGCCAAGAAGATGAGCCCGTTTTTTTCAACTCCTCAACCGAAAGATCTTTTGCTAAGGAGCTAAGCCCCCAAGAGGCGGATGAAGATTTGGTGCAAATGGGCTATCGCTATCAAGACACCGAAGAAGATGCTCTGGTGAGATTAGGTCAGACGATCCAATCTTTTCCCGAAGACCAGCAATTAGCGCTTTATTATCAAATGTATGAGATCATCTCGGCCTTTGAGGTGGTGCAAAAAGCCAAAGAAAAAGAAGGTTTTTGTGCGACAGACAATCCCAATGTGATGGAGCAAATTTTTGCGGTAATAGATCGTACTACCGGCGGCCAAAAGACCACAGAGCTAGTCCACCTTTTAGAAGACGTAATTTGTCTAATGCAGGGACAAGAATAAGGCTAGCTTTAGCCACTAGCGCACAAAGTTTCTCGCGTGGCTAAAGCCACCATCATCGGTAATCCGCATTTGATAATTGCCTCGCTGAAGATCGCGTAGATTTAATTCAATTGGATCGCCATCTTGGAGGAAGAAAGGATCATAAGCAACCTCTAGTTCGCCTTGGAGATCCAAAATTTCTATCTTGATCATGGAAGAAGTGCCCAAGTCAATATTGATCGTAGCCGAGGCATTGGTAGGATTCATTTTAATGCTAAAATAATCCTCATCGACAGATTTGGTTGCCATCCTAGCCGTACCACTACGACCCGCCACAAATGATTTTACTTCCGAAAAGGGCCCCTTGCGGCCATCAGCAAAATTGGCTTGCACTCGGTAAAAGTATCTTACCCCAGGGCTCAAGCTATAGACATTGACATAGGTCTCGTTCAAGGTTTTGCTGTAAACCTTTTTGGAGCCACTAGATTTATACTGCACCTTATAGCTCACTGCTTGTGAAACTTTGGACCAGTTAAGTTGCGCCTGATTGCCAAACTCATCTGAGATAAAGAGATTGGTCGGATAGCTAGTGGTGCTGGTATTGCTCACCCCCACGATAGGCGAAGCACTATTGTCCTCACAGCCGGAGGTGCGAAATAGCTTAGAATCTGAATAGCTACTATTGATACCTGCGACGGTACTCTGAATCTGAAATTCATAGTCGGTACAGGCCTCCAGTCGAGTGGCATTGACGAAAGTACGATCAAAGGTCTTGCTGGCCCAATTGGGCTCGCCGATAGCCCTAAAACGCGCCGTATAGGAATCTGCACCGGCTACTGGTGACCAGCTCAAGCGAGCGCTTAGTTCGGTAACTTCGGTGGCATTGAGGAGTTGAGGGGCGGCTGCTACTACGGGGGTATTTGATTCTAATCCTTTGGTAAAGAGCATCTGGCGTCGATAACCTCCTGGGGCGAATAGGGCTCGCATACGCTCGGATTGGCCAAAGGTAAAGATGTTCATACAGGCATCATCGGTATAATCCATAAAGTTTGAGATCATTGCCGGACCCCCATCACAGGCCTGAGCATGATGCATACAGCCATAGTGAGCGTCTGCCACAGGAGGAGTATCCGCAACAAAGTCATCGGTTTCACAGGGACCATCGCCCCAAATGTGTTTGAGGTTGAGCCAGTGTCCTACCTCATGCGTACAAGTACGCCCTTGGTCAAAGGGTGCTCTGACGGTACCCATAGTGCCAAAAAACTTGTAGTCAATGACTACTCCATCAGCTTCCACCGGCCCTCCGCCAGGAAACTGAGCGTAGCCAAGCATACCTGCCCCCAATTTACATACCCAAATGTTGAGATAAGACTTAGTGTCCCAAGCATCCATACCTCCCATAGCACTATACTTCACACCATTATTGGAGGGCGAAAAGAGGGCTTGGTTGGAACGAGTACGAGTGATACCGTTGGTTGGATTGCCGTATGGGTCTTGAGAGGCAAGCTTAAAGGCTATTTTAGAATTGGCTGCAGCCCCCAAAAATTCGGCCGGCGTATCAAAGCGGTCGGCATTGGTACGACCAAAATCTTCATTTAAGACATCAATCTGAGAGCGGATCTGCTCATCAGAAATATTTTGTACGTCTTGGTTATAAACTACGTGTACTACCACTGGTATGCTGACCACTCCTAGCATATCGCCTCTGGCGGAACGCACATTCTCGGCGGTTCGCATCTCCACTTCCCTCATCTTGTAACGGACAGCAGGATTGGATTGCAGCTGCGTGTTCAAGTACTCAGTGGTTGAGCATGAACGTCGAGTTTGAGCCTGTAGAGGGAGTTGAGCACTGAAAAAACTCAATAACAGGGTAAGAATGAGCAGATTTCGCATCATAGCCAAATTCTTTAAGAGTACGTAGTTTGTAGAGAAAACAGGTAAAGTTTTATCAGGCGGTAGGAGTTAAGTTGGATAAACGAGATTTTGAAAGGGAGGTTTCGCTACTCCTTTTTATAACGTATTTCCCCCCCTACTATGGTATATTCTATCTCGGTATTTAGGATCTCATTTTCAGGGATTTCCATAATGTCTTGAGATAAGACGGTTAAGTCTGCCAATTTACCTACTTCTATAGAGCCTTTATCGTCTTCTTGAAAGCCTCCATAGGCTGCGTCTAGTGTATAAGAACGCAAGGCTTCTGCACGACTCATGCGTTGATCCGCTTCGTATCCTCCTTCGGGGGTTCCCTTCAAAGTTTTGCGTGTAACAGAGGCATAAAAGCAAGCAATGGCGCTGACGGGTTCAACGGGTGCGTCGGTACCATTTATCACTCTAGCCCCAGTCTCAAGTAGTTTTTGCCATACATAAGCGCCATCCACGATTCGCTGCATCCCTAAGCGATTGATCGCCCAAGGGCGATCTGAACTCATGTGGATCCCCTGAATGGAAGCTATGACCCCTAGTTCCGCGAAGCGAGGAATATCCTCAGTATCCAAATGCTGTGCATGCTCGATCCTAAATCTATGATCATCTGCCTGTTCCGGATAATTTTCAATGGCAGTCTGGTAGCTATCGAGTACTTCCTGATTGGCTCTATCGCCAATGGCATGGGTACAAACCTGAAAGCCATGCTGAATCCCTTCTTCTGAAATCCTGGTGATATCCTCAAAAGGCTGATCCGGATTGCCCAACTCAGAGGGAGCATCGGTATAGGGTCTTAACAGCAAAGCACCATATGAACCCAAAGCACCATCAGCATAGCACTTGATTGCACGCACTGTCAAATAGTCATCTAGTAAGGGACCGCGATCATACCAATCATCAAGTTGGGCTTGGTCCTTGCCATTGAGCATTACGTATAACCTCACTGGCAGCTTTTCTTCATATAATAAGTCTTCGTATAAATCTAGCCATTTCACGCCCACACCCGCATCATGAACTGTAGTGATACCATTGGCGAGGCACTCTTTGGCGGCTTCCTCAGCCCAAGTACGCATGGCTTCCTCCTCCGTCGGCACATGTACACTTACCAGTTGCTCTGCCTCTTCGTTCATCAAACCAGTAGGTTCCCCATCCAGCCCTTTGATCACTTCGCCCGTTTCATCAAATTCGGTTTCGGCAGTAATGCCGGCAATTTCCATGGCCTTGGCATTGGCTAAGGCAGCGTGCCCACTAGCGTGGCGGATATAGACAGGATTGTCAGGACTAACCGCACTCAATAAATGATGGGTGGGAAATCCTTGCACCATCATTTCGGGTAGGCTTCGCCACTTACTTTGGTGCCAACCTCGTCCAGTGATCCATTCTCCTGGTTCGGCTTCCATTACCGCCTCTGCAACCAG
>JBCCQN010000213.1:0-13957 GCA_039024315.1 Bacteroidota bacterium
GATGCCACCGAAATGTATGCCCAACGCCTAGCCTTAGGAGACGAAGCGTTCCGCGCAGCGATAGCCGAAAGATTTTTAGGCTAAGGAACGTCAATTAAATTACTGTCCGATTTGGCTTGCATCTTTAGGCCTAGTCTTCGTTACCAATCATTTATATAGCCCGCTATATGCTTGATTGAGGCCTCGACTACGCCCAAATCTACTTCGCCCTCTCTGGACAGTAATTTATTCGACGTTCCTAAAGATTAAATAGATATCACAAGGAAAATGTCCAATGAAGAGGGGTAAATCTAAGTACTTAGACAATAGTATTCAGTATTAAGAGCAAGGAAAAAGAGCTATACAGTTCATCTAGGCCTTTTTACTCTGTACTACGTACTTTCTACTCTATACTCAATTTTCATTGGGCATTTTTAGTTTTTGGCAAGAGAAGTATCAAAATGGATGACCAAGCCTAAAGAGTGCCCCCCTCGCCAAACATTAGAAAAAACGGTATGATAGGATTGGAGGTCAAGCACAAATTTGTACTCCAATTGGAGATGCGTTTTGCCCTCTAAGGGTACGTTGAGGCTGGCCACTCCGATCCCACTCAAGAGGCCCTTTCGAGTATAGGCATCAGAATTGGAAATGATGTGCTCCTGCTGTCCCCAAATAGGATACATACCCGTATTGTCTATGATTTGAGAAGTCTGATTGATTAAGTCAGTTTTTACCCCTATTGCTGCACTATACTGGAGCCCCAATAATATCTCAAACTGATCTCGCTGTAGAGGAATTTTTACGGGATAATAAGCAATACCTATGCGATTGACTTTGTAATCAGCGGTATAGGTCTCGTTTTCCCTTTTATGATCGGTTCGATAGTATAGATTTACCGCTTCATTTTGCCAATTCAATTCTAGACGATGCCAGCCAAAACCCTGCCTACTTTTTTGATAGACCAATCCCCAATTAGAGGTATTACCGATCTCATAGTTGGATTTTGAGTAGTAACCAGGGCCCATAAAACTTTGACTTACATAGGCGGCACCGACCCCCAAGGTTTGACTCCAAATTGGTTGAATAATTCCTAGAATTAACAAAAAGGAAAATAGTAGTCTGGCGTTCATGGTCGATAAATAAAAATATGAGCTGAGCGTTCTGCGAAGCAGTAATAAAAGCTAAAGAGCTCGAACAATACTATGCTGTTATGGGAATAGACGCAAGTAAAAAGCTGTGGGTTGGGTCAACAAAAAGGCCCAATGAAGAAGCCCCAAGCACTTCTTTATTGGACATTCATGAGTCTTCCTTTAGCCCTCCCTAAGGTCGCCAATTGACTTGACATTTCGCATTTTCTAGCGTTTTGAGGGCTTCTTCTATTTGAAAAGAAGTCTTTAACTGCGTTCTAGCCAAGCTATATTCTCGCTTCAAAGTGCGACGAGCCCGACCTTCTAAAAAGCGTCTGAGTTCAGAGCGTGTATTGATGATCAAACCAGGGGCAGGGATAGGCTTGCCATCTTCACCCATCGCAACCATCGTAAAGTAAGAGGTGTTGGTATGTTTGGTTTCTCCACTTTGGATATTATGCGACTCTGTCCTGATCCCCACTTCCATCGAGGTGTTTGCCACAAAATTGACGGAGGCGTACATACGGACCAGATGACCTACTTCAATGGGATCCTTAAAATCGACCGTATCGACCGAGGCTGTGATGCAGTATTGGTGAGCATGTCGGGAAGCGCAAGCGTAAGCAATTTTGTTCATAAGGGAGAGGATATGTCCCCCATGGACCTTGCCGCCAAAATTTGCATAAGCTGGAACCATCAGTTCAGTGATTTCCATTTTTGAATCAGCAACAGGGCGGTAATCAATCATAGACTATTCGGTAATTTCGATCGTGTATTGGGCCTCAAAACTTTGACCCGGAGCAAGGCTTAAAATGCCAAATTTGGTACTCAATTGTTGGTCTGTATCCGCATGATCGGCTATGCCTAACCAAGGCTCGATACAGACAAAAGGCGCTTTGGGTTTTGACCAGATACCCAAATAAGGCCAGCCTTCATAATGCACCGTCAAAATTTGTTCTGACTTATGACTTTTAAGGCTTACCCTGCGGGAACGCATCGTCTTGAAAATGAGGGCGTCATTGTCAAACATATTGGGCGTCAGCGGCAAAACTTTGGTATGATCTAGCATGAGGGGACCTTCGGTTTCTATGAGCCCATTTCGGTCTAGCAACCAAGTTTTTTCGGTTTCGACTTCGGCAAACTCTAAGTAGTAGTCTGCATAAGTCTCATCCTCGTGTAGCGGACATTTAAAAGCTGGGTGTGCCCCTAGTGAAAAGTACATCTCCTTCTCATCTCGATTGTGGACTTCATGGCTGATTGTCAGTTTGTTATCGAAGAGTTCAAAATGAACCACAAAGTCAAATTTGAAAGGATAGACCTTTTCGGTATCGAGATTATTACTCAGCCCATAAGTGAGCTTGCTTTCGGTTTGAGCCCGAAGCTCAACTTGGGTATTGTAGCGGATAAAGCCGTGACGGGGCAATGGATAAGTCTGTCCATCATGGATATACTCGCCATTTTTGAGGCCTCCTACGATGGGAAAGAGCACCGGAGCATGATTGCCCCAAATTGCGGGTTGAGCATCCCACATATACTCTTGTTGGGTTTGTAAAGAACGAATACTGCTAAGTTCGGCGCCCGTACTTTGGACGCCTACTTGCAAGAGATGACTTTTTATGTATTGCATATTATGCTTTGCGTAATTCCTTTTTGAGGATTTTGCCAGTGGCACTCATAGGCAAGGCTGGCAAAAACTCTACCACTCTAGGGTATTTGTAGCTGGCAATATGATCCTTGGTCCAGGCGCTTAGCGCTTCGGGTTCTAGGCTATGACCATCTTTTAAGACCACACAAGCCTTGATCTCTTCTCCATACTGCTCGTCTGGCACCCCAATCACCGCTACCATAGACACCGCCTCATGCTTCATGATCACATCTTCAACCTCTCTCGGATAGACGTTCAAACCACCGCGTATGATCATGTCTTTGGTTCGATCTACAATATAAAAATATCCGTCTTCATCTTTGACGGCTACATCACCAGAATGCATCCAACCCCCTCTTAGGGTTACCGCATTTGCCTCAGGCTTATTGAAGTAGCCTTTCATCACATTATGGCCACGATAAAGTAGCTCTCCTTTTTCTCCGACGGCTACTTCATTATCATTTTCATCTACGATCTTGACTTGCACCCCCCAGACTGGCGTTCCTATCGAGCCAGGTTTACGCTCTTGGTAAGGGTGATTAAAGGTAACTACGGGTGATCCCTCGGACATACCATAACCCTCGAGGATAGGCACCTGAAACTTGGCCTCAAAGTCTTTGAGTACTTGTACTGGGAGAGAAGCCCCACCGGAAAGCGCAATGCGCATATCATCTTTTATCTGCTCCAGATCATAGCCTTCTGTATCAGTATTGAGCAGCCCCCAATACATGGTCGGAACACCGGCAAATACATTGACGCGGTGCTTTTGCAGCAAGCCCAATACAGTTGGCCCATCAAAACGAGGGAGCAAAATGCTATGGGAACCGCGATAAACACCCGCATTCATCAAGACCGTCATAGCAAAGATGTGGAAGAGCGGTAGCACGATTAATTGAGTGGTTTCCGTATCCGCGGAGGACAAATCGGCGGAGAGGACCCCATTGAGCAACAAATTAGAATGCGTCAGTTCTGCACCCTTTGGACGTCCAGTGGTACCAGAAGTGTAAATAATAACTGCGGTATCCTCGGCCTGCGTCTCCACGGTCTCAAAGCTTGGGGCTTGCCCTCCCATCAGTTGTCCCATGGTCTGGGTGCCTTCGATAGGCGAAGGATCAGTCGGCTGAGCCGTGATTACATAAAAATGCTCACAGGCATCTACTGCCTGAAAACCTTTATGGCCCTCTGTACCCATCGGCAAGTCAGGAGTACCTTGAAAACAGAGACAAGCCTTGGCTTCAGAGTCTTTTAAGTGATATTCAATCTCGTCATGTTTGAGGAGGACGCTTAGCGGAACGACTACCCCACCTGCTTTGAGGATACCAAAATAGGCAATCGGAAAATAAGGCAGATTTAAGCAACTGAGGGCTACTTTATCGCCAGGTTTGATTCCGGCTGCGACCAAACCATTGGCGAGTTGGTTGGCGGCTCCATTTACTTGGGCAAAGTTGAGGGTGGTGTCCATAAAAGTGAAAGCCGGCTTAGTGGGAAAGCGGCTAGCACTGTCTTCCAAAATCACTGAGAGATTCAACATCCTTTTTGTATTTTTTACGAGTAGTTGTACAAATATGGAAAAAAAGCGCGAAGACGGCATAAAAACATTTTACGCAGCATCGCAAGTAGCATGGCGGGAGTGGTTAGCCCTAAATCATGAGCTAGAAAGTAGCGTTTGGCTGATAATCTTTAGGAAGGATTCTCCGCGACCATCTATAACATACAAAGAAGCAGTGGAAGAAGCTTTATGTTTTGGCTGGATTGATAGTAAACCCAATAAAAGGGATGCTGAAAGCTACTATCAGTACTTTTCTAAGCGCAAACCCAAAAGCAATTGGAGTGCTGTCAATAAGAATATGGTTGCTAAGCTCCTCTCCGAGGAACGCATGGCCCCAGCAGGATTAGCCATGATCCAACTCGCCAAAGAAACCGGCACTTGGACCGCCCTCGACGATGTCGAGAATCTTGTTATTCCTCCCGATATGGAAGCTTTATTCCCTCAGTTCCCTAATGCCCGCGCCAATTGGGAAGCTTTTCCGCGTTCCGTGAAACGGGGCATTTTAGAATGGATTTACAATGCTAAGCGTTCCGCGACGCGGGAAAAAAGAATCAGAGAAACTGTAGAAAAAGCCGAACAAAATATCCGCGCCAACCAATACCGCCAATAATGTCTCACATCCTCCTCCTCGAAACCATCGAAAGCAGCGCCCACGAACTTTTGGCGCAAAAGCACCGTCTCACCTTATCAAAAAGCCCTGCTAGTGGCTTAGAAGAAGCGAATCTAGACCAATATGTGGCTTTGATCACACGAGGGAAAGGACAAGTAGATCGACCACTGATTGAAGCCATGCCCAATCTGCAAGTGATTGCGCGCTGTGGGGTTGGATTGGATAATGTAGATGTGGCCGCTGCTAGCGAAGGTGGGGTCAAAGTTTTCAACGCGCCAGGAGTCAATACCCATACCGTAGCCGAGCATGCCATGAGTCTGATCATGATGATGCTCCGCAATCTTCTACCCACTCTGCTAGCCGTCAAGGACAATAATTGGAGCGTTCGGCAAGGCCTGAAAACTGATGAACTCCGTGGCAAGGTGCTGGGAATCATGGGCATGGGAAATATTGGTCAAACCCTAGCCAAAATGGCGACTGTCTTTGGTATGGAGGTACTTTATTGGGATGTACGAGAATTGGACTTGCCTTATCAAGCGAGGGAAAAGGAGAGTCTACTAAAAGAAGCGGATGTAGTCAGCCTGCATTTACCTTTATTGCCGGATACTCAAGGCCTGATTTCTCGCGAAATGCTCGCTCTAATGAAGCCTGAAGCGATTCTGGTTAATACGGCACGTGGACAACTTATCGATGAGGGAGCTTTGACGAAAGCATTGCAAAATGGACGCCTAGGAGGATTTGCGGCAGATGTATTAGCCACGGAGCCTCCGGCGAACGATAGTCCTTTGTTACAGCTACCCAATGTCTGGGTGACCCCACATTCTGCCAGCTTGACCGCCACCACCTATCGCGAAATGTGTGTCAAAACTGTCAATAATGTAATTGCACTACTCGAAGGCCAGCCTTTTGAGCCAAAAGCTTGGTTCAATCGCCCTTAATCGGCTAACTTGTATCTACTCCTACAGATTAAGTCAAAACTATGAATAAGCTAATTATGCGAGTCCTGCTCAGTGCGAGCTTGGGCTTTGTCTTTTTGCCTGCTCAAGCGCAGGACGATCCGTCTATGTTGACGATCGATCGAATCTTCCAAAGTGGAGAGTTTTATGGTCAATATTTCCGTGGTGCCAATTGGGCAGAAGATGGGGAAAGCTTTACTCAGATTTCCTATGGGCAAGATGGCCCAGGGGTCTATAAAATAGATCCTATCAGCGGTGAAAAAACAGAAATTATTTCTAGCGCCCAGCTAACCCCAAAAGGTTCCGAAAAACCTCTTTCAGTGGCCAATTTTACTTGGTCGCATGATAAATCTAAGCTGCTGATCTACACCAATACCAAGCGCGTTTGGCGGGCCAATACCCGCGGGGATTATTGGGTCTTAGACCTCAATAGTGATAAGCTCTGGCAACTGGGAGCTGATCTGCCAGAGTCTAGTTTGATGTTTACCAAATTTAGTCCGGACGATCAGTTTGTGGCTTATGGTAGTAAGCATGACGTTTTTGTGGAGGATCTCAGCTCCGCTGAACGCATAGCCCTGACCGACAATGGGACGGATGACATCATCAATGGCACCTTTGATTGGGCCTATGAAGAAGAGTTCTTTTGCCGGGATGGCTTTAGTTGGAGTCCCAATGGCGATAAGCTCGCTTATTGGCAGATAGATGCCTCAGACATTGAGGACTTCCTTATGATCAACAATACAGATTCGGTTTATAGCTATGTGATTCCCGTTGAGTATCCCAAGGTGGGAGAAACGCCTTCTTCTTGTAAGATTGGCATCATCAGCGCCAAGGGCGGGGAAACCACTTGGCTCAATATCCCCGGCGATCCTCGTCAAAACTATCTTCCACGCATGAAGTGGGCCGATGATGGGCAACATGTCATGGTACAGCAACTCAACCGTAAGCAAAACACCCTCAAAGTCTGGTGGTGTGATGTAAATACTGGGGAGGCCGAAAATATCTATACCGATCAGGACGAAGCCTGGATCGATCTGGTAGAAGGAATCCGCTGGATGGACGAAGGCAAGGCCTTTAGTTGGGTAAGCCAAAAAGGCGGTTGGAGACAACTTTATAAAGTAGGCCTAGATGGTTCAGAGGAGTTACTGACACCCGGAGAATATGATATGATTTCTATTGCCTCTTGGGAAGCGGATGATCTCTACTTTATCGCTTCCCCCAGCAACGCTACCCAACGCTATCTGTATAAAGTTGATATTGGGAGTAAGAAGCGTGAAGCCAAGCTTATCAGTCCTGCGGAGCAAGCGGGTACTCATAGCTATAACATTGCCCCTGGTGGCAAAATGGCCGTGCATACGTATTCCAATGCCAATACTCCAGCCATGACGGAGATTGTTAGCCTACCTAAGCATAAGACCGAAAAGGTGATGGTGGATAATCAAAAGCTCAAAGAAACCCTTGCTACGCTAAAACCTACGCCCATTGAGTTTTTCCAAGTGACAACAGAGGATGGCGTTACTATGGATGGCTATCAGATGTTGCCTCCGGATTTCGATCCTAACAAAAAATACCCTGTCCTCTACAATGTCTACAGCGAACCAGCGGGCCAGATCGCTCGTGATGCTTGGGGCGGCCGCAATGGCATGTTCCATCGTATGATTGCCCAGCAAGGCTATATCGTCATCTCTATGGACAATCGGGGTACGCCTGCTCCTAAAGGTCGTGCTTGGCGCAAGGCGATCTATCAAAATATCGGCATCATCAATATCCGCGACCTTGGCATGGCAGCCAAAGAGATCAATAAATGGGACTATGTAGACGCCGACCGCATCGCGGTCTGGGGTTGGAGTGGCGGTGGCTCTGCTACCCTCAATTGTCTGTTTCAGTACCCCGAGATATTTAAGACAGGCATGTCCGTCGCCCCTGTAGCCAATCAGCTTTTTTATGACAATATCTATCAGGAGCGCTATATGGGTTTGCCTCAGGAAGAAATGGAGCCATTCGTAAAGGGTTCACCCGTAACGCATGCTGCCAATCTCGAAGGGAACTTGCTACTCGTTCACGGCACGGGAGATGATAATGTGCACTATCAAAACGCAGAAGTCCTGATCAACGAATTGATCAAGCATAATAAGCAATTTCAAGTCATGCCTTACCCTAATCGTTCGCATGGCATTTATGAAGGCGAAAATACTTCTCGCCATTTATTCACTCTACTCGCAAACTATTTAATGGAGCATAATCCTCCTGGAGCAAAATAAACATGAACAACTCGCGCATTTTACAACGTTTTCGCCTCGACGGCAAAGTCGCTATCATAACGGGTGCCTCCAAAGGCATCGGGGAATCTATGGCCCGCGGCCTCGCCGAATTTGGGGCTAAAGTCGTCATCAGTAGCCGTAAGCAAGAGGCCGTCGATGAGGTAGCCGCTAACTTTAGCAATGATGGGCTAGAAGCAATAGGCATCGCCTGCCACGTAGCCCAAGCCGAGGCTAGGGAAGCATTAGTGCAAAAGACGATCGATACTTATGGACGGGTCGATATCTTGATCAACAATGCAGGCACCAATCCCTACTTTGGCCCCATCCATAAAATGCCCGCGGAGGCCTACCAAAAAACCCTCGACATTAATCTCAATGCAGCTTTAGAGCTGAGTAATCTGTTTTTCCCACACCTCAAAGCTCAAGGCGAAGGGGGAAGCATTATCCATATCAGTTCGGTAGAGGGCTTACACGCTTCTGAAAACTTTGGGGCTTACAACATCAGCAAGGCTGGGCTATTGATGCTGACCAAAAGTCAAGCCGTAGAATGGGGCAAACACAATATTCGCGTCAATGCGATCTGCCCCGGATTCGTGAAAACCAAGCTCAGCGCCATGATCTGGCAAAATGAGCAAATGCACGAGCGTTTGGTTTCTCGGACACCTCTTCGCCGGATGGCGATGCCGGATGATATGGCGGGGCTCGCGGTATTCTTAGCCTCTGAAGCCTCCAATTTTTGCACTGGCGAGGTGATTGTCAATGATGGAGGTTTATTACACGCCCCTAGTTTTTAGCGCTTAGCTATACGATAATGAGTATTGAAAAGCTTCCAATTGATATCCAAAAGCGGATAGCCGATGATTTTGGCGAGGATGACGAGGTCCTGAAAATGATGCATTTTGTCCAGAATGATTCTGCAATTAATGTAGGCGTAGCCCAATTGATTCGATCAATCTTGATTGTGGCCAAAGGAGACAAAGCCAAAATGAAGGCAATCATTGATAGTAGATATCATGGTGATCCACGAGACCTGATTATGTTGGCAATGAGTGTGAGTAATCAACAATCAGATTATGGCAGGAAGCCCTTTTAGGGAAGAATGTTTAGATAACATTTTGCTTTAGGAGTTTTGGGTTTACTGCTTCGCAGAACGCTTAAATCTATCCAATGGTAGGTGTGGCATGCATGCCGCACCTACTTTTTTTTCGTTTTTCTAAACCTTTTTTTGAGGTCGGCGTTTATATTAATGTCTAAACATTGAAGTTTGAACATCAATTGATAAAATCACCTTATAAACGTCATACAATTATGTTACAACAAAATTGGAAAATCGATCCTACTCACTCTGAAATTCAGTTTAAAGTTCGCCACATGATGATCTCTACCGTAACCGGTAATTTTGGCAGCTTCGACGCTACGCTAGACAGCGATGCCGATTTCACAAACGCAAATATCCGTTTTGAAGCCGATATCGATAGCATTAGCACCGGAGTAGCTGATCGTGATGGCCACCTTAAGTCAGCTGATTTCTTTGACGCAGCTAACTATCCTAAGCTAAGCTTCCAGTCAACTCGCTTTGAAAAAGTAAGTGATGATGAGTTTGTCCTAGAAGGCGACCTCACCATCCGCGATGTAACCAAAAATGTAAAACTAAGCGTAGAGTACGGCGGTACATTGCTTGATCCTTATGGTCAAACCAAGGCTGGCTTTGAACTAGCTGGAAAAATCAATCGCAAAGACTTTGGCTTGACATGGAGCGCCGTTACTGAGGCTGGTAGCATTGTGGTTTCTGATGAAGTCAAATTGCTCCTAAACGTACAACTTGTAAAACAAGCAGTTGCAGAAACTGTATAAGATTTAGGTATTAATCCGAGAATGAGTGGTTAAATCCTAGATTTGACCACTCTTCTCATATACAAAACACTCATGACCAATAAAGCAATCAAAAGGGTAGTCGGCTCCGCTAGAGAGCAGGTTGGCGATGGCTTTCCTCTCAAAAGAGCTTTACCGGCTCCGGGCTTGGATATGTTGGATCCTTTCCTCATGCTAGACCACGCAGGTCCAGTAAACATTGCTCCTTCGGAGGAGCAAAAAGGGGTAGACGCACACCCTCATAAGGGTTTTGAAACGGTTACTATTGTCTATCAGGGCGAGCTAGAGCACCGCGATAGCTTTGGACACTCGGGTTTTCTTCCTGCTGGAGGAGTGCAGTGGATGACAGCGGGTTCAGGTGTGGTACATGAAGAGAAGCATGGCAAAGAGTTTAGCCAAAAAGGCGGAACCCTAGAATTGATTCAACTTTGGGTCAATCTGCCTAAGGAGTATAAATATACCCAGCCAGCCTATCAGGACTTTATACCTGATCAAATCCCACTGGTGCATCTAGATGAGCAAGGGAGTTATCTGCGTGTCATCGCCGGTCAATATGGCGAGACACTCGGACCAGCAGAAACCTTTACCCCCATCAACATCCTTGATCTTAGGCTTAAGGCGGGTGCGAAAGTTAGGCTACCTCTGCCAAAGGCCTATTCTACCGGTATCTATACCGTCAAGGGTAAGGTCGCTTACAATGGTGGGCAATCAATCACTGAAGGCTTCTTTACGGTCTTTGAAGAGACAGGCGAGCAGATAGAAATCCATGCTGAAGCTGATACGACCTTATTGCTGCTAAACGGAGAACCGATCGATGAGCCCGTTGTCAGCTATGGTCCCTTTGTGATGAACACTCAAGAGGAAATCCGAGAAGCTTATAGAGAGTTTCGGGCAGGCAAGATGGGTAGCCTTGCTTAAGTATTAAGTAGAAAGACCGGTCAAAAAGTCCGGAAAAATCCTTAGAAGTCGCTTTTCTTTGTGCTTAATACTTTCTACTAAATACTTGAATTAGCAATTATTCCGGACGCTGATTGGGTTTAGGACCCGATCAGCGTTTTATTTTTCCTAGTTTTGAGCATGAGATTTTACTTGGTCCTTTTTATAAGCCTTTGTCTGACTGGTATTGGTTTTTTCTCCTGCAGAGGAACGCAAAAATCTGAAGCCCCTCGCTTGGCTTATACACCTCCCACAGCGGCCTTGTTTGATTCCTTATTTGAGGCCCATGAAGCGATAGGAACCTTTCTTTTACAGGATATCCAAGGTGATACCACCTATGTTTATAATGAAGCCCGCGCCAAAGTGGGATATTTGCCTGCTTCAACCTTTAAGGTGCCCAATACTTTGATTGCCTTAGAGTTAGGGGTGATAGATACTAGCGAAATCTTTCCTTGGGATGGAACTGAGCGTTTTGCGAAGCAATGGAACCAAGACCTAAAACTTACGCAAGCCTTTAGGTACTCTGCCTTCTGGGTCTATCAAATCATTGCCGCTAGAGTAGGGGAGGAGAACTATCGTGAATGGCTGCAAAAAATAGATTATGGCAACGCCGAACCTGGACCAGATGTAACTACTTTTTGGGTAGCGGGGGATATTCGAATCTCTGCCTACGAGCAGCTCCACTTTTTACGCCGTTTAGAAAACGGGAGTCTAGCGTTCGGCGAAGCCAATCAAAAACTCTTTCGAGACATCTTTAGCTTTGAAAAAACGGATCAATACGATTGGAAGGCTAAAACTGGTTGGACGACTATTCCTGAGCCAGATACGGGTTGGATCGTAGGCTGGGTAGAAAGAGGCGGGGAGCGCTTTATTTACGTCCTCAATCTTGATATTGAGAATAATGCCCATGGAAAAGCCCGAGTCGAAATCGCTCGGGCTGTATTTCAATCTATGGGGATAATCGATTAAGCTTTAATCGCTTCTCCCTGCATCATACGTTTCGTGAACCAAAGTAATTTCTGGCAAAAGCCCTCCATTTTGGCTTCGTAGGCGGGGTTGAGCAAACTACCATCGGTAGCAAACTGCTCTGCGACCTTAGGTACGAGTAGCATATTAGGCATAGGGAAGCCAAAAATCGCCAGCACCAATTGTTGCATTTGTAGCGCCCCTCTCATACCTCCTAAAGGACCAGTTGTTACGCTACAAACCCCGATAGGCTTATCTTGGAATGGGGCCTTAGCGAAAGTATCCACAAAGTTTTTGAGGGCGGATGAATAGCTGCCATTGTATTCGGGAGAAACAAACACCATGGCATCTGCCCAGTGCAACTCGCTGTTGAGAAATTCGACTTGGGGATCAGGCTCTTTCTGGGCCCCGAAGGTCGATTCTAATAGTGGCAAGGGATATTCCATCAGGTCAATCATCCGAACTTCAGTGTCGGAAGATTGCTGGAGATATTTTTGGACTCCTAGGGCCGCCCAATGCGATTTCCGGCCGGGACGTACGCTAGAAGAGATAATCAATATATTCATACAGATTGTTGATTCAAGCTATTTAAACTGTGTGGACTAAGATTAGTTTAAAATCCGGCTACTAAATTGTTTTTATACTCAGGATGACGTTGGATATAGGCCTTGATAAATGGACAGAGCGGCAAGACTCTTTTGTTGATTTCTCTAGCATAATCCAATACATGCTTAGCCATGGCGCTACCAACTCCCTTGCCTTCCAAACCCACTGGCACTTCTGTATGAGTAAAGACAATCTTGTCTGGACGATCCATGTACTCAACTACAGCCGTTTTGCCATCGATCTTGCCTTCGAAACGTCCTTCTTCAGGGTGGTTTGTAATCTCTAATTCCATAGTATGCAAAATTAACACCATCCTCCTTAAAACTAACACGCTTATTCAATTGTTCGGATAGCTTGCAACTAATGGAGTAATAATCACCACTAACTAGGTATTAATCACAAATTTTAACCCCTTTTTTATGCAAAAAATTACCCTAACGATTCTATTTTTTCTTATTCTCGGTATTCCCATCCTACTGCAAGCGCAGGAAAATCCTTTTCCCAAAGAAGCACGCAAAACAGCTCGTAAGGAAGCCAAAGCCAAGCAAAAAGCCTCGCAAACTTATTATTTGGTTATGGGGCTAAACGCTCGCTACGGTCTGAGTCAAGATTTCCGGATGTCTCGCTCCACTTATAGTGGTGTAGGCATTGGGGGCATTCTCTCTTATCGCATGCGCTCTCCCAAGATTTGGGAGGAAGTGTTAATGGATTTGTCCTCCGCCACCCATTATACCAGTAGCGAACTCGGGGTGCTGGATAATACTTACGGAGGCATTGATTATCGCCATCTACGGCACATCAAGGATTTGGGAGCTAAGGAAGATTGGCATTTGTACCTTGGAGGAAGTATTGATACGCGAGCCAATGTCAAAGTCAATGAGGCCTTAGGCAATTCCGGTGCTCATTGGGAAGGGATTAGTACCCTGAATCTAGCCGGTGGTTTGCAAAAAGACTTCGAGCTACCGCTTATCAAGAAGCCAGTAAGTATGGATTATCAATTGGCCATTCCGCTCTTTGCCTATGTCTATCGAGGCCCTGCCTATTCCCTTTCTGCTTTGGACGATCAAAACCACGTTTTCACTTCTATTTGGGGGCTGCCACGAGTCAATTCCGAACTTGGGTTGACCTTTCCCTTTGCCAAAAACAATCCTAACCGCCTTCGTGTAGCCTATCGATGGGATTTCTATGGCTTTAATGACAATGAAATTCATCCGGTACGCTCCGCGCAACACGGCCTCTCGCTTGAACTATTAATAAATCTTGGCAAGCAGAATCTACAGTCGAATGGTTGAAGGTTTGATTGGTTGAAGGGTTGAATTTTCGCAGCCTTAACTCAACAACTCAACAACTCAACAACTCAACAACTCAACAACTCAACAACTCAACAACTCAACAACTCAACAACTCAACAACTCAACAACTCAACAACTCAACAACTCAACAACTCAAC
>JBCCQN010000214.1:0-13882 GCA_039024315.1 Bacteroidota bacterium
CCCCAAGCGGGTAAGGCCATAGTGCCAGCCGCGAGCATACCCACCGAAGTGAGAAATCTTCTTCTATTAGTAGTCATAGTCAGTTTTTTCGGTTAGAAGAATATACGCATTCCCTCCAGAGATCAGGCTGGGAACGGTTGGAAATAGAGTCTTAATCTTACGGTATTTAGGCCTATTACCTTGAACCTTTAAGGATTGAAATCGAAGGTAGGTTTAAGGGGGATTATATCTTGCGGAAATCATGCTGTTGAAGCAAAAGCAAAAAGAGTTTAAATTAAATTCGGGTTAATAACTTTCTACTGATACATCGGATGGAGTTTAGAGAACAGACCATAAAGTATAAGAACCGTATTGTATTCATTAAGCTATCAATGCCTCATTTTGATCGCTCCTTGAAGCATTATATGGAAGATGAGGCCTGCTTTATGTTTGTTAATAAAGGAGAGGTGGGGGTTCGATCGCAAGAAGATTACTTCAAGCTTAATAGAGAGGTGGCGATGATAGCCAAGTGTCTCAACTATTTTTTTGAGCCTAGTGATGATCCTAGTAAATGTGAAGATGGGATAGAATCGGTGGGGATTTTTCTGTACCCCTCCTTAGTAAAGGATTTATTTGAATTTGATCTATCTAGCTCTACTCATAGGCTAAACTATAATTTGAGGCAGGTTCAGGTGGATCGATTGCTAGAAAATTATCGAGAAAGCATCAATATACTTTTAGACAATCCTGAACTAGTAGATGACAATATCATCAAGACGAAACTGCGTGAATTTGTATTGCTGATGACTAAATCTCAAGACGTGCCCTCGCAGCTTGATTTTTTGGCAGCCATATTTAAGCCCAACGAAGTATCCTTTAAGTCTACTATCCAGCATAATCTATACGCCAATCTTTCTCTGGATGAACTGGCCGCCTTGTGCCATATGAGTTTGTCTTCTTTTAAGAGGAAGTTTAAAACTGTGTTTGGCGAGAGCCCCAAGAAGTATATCGTGAAGAAAAAGGTAGAAAGGGCCGCTGAATTACTAAAAGCAAATGACCTGCGGGTTTCTGATGTAGCTTATGACGTTGGTTTTGATTCTTTGACGACTTTCAACCGAAATTTTAGCAGCTTTTTTGGAATTAGCCCCTCTGAGTATCGTTTGAGCTAAAATGGTGAGTTATTGAGCTAAAACGGTACGATCCTCCCTGACATAATCATGACTTTTGTTCAAGACAACACAAAAGAACAATGTCATGAGAAATTCAAAAGCATTAAATGCCTATCTAATCATCTCAGGTTTACTCCTCACTTTTATTGGCGGAGTAACTTTGCTAATGCCAGTAGAAATGAAAACTGGTTCTGGGATAGAAGTGGCCGGAAATATCAGTGTACTAAATGATATTCGCGCCTCTTCGGCTCTCTTGCTGAGCTTAGCCATTCTTAACCTTTTGGGGGCTTTTTCACAAAAGCTAAAGTTCAGTGCTTCCTTAGTCTCTTCTATTCTGTTTCTCGCTCTCGGTACCGGGAGAGTGCTGAGCATATTGATCGACGGTATGCCGGTAGAAGGCTTATTGGGCGCGACCCTATTGGAGTTCATCCTAGGGATTGCGGGACTCATTCTATTTATCATCAATCGAGAAAAAAATTAAAACACAAAAAGTCATGAATAAAGTAATAATGATAACGGGTGCCAACGCAGGCATCGGTAAGGAAACAGCAAGACAGCTTGCCTTATTATCCGAAACAGAAAAAGTGTATTTGGCTTGCCGTAATCCTATCAAAGCTGAGGAAGCCAAGCAATCCTTAGTGCAGTCTGTGGGAAGGGACATTTTTGAAATTGTCATTATGGACGTTTCTGATCTTGACTCCGTCAAGGAAGCCGTGAAAAATTTATCGGAGCCTATTGATGCCTTAATCATGAATGCCGGTGGCATGGGAGGAAAAGATCCCCAACGCCTAACTAGAGACAATGTCACGATGATCACCGCCTCTAATCTCTTAGGACATGTGGTGCTTTTGGACGAATTGCTCAAAGAGAATAAACTGAAAAAAGTAGCGCTCTTTGCCGCTTCTGAAGCAGCGAGAGGAATTAAGAAAATGGGGATGAAGCGACCCGCTTTGGCCTCTTCCTCGGAAGAAGAGTTCGCAACGGTATTTGATGGTAGCTACTTTGGCGAAGACTTTGATCCAATGCAGGTCTATGGTGCGGTGAAATATGGTGGAGTGCTCTGGATGTCTTCCATGGCAAGGAAATTTCCTGATATCCGCTTTATCAGTATGAGTCCTGGTGGTACACGCGGAACGGAAGGCATGAATGATATGCCATTTTTCCAAAGAATCATGATGAAATATGTTGGGATGCAGCTATTGATGCCACTGCTTGGCTTATCACACAGTTTAAGTGCAGGAGCTAAGCGCTTTGTAGATGGGATCAATGATAAAAAGCTGGAAAGCGGGATCTTCTATGCCAGTAAAGAAAAAGTGCTTACTGGGCCCGTAGTGGATCAAAGTAGCATATTTCCAGACCTGAGTAATGAATTGTATCAAGACAATGCCAATGAGGCAATTCATAGATTTGTCCACTAGTTAATTAAAAACGTAAACGCCTAGTCTGCTAGGCCACAAAATCAACTTACCCTTTAGGTTTTATTCAAATTCAAAATGCTGGGGCATTTGGGACAGGATCCTCATGCTTAGTGTCCAGCAAAAGAGAACAAATTTTTAATCATAAAATTCAGAATAATGAAAAATATAATCATCCTCCTCGCAATCATAATGGCCTCTGCTTCTAGCTTAGCAGCCCAAGCCATTTCGGCTGAATTTCCTTTTGAATCAAAATATCTAGAAGTATATGGTGCTAAGATGCATTATGTAGAAGAGTATAAAGATGAATCAAATCCAGATCAGCTGACCTTCTTATTTCTGCATGGCAACCCAACTTCTAATTATTTGTGGCGCAACATTATTCCCTATGTTGAAGGGGTAGGAAGCGCCATTGCCCCTGACCTAATCGGAATGGGAAAATCTGACAAGCCCGAAATTGATTACACTTTTGCAGATCACGCTAAGTACTTGGAGGAGTTTATTCGACTCAAAAACTTGAAAAATGTGGTACTCGTATTGCACGATTGGGGTTCAGGTCTGGGCTTTCATTATGCCTCTCGGCATGAAGAAAATATCGTGGGAATCGCCTTTATGGAAGCAGTTACTAAACCGCTTACTTGGAAAGACGCTGCCTTTACGGAACGTATTCTCTTCAAACGCTTGAGAGATGAGAAGAAAGGGCACAAAATGATTGCGGAAAACAATTTCTTCATTGACAAATTCCTCTTTGAGTTAGGCACAGTACGTGAATTAACAGAGGAAGAAAAGGAGTATTATTCAGCGCCTTATCCAACAGTGGAAAGTCGTAAACCAGTTGAAACTTGGCCCAAAGAAATTCCTTTTGACGGTAAGACCGCAACTAATTATGCCGCTATCAATGCTTACTCTCAGTGGCTAGAAGCTTCCACTTTACCTAAGCTATTGCTTTACGCGACACCAGGGATGATTCTTAAGAGAAAAAGTGTCGAGAGAATCAAACGAGACTTTCAAAACTTAGAGGCAGTTTTTGTAGGCAAAGGCAAGCATTATCTGCAAGAAGATCATCCCCATGAGATTGGGATTGCTTTGCAAAACTGGGCTGGAAGTCTGAGAGCCATGAGTTCTACGAAGTAATAGATAGCTGAGAATTGAAAACTTGAATAAAGCCTGCATAATACTATGTGGGCTTTATTCAAATATTTATTTGTAGATTATTTTCAATGATAATGACGTTAAAGAGTCTTATCGTTCCGCGAAGCGGCAAAAACTATATCAACAAATCTCAAATACCATGCACCCTATCCTAAAAAATATCTTAGCCGTGATCGCTGGCTGGTTTGGCGGAAGTCTCGTCAATATGGGCTTGGTTCAAATGGGACATAGTGTATTTCCTCTCGCTGGGGTAGATCCCAATGATATGGAGGCTATGGCTGCTGCTATGCCGACTATGGGGGCAGAACATTTTGTTTTCCCTTTTCTGGCGCATGCGCTTGGGACTTTGGTAGGCGCTGCGATTGCTTACCTCATTGCCGCTAATCACAAAATGAAATTTGCCCTTGGCATCGGTGGACTATTTCTACTTGGTGGGATAGCGGTCAATTTTAGATTGCCGGGACCGACTTGGTTTACTGCCCTTGATATTTTGCTGGCTTATATCCCCATGGCTTGGCTAGGGGGAAAAATCGGGGAGAGGATTCAAGCGCGCCAACAAGCCTAGACCCACAAAAAAGCGGCTCACCTAAAGGCGAGCCGCATATAAAAATAGTATAATAAGGATCGTTTAGCTTAGGTTTTCAAAGACACCAGCTACGCCTTGACCACCTCCCACACATGCAGTTACGATACCGTATTTCTGCTGGCGGCGGGCCATTTCGTTCATCAACTGCACCGTGAGTTTGCCACCGGTACAACCTAATGGGTGTCCCAAAGCGATGGCGCCACCGTTTGGATTGACGATAGAAGGATCGAGATCTAGCTCACGGATGACCGCTAACGACTGAGAAGCAAAAGCTTCGTTCAATTCAAATTGATCGATGTCGTTCTTGCTGAGTCCTGTTTGCTTAAGCACTTTTGGTACGGCTACGATGGGTCCCATACCCATGATGCGTGGGTCGATGCCTTCAGTAGCATAACCAACCATGCGCGCTTTTGGCTCAATGCCCAGTTCCTTGACCATTCTCTCAGACATGATCATGACGAAAGCCGCTCCGTCAGAGGTTTGAGAAGAGTTACCTGCGGTAACGGTGCCATTATTACGGAATACTGGGCGCAACTTGGCCAAGGCTTCGATGCTCGTTCCGCGACGCGGGCCTTCATCTGTATCAACTACATACTTCTTAACCTGACGCATACCTTCCTCATCGATATAGCGATCTTCTACTGCGATAGGTACGATCTGGTCTTTGAAGTAGCCTTTTTCTAAGGCGTTGAGGGCTTTCATGTGAGAATGGTAAGAAAACTCATCCATGTCCTCACGGGTGATTTTATAATCAGCCGCTACCTCTTCAGCAGTAATACCCATGCCTAGGTACCAGTCTGGGTGTTTCGTAGCCACATCATAGTTGAGCGCTACTTTATGTCCCATCATCGGTAGGAGAGACATACTTTCAATGCCTCCGGCAACGATACAGTCTGCCATACCGGCTTTGATTTTGGCTACGCCAAGAGCAATAGTTTCAAGACCTGAACCGCAATAGCGATTCACAGTAACCCCTGAAACGTTCATCGGCAAAGCCATCAAAGAAATCATACGACCGATCTGCATGCCTTGCTCTGCCTCTGGCACGGCACAGCCACAAATCAAATCGTCAATACGAGTAGGATCTAGTTCAGGTACGCTGGCTACGAGATGCTTTACCACCTCTGCGCCCAAGTCGTCTGAACGAAAGTTTTTAAAGCCGCCGCGGTTGGCTTTGCCAACTGCAGAACGATATCCGGCTACGATATATGCTTCCATTATCTTTTAGTATTAAGTATGGAGTAGAAAGTATTAAGACTGCTGGAGGCTTTTGGAAAGTCCTACTAGCATTCGGGATACTTCCTGGGTTTTATTGATCAAATCTTGCGTTACTTGGGGCTTTGAATAGCCTAAATCTTTTGCGATTAAAAGCTGAGTTTCCAGTTCATAAGCTGAGCCTAGAGCTATGCCGAGGTGATAAGCTAGTTGCTTATTGGTGCCTCGACCACATCCTTCGGCAATATTACTTGGAACGGAGACCGCCGCTCGTTTCATTTGGGCTACTAATCCAAATAACTCGTAATTAGGGAAGCTATTGAGTAAGGGAAAAATTTCTGTAACTAATGACCTAGATTTTTTCCAAACCTCAAGCTTCTTGAAATCATGCATTTTGCTAGTAAAAAGTAGTGTGAATAAGTTAAAGAGACTGTTTTATATCCTTAGTCTTGCTAGAGACAAAAGCGTTAAACTCTTTTAGAAAAAACCGTCTCTCTACTTAATACTATATACTTTCTACTAAATACTAATTCCGTAAAGGTTTGCCCGTCTGTAGCATATGCTGCATCCGCTCCTGAGTCTTCTTCTCTCCGGCTAGGCTCATGAAGGCTTCGCGCTCGAGATCGAGGAGGTATTGTTCAGAGACTACATTGTCATCTCCACTCAAGTCTCCACCACACATCACATAAGCTATTTTACGAGCGATCAATGCGTCATGTTCAGAGGCGTAATGTCCAAACTCAAGACCTGCTACACCCGCGTAGAAGGTAGCCAAAGCATTACGTCCGAGGACTTTGATGTCTTTGCGCATCGCTGGAGGCGTATAGCCTGCAGCTGCCATTTCGAGTACTGCCTCTTTTGCTTCTTTGATACGACGATCGACATTCATTACTACTCTGTCCGTAGGACGGAAGATGTTCATTTTACGCGCTTCTTCGGCTGAAGTAGCCACTTTTGCCGTTGCAATGCTCATCAAGTAATCTTGGACGATAGTAGGAGCGATCGCACCTGTCTTGCTGTAATCGTCATAAGCACGCACGGCAAATTCTTTGGTACCGCCACCACCTGGGATCAAACCAACCCCAACTTCTACCAGACCGATATAGGTTTCAGCCGAAGCCACCGCCATATCAGAGTGGAGGGTAAACTCACAGCCTCCACCAAGAGTCATTTGGTGAGGAGCGACTACTACTGGTACGCCAGATAGACGTAGACGCATCGAAGTATCTTGGAAGAACTTAACCGCCTGATCTAGCTGATCCCACTGGCCTTGTCCGGCCATCATGAGCATCAACATGACGTTGGCACCTACTGTAAAGTTGGCTCCCTCATTGGCGATTACGACGCCATTATAATTATGCTTCTCAGCATAGTCGATGGCTTGGTGGATTGCGTTGAGGTTTCCTTCGCCGATGGCATTCATCTTTGAATGGAACTCAACATCCAATACGCCATCCCCTAAGTCGATAACCGAAGCTTCTGAACTCGTCCAGACTACATTACCTTCACGTACAGTGTCAAGCAGAATCAATGACTCAGCGCCTGGGATAGTCTCATAAGACTTGCTAGATGGAGAGTAGAATTTGCGTTGGCCGTTTTCTACTTTGTAGAAGGTTTTGTGTCCTGCTGCGATCATTTCGTTAATCCAGTCGGCCACTTTGAGGCCAAGGCCTTCGAAATGAGACATCGTCTTTTCGATGCCAATCATGTCCCAGCTTTCAAATGGACCTTTGTCCCAACCAAATCCAGCGCGTACCGCGTCGTCGATTTGATAAAGCTCATCTGCAATCTCAGGGATACGATTTGAAACGTAGGCAAATAGGCCTAAGCTAGAACGACGCGTGAATTCACCTGCTTTGTCCTCTGCGTCGAAAAGCGTATTCATACGCTTGGCGAGCTTACTAGACTTCTTGGCGAGTTTTACGCTGGGAAGATCGGGCTTGATCTTGTCGCGATATTCTAAAGTGTTGAGGTCAAGCGAAAGAATCTTACGCTTACCTTTTTCATCCTTAGTCTTTTTGTAAAAACCTTGCTTGGTTTTATCTCCCAACCATTTGTTGTCGAGCATCTTTTGCATGAAATCAGGAATCTTGAAGATATCATGCTGCTCATCGTCTGGACAGTTGTTGGCAATACCGTTCATCACGTGCCCAGAAGTATCTAA
Source organism: Bacteroidota bacterium (assembly GCA_039024315.1). Taxonomy (GTDB): domain Bacteria; phylum Bacteroidota; class Bacteroidia; order J057; family J057; genus JBCAWW01. The sequence continues at coordinate 7,681 of JBCCQN010000214.1, forward strand.
TCCAACCAAGTCGCTGAGACGGAATGTACCTGACTTAGGCTTACCACTCACTGGACCGGTCAATGTATCCACTTCTTCAATAGTCAGACCCATGTCCTGAACGATCTGGAAGATATTGCTGATCGCATAAATACCGACACGGTTGGCGATAAAGGCAGGCGTATCTTTACAAAGTACCGTTTGCTTGCCCAAGAAGATGTCGCCATAGTGCATCATGAAGTCGATGATATCACTATCAGTATCCGGGCCAGGAATTACCTCCAACAAACGTAGGTAACGTGGTGGGTTGAAAAAGTGAGTCCCAAAAAAGTTTTTGCGGAAATCTTCGCTGCGGCCTTCCTGAATCATATGGATCGGAATGCCAGAAGTATTGGTCGTTACGAGACTACCTTCTTTGCGGTATTTTTCTACTTTTTCGAAAATAATGTGCTTGATGTCAAGACGCTCTACTACTGCTTCTAATACCCAATCACAGTCAGCAATCTGCTCAAAATCATCATCGAAATTTCCAGTTGTGATCAGATTAGCACTGTCTTTGACATAAAGGGCAGCAGGTTTGCCTTTGATTGCAGCAGTTAAGGCATCATTGACGAGGCGGTTGCGTACAGCCTTGTGCTCAAGGCTTAGTCCTTTGGCTTGTTCTTTTGCGTTTAGTTCTCGGGGGACGATGTCCAGCAGCAGTACTTCGACACCAATGTTGGCGAAGTGACATGCGATACGGGAGCCCATCACGCCAGAACCTAGTACCGCTACCTTTTTGATAGTGCGGTATTGGGGGTTACGGGTTTGTTGCGTTGCTTTTTCAGCTACCAGCATGAGGATAGTTTTTGATTACTTCTTGTATTGAATCCATCACTTCAAAAAAAGTGACGAGTTTTTCCTGAGGGATATTATTGTACAGCTCTTTGTTAAAGCCGATAACTACATCTTTGGATACGGCTTTCTTCTTGAGTCCTTCCTCTGTTAGGAAGATACGTACCATACGACCATCATTAGGGTCGGCTTGGCGATATATGTAGCCTCTTTCCTCCAATTTATTGAGCATACGGGTTAGACTGCGGGCTTCCATACCCATGAGAGGCGCAATTTTGGTTGCGGGAGTCCCTTCCTTATCGTCTATATGAAGGAGGACAAAGCCAATATTAGTGGTGATGTCTTGTTTTTGAGCAAGTTGATTGTACATGCGAGAAATCGCTAACCAAGTCACTTTGATATCAAAGCCAATGGCGCGTTTCTGCTCTTTAATATTGATTTCCACTATACGGCGGGTATGAAGTTGAAGGCTCTACAGCATAAAATTGTATGCATGCATACAATTTTACAAAAATCGCCCTCGAAAAGCAAGGCATCAAAAAAGGGAAAGCTTACGGCTTCCCCTGAGATGGTTTGTGCTCAATAAAGTCCGGTTTTTGGGATCAAATTGATGTTTTGGCGGCTTTGTAGGGTTTTACTCCCGAAAGCTTTCGGGACGCGGAACGCTTATCTCTATTGGTTTGTATTTAGAGGCTATTTATCTCCGAATCCTCTAAAATGCTGTATGCATGCATCATTTTTGGATAATCGTTCCGCGCAGCGGGGATAAGTGGCAAAGGTCCCTCGGCTATCGCTCGGGAAGACATTAGAGGATCTAGGGCTTCTCAAGAAATCCAAGTTGTCACCTTGAGCCTGCCGAAAGGTCTATCATAATCCTTACTGCCGCACCCCAGGGACAAGCGTTCCGCGTAGCGATAATAAAAACCAAGAGCCCCCCATCCGCCCAAACCTTCGAAATTCCTAAATCGACATTCCTCCTTCGAAATTCTCACAGTGTCCATCCCACAAATATCACCCCCCAATAGTGCATCGCAAGCCGGCTACGTTCATATTCAGTGGTGCCAAAGTGCAAGCCATAGCCTGTATGGAAATGTGATCCCCGATAGATAGCGCCAAGCTCCGCTTCCCAGACTTTGCGTTTGAGTTGGGAAGCCGGAATGACATAGTGCGAATCCTTAAACTGTCCCTGGAGGAGGGCATTGTAGAGTTGGTAACGCAGTCCCCCCTGCGTATAGAAAAACCACTCACTCTCGCCTTTGATCGGTAAGGAAACATCCGGTCGAGAGGCCGGTACCCACTGCGTGGAACGTATTTTCCCGAAGCGTAGCCCCAAGCCTTGAAACAGCTTACTTTGGGAACCAAGTTGGGCTTCACTTTGACTGCTCAGCTGCAAGAATCTTGGCAATAAGTTTTGAGCGATCCCTTGTTTAAGGCTAGTAGACAGATTTAGGCTTGCTTCGCCTCCATTGGAGATTTGGGTATGCCAACCTTCTGGATGCGCAGGAAAATTCGCCTCTCTGAGATTGCGGGTCATGGCGTGGGCTTTGACTTGAAACTGAGTGGGAAATTTCAAACCCATGAAACCTAGTTCGGCCCGGTTTTCCCAAAGACGAGCTTTACGCTGGTTGAGACGCCAGCTGTGGCCCTGAAAGTTGAGCAAAGAAGCATAAGGACGATCGCGGCGACTTGGTTTCTTGGCGCTGAGGTTATCAGGCGTATAAAGCCTTACTGCCGTCTTAAGCGTCGCAAAGCGTTTGATATGTCCTTTACGCTTGCGCTGCCAGCTGAGCAATAGACTTTGCCCATGGGTGTATTCGCGATCATCGTTTGCCGGAATGTATAGAAGGTCATTGTCAAAGTGAGTGGCAATGTGGACTTGAGCATTTGCTGATAGGCAAAATAGGCTGGCGGTGAATAGGAGGATTAGCTTTTTCATAATGTGGGATTTATGTGTGTGGGCAAGGCTTAGTGATATCCGTGATTGAGGACGTAAGCAGGATTGAAAAGCGTAACGAAGGTCTTTTCCCAGAAGTTGAAGCCTCTGCGACGCATCCTTAAAGTCATGCGATGAGTGAGTTCGCCTAGCAATAGGCCACCGATTGGGGTCGTGATGAGGTCTTGACGACTAGGGCGCTCTTTGACGGCTTCAAAGACAAATTCCCAAAAGAGCGTTTGACCCGTAACAAATAGGGTAGACTGCCAGACCGGCGCGCCCTGACTCCGCAAACTATTGTAATAAAAAGCGCCTTGATAAGGATGGCCCACATAATTGATCCAAGGGCTGTCTTTGTCCCAAACGGGAGGCTGCGTCCAAGCGGTGCGCAGACGTGGGCCCGCAGTTTCGATAAATTCTTCTCTTTTCCAGTGGGTGATGCGCGTAGGCAGCATCAATAAGCCAGCGCCGGCGCTGAGGTTGTAACCAAGTGATAGGGCAGTAGCGCGTTTGAAGGCATTGGGCTTTTGGATAGAGTAGGGATGCTGGGTTTTGAGCTTGAGGCGAAAGCCTGATTGATGGAGGCGTTGCGCGAAGAGCGGCAAAGAAAAGAGCATCGCAAGACCGAAGATAAAGATGGATCGTTTCATGGGAAATGATTTTGACCCAATCAAGCTTGATGCCTTTATATATAGAACCCCCAATGAGCAATGGGGGCAATTGAAAGGACGCTTGGGGAAAACGAGCTAACAAAAAAAGGTCCCTCCAATGCTAGAGAGACCCTTGGCTTAATCTTAGATAAAATTATCCCGCCATTATGGCTTCAATTTCTTCTACCTCACGAGGGATATTGGCCATCAAATCATGCGGGCCGTTTTCTGTGATCAGGATATCATTTTCGATACGAATACCTAGATTTTCTTCTGGAATGTAAATACCCGGCTCACAGGTAAAGACATTGCCTGCTTTAAATGGCTCAAACCAATTGCCCACATCATGAGTGTCTAGACCCAAGAAGTGAGAAGTGCCGTGCATGAAGTACTTCTTATAAGCTGGTTTGTCAGGATCTTGATTGTCAACCTCCTCTTGGGTCAAAAGTCCTAGTTTCACCAACTCTACCGTCATGAGTTCTCCCACTCTTTTGTGGTAGTCATCGAGCGTATTACCGACGACTAACATCTCAGTAGCCGCTTTCATCACGCTGAGAACAGCATTATATACATCCTTCTGACGCTCAGTAAATTTACCGCTAACTGGAATGCTCCGACTGAGGTCCGCAGAATAATTGCCATACTCAGCGCCAAAGTCCATGAGGATCACATCACCCGCTTTACATTCTTCATTATTGTCGATATAGTGGAGGACACAAGCGTTTTTGCCGGAGGCGATGATCGAGTCATAAGCAGGACCCGTCGCACGATTGCGTAAAAACTCATGCTGGATCTCTGCCTCGATCTCATGTTCCCAAACACCCGGCTTGACAAAGCCCAATACTCTCCGGAAGGCTTTCTCAGTAATATCGCAGGCCGTTTGTAGTTGAGCGATCTCAGCTTCATGTTTCACAGAACGCAATGCCTCTGTAATCGGAGCGGAGCGATAAATCTGATGAGCGGGGAACTCAGTACGGAATTTTTCCGCAAGACGATGACCAGCACTACGGGTCGTCAATGAGTTGCGCATATGCTCGTTGATGTCCAAGTATACGCCATCAAAGTAGGAGATCAGGCGTCGGACCATATCATCAAATTGATGAAACCAGTGCACTTCTTGAACCCCTGAAGCTTCGCGGGCTTCTTCTTTAGAATACTTCCAGCCCTCCCAAACCTGAATGTGCGCGTTGGTCTCGCGAATAAAGAGCATTTCTTTGTATTCTTCCTTGGGCGCGTCCGGAAACAGGAGTAAGATCACCTCTTCCTGATCCAAGCCTGCCATATAATAGGTATTGCTGTTTTGAGTGAAGCGATACATACCATCGGCATTATTCATTACCTGATCATTGGCATGGAAAATGGCAATCGTATTGGGTTTCATTTGCGCGACAAAATTGGCGCGATTATGAATGAATAGCTCTTTGGGTGGCGGAGTATATTTCATCGATAGTAATTTGAATATTTAAGTAAGGCAGTGTTTGCTACTCAAATATAGGGAGTAGAATGAAGAAACAAGCGATACTCTCCCGAGTCTTTGCGCATAAGTACCTTGACTTTTGTTTGCTGACTTGTTTTTGGGTTTACCGCTGCGCGGAACGCTTATCTCTATAGGTATACAGAAGAGATAGCTTTACATACTGCAATCACTCAAGATCCCACATCGCATTTCATTTGTGCGGGATGACAAATAGCTTTATCCCGCCAAAGGCAGCAAGAGGAACCGTCATCCGGAAATACGAAGCATGAGTATTATCCGGTATCTTTATTTCTTTCAGACAGGGATGAGCGTTCCGCGTCCCGAAAGCTTTCGGGAGTGAAAAAATAAAAAAAATAAGCAATGGTGAAGCTGAATTATGAATGATAATTTCCTTCTAAATAAGCCCTTGAATATGCTGCATTCAATAATGGAAAACGTTCTGTGTAGCGGAGAGAAAAAAACAGAAAAAAATTGCGGGCTATGCTTGCACCAATTTTATAAATTTACGTACCTTTGCATCCCCTTCGGTAATAAACGCTGAAAAGCAAATTGACCTATGGTGTAATTGGCAACACAGCTGATTTTGGTTCAGTCGTTCTAGGTTCGAGTCCTAGTAGGTCAACAAAAACTCTGCATGTCTTCCTCACAGATCAAAATATTTTCGGGCTCCAGTTCCCGATATCTATCTGAGAAAATCGCAGACTACTTCGGTTCTCCGCTCGGCAACATCGAGCTATTAAAGTTCAGCGACGGAGAAATGCAAGTATATTACGAAGAGTCCATCCGAGGCTGCGACCTATTTCTAGTCCAATCTACATTTTGCCCTGCTGACAACTTTATGGAGTTGTTTTTGATGATTGATGCCGCTAAGCGTGCATCGGCCCGTCAAGTAGTGGTAGCGATCCCTTACTTTGGTTATGCGCGTCAAGACCGCAAATTTAAATCAAGGGTGTCAATCGGTGCAAAATTGATCGCCAATCTATTGACTACGGCTGGCGCGGATCGGATTATGACGATGGATTTGCATGCGGGACAGATTCAGGGATTTTTTGATATCCCCTTGGATCACTTAGATGCGTCGGCAGTTTTTGTGCCCTTTCTTCGCAAAATGAATCTCGAAAACATGGTGATTGCCTCTCCTGATATTGGAGGTGCAGCCCGTGCTCGAAAATATGCCAAGCACCTCAACGCTGAGTTGATCTTGGTAGACAAACATCGTGAACGTCCCAATGAAGTTGCTTCTATGCAAGTAATTGGAGACCCAAGCGGTAAAAATATCATCTTGATTGATGACCTAATCGATACAGCCGGTACGCTTTGCAAAGCGGC
>JBCCQN010000215.1:0-13718 GCA_039024315.1 Bacteroidota bacterium
GGAGAGGCCAAATTTTCAGACCAAAACGTTCTCGCAGAGATCGAAAAAATGCAGGCCTTCCTGAGCACGCAAAGTTACTTCAGCCCCTTTATCTCACCCGTTACCGTTGTAGCTGAGGCCAATTACCTTGACAATTTTAGTCGTGATCGCTACCGTCGCATTCCAGATACCCAAGCCGAGGTCGAGGATCTTCTCAATGTGGTGCGGGCGAGCGGCGGCGAGGAATTTATGCGTTCGGTCATGACCGAAGATGCTAGCTATGCTCGCCTCAGTGCACGCATCCCAGATATTGGCACAGATGCTATTGATGATATTTATACACGCCTTGATAGCTTCATGATTGCGGAGGTGGACACCAGTCTTTTGTACTATCGCCCGACGGGTCATGCCTACCTCACTGAGCATAATCTCAAATACATCCGCTCTAGCCTAATGTGGGGTCTCAGTATCGCCTTTGTGATCATTGGTATTTTGATGGGCTTACTCTTCCGGTCTTTTAGGATGCTAGCTATCAGTATGCTACCCAATGTCATCCCGCTATTTTTGACTGGAGGGGTAATGGGCCTTTTTGGCATTTCGCTGACTGCCTCCACGGCTATCGTCTTTGTGATCTCATTTGGGATCGCGGTGGATGATACCATTCACTTTTTGACCCGCTATAGGCTTGAAAGGCAGCTGGGCAATAATGTGGAAGATTCTATAGGCAATACGATCAGAGGTACCGGTAAAGCCATGGTTATGACTTCTCTTGTCCTCCTCGGTGGCTTTGTGATTTTGCTGGCGTCAAATTTCGGTGGCACCTTCAGTGTTGGCTTATTTACTGCCCTTACTGTGGTATTTGCCCTACTCTCCGATTTCTTACTGCTGCCAGTCCTCCTTCGCTGGGTAGAAAAGAATCGAGTATAGCAGCTTCCTCCCTATGCCTATTTCCGAGTTTTGATTTGGCTTCTCTGCTTCGCAGAACCCTTATCTTGTGCCTTTTCCAATCTTTTTCACGGTGCGGCGCACTTTTTTCTTCCTACTCCCCACTTAAATGCTATCTTTCCTAAAATCCATTGTATGAGAAGAGTGCTAACGATCGTGGGAAGCCTGCTAGGGCTGCTATTGCTTTATCTACTGTTTTGGCCAGTGAGACACAATTTTGAAGCTTGGGTTCCGCCAGAGGCACCAGATATGCAAGCAGGAGATTTTGCCGTCAATCAATCACTGCTGGCCGCAGAACGCTTTCCCACTTCAGCCTTTGGTCAAGGCCCCGAGGATATCGCTCTAGATACTAACGGTCTTATTTATGGAGGCCTAGACAATGGATTGATTTTGCGCTATCAGGCAGATGGGAGTGCTCCTGAAGTATTTGCCGATACCAAAGGACGCCCTTTAGGTCTACACTTCGACCAGAAAATGAATCTAATCGTCGCTGATGCCCAAAAGGGCCTACTATCTATCAACCCAGCTGGGAAGATCAGCGTTCTGAGCAGCGGGATTGGAGACTACAAATTTTACTTCGCCGACGATCTCGATATTGCTACAAATGGTACCATCTATTTTAGCGATGCCTCTTATATCGCCTCCACCCATGATTATAAGGAAGACATCATGGTGCATTGTCCCTGCGGCAAACTGCTTTCCTACCATCCAAATACTAAGGAAACCAAGTTACTAGCAGATTCCCTCTACTTCGCCAATGGCATAGCCATCAGCCCAGACCAATCCTTTGTACTAGTCAACGAGACTTCGATGTACAGAGTACTCAAATACTGGCTCAAGGGCCCCAAGACAGGCACGATAGAGGTATTGATCGACAATCTGCCGGGATTCCCTGATGGGATTTCCACTGGCAAGCGGGGCATCTTTTGGCTAGCCATCGCCAATCCTCGCAATCCTACTTTAGACGCTTTATTGCCCAGTCCTTTCCTAAGAAAAATTGTGGCGCGTCTGCCGGATGCCGTACGACCACAACCGGTCCGTTATGGTATGCTGCTCGGAATTGATCAAGATGGCAATGTGCTCCATAATCTACAGGATCCAAGTGGTACTTTTGCGCCCGTTACCAGCGTCCAAGAAGAAAATGGAATTTTATATCTAGGCAGTCTATCCGATCCCGCATGGGCTAAAATTCCAGTCCCGCGTTAGGCAGAGCCTAAGTTAAAGTCCATGACGCCCGTATCGACCCCATTGACACTGCTAAACTCAATAATTCGGCAATCTCCCGCCTCTGAGGCCCAAGTGTCTCTTGAGATACGATTATCTCCCGCGAAGTACGTTTGGGTTACGAGCGTTTTATAGCCCTCTACTTCCAAACGGAAGTGAATATGCCTTGCTCTAGAGCCATAAAGCCCTGGTACGATACTCCTAAATGCATAACTCCCGTCTGCCTCAGTAATCACAAAGCCTCGCAAAGTAATCTCCGAGCTATCGTAATCACTCACGTCTCCACTGCCTTCGGGATGATAGGTGCCATTGTCGTCGGCATGCCAGATATCGATTCTAACGTTAGCCAAAGGTGTATCTTTTTCTTCTCCCCCATAGACTTTGCCTGAGACCATCATGGGAGTACCGGCTAGATTTTGGGTATTGAGATTGACAACCTCGGCAGTACCACTGACAAAATAGGGCCCGAGGATATCTTCTCCTGTGAGCAGGCAATCCTCTCCTGGGGTGACGATGGGCTCGGTTTTGCAAGCGCTTGCATTAGCTAGGGTACCCCCAGCGAGCATCCCAAGGCCGAGCTTTTGTAGAAATTTTTTCCTATCCATGAATTCAATTCAGGAAATGTAAAGTAGAGACGCGCTTTTTTGCTTTTCTGCTGCAAAGAATACGATACGCAAATCAGGAAGTTGTTTGTGGTATTCGGCTTTTTCTATGTGCGGTCTCTTTCGTGGAAATTTTCCTACCTTCACTTTATGAAAGTGGCTACCGATCTAAAAGCGGCCGTAGAGGCCCATATTGAGACCTATAATTTTGGAGAAAAACAACCGGCCAATCTCTACCGGCCGATGGAATATATTTTGGCGCTCAAAGGCAAGCGGATCCGTCCGGTCTTGACCATGCTCGCTTATCAAGCGGTATCTGGCAAAGCAGTCGAAGAGGTGCTCAACCTCGCTTGTGCCGTAGAGCTGTTTCATAACTTTACGCTGATGCATGACGACATCATGGATCGGGCTCCGGTACGCCGAGGCAAACCTTCTGTCCATATTGTTTGGAATGAAGATACAGCTATCCTATCTGGTGATGCCCTCTTCGCCTTTTCTATGGGTTTGGTTGTCCGCGATATGCCACATTTGGCGGCTCCACTAGCGGCAGAGTTTACCGAAGTAGCGATGGGTGTATGTGAAGGTCAAATGGAAGATATGGATCTTGCGACGCTCCAAGGTGTGAGCATCCCCCAGTACCTCGAGATGATCCGTAAAAAAACGGCCGTCTTATTGGGGGGATGTATGAGTTTAGGGGCCTTGGCCGCCGGCGCGGAACGGGAATTGGTGGAGCAGTTTCGAGACTTTGGCGAACAACTAGGCGTAGGTTTTCAGTTGCAAGATGATTTGATGGACGCTTTCCCGCCCGAGGGCTTTGGTAAACAAGTCGGTGGCGACATCATCGAAAACAAAAAGACTTATCTCTACCTACGGGCCTTAGAGCTAGCTAATCCTACGCAAAAAGTAGCGCTTGAAAACTGGTTTAGTAATGAGCAAGAGCATGATCCCGAAGCAAAGGTACAAGCAGTGCTAGCCCTATTTCAAACCTTGGGCATCAAGGAAGAGACGCAAAGGCTTATCGAATCCTATATGCAGCGCGCCATCGCCATCGGCGAACAACTGAGCCAGTCAACTGCCTTTGAACCCGTGAAAGAGTATTTGCAAGTTATCGCTAAGCGTAAATTATAAACAAAATGTTAGCCGAGCGTTCAGCAGCGAAGCGCATATTACAAGTCCTAACGGTATTATTACTTTTAGGTTGGGCTTGGCAACTCTGGCGCTGGACCATCCCATTGGCTCAGTTTGGGCAAAGCATTTTTCCGAGCCTCGACGAAACGGCAATTGCTAATTTCCAGCGAGCTTGGGGCATATTAATCGCACTATGTGGCTTCATCGTCTTGCTTCCAGAGGATAAGCGGCCTCGGAAAGTCCTCTACCTAGCTATGGGCTTTGCTAGCCTAAGCTTATTGCTGATCTTTTTGTTGAAGTTTCGAGCCAAATCCTACCAATGGGGCAATCTGATCGAGCATAGTATTCAATGCGCCCTGCCTCTTATCTATGCTTACTATGCTTTCCAAGAGCATAATCTTCGCATGCAGTGGGTTCTACGACTCTTAATTGCTGGCACCTTCTTTGGACATGGGCTTTACGCGATTGGGTATTATGCTGTGCCCGGCAATTATCTTCAGATGGTACACAATGTCTTTGGTTTTGAGCCCGCTAGCGCGGAACGCTTCCTCTTTGCCGCCGGAGTACTGGATATGCTTACTGTAGTAGGCTTGCTGGTCCCTAAGCTTTGGCGCTATGTACTTTACTATGCCATTATTTGGGGATTTATGACGGCCATGGCAAGAATAGTCGCCTATTGGGATAGCAGTATTTGGCTAGAAAGCCTAGATATCTGGCTCAATCAGACACTGATCCGCCTAGGGCATGGTGGGATACCATTGGTACTATGGCTGTTGGAGCGGGAGCAAAAGAGTTAAGCGTTCTGCGCAGCAGTACAAAAACTACACTCTAGCAGAAAGAGATACTTTTTTCAGGCCTTCGAGCCAGATCTGATGCTGCTTTAATAACCCCCCTTTGATAAACCACTTGAATAGACTGGGTAACCAACCGCTTTGCGTTTCTTCTGTAATTACCTGACAACCTTGTTCATTGGGGATGAGGAGCCAAGCGTGATAGGCTAGTAAACCAGCACCTTTCGCAACCCAAGCCAACTTTTTATTAGGCTCAAACTCCTGTACCTCTGATTGAATATTGGTGTTGAAGGTTCTCCAACTAAATTGGGTATTATCAGAGAGATGCCCATGCCCCCTTTGATTTAAGAGCTTTACATTAGAGGCGTTTGCATACCAATCTGGCCAAGTAGTCGCATGGGTCAACCAAAACCAGATTCTTTCGGCAGGAGCAGGGATAAATATTTCGTTTCGGACGTGAATGGCACTTTTTGAAGGATGGTATTCTTGGGGAAAAACAATCTTGCTCATAACAGAAAACTTTAGTTTTCTGCAAAGCTAGAGGGAGAGAATCCCAAGTGCATTCACTTAAGTTAATGGACCAAAGTTTTTAACCTTTTCCTAATCCTACTTAAAGATTGAGGGGTGATCCCCAAGTAAGAAGCGACATGATAGTGGGGAACAATATCAAGAAACTGCGGGTTGGCAGTGAGCATTTCTTGGTAGCGCTCCTCAGGAGTTTTTACTTGATAGCGTTCTAGTTTTTCTCTCAACTTTAGATAGAGCATTTCAGACAATCGCCTGCCTAAGCGTTCAAATGACCGATACTTATCATAGAATTTCTGTAAGTGATCATGGGGAATCATGATAAAGTCCGAATGGGTCAGTACTTCCAAATATTCCTGAGAAGGTTCCCGCAAAAGAAAGCTCTTGTACTCCGTAGCGAAAAAGCCTTGCATGAAGAAGGTTCGGTTAATTTCGACCCCGTCAATAATTTCATAGACTCTTACTGCTCCTTTATTGATAAAGGCGACAAAATCACAGATTTCACCCTCCCGAAGCAATACCTCCCCCTGCCTCAAGGATAGGGTTTTGAGGGGGGCAACAAACTCTTGCCATTCCTCTTCAGCCAAGGGAGATATATGATTTAAGACCGTTCTTAATTGGTTCGCTTCAGATATTTCCATTGGGCATATAACCCCAATGGAAAAGAATGGTTTATGCAGGGGCAGCCATTTATTCCGTCAACAGTTTGTCAACATAGTAGTATCCCGACAGCATAGATCCTGGAGCTCCCAACTGCCGATAAGGATCCAAGATGGCTCCTGCAAAGTAAACTCGCTTATCCAATGGCTCAGCAATCGTCTTCAAATTGGTGGCCTTTTCAGAAGAAGCCACTACCCAAGTACCTTGGGTAAATTGATGTTGTCCCCAATTTTCTAAGCGATATTCTCCACTAAAGGTTTCAGAGGCCTTACCATCAAACATCTGATCCAGTTCTGCAAGCAAGGTCTCAATGATTTTCTCTTTTGAGCCAAGGGCATAATACTCTCTCGCTTTTTCTCCAGCACACAGAAAGCCCAGCACATTGCTTTTGACGTCTTTTTTAAAGGCCATATCATAATAGGTTTTTTCTCCGCCTTTGAGGCTGTAACCTGTTTCGCACTGTATCAAGTCAGGGTAAAACTTTTCAGAGAACTTCATTGCAACCTTAAAGCCAGGGAGGAAATAGATCGAGGCTATGGCTTGCTTTTTCTCTGCACTTAGGTCGGGAGAGAACTTAATCTTTTCGGATTGTAATATCCCAATAGGGACTGTGATTAGGACTTTGTCCGCTTCATAAGTATCACCGCTTTGGGTTTGTATGATTACCTTATCGCTGTTGTAGTCAATAGAATTTACGGCTGCATTATAGACGATTTTGTGCTTGACTTCTCTCGCTATGTTTTGATCAAGAAAATCAAACCAAGTGGAATTTTTGAATTTCGATTCTGGCATGAATCGATAAAAGTTCTTCCAATAAGTATCTGCTGATTTGAGGGTTTCGCCGTCCCACTTTAAGGTATTTTCCAGTTTGTAGGGTATTAGGTCTTCATCAATTTCATCGCCGCTTTTACCCTTGATCACATTCAAGACTTTGGGGTTACTATGGATCCATTCAGCCCCCAAATCTATGGGGAAGTCCGCTAAGGTAGTATCTTTCTTCAAGCGACCTCCATAGCGATTGGTCGCTTCCAGAATAAGGTAATCGATCTGGTTACGCTCAAGGATTTTTGCTGCGGCCAAACCGGATCCACCAGCACCAATGATGATCACTTTGCCATCGTAACTGTAACTTTTGTCCAAAGCAGTTTGCTCAGGGAGCTCATTTACAGCGCGGGCCGCCCATTTAAAACAGCTTGTGAGGCTCAAGCTCAAAAGCAATAAGAAAAGAGTTGTCAATGCTCTGTTGGGATTCATAGATTTTATTTTTCGATTCTGGGATCAAAATTAGCCTAGGTCCTACAGAAAGCATTTGATATATGTCACAAAAATAGTAAGCAGCTCAATTCCTCTCTGAGGAAATAAGGTGCTTAGCTATCGAGATTAATATTGTATTATCCTTTACGGCGCAAAGGCATGGTCAAGCAGTGGGGTCCTCCATTGTCCGTGCGAATTTCGTTGGAGGACATCAGCATCAATCTCGCGTCTGGATTTAACTCCTTCATTTTCTTTTCAAGATGTTTAGTGGTCACCGGATTACGGTGGTAGGCAATGGCACGATAAGGACTAGTGGTAAAGATATTACCTGCCATATTATGCTGCTCAAAGAGCGCCATCCGCAAATGCTCAAAAGGAGAGGCATAATCATTGGGATCTCCCCCAATCCAAGCGATACGATTTAGATCTAGCAAGCCATCGGCAATAAGTTGATCGAGGAAATAAGGCGCTGCCTGCGGCAAACGCTCAACTTGCCCAGCTTTATTGATATGATCGCGATCATAGACTTCGACCTTACCAGCATGTTCAAAACTGCGAGCCGTAGGGATCATGGACAAATCAGTCTGGTTGTATCCCATATCACGCCTAAGCCAGTGCATAAACTGCTGCAAAACCTTAGTAGCGCTTTCATTGCCACCGGGACGCGGATAGCCAAAGATATAGGGCATCACGATGCCTGCCTGTGGGGCAAACATATTGAAGACCGTGTCGAGGTGAATAAAGCCTCTTAGATCCGGCACATTGACGAGATAAACCCTCCGAATCTTTTGCTCAGGGTCAGCTTCGAGTAGCTTTTGTACCAGAAGCTGGAAGCCTGCACGAGTAGTCCGGTTGTTATGTAAAAAGTCATAACGCCCTACTCCAATCGCAATACTGTCCTCACTCAACACAAGGATGTTTCCCCCTTCCATCAAATATCGAAGGTGTAAACCCGACCAGCTATCGTCATCTTGGAGATTGCGTAAAAAGCCCACCATGTCCATATAGATAGAGTCATCATCAAACATTTTGTGGTATTTGAAGACCGTCCGTAAGAGTGCAGGCTCTAATTGTCTACGAGGAGACTCCATAGAGTTGATGGAAACGCCCACCGGCGTAGCAGCAGAAGAGTCTCTGACCCACATCAATTCTCTTTTCGGAGGAATAATCACTTTGGGCAGGCGATTGTTGTTAAGGGTGAGTTTGCGCGGATAACCGACGATGAGATCGGTAACCAACTTTGGCGGATCATAGGTAGCGAGATTGACACCTCTTGCTTGCAGGTGATCCATATATTGATCCGCTACACCATGCAGAGTATCCTTCAGGATAATCTGCCTTTGCCGAGCATTAGCTTCTTCAAAAATTTCGACTAGCAGATCGGCCACCTCGATCACGTTTGCTTGGCCGATTTCTTCAAAAAGAAAACGCTTTAACTCATCGTGATCCTTTTGGAGCTCAGCCGCTTGGCGTGGATTGGGCCCCATCAAGGGATGATCACCAATCCAAGGGATAAGCTGATTATGCTCCTCCCCAGGGGTGTGGACCAATACTTTTTCTAAAGGCGCGTATTCGGAAGTAATTATTGGCTTCATACAGATTTAGGAAAAATTTCGGCCATCATACAACGGACACTGCCGCCACCATAGGTTTCGATGAGGTCGAGGGGACCGACTAGTATATTACTGAATTGAGCGAGCTTTTCAAGCTGGTCAGGGCGTAGAGAAGCATGCGCCCGACTAGACATGACGAGATAGCGTTCACCATCGGCATTCTCTACTTGCAGCATATTACCCGCAAAAGCATTGACTTGGTCCATGTTGATGTCGATGATTTCATGTCCACTTTCGTTGAGTTTGGCCACTACTTGCTGGCGTTCGACGGAGTCGCTGATCGAATCTAAACAAATCACAGCGAAGTCCACTCCCAAAGCCATCATGACGTTGGTATGATAAATTTCTTGGCCATTTTGATCATGGGCGGTAAAGAGCACCGCATCGCATTCTGCTTTTTGACAAAATAGCTTCATCAATTCAGGATGGGTACGAGGCGAGATACAAGCATAAACTCGTTGGTTGATCCGATCCATGATCATGCTACCCGTACTTTCGAGAAATTGGCCTTTTTCTTCCCAAGGGGTGAGATCTATGATCTCAAAAGGGCCTGCATGCTTTTGGATATGCGCCACGATATCCTCTCTTCTTTCCAAGCGGCGAGACTTAGCCAATACAGGATAAAGAAAAAGTTTACCGTTTTGATGGGTCGAAATCCAATTGTTAGGGAAAACGGCGTCCGGCGTAGGCGGTTCTGGCTGATCTTCAAAAACGTGCACGTTTATCTTGGCCTCAAGCAAGCGTTCGACGAAGGCGTCAAACTCCTTCACAGCCATCTCGCGAATCTCCTTCGTAGAGTGGCTATTGTCTTGCTGCATAAAAGCGTTGCTGCCGGCGGTTTCTTCATTGAAGCCGAAACTATGCGGCCGAACCATAAAAAGAGTAGATGTAATCTGCTTGGGGCGAGCGGTTACAGGGATTTTTGCCATAAAGAGTAAGAGAGTTGTTGATTTAAAGTTTTGTTAATGGCGTTGTTTTTAGCAAAGATATCGCTTTGAGATAGTTTAATTAGAGCATGCAAAGCGTCTTCTCTTTTATGACTGCAATATCCCAAAAATCCCTCATAAAAAAATTTTAAGACGCAATTGAACCTATCCTTAACTCAAGGGTATAAACAACAAATTTTCGTCCATGAACTTACTTCGTTTTAGCCTTTGCTTACTGATGATTGGTAGTGCGACCATTCTCATGGCCCAGCGGCCCCAAAAGGTCGTTCGTATCACCAAAGAGCTACATGAGCTAAGCTGGTATGAGCAACAGGCCAAGAGTTGGCAAAGCTTTTTAAAGACCAATACCGCAGATGCTGCTGGCTGGCATAGTTATTACGAAGCCAATCGCGCTATTCGCAACTTAGGGGGTGAGCCTTTAGAGGACCTTGATCAGATCGTCCAAAATATGAAGCAGCATGTCCCTGAGAGTTTTGAATATAGCTTTCTGGTCTATCGCAATCGAGGCTTGGGCCTTGATGATCATGAGGACCACTTCGCATTCCTAGAAAAAGCTCATGAGATCGATCCTAGTCGTACGGAAGTATTAGAGGATTTTGTCACTCACTATGAGATCAGCTGGGATTTGACCCAGCGAAGAGCTTACAACGTCAAACGTATGCAAGCCAATGATATCTCGTACGACATCCTCTCTTACAACTACAATGTACTCATGAGTCTCGAAAAGGGAGCTATTCTCTTTACCAATGGCGACAATGACACTTATCCTCTGTGGTTGCTACAAGATGCGATGGGCGTACGGCCTGATGTGATTGTCTTAAATTGTAGTCTAGCTGCGCTGAACGATTATCTCAATCTTTTGCTAGCCCACTATGAGATCCCTGCTTTTGAAAAAGAAATCAAGTCAAAGGAAGATTTTGATAATTATCATACCGATCTCCGTAACCACCTACTGCAAAAAAGTGGTCGCCCTTTGTACTACGGCCTGACGGTTAACTCTGGCAATTTTGAAGCAGTAAAAGACAAACTTTACGTGGTCGGGTTGGCCTCAAAATACAGTGAGGAGCGTTTTGACAATAGTCTAGTACTAGCCAAAAACTATGAAGAGAACTTCCGCATGGAATATCTCAAGGTGGATATTTACTTCTACGCAGCCAGTTCTCCCGAAGGTCAGTTTGCGCAGGCTTACTTGATGCCCTTATTGAGCTTACACCGCCACTACCTCAATAAAAAAGAGACCGCAAAGGCAGCTGAGCTCAAGCAATTGATCCTAAGGATTGCCCGCAAGGCAGAACGTGAAGCGGAAATCAAAGCAGTCTTGAAATAAGCATGGGCTTTTTCCAACCCAAATATCAGCAGTGTTCGGACGAATCGCTCATGGAAATGATTGCGAGGCGGGACGAATGGGCTTTTGATGAGCTTTACCGTCGCTACGCCAACCGAATGTTGCGGTACTTTTATCGCATGCTCTGGCAAGACGAGGAAAAAGCGCAGGATTTTTTGCAAGATTTGTTTCTCAAAGTAGTGGAAAAAGCTAGTGATTTTGATCCGGGGCGGCGCTTTGCTACTTGGATCTACACGCTGGCGGCCAATATGTGTAAAAACGCCTACCGCAGCCAGCAAGTAAGGAGTATCATGGTACGAGCAGAGCCCGGCATGGAAGGCCCTACCGTAGCAGCTGATGAGGGAGGAGTCGATAAGGCCCTCTTTCAAAATGGCTTAAAGCAAGAGATCGCTCAAATGAGTGAGTCCCATCGCGAGGTATTGATCCTGCGCTTTCAAGAAGAGCTGCCTATCAAAGAGATCAGTGAGATCGTAGGCTGCTCGGAAGGAACGGTAAAGTCTCGCCTATTTTATGCATTGAAAAAATTGAACGGACGCCTTAAAGCGTTTGATCCAAAAAATAACTATTGAATGCTTGAGTAGTTGGTTTGGAAATTGACTACTCAAGAAATAGACAAAGATTATGGACTGGGAAAAAATCATACAGGAAAAGCCCTTGTCGGCACTAAGCCCCGAAGAAAGATTGGCCATGGAAGCAGAGATGAGTCCAGAGGATTATGATAGCTTGCATGAGACTTGGCAAGCGACGCAAAAATACTTTCGTGCTACAGCACCTAAACTAGAAGCCAATCCTCAGATTCGTCAACAAATTCGCGCACACATGCGGGAGTTGGAAAATGAAGATCTGGGCGCTAAGGTGCGACGTTTACTAGCTCGGAGAGTACCCGCTTATCAAGCCGTCGCTGCGGCCCTAGCCCTAATGGCGATGGTACATTTTGGCGGCAACCTTATCAAGCCCCAAGGCGGGAGTTTTGATCAGCAAAGTGGTTTTATCGCTGATACCACTCATCAGGATACTTCCCATCGAGTAGGCTATAATTTGTATGAGGATTCGGCGCTTTCTAAGTTTATGATTGAGGCACTTTAGGCGTCTCGGCGTGCTTGCAAGCCTATTTCCTTTCAAACTGCTTTCCAGGCAGTTGCCGAACTAAATCTTTAAACTCCATACTTAGCAATAGCGAATTGAGTTGTCCTGTACCAATTGCTGTTTGTAAGCTTAGCTCGTCGATGTTGGCCCGTCCCTTTGTCAATACATTCAATACTTTAGTTTCTTCATCGCTGAGCGGGATATCAGGAGCAGCAAAACTCAACTCCAATTGTTCGACTTTGCTCGTTTCCCCCAGTGGTACCTGCCAATGCAGGGCCAGATCGTCGATCACTTCCTGAGGATCGTACAGTAAGCGTGCCCCGTGATCGCGGATCAATTTATTGCAACCAATACTATAAGTATCTCCCACTCTTCCAGGCACAGCATATACCTCTCGGTTTTGCTCTTGGGCAAATTCTGCGGTGATCAGGGCCCCTCCTTTTGCCCTAGCTTCGATGACAATAATGGCCTGACAGATTCCAGCGATGATGCGGTTGCGAGCGGGAAAATGCATCGCGTCTGGTTCGGTATGGCGTAAATATTCAGTCAAGATGGCTCCTTTTTTTTGCATGGCGATTGCCTTATTCGCGTGATTGGGAGGGTAGATCATATCTAGGCCATGGGCCAATACTGCTGTCGTTTTGCCCCCCACTTCTAATACTGCTTTGTGGGCAGCAATATCAATCCCATAGGCCAAGCCGCTTACTACATTGATTCCTTCTTTGGCTAGGCGCTTCGCGCAACGCTCAGCCATTTCTTTCCCATAATGGGTTGCGCGTCTTGTACCCACTATGGCCACATTGGCTTGGGCGTTGAAGTCTAGATTTCCCTTTTGGAAAAGAAAGAGAGGTGCATTATGAATAAACTTGAGGGGATTGGGGTAAGCTGGATCTAAATAAGAGAGGACCTTGAGCCCATCTTTAGTAGCTAATTTGAGCTCCGTTTCCGCCCGATGAAGGTTTTGGGCTTGCTGAATCAATCTGATCGTGGACTCTCCTACCCCTGGCGTTCGGCGAAGCCGTGCAATAGGACTCTCCAAGACGGCTTTGGCACTACCACAATAAGCGACAAGATTCTTAACCGTTACCGGCCCTAAGCCCTTGATCAAAGCCAAGGACAATAGATATAAATGCTTTTCCTCCATGGAGGAAGCAAACAATCAGCTTTCATCGAATAACGCAATTAACATTAAGCGAGTGGCAGCGATGGTTAAGTTTACGGTCATTGGCGATATATAAAAACAGTAAGCGGGAACCTCATCTGTTAGATGTGGCTCCCGCTATCCATGAACTTTGCCGTAGCGAGGGATCATGGGTCAAGCTACCGTTATTGCGACAGCTTTGCTCAGCGCCATACTCCTTGGAGTAAAACTTGGCAAAGCGTGAGTGAGGAACTTTAATAGACCAAGCTGGCGGACCAACTTTGCTACGCATCTACACTCCATTTCTTTAAAGTTGTGTCATCACTACTCTTGTCCGTGGTCTTCTCAGAATCCCGTCGAACAGGTGCGGTAAGGGTGCGACAATAATTGGCAATCCGTGAATCCCCTATTGTACAACCAATACCCAGCTCGTAAGCCTCATGATGTTACTCGCCTGATTCATATGCCGTAGCTAGAA
>JBCCQN010000216.1:0-13640 GCA_039024315.1 Bacteroidota bacterium
GGCGTATTGCTCAATGGGCTGGCGATCTGGAACTATCGTAAGACGAATTAACATCCCCTTCCGTCTAATCAGCCCCTTCAAAGACTACGGTTCCCCCACAAGTATCCCATAAGGGAAAAAGTTATATATGCATAAGAATTCTTTTGACCCAGAGATAATTATGTACCCTACATTTGACCCAATTGTTCGCCAAGATGGAGGCGCCTATCAGGAGCATTGCTATAATGATGCTCGCTTAGCATCCAAAAGCCTTGAATTACTTAATTGTATGGTTTGTCGCCAAAGTAATGTGGTACATCAATTATCCAAAGATGCAGCATCGGAAAAGAGCTTTTATCGTTTTCTTCACAATAAACGGGTGAGTCCATCTGAGATGATCGATCAATTATATCAACCCTATATTGCCAATCTGTCCCAACGTGATTTAATTGTGATCGGTGATACGAGTGAAGTTTCGCTCAAAGCCAACATTTCCAATATTGAGGATCGTGAGCGTGTTGGGGTATTGAGTGATAACAAAACGCCAGGCTTCTTTCTGCATAGCCATTTGGTTGTCGATGCTCATAGCGGTCATGGATTAGGCTTGAGTGATCTTCAGTTGTGGATGCGCCCAAAATCTACTCTCCCCAAGCGCAAAAAAGTCATGGGCGATCAACGTAGCTGGTCTGAGAAGGAAACCTATTGTTGGATGCAGGGGATCATTCATAGTGAGCAAGTGCTGGAGGCAGCTCGTTCGATCCTTTATGTATTTGACTCACATGCTGACATTTCGAACCTATGGTCTCACTCAGAAGGATCATCTTTTGATCTCTTGATTCGGGTTCAGCAACATAACCGCATATTAGCAAGTAAAGAGGGAAAGTTATTCGACTTGCTGGATCAATTGCCAGTCAGTGGCCACTACGATCTGGATCTCCGCGCCCTCACTCGGCGCAACTACAGTAAAAACAAGGAGCAAAACCGAACGAAACGATTGGCTCGGATGGAGGTGCGATTCCACCCTTGCCGCCTTAAACTCGAGAGCGAAAAGGGGACAACTGATCTGCTTGTATATGGTATCGATGCAAGAGAGAATCCTGCCTCGGTGCCAGCAGGCGAAGATTCGGTCCACTGGCGATTACTCACTACTCGTCCGGTAGAGACATTGGAACAAGCTATGAAGATGATCCGCAACTACGAATGGCGTTGGCAGACTGAGGAGTTATACCGAACGGCCAAACGGAAGGGCTTTGCCATTGAACAAACTCAGTTAACAAAATTGGATGCAATCTTTAAACAAACTATCCTGAGTCTGGAAGCTGCTTTCAGAGTCCTCAGGTTGGTGATGAGTCGGGATAAAGACAGTCAACAGCCAATTGATGAGATTTTTTCTGCCGAAGAAATTCAATGTCTCAGCCTCCTCAATCAAAGGTATGAAGGGAAAACACAAAAGTTACGTAACCCATGGTCCAAAGATCAACTTGCATGGGCCGCTTGGGTGATTGCCCGCTTAGGAGGATGGAAAGGCTACCAATCCAAAAGGCCACCTGGGCCCATTCGAATGAAAAGAGGCTTGGACAGATTTAATACCTATTTTGATGCATGGAATTTATTTAAAATGGGGTAGATCTGGGGGAACCGTAGCCTTCAAAGAGGCTTGACGGCTTTATTGTTTGTATCCACACTCCTCGCTAGTCCCCTTTGAAGGCTACGGATAGCGAAAAGGGGATGTTCCCATCTTCCCCGCTGCGCGGAACGCTTATTCAAGCATTTTAACAAAGGAAAAGCGATGTGGAAAACTTCCTGCTTATAAAAATATTAATTCTATAACCATTATTTATAAATGCCGTTAATGGGGTATCAAGGTTTAAACACTGAAGGAATGTCAAAAAAACTATTTTCCCCCTTTGCCCTCGGCAATATAGAATTGAAAAACAGAGTGGTCATGGCCCCTCTTACACGTACTCGTGCGCTAGGTAACATCCCTAACGAATTGATGGCAGAGTACTATGGCCAAAGAGCAGAAGCCGGCCTTATCATCACAGAAGGTACTTCTCCTTCTCCTAATGGCTTGGGTTATCCTAATATCCCAGGCGTATTTAGTGAAGCGCAAGTCGCAGGATGGCGTAAAGTTACGGATACTGTTCACGAGAAAGGCGGTCGCATCTTTGTGCAAATCATGCACACCGGTCGTGTCAGTCACCCTGACAATCTCCCCGAAGGAGGCCGTGTATTAGGCCCATCTGCAGTACCATCTGGGGTAGAAATGTACACCCTCAAAGGTAAAAAAGAGGTGCTTCCTACCCCTGAAGCTATGAGCGCAGCTGATATAGAAGAAGCCATTGAAGAATACGTTCAAGCTGCCAAAAATGCCATAGCAGCAGGTTTTGATGGAGTCGAACTCCACGGCGCCAATGGCTACCTTATCGAGCAGTTTATCCATCCCCATACCAACCAACGTGAGGATGAGTTTGGCGGTAGCCTAGAAAAAAGAGCTCAGTTCGCCCTTAGCGTTGCCCGCAGGGTAGTGGACGCGATTGGTGCTGATAAAGTAGGCATCAGGCTCTCTCCTTTTGGCCAAAACAACAATCTCCCTGCTTACGATACTGTAGAGCCTACTTACCTCTACCTCGCCGAAAAACTCTCTGAAATTGGCATCCTTTACATCCACACAGTGGATCACTCCTCTATGGGTGCCCCAGTGGTGCCTTTGGCCTTCAAACAACGTTTGAGAGCTGCTTTCCAAGGCAAAATCATCCTTAGCGGTGGCTATGATGCCGAGCGCGCAGAAGCTGATTTGCAAGCCGATCTTGGAGATGTGGTTGCCTTTGGTCGCCCCTTTATTGGCAATCCCGACCTCGTCGAACGCTTAAAATCCAATGCGCCTTTCAATGAATTAGACCCAAGCACTTTTTATGGGCTTGATGCCAAAGGATACACAGATTATCCGTTCCTTGAAAAGGCCAAATAGATATACATAGAACTGAATACATGACAGGAGGAGGAGAATTAGGACGGTCCTTCTTGGGTCATGTATTCTTTTTTTTACTGCTGCGCAGAACGCTTATCTCCATAGTTCCTTCGGTAAACTCAGAATGACTATTGGGTGGACTTTGCTTTTAGTACCAATCATCTAATTGTCCTGCTGAGCTTACCGAAGCATCTTTTTTCTCTCCATGCTGCGCAGAACGCTTATCCCTATAGTTCCTTCGGTAAATTCAGGATGACTATTGGGTGGACTTTGCTTTTACCGCCAATATCCTTGTTGTCCTGTTGAGCTTGCCGAAGCATCTTTTTTCTCTCTCTGCGTCGCAGAACGCTTATCTCAAGACATCCCCTTTTCGCTGGCCGTCCCCTTCAAAAGGGACTAGCGAAAAATCATTATTGTACCTAAATCTCCCGTCAGGCCTCTTTGAAGGGGCTGATTAGACGGAAGGGGATGTTTAAAGTCCTCCTGCTTCGCAGAATGCTTTGCCCCCATAGAAATAAATCTTAAAAAAAATCCCCACGCATAGGGGGACCAAATTTTCCCGCTGTCTTAGGAGCAAATAAACAAACATTCACATTATAAATCCTAAGTAGCATGAAACGCTTATCATTTTTCTCCCTTTCGCTTATTGTATTGGTAGGACTTTTTATGTTTTCCTGTGAGTCCGAACCTTCCATCGATGTCAATCAGGACAAGATCTGGGTGGAGTACGAACTGTTTTACAATGCCAACGAGGATAAAACTACCGCCTTTGCGCTTTTTCGCTTCGGCAACAGCCTCGGCACCCAACTCGAACTATCTGACCCGGCCTCTGTCACCTTCGAGGGCGATGAACTCCTCTTCAACCCCATCTTGGCAAGACACGAAATTGAGTTGGACGGTTTGGTTACCCAGGGCACCTTTGTCTATACTGATACCGAAGCCAACGTCTTCACCAATCAAACCCCCACTATGGAAAGTGCCGATTGGCCCAGCAACCTCAACAGCCTTACGCTCTCCCAAAGTGCAGACTATGATCTCGTCTGGGATGGCGCAGCCTTGGGAGAAAATCAGGGCGTCAGCGTCTTGGTGGGACCCAAACTATTTGTGGAGGATGATCTCAACGCAACGTCCATAACGCTATTTGCCAACCGCTTACAAGATCTAGATAAGCCATCTTATCTTACTTTTTTGGATCGTTGGGAAGAACTTGATCCGGCACAAACCACCTCTGCTGGTGGAGTAATCCGGGCCAAGTACCGGGCTGAGCGAATCTCTGCTGAGATTGCTGATTAACCCACACAACGAGCTTGCGGTAAATTGATGCAAGGCTCCTTTCTACTTAAAGAAAAATTCCTCTAACAGATTAGCTGTTAGGGGAATTTTTTAATCAAGCAGGAATTAGATCGGATTCTTTTCGACTTTGATTTACTAAATCTGATAGATTGTGTACTTTACTACAGAAGCTTAATTTATAGCGCTTTCAAGCCTTGAGAATCGAAAAGAGCTTTTTCATCCTTAAAAAACTCTGTCGATTCCTCAATATTAACAATGGCACAAGCAGTATGATCAAGAAAATAATTCCCGCTAGGATTAAATTAGCAGTTAGGAGTAAAGCGCTTACGGGTAACAACGTTGAATGCCCTATTTGCGAAAATACCTTCATCACATTTTTGCCGTTTGGAATTTCTCCCGCACCCATGAGAGCAAACGCATTGTGTCCAGTCTGTAACTCTTTGGAAAGGACAAGGATATTCTGGAAGTATTTATTGGATAAGCCAGATTTCTTCGATTCAAAGAAAGAGGTTTTGCACGTAGCTCCTGAAAGGAAGCTATTCGAAAAATTTAAGGCTAATCCTATGATTAGTTATTTTCCAGTGGATTTATTTACTGAAGGCTATAAATATCCAGAGGGTACCATCAATATGGATATTACTCAAATGGAGTTTCCTGAAAATAAATTTGACTTTATTCTCTGTTCACATGTATTAGAGCATGTTCCCAATGATACACTTGCCATGAGTGAATTATACCGTGTCTTGAAACCAGGCGGTTGGGGCATTTTACAGGTGCCAATAGAAATGGATCGAGAGCAAACTTATGAGGACGATTCAATCACATCTCCCGAGGAAAGAAAAATAGCCTTTGGTCAGTTTGACCATGTAAGAGTTTATGGCAGAGATTATATCAAACGGCTTGAGTATGTCGGCTTTGCCGTAGAGCTAGATGACTATTCGATACAGCTTTCTGCCCATGATAAATTTCGCTATGGCTTTGGACAAGGAGAGAGCCTATTTATTGTGAGAAAAAGTAAATAAGCCGCTGAGATAATCTTAACCCATTTTAACGCTAAATCGGCCATCATACTTTAGCCTATGTCCAGAGTCTTTCTCCAAGCCCAATGGCGCAAACTGATTATGGCCAACTATGAGATCGATCCTGCGATCTTAACACCCTATCTGCCTTATGGTACTGAATTGGATACTTGGCAGGGTAGACATTATGTGAGTTTGGTGGGTTTTATGTTTCAAGATACTAAGGTTTTGGGGGTTAAAATCCCCTGGCATGTGAACTTTGAAGAAGTCAATCTCCGTTTTTATGTCAAAAGAGGGGAGAAGCGAGGAGTGGTTTTTATCAAGGAAATCGTTCCGCGAATAGCGATCACCCTCGTCGCCAATACCCTGTACAAAGAACACTACGCCACTCGCCGGATGAAGCATGAGTGGGTAGAGGATCAGCATAGTCTGAGGGTACGTTATGAATGGAAAGAAAGGATGGGCTGGCAGTATATGCAGGTCGAGGCGGATCCCCTTGGTACCGAACTTGTCGCCGGAAGCGAAGAAGAATTTATCACTGAGCACTTCTGGGGTTATACTCGAAAATCTGCACATAAAACTGGGGAATACGAGGTAGCCCACCCCGCTTGGCAAATCCATTCAGTACGTGATTTTGAGCTGCAAATGGATGTAAATCAAGTATATGGCTCCCAGTTTGAAGCGAGTTTCTCCGAAGTGCCTAAATCTGTCTTCCTAGCTCAAGGTTCAGAGATAAAAGTCTTTCAGGGCAGTGGAATATAGCAGGAACATATATCCATTAGCTAGTGTAAGTGGGTTGTTGAGTCGTCGAATCTAGCCGTTAAAACAGAACCTATCGGTTTTGGAGGTCGGAATATTGATTTTAGCGTTTGAAAAGTAAATAACGGTAAATAAGATATTTCGAATTTCGATATGACGAAGAGAGAACACATTTTGGTCACAGGAGTGGCTGGCTTTTTAGGGTCAAACCTTTTGACCAAACTCTTGCAAGAAGGACATCAAGTAACCGGCATTGACAATCTGTCGATGGGGCAACTTTCCAATATTGCAGCACATCTTGACAATCCAGATTTTACCTTTCTCGAAAAGGACATCGTTGAAGAAAGCACTTTTGAAGAGTTAGACGATACCTTTGACAAGATCGTTCACCTCGCCGCTTTCAAAATTCCTCGTTATGGCAAAGCTGTAGATACCCTGCAGATCAACGCCAAAGGCTCTGAATATGTATTGGAGTATGCGCGCAAGCTAAACATCAAGTGTGTACTAGCTTCGACCTCTGATGTATATGGCATGAGTCCCGAACTTCCTTTCAAAGAAGATCAAAACCACGTCATCGGTAGTTCCAAAGTACCTCGTTGGGCTTACGCGGTCTCAAAATTATTTGATGAGCACTTAGCGCTCGCTTATATGGAAGCCTATGGTTTCCCGGTCGTATTGCTACGTTTCTTCGGTTCTTATGGCCCTAATCAACACCTTTCTTGGTGGGGCGGTCCTCAGTCAGTCTTTATCGAAAAGATCATGAAGGATGAAGTTATTCCGATTCATGGCGACGGTACACAGACGCGCACCTTTACCTATGTTGATGATACGGTAGCAGGCATCTATGCTGCGACCATCAAAGAGGAAGCCAATGGCGAAATCTTCAACATCGGTGCTGATAAAGAAATTACCATCCTAGAGTTGGCGCAACTCCTCAAGAGAGTTTCGGGTACTCCAGGTGAATTGAAATACGAATTGATCCCATACGATCAAATCTCCAAAGGACGCAAATACCAAGACGTAATGCGCCGAGTGCCTGATACGACCAAAGCACAAAAATTGCTTGGTGTCAAGGCTCAGGTAGACGTTGAGGAAGGTATGCGCCGTACGTTCGAATGGCAACGTAAAGTGATGGAAGAAACCTCTGCCGTATGAAAATAGCAGTAGTTGGTGGAGGATTTATGGGAATGGCCCTGAGCTTTAAGTTAGCAGGGCCAGGTAAAGAACTTAGCCTCTTTGAGCGTAATGCTCAATGGGGTGGTTTGGCTACCTACCACGATTATGAGGACTTTGATTGGGATCGCTTTTACCACGTGATCCTGCCTCAGGATCGGGACCTATTGGGGATTTTGCATGATATCGGTCTGAAAGATGAGCTTCGGTGGAAGCAAACTTTGACCGGATATTATGTCAACAAGCGTACTTATTCGATCAGTAGCACCAAAGAGTTTTTGCTCTTCCCGCCGCTTGATCCGATCTCTAAGTTTCGCTTGGCTTTGACGATTTTACGCGGTAGTCGCATTGACGATTGGAGTGAACTCGAAGACAAGACCGTCGAAGAGTGGCTCGTAAAAATGGGCGGTCGCAGTACCTTTGAAAAATTCTGGAAGCCGCTATTACTCGCCAAATTGGGAGAGAATTACAAGCGGGTTTCAGCTGTATTTATTTGGACTTACATCAAGCGTTTGTTTGCCGCCCGCGATTCTTCTGCTAAAAAAGAGCAGATGGGATACGTAGCAGGGGGCTATAAGACAGTATTCGATCGCTTGGAGTCTGAACTTATCAAAAAAGGGGTTTCTCTTCACAACAATACCTCTGTAGAGCATATTCGTCCTGCGGAGAACGGTGGGATGTATCTCACGGCCAATGGTGAGGAGCAATACTTTGACAAGGTGATTTTTACCAGTCCAAGCAGTGTTTTGGAGCAGGTAGCAGATGAGTCGATTGTCTCAATCAAGGGCGACCACCGCAAGGTGGAGTATTTGGGCGTTGTTTGTCTTGTGCTTCGCACAACGCGTGAACTTACGCCTTACTATGTAGTGAATATCTCCGACGCGAAGATTCCTTTTACCGGCGTAATTGGGATGACTGCCTTGGTCGATCGTCAATACACTGCAGGCCAGCATTTGACTTATTTCCCTAAGTATATCATCAATACGGATCCCATGTTACGCCAGTCCGACGAAGAACTCAAAGAAGCGTTCCTCGAAGGGGTAAAAAGCATGTACCCTGATCTCAAAGATGAGGAAATCATCGGCCTACATCTCAATCGTGCTTTCAAAGTACAGCCTTTACAGGTACTGCATTACGATCAAATTCGTCCGCGTACGAAGACTCTGCATGAGGATTTTTATCTCCTCAACACTTCTCAATTTATCAACGACACACTTAACAATGATTCGGTGGCCCGACACGTCAACCGTTTCATGGCCGAGTTTGCGCATGAGTTTGCCGTCAAGGAAACTAGCTCCACTTTGGCCTAAAGATTATAGGAAATATGGGACAGACTAAGAAACCACTCGCGAGCCTTTCGCTTGATCTTGACGATCAGTGGACATATATGAAGACGCATGGCGATCCAGAATGGGAACAATATCCTTCCTATCTCAGCTATGCTGTGCCTCGTATTCTCGATTTTCTGGACGAAAAAAAGACCAAGATCACCTTCTTTATCGTTGCCCAAGATGCTGCTTTTGAGCATAATCGCGAGGTATTAGGAGAGATTGCGCGTCGCGGACACGAGATCGGCAATCATACTTTTCATCATGATCCTTGGCTGCATAAGTACAGTGAAGAAGAAATCAATGAGGAGTTGGCCCGCGCTGAATATCATATCGAGGATGTTACCGGAGTGCGCCCACGGGCCTTTAGAGGTCCAGGCTTCAGCTTTTCGCAGACGGTATTGTCGGTACTCGTCAAGCGAGGCTATGAATACGATGGTTCTACCTTCCCCAATATCCTCAATCCGCTAGCGCGTGCTTACTTCCTTTGGAGCAGTAAGATGACCAAAGAGGAGCGTGAAACCCGCAAAGGATTGTTTGGGAGCTGGAAAGATGGTTTCCGTCCTAACAAGGCTTACCAATGGCAGTATGAAGGCAAAAATCTCCTCGAGATTCCGGTGACGACCATGCCGCTATTCAAAGTGCCCATTCATGCTAGCTATGTGCTGTATTTAGGCACCTTTAGCCAAGCGCTGGCCATGGCCTACGTTCGCTTTACAGTGATGATGTGTAAGCTTACCGGTACCCGTCCTTCGATTTTGCTGCACCCGCTAGACTTTATTGGTAAGGATGATACAGATGCTCTGTCCTTTTTCCCCGCCATGCGTGTCGAATCTAAGCCTAAGGTGGAGCTAATGGGCAAAATGTTTGATTATCTCGGCAAGCATTTTGAACTCGTACCCATGGGGACACACGCGGAGTTTGAACACCAGCGTAAATCAATGCCAGTCAAGGAATTGTCATTGGCTTAGTCTCAGGATACCCTTTTTCAATTTCATGGCTAATACAAAAACAGTTGCAATAGATAAATCCCAAGATTTCAAAATAGGCTTGGTCTATTTAGCAATCGACATCCTCGTAAGCGTTGCTGCACAATTGCTGCTCAAACGCGGGATGATGGAGTTGGGAGAGTTTGAATTTTCAGGCGGTGTATCCTACCTCCTTTCCATGATCAATCCTATGATCATTGGAGGCTTGATATTGTACGCTTGTGGGACCGTCGGTTGGCTTTTATGTCTGACGAAACTGGATTTGAGCTTTGCTTACCCTGCGGGAACGATGCAATACCTTTTCATCTTTTTGGGGGCATGGATGTGGTTTGATGAGAATATTTCGCTATTGCGTATCGCTGGTTTGGTGGTGATTTGTATTGGAGTAGTGGTATTGGCTTTAGATATGAAGAAATCATGAATCCACATATATATCTCATAATCAGCATCGTGATGGTAGCCGCCTCACAATTTCTCTTCAAAAGAGGAGTGGGAATCCTCGCGGAGATGCCTGAAAAAGAAAACAAAGGTATCGTGGATTATGTGAAAATGGTTTTTCAGCCTCACATATTCTTCGGTTTGGCTCTCAACGGCTTTGCCGCCGTTTCGTGGCTTCTGGCCCTCTCGCACCTGGAGCTTAGTTATGTTTTTCCTTATCTAAGCCTCAATTATATACTCATACCTATTGGCGCTTACTTCCTCTTTAAAGAAGAGCTTTCCGCCAAAAAGTTTATCGGCATTGCGATCATCTGCTGTGGTATTTTTTTGATCGCTTTGAGCTAATCGGACTAACACATTATTGGACTAACACACATTATTAATCAGACGATATGAATCCCGAGCGTGTAATTTCATCCTTGCACCAACCTAACCTGACTCCTGTATCAGATGAGCCTACCGATACGCGCAAATCGGTAACGATTATCACGCCAGCATATAATGAAGAGGCGATTATCACGCCTAATCTACAGCGCCTCTGTGATTACATGGAGGGGCTAGAAAGTCAATATAGATGGGATATCCTTGTCGTCAATGACGGCAGTAAAGATAATACTGCTCAATTAGCCGACGCCTTTGCCGCTAGTAGAGCAGAAGTCAATGTCATCCACCACCGGATCAACCGCAATTTAGGGGGGGCATTGCGCACGGGGTTTCGTAATGCAAAAGGAGACTATGTGATCGTCCTCGATCTAGACTTAAGCTATGACGAAGAACACATTGAACGTCTCCTAATCGAAATCGAAGAGACCGATGCCGCTGTAGTGATTGCTTCACCCTATATGAAGGGTGGACGTAATACTAAAGTGCCTTTTTTCCGTTTAT
Source organism: Bacteroidota bacterium (assembly GCA_039024315.1). Classification (GTDB taxonomy): domain Bacteria; phylum Bacteroidota; class Bacteroidia; order J057; family J057; genus JBCAWW01. Next base: position 10,835 of record JBCCQN010000216.1, read on the forward strand.
TGCTTAGCAAAACGGTCAATCACTTTCTACGCATCACTTCTCCCAAGAAAATTCATACTTTCACCAGTATGGTGCGGGTGTATAAGCGTGAGTTTTTACAGACCCTCAATCTCAAGTCTACGACTTATGCGATCAATCCAGAGATCATCCATAAGGCGATTATCCTCAGAGCGAGAGTGGAGGAAATTCCGGCCCACCTAGATTGGAGTTTTCAAGAGCAAGTTAAAGGTTCTAGGGCCTCTAGCATTCGGATTTTCAAAGGCATACTCTCGGGCCTGATGTCAGGCTTTATCTTCCGACCCTACATGTTTTTTATGTCGGTAGGTGTGGTATCTATGATTGTATCCCTCTGGGTAATATCTTGGATATTTTACCACACTTTTGATGTCTATTCGACTGTAGAGGTTACCAGTACAATCTTTGATGCTCGCTTTACAGAGGCGGTAGCTGAGGTTTTTCGTACTCGTCCCCATGCCTTCTTCGTTGGCGGATTTACCTTTTTGACCGCCTTACAATTTCTGGGAATTGGGTTCCTCTCTCTCCAGAACAAGCGCTATTTTGACGAACTCTTCCACATCAACTCTAGCCAGTTGTTGGAAATGCATAATGCTCATTCAAAAGACAAAGCCTAAAGTAAGTATGAAGAGAGGTAGCCTGTTAAGTCTTTATGCTCCCTTATTGGTATTATATCTACTCATCATTGGGTTCATGTTTGATCCTAACTGGACAGGTGATGAGATTAGATTCCGATATTATGCAGAGAATTTGACTCACGGATATTTTGGGGACCCTGTCAATCCTGACTTTAGAAATGGCCCTGGTTATTCGCTTTATCTAGTACCCTTTGTCGCCTTGGGCTTGCCCAAACTAGTGGCGGTACTGAGCAACGCATTCTTGATCTTAGGCGGTTTAGCTTTTTTTCAAAAAGCGGCCAAATTATTGGTTTCGGACAAACTAGCCTATTATTTGACCCTGATCATGGGCCTCTTTCCGGTCATGCTTAAGGTCATGCCAAAGGCTGTATACGAGGCATTCTATTTTTTCTTGGTTTGTGGCTTCTTGTTTTTCTTTATCAAGGCAAACCAAAGCAAGGAATTTGATTGGCGTAATTTTCTTTATGCCGGTCTGTTTATGGGTATTTTGGCCCTGACCCGCTTTGTCTATGGATATGCTTTATTTATCAGTATTCCCCTCTTATTAGTCGTTTCGGTCATTTGGCGTAAGCCGGTTTTTAGAGGCTGGGGGATTACCGTGGCCGCGGGTATTATGATATGTGTACCTTATTTGGCCTATACCTACTCGGTAACGTCCAAACCTTTTTATTGGGGGACCAATGGGGGAGAGGTATTGTATTGGATGACCACGGGCGAAAAAAATGAATACGGAGATTGGCAGGCCAAAGACAAAGTCATGAATGCTGAAATCTTAGGGATTTCGCCTATCCATAGACGTTTTTTCAAAACCATTATGCCGCTCAATCACATCGAGCGTGATGATGCCCTCAAGGCCAAGGCTATGGAAAATATGGCTGAGCACCCAGAGGTATATGTCAAAAACTGGATACATAATGTTATCCGGATGTTTTGGGGCTTCCCCCGATCCTACCGACAGCAAGACCTACGACCGATTCCCTATATTATCATCAATACGGTCTTATTGATCTGCTTATTTTTCTCCATCATCGCGGCTTGGCGTAATCGATTCCAAATTTCTTTAGGACAACTAGCCCTTTGGTGTATTTTTTTAATCTATATTGGTCTTACATCCCTTGTTCACGCAGAACCGCGTTATTTGGTCTCAGTAACCCCCTTTTGGTTACTTTGGCTCGGTTACATCGGCTCTCGCTACCTCACATTAAGCATTACGGTTGACGACTAGTATGAAAAAGTATTTCGCCCTGACCGGTATAGCCGGCTACATTGCTCCTAGACATTTAAAAGCGATCAAAGAAACGGGTAATGAGCTAATTGCAGCTATGGACCCTCATGATTCGGTAGGAATTTTGGATCGTTATTTTACCGATGTATCCTTCTTCTCTGAGTTTGAACGTTTTGATCGCCATTTAGAAAGAATCAAAAGAGATGGCAACCGAAGCGGAATCGACTATCTCTCTATCTGCAGTCCCAATTATCTGCATGATGCCCATATGCGACTTGCCCTACGCCTAGGCGCAAATGCCATCTGTGAAAAACCACTAGTCGCCAATCCCTGGCAGCTTGATGCCTTGGAGCAATTGGAGCAAGAATCAGAAGGTAAAGTTTATCCGATCCTTCAACTCCGGGTGCACGATACGATCTTAGCGTTGCGCGAAGCGCTAGAAAAAAACAAAAGCGACAAAAAGTACGAAATCGACCTTACCTACATGACCTCTCGTGGGGCTTGGTATCTATACTCATGGAAAGGAGATGTCGATAAGTCTGGTGGTATCGCTACCAATATCGGCATTCACTTCTTCGATCTACTTATCTGGCTATTTGGTAAGGTGCAGGACTTCAAAGTCTATCTTTCCGAGCCTCAAAAAATGAGCGGTAGTATCGAGCTAGAAGGCGCAAATGTCAAATGGTACCTTTCTATCGATCGTCATGATCTGCCACAAGAAGCGAAGGATGGAGGGAAACCTACCTATCGTTCTCTCACTTATGATGGCAATGAGATAGAATTTTCCACGGGTTTTACCGATCTTCATACCCGTATGTATGAGCATATCCTCTCTGGGGAATCCTTCGGTATGGAAGCAGCGCGACCTGCAATCGAACTCGTACATCGTATCCGTCAGGCCAAACTAAGTCCAGTGGACGATGGCGCA
>JBCCQN010000217.1:0-13175 GCA_039024315.1 Bacteroidota bacterium
ACGAATCAAACAAGCGTTCCGCGCAGCGGTAACCAAAATACTATGACTTCGAATCTCCTAGGTTTTTGGAAAAGAATAGACTGAAAGCAGCAGCCAAGACACTCCCGGCCGCCATCCAAAACCCTATGCCCGCCATTTTGAAGAAGTTGAATTTAGGGCCAACATCTAGAGATCCTAACTCAATAGTGGACTTGTCGCTGAGGAAGAAAAACACTCCCCAAGCAAAAAGTGTAAAGAGCAAGGTGAAAAAGATCCCTCGTTTGTAAGACTGGCCTGCGATTCCTCTAAAGAGGTGGCCTAAAGAGTAAAGTAGGAAAAAAATGGGTCCGGTGAGGACGACCATGACGCCCACCCAAAGGGCTTTATTTTCCATTTTTTGTGAGTTATTAAATAACTCACCCAATACTTCGACCATGGCTCGACCTTCTGGATATTCTTGTACTTCTGCTGCATCCAAAATTGTCAAGACATAGCTGTAGCCGCTGACATCAATATTGACGAGATTTTTTCCCAATCCCTCTGGTTGGAGGTGGAGAAAAGGCAGGAAGAAGGCGGCGATGCCCACAAGGCCTGCTAGAATTAAGGTGATTCGTTCCAAGTTCATAGGGTGAATGTTTGGTGTATTATACCTGTTGTGAGACTGGAGGTTTCAAGAATTTGCTGAGCCAAGCCAAAAAGATGGCCCCTGCCCCCAACCAATATCCCAATCCTGCCCGATTGAAAAAGTTAAGGGTAATATTGTAGTACTGGCCGCTCGCATAAAGTCCAATGGCGGCGATTACTGTATAAGTCAATAAAAAGACTAAGCCTGTGCGATAACTGCCGCGCCCATTGATACCTTTGACTAGGTAGCCTAGAGAAAACAAAAAGATGTAGAGCGGACCTAATAGCACATAGACAAAGCCAAAGTAGCCTGCATAGTCAATGACATCTTGATTGGACTGCCACTGGTCAAATAGTAACTTGTACAATCGTTTCCCAGCCTTAAAATTACCAATGTCAAACGCTTCGGCCGCCGCTCCCAATAAGCTGCTACCACTAATATTGACATCGAAAAAGCCAACATTCAGCAATTTGAAGAAGGGGAGAAAAAAGGCGACTATACCAAGGATTCCCGCCGCTAGTAATATCCATCTTTTGAGTTTCATAGACTTGAAAAAACAAAAAGACCCGCACAATGCCAATTACACTATGCGGGTTAAAGACGTATCTTTTTTCAAAAGGATGGAAATTATACTTCCATAGGGGAAGGTGCTTCCTCATCCTCGTCAGTATAGGCATCATCATAATGAGCGGAGCCATTGCTATGACCATTGTCTTGGCCGTTGCTGTAATCGCTTTCTATCACTGCGGCCTCTTTGGCGGGACGTGTACCAATCTTGCGCCCAAACCAGTCTTCAAATCGTTTGATTTGGTAGTAAATAACGGGCACTACTAAAAGGGTAATGATGGTAGCAAAGCTCAAACCAAAGATGATCGACCATGAAAAGGGCTGCCAGAAAGCAGCGCTGAAGCCTCCAAAATAAATTTGGGGATCAAGCCTAGTCAAAAGCGACTCAAAGTTGATATTGAAGGACAGTGCCAAAGGTACCAAGCCCAATACGGTAGAGGTGGCGGTCAAGAGTACAGGGGTAAAGCGTACCGCTCCGCCTTCGATAATGCTATCTTTGAGATTATAGCCCTGTTTTTGCATGATGTTGAAGAAATCCAGTAGGATAATCCCGTTGTTTACGACAATACCAGCTAGCACGACTATCCCTACCCCAGAAAGTACTACCGAGAAGTCCATGCCCATCACCGCGTGACCGATAAAGACACCTACCACACTCAGGATAACCTGACTGAGGATAATGATCACATTGCTAAAGGAGTTGAACTGTGTTACGAGGATCATGAAGATAAGGAGGATGGCGGCGCCGAAGGCGGTGCCTAAGAACTCAGACTGTTCTGCCATGTCTTCGATCTGACCGCCTACCTTGATATCGACTTCATCACTACCTCGGCCTTGTTTCAGGAATTCTCCCACCCAGTATTTGGTCTCATTGGCTACGACCTCGACATTGTACTCAGTGAGTACGTTTGAAGTAATCGCTACCGACTTTTCGAGATCAGTACGGTTGATTCCACCATATTCTTCGGATAGCTCCACGTCAGCTACGGCTGAGATCGGAATTGAACGGAAGCGGCCCGTTGCCATATCCATGAAGGTGACTCGCATATTGATCAAGTCGCTGATGTTATCACGATACTTCTCGTCGAGACGAAGCATAATTGGATATTCATCCTCGCGGTCGCGGAACTTAGAGACCTCTTTTCCAAAAAGGCCAGTACGAATAGCCATACCAATTTGACCACTGCTGAGGCCGTTGGCACGCGCTCTTTCGCGATTAATATCGATCAAGAATTCAGGACGCTTATCATCCGCATCCCATTTGAGCTTTTCGATACCAGCGATATTGACGGAGTCAAGGTAGGCAAATAGGTCTTCGCTGACCTGCATCATCTCCTCAAAGTTTTCAGAGGTTACCATGACCTCGATAGGGGCTGATCCGGGAGGGCCTCCCTCATCTTGACCGACAACGACTTTGGCTCCCGCGATCCCTTTTACGTTTTCCCGAATCTTACCCAAATAGTCAAGCGTTGACTCCCCATTCCGCTTTTTAAATTCTACAAATTCGACGGTGATTTTACCTTTGTTGGGAGCAGATGAACTCTGGTCAAATGAGTTGGCATCACCGGCTCCGATGGCAATATTGGTAATAACTGATTTGATGATAGGGTTGTCTTGTCCCACCACTTCCATCACTCGGTCTTCGAGAATGCGGGTTACAGAATCCGTTTCCTCAATATTGGTACCTAGTGGTAATTCATTGTAAACGTAAATAAAGTTTGGCTCCGTAGTAGGAAACTGGATAAACTTGATGTTGGCCATTTGTACTCCCACCATGGTCAAAAAGATGACTGCAAAAGTCCCTGCGATTACCGCCCAAGGATAATCCAATGACCAGCGCAGCAATCCTCGATAAGCATTTTTGATACTGGGAATTGCTTTTTGCTGGAACCAGTTGATCGCATGACGAAGGATAAAGCCATTGAAGAGCACAAATACCGCCATGAAAATGAGGAAGTTGCCAAAGATCTCAGAGGCAGTAAAGTGGATCAAAAGGCCTAATACCGCTGTGATACCAGAATAAATCAAAATGCGCTTGGTGCGCGTCTGAGCTGCATTAGGATCTTCTTTTTTCATAAAGGCGGCAGCAAAGACTGGGTTGATCACATAAGCCACAAATAGTGAAGCAAAAAGCGTGATAATCATTACTACCGGCAAGAAGCCCATAAACTCACCTACAGGGCCAGCCCAAAAGAGTAGAGGTAGAAAGGGACAAACCGTGGTAAGCGTTCCAGAGAATACCGGTGCAATCACCTCTCCGGCTGCCTTTTTAGCGGCTTGTTTGATCGGAAGATCACTTTCCATGAAAATACGATAGGTATTTTCAATAACCACGATCGCGTTATCAACCACAATCCCCATCGCCAAAATAAAGGCAAAAAGAAGGATCAAATTCATACTGTATCCCATACCGTAGAGAACAGCAAAGGAGATAAAAGAAGAAAGCGGTACTGCAAGCCCCACAAACAAGGCATCTCGCAGACCCATGAAAAACATCAATACCAAGGTTACCAAAATGAAACCGATGATGATGGTGTTGATCAATTCGTCCAGCATATTGAAGGTCAACTCAGATTGATCGTTTGAGATCAGAATAGTGAGCGCTTCTGGAAACTCCTCCGCTTGCATTTCCTCTAAGATAGACTTGATCTCGATGGAAGCATCAACTAGGTTTTCTCCCCCTTTCTTGATCACGTTAAGAGTCATTACGGGTAGCCCATCTTTACGGGCGATACTGGCTCTTTCTTTGAAGCCATCCTCTACCGTAGCAATATCCTTGATGTAGGCAGAGTTGCCACGGATGGAGCGCACCAAAAGGTTTTCAAGGTCAGAAATATCTTTGAATTCCTGATTCAAGCGGACAGATACTTTTTGCTTATTGATATCTAGATCTCCACCGGAAATAATCACATTTTCCCCAGCGATAGCTTGTTCAACGTCCCCCATGGTGAGGTTGGCCGCTTCCAGCTTGAATAGATCGACATCGACCTTGATTTCGCGTTCGGGAGCCCCGATTATATCTACCCGTCTAATCTCTGCCAACTCTTCAATGCGGTCTTTGATATCTTCGGAGTACTTCTTGAGACTCACGTTGTCAAAAGGTCCCGAGACGATCAATTGCATAATCGGGATCTCAGACAAATCAATATCTACTACGATAGGATCAGTGGGTAGATCGTTGGGTAGATCGCTTTTGGCGCGATCAACGGCCTCTTGTACTTGCCGCTTAGCTTCGTCTAAGTCAACATTGGTTTCAAATTCGACAAAGACGGAGGAAAAGTCCTGTATCGAGGTCGAATTGATCTCTTTGACACCATCGATGCCCTTGAGTTCTTTTTCAATCTTGCGACTGACGAGATTTTCAATATCCTTGGCAGCGGTTCCCGGATAAGGAGTGGAAACCATGATGACAGGCCATTGAATCTCGGGGAAGTTTTCCTTGGGTAGAAACTGATAGGATAACATCCCCGACAGCGTAATTACCGCTGTTAGGAGAAATATGGTGGTCCGATTGTCTATCGCCCAACTAGAGAGGAAAAACTCACGGAATTTATTCTTTTTCATTTGTTCAGTATTCAGGGGTAGGTTTGAACCTGTGATACTCTACTAGTTTGCGGCAACAGAAGCATTGAGTTCGATGATCTGGCCATCACTCAATCCTTTGAAACCGGTCGTAATCAATTTATCGCCTGCGGCTAAGCCATTTTCAATAATTACCTCGCCATCATAGCTAAGGCCCGTTTCGATGGTTTTGCGAACAGCTTTCCATTGTCCTTCTGATTCACTGGCCACGAAGACAAATTGTCCTACCTCAGATTTTTGAATCAAGTTCTGGGGTACTACGATGGCCTCCTCTTCTGTACGATCATTGATGGAGATTTCACCAAACATGTTGGCTTTGAGAATCGGATCATTGGGTAATTTGACTTCAATGGAAAAAGTTCTGGCCAATGGGTCAATAGACTGGCCTACTACGGTAACTTTGGCGTCGTAATTCTTGCCCATATTAGGAAAGTTGACTTTTACTAGATCACCTCTACGGACAAAGGGTACATAGCTTTCGGCAAGATTAGCAACTAGACTAAGATCCGTCGGATTGACAATGCGGAAGGCCGGCATGCCCGGCATAGCGACTTCTCCTTCTTTTGGCATGACCTCCTCTACGGTACCGCTGATGGGACTCGTTACGCGACTGAGCGACATTTGCTCTCTCAAAGTGGCAATACGACGTTCGAGGGATTCTACTTGGCTCTTTGCCGTGAGATATTGTACTTCGGTCCCAATTTCTTGCTCCCAAAGACGCTCTTGTTTTTCGAACATGATGTTGGCAAGATCTAGCTGTGTGCGAATCTCAGCTAGTGAGCTAGCCATGATCGAAGTATCAAGTTGAGCCAAAAGCTGACCGCGGCGGACCGATTGCCCCTTACGCACATAAATGCGGGTAATTCGGCCACTGCTTTGCGGGCTTACGTTTACCATATTTTTAGCTTCTACGGTGCCCTGTACATTGACAAAGTGATCAAATTTTACTTCCCGTAGGGTAGTGGTGCCGACGGGAATTCGCTTTACTTTGTTTTTTGCCTCTGGGTCTTCTGTCTCAATCTGAGCTTGGAGATCGTTGATTTCCTGATTGAGTTTTACCAATTCGGTTTTTTTCTTTTCCAAGGCGGCTTTTTTCTCGGCCAAGGTCTTAGGCGCTTGTTCAGCACAGGCTACCATGAGGATAGCAAGACTTAGAATGGAGATATATTTTAACATTGCGATTAATTGTCTGAAGTGTGGATTATTCGTTAAGAGAAGCGGGTTCTACCACTGTAAATTCTCCTAGGGCCTTACGGAGATCCGTTTGGGCCAAGAGATATTCGAAAACAGCGCTGAGATAGTTGGCTTCTACTTCTTGTAGGGTAGTTTCCGCATTATTTAACTCAAGGCTTGAGCCAACGCCCTCTTTATATTTGATTTGACTGACGTTATAGACTTTTTGAGCGAGTTCAACATTGCGTTTGTAGGCTTGGACGTTGTTATAAGCATTCCATAAGTCGCTGGAGGCTTTTCTGGCTTCGAGAGTCGCCGCTTGCTCAAATAAGATGCGTTGGTTTTCCAATTGCTTAATCTTGATTTGAGACTGTTGCATACGCTGGTAACCAGCCAGACCATCAAAGATGGGGACATTGAGCTGGAGACCTACTACGCTAATGGGAAACCATTTTTCGTCCGTCGAAAACAAGTTGAACTCGTTTCTTTGTGCTTGGTATTGATAACTCCCAAAAGCATACAAACTTGGGAGGTACCCTACTTTGAAGCGACGATAGTTATAATTTTCTAAAGTGATTTGTGAAGAAATTAGATCATACTCTGCTCTCTTAGTAGGTGAAAACTCACTGATAGGATTTAATTCTGGTTCATCAATCAATTGTGAAACCTGCTCAGTCAGCGCAATCTCAGTTCCAATGGGCATACCCATTTGAAATTTTAGCAAATCACGCCCTAAGCTAGCAAAGCGTTTAATCTTTTCTCGCTCCAAGCTCAAGTTGGTGTAAGTGATCTCAAGGCGATCAACATCGATCTTCTCCACAAAACCCGTTTCGTTTAGGACTTTGGTTTCGTTGTAGAGCTTTTCTAGACGATTGAGATTGGCATCTAAAAGCTTGAGTTGCTCTTGAGCCATCAAGGCCGAATAATAGGCTTTGGTTACATCATAAGACAATTGCTCTTGGGTACGGGCCGTATTGCGCTTAGCCAAATCGACATAAGACTTAGCGGCTTGCAAACCCAAAAAGAAGGTTCCATCTGCAATTAGCTGCTGGGCTGAGATGCCGACAGTTGACTGCCATGGGAAACCAAACTGCGCTTCAATGGGGTCGCCTTCGATAGGCGCCATCGTTTCCGGATCAATCAAAGTAGCAAGAAATGGCTGACCATCTTGGACAAATACTCCTTGCTGAGAATTGAAAAACCCTGGGAGAATTTGAGTTGGGAGTTCTACGAAGTAATTTATATCTGCAGAGGCCTTGATTTGAGGCATCCCCAGAGCGGTTACTTCTTTAACGGAAGAAGCGGCGATATACTCGTCGAATCTCGCGTTCTTAAGGTTGAGATTATTTTCTTTGGCATAGATCAGACAAGTTTCCAGCGACATATACTGGATTTGATCTTGCCCCAAGCTGACTGAAACAGTCAACCAGCTAATGCAAAGAAAGGTGAGATAACGTAACATGGAGGACTAGTATGATTTGTGTGGACTACTACTGATTATTGATATGTAAAAGCTCCTCATCCTCTGGGTGAGAAACTAGGTACTTGTGGAGGTGTTGACGGCCCTTTTCGGTAACAATGCCGTACATATACATTCTGAAGAGTTCTAGTTGCACTTCAGCCGGATTAAATGATTTATAAGGATACAATTCTTGGCGTAAGGCAAGTTCCATTTGGTTAACTCGCATGCGCGCCACGATTTCTATGTGAATGTCCTTCCGATAGTACCCTTGAGAAATTCCTTCCTCAAGGTTTTGATAAACCAGAGAGTACATGATGTTTTGCTTGAATGACTCAAACAATGACCATGATTGAGGATAGTATTTCTGGATTTCGTAAATTAAGCGAGGGGAAATTTCTTTGAATACATCCTGCATCTGACGTATGGCAAGGATCAATGCCTGGACGGCGTTTTCAGCCTTTTCGTTCAGTTGATTGGCAACTAGGACCTCGTGGTTAAAAAAGGCTTGGGTAAAGGCCTGAACTAACTCCGCTTTGTTGGAATAGTATTGATATATGGTCTTTTTGGAGATGCCCAGCTCTCCCGCCAAATCGTCCATACTGACACTTTTGACGCCATATTTTCCAAACAGTTCGCTAGCACGGGTGAGGATACGTTCTTGTACGTCCATATAGGAGCTAAATTCGAGCGCAAAACTATGGAAACTTTAACCATTTCCAAAGTTTCCAGTGTGATAACGTAAGGAATTATAAAAGGTTTAGTTAAAAATGGAAAGAGGCAAAATTAACCGTTGTTATCCTGTTGATAAAAATTATTACGCCGTTAGGAGGGGTGAATAATAAACTTTTCTTAATAGTCTCTACGAAAACAAGTTTGCTCTCGATTAGGCGTATGGAATGAATTCCACCTAAAAAAAGTGGTTCTAAAATTGAGGAAAATTCATTTGAGGGAGGGGGGAGTTTAAATAGGGCTAGCCACTCAAGTTCTGAGCAAAAAGTTTAATCGCCTTTTGCAACTCACGTCGCGTTTGCTCACGTTTCCCAGGCAACTGACCACTCATCACCAAAGAGATATAACCATGCACAAGAGCCCACCAATTCAAGAGAAGAGAATCGGTTTCCGTGCTAAACAGGTGCAGTGATTTAAGGGTTTCGAGGGTACTGTGCGCGCTATCCTTAAGAGAGTTTGGACTCGGCGGGGTACTTTTGATCCCTTGAAGGTTAAACATAACCTGATACACTTCGGCATTCTTAAAAGCCCAGTCCCAAACGCACAGACTCAGTGCTTCAAGCTGTTCCTTAGGCTCTTTGACGGCGACTCTGACCTCTTCTAATTCGAACTTTAGTTTGCGGAAGCCAATGCTCTCTAGCTCGATCAAAATTGCCTCCTTATTTTTGAAGTGTTCGTAAATGACAGGGGGGGTGTAAGCGATTTCTTTAGAGATTTTGCGAATAGAAACTTTGGTCCAACCCTCTTCCACGGCAATCTTACGGGCTGCTCTTAAGATAGCATTGGTTTGGGAGGCTTTTTCTTTTTCGCGACGAGCCCTGATCGCCTGCTTGATCTGGTCTTCCATTGGGGTGTGTAGTTCCTAACGTTGTTAAGGCAATGATAACCAGTTTTTTAGACAATCCAAAATTTCCTATGGGCTCTTTTCATACCATGCTTTTAACTTGTTCTCGAGAGCTTGCGCGTCAATCTCGCTTTCTAATATTTGGGGATAGGTCCAGTTTTCTTGTTCCAATAAATATTGTACATAAACTAGCCCTTCAAGATAAGATTCAGGACTACCGTAACCATCTGCTGTACCTGTCCACCGAAAGCCTTGAGTGGGTTTTTGGCGAGATTCAAGCAATAGAGTGTAGCGTTCTCGGAGAGAAAATGGCTCTACTACCCATCTGCTGTTGTACTCAGCATATCCCTCAATTTTCCAAAGTGGTAGCCAAAGGGTAGAAAAGCCTGCCAACTTGAACTGATAGCAATGAGTGATTTCGTGGGCATAAAGCTCTGTTAAATCCCACAAATGCCCATCGATAATGGAAACTCCTTTTTCGTAATCAAAAGCCTGCTGCATGACTACGATATTGGCGTAAGAAACGGCTCTCCCTTTTTTGAGCCTTTCTATCCACCTCGGAAAACTACTGCCGTCATCCATACAAATAGTGATTCGGTAGTCTGGCAGATAGTGAGGGGAGTATTGGACGATCTGATGGGCATGGTTGAGGATAGAATCTGCCCCTGCGGGTAACGCTTGGTTGTGGAGGATGGTAAAATTGCCTCTGGTAGTGGATTGCTGGTAAAACCATTGTGGATTGAGCATCACGGCTACTAAGCTACCGATTCCTAAACCTAGTAGCATAAGGATACCTAGGACGATCTTTTTGATGCGAGACTTCATCTTTTTACTTCATTGGTCGTACAGATTCGAAATAGCTTACAGCTCACTGCTAAGCATATACATTATTCGTGCATTGTGCTTATATTTGCAGCCTCAATTTTGAATCAGTAATAAATTACATACATGGGCTTTAAATGTGGGATAGTCGGTCTCCCCAATGTAGGCAAATCAACTTTGTTCAACACGCTTTCCTCTGCGAAAGCGGAAGCGGCCAATTACCCTTTTTGTACCATCGAACCCAATGTAGGCATGGTACCGGTGCCAGACCCTCGCCTCGACGCGATTACTAAGCTTATTCAACCCAAGCAAACGGTACCCGCAGTGGTACAAATTGTTGACATTGCCGGCCTTGTCAAAGGGGCCAGTAAGGGGGAAGGACTAGGTAACCAGTTTTTGGGCAATATCAGGGAGTGTGAAGCCATTTTGCATGTGCTGCGTTGTTTCAAAAACGATAATATCATTCATGTCGAAAATACAGTTGATCCTGTGCGTGATAAAGAAATTATCGAAACAGAGTTGCAACTCAAAGACCTAGAGTTATTAGAACGAAAATTAGAGCGGACCAAAAAAATGACCAAAGGGGGCAACAAAGAAGCTACCCGACAGGTTGAGATTATCAAGAAGTTTATCGACTTCGTCGAACAAGGCAACAATATCCGCAATATGGATGCTAGTCCTGAAGATTTTGCGATCGTCGCCGAATTAGGCCTCTTGACGGCAAAGAAAGTGATGTATGTCTGTAATATTGATGAAGATAGCCTACCCGATGGCGAGGGTAACGAATATGTAGCCCAAGTAAGAGAAGCGATCAAAAATGAAGGTGCGGGTATGATTGTGATCTCGGCTGGTTTTGAGGAGCAGGTGATGGAGTTTGAAGAAGAAGAAGAAATCAAGGAATTACTCGAAAGTGTAGGCCTAGAGGAACCTGGCCTAAATGTATTGGTCAGAGAAGCCTACAAATTGCTTGGGCTAGAGACTTACTTTACTGCTGGTGAAAAGGAAGTAAGAGCTTGGACCATCCACAATGGTACTAAAGCACCTCAAGCTGCGGGAGTGATTCATACTGATTTCGAAAAAGGCTTTATCCGAGCAGAGGTCATGAAATATAATGATCTAATGGAATACGGCTCTGAGCAAGCTGTCAAGGAAGCCGGAAAACTAGGGGTAGAAGGAAAAGAATATGTCGTTGCAGACGGGGATATTATGCATTTCCGTTTTAACGTATAGTTTAACCTTCTATATTTGGTCAAGTAAGCAAAAACCACAACTTATTTTATTTATGGACATTAGTGTACAGGAACTCAAAGAGAGGATCGATCAGGGCGACGCTCCCATCATGATCGACGTGAGAGAGCCACACGAATGGGAAATGCAACACCTCGAAGGGGTGCAAAAGATTTCCCTAGGAACCCTCCCTTACAAAATTCAAGACATCGAAGAGATTCGTGATAAAGAGGTCGTGATGATCTGCCGTTCTGGTGGGCGAAGCGGCCGAGCGACGCAATTTCTTGCGCAACAAGGCTTTACCAAGGTCCGCAACCTAACAGGAGGTATGCTCGCTTGGAAAGCCAATATTGACTCAGATTTTAACGTAGAGTAGTATGCTACAGCATGATACATTTGTTCGGGTTCGATATGGTGAAACGGACCAAATGGGCTATGTGTATTATGGTAAGTATGCTGAATATTTTGAGGTGGGACGGGTAGAACTGATCCGTAATGTCTTAGGCCTTAGCTATAAAGCTATTGAAGAAAACGGTTATTTTCTACCTGTCGCCAATCTCAATGTAAAATATCTTCGTCCGGGAAGGTATGATGATCTCCTCAGGGTTCGAACCCGAGTCCCTGAAATGCCTCGCAGTAGTTTCCTCACAGAATACGAGATTTTTAACGAAGCTGACGAATTGCTTGTAACCGGTATGGTCAAGCTCGCGTTCTTTCATCGAGAGAGGCTCATTCCTGTTCGTATTCCTGCCTTCATCAAAGAAGCAGTTGAACGACAATGGAAAAAGGAGTAAATTCTATCTGTATTTGAGGCTATGCGAAAACTCATCGAAAAGGGGAAGAGAATATGGCGGAGGACCATGGTGTTGCTGCGCCACATCAAATTGCCCGGATTCAAAGGCCTTAGCCTCTACGATGTCCTGCGTTTTTTCTACACTGGTATGACAGACAGCAAGTTCACGCTCATGTCTGCCGCGATGGCCTACAACTTTTTCATTTCTCTTTTCTCTACCTTATTTCTGATTTTCCTTTTCATCCCTCAGATTCCGATTGTGGATTTGGAGGCTAGGATCATTGAGCTTTTGGCCAATGTGGTCCCTAACCAAGGCATAGAGGCAGTAGAACAAGCCGTAAGTGCCTATTTGAGCGGACGAAGCTCCGATACTTGGTTAGTGGTATTGATGATATTGTTGTCCTTCTGGGGGGCGATTAGAGGCGTGTTGGCGATGATGAAGGCTTTTACTAAGAATGAGGACACCTTCAAAAACCGTAACTTTTTTGAGTTATATGGTACTGCCTTAATGATCTTTTTGACCCTTGGGGTCTTAGTGATCGTTTCGGCTTCCCTATTGATCGTTGGGCGAGAGTTTTTGGATTGGATGTGGGAAAATGGCTTCCTGAGCGAGAGCATTAACCTATTTCTCTTGCAAACCCTTAGGTATCTTCTGACCTTAATGACCATTTTTCTGGCGATTTCTACCATTTATTATATCGCACCAGCTACCAAAAAACGCTGGAATTTCTTCTCCCCTGGTGCCATTACCGCAGGGGTGTTGATTCTATTTGCGATGATTGGTTTGGATTTCTTCGTGCAGAGATTTTCTGATTCGACCTTTAATGCTATCTATGGTAGTATTAGTACCATCATCCTCCTGATTGTCTGGTTCAACTATCTTTCGATCATGTTATTGATAGGTTTTGAACTCAATGCGGCTATTGATTTGGCAGAGCTCCACGCTAGTCCAGTTAGTGTACCTAAGGCCGAGCCTAAGCCAGAGTTGGAAGTGGTCTCTTCTGAATCCAATACTCCTTCTGACCTTTAGATATGAAGATACTCGGCATATCTGCCTATTATCATGACTCGGCAGCGGCTTTGTTAGTGGATGGAGCGCTAATTGCAGCGGTCCAAGAAGAACGCTTTAGTCGTAAAAAACATGATCCAAGCTTTCCTGAAAATGCCATTCGGTACTGTCTTGATCGTGAGGGAATTAGCATAGAAGACTTAGATGCGATTGTGTTTTATGATAAACCCTTCCTTAAATTTGCGCGACTCCTCGAAACTTACTACGCTTATGCCCCCCAAGGCATTGTTTCTTTTATCTCGGCCATACCTGTTTGGCTGCGAGAAAAGCTATTTCTCAAACAGGAAATAAAAAAGGCAATCC
>JBCCQN010000218.1:0-13132 GCA_039024315.1 Bacteroidota bacterium
ACCAGAGATAGCTGGCATAAGTACCCGCATCTAGCGTTACCCCACCGGTACCTTCACAATATGCTAACGGACCACTGATCACCGGAGTAATCACTGAATTTTCCACTACCGTAAAGCTAGCAGAAGTACCCACACAGCCATTGGCATCAGTTACTGTTACAGTATAAGTACCTGCTCCTACCATGATCGTCTGAGTCGTTTCACTAGTAGACCACTGGTAGCTGGCATAGGTGCCCGCATCTAGCGTTACCATTGAACCTGGACATACCGTCACTGGACCACTGATCGTTGGCGTTGGATTCGCGTTTTCTATTACCGTTACACTCGCAGATGTGCCCACACAGCCGTTGGCATCGGTTACCGTTACGCTGTAAGTGCCCGCTAAGGCCGTGATTGTCTGCGTAGTCTCACCATTGGACCAGAGGTAGCTGGTATAAGTACCCGCATCAAGCGTTACTCCACCAGTACCTTCACAGTATTCTAGCAAGCCACTAATGATTGGCGTTGGATTCGCATTTTCTATTACCGTTACACTCGCAGATGTGCCCACACAGCCGTTGGCATCAGTTACCGTTACACTGTAAGTGCCTGCTAGGGCCGTAATAGTCTGGGCTGTCTCACCAGTTGACCAGAGATAGCTAGCATAAGTACCCGCATCAAGCGTTACCCCACCAGTACCCTCACAATATGCTAGCAAGCCACTGATTATCGGTGTAGGAGTAGGTATTACAGTGAAAGTCAAAGTAGTACTCACCTCACAAAGGCCATTCGTCACTGTCACAGTTATGACATCTCCATTGGCAATTGCTACATCGGTTGGATCTGTAATGACCATTAGTCCGCCTGCATTGACAGTATGGCTACCTAGATTACTCACGTTGTCTACAGAGAAGCTAGTCCATTCGGTACTCAATTGAGGGAAACCTGAAGTAGAAGTGACTACTCCTGCAGTAACGCTAGGATTTCTTACCAAAGTTTGATTAACAGTACCATTGCCCCCTTGCGACCATTGAGCGCCAGGATCTTCACCGATATGACCTATAAAGTCTGCGTAATTGCCGATGACTTCATTGAAAAGACCAATACCGTCATCACCATTAAAGTTGACTGAGGAAGAGTTGACTGTCGCACCGCTGTAGGCAGAGGCACTACTGTTAGCCAATACTACTACCCCTCCGTCCGGTATCGTACCGGAAAGTGCATCTATCTGCGGTAAAAACGCTCCATTAACAAATAGGTGTAGCTCATAATCGCTGAGGTCTACATCAGCCCCAGTGCCATTATAGATTTCTATGTATTTGTTATTGCTTGAGCCTTCAACATATTCGGAAATAAATAGGTCAGCAATACTCGGACCACTGCCGACTTTACTCCAGCTAAAGGTGCCCGGATCGGTAGTAATTTGACTTTGATAAGTAGTTAAATCTACACTGGCCGCATCCGCCTCACAAACTGTGGGAGTTAAGGCCGTCAATACAGGCAGGGCATCTTCTGTTACGGTTACATTAGGAGAAGTTCCCATACATCCGTTACCATCCGTTACCATTACACTGTAGGTGCCTGCTAAAGCCGTGATGGTTTGAGTTGTTTCCCCGTTGGGGGACCAGAGATAACTAGCATAGGTGCCTGCATCAAGCGTTACACCACCAGTGCCTTCACAATATTCTAGCGAACCACTGATTACAGGTGTCGGATTAGCATTTTCAACCACCGTAACACTTGCAGAAGTACCAACGCAGCCATTGGCATCAGTCACTGTTACGCTGTAAATACCTGCTAAGGCGCTTATCGTTTGAGTAGTTTCTCCGTTAGACCAGAGATAGCTAGCATAAGTACCCGCATCTAGAGTTACTCCAGCAGTCCCCTCACAATATGCCAATGGACCAGTAATCATAGGCATAGGAGCTGGCGAGACAGTAAAAGTCAATGTTGTACTTACTACACATGCACCCTCCGTTACTGTAACGATGATAACATCCCCGTCCACAATAGCCACGTCAGTAGGATCGGCTATTGCTACCGAGCCAGCAACGTTGACAGTATGACTACCTAAATCACTTATAGTATTTTGAGCAAAGCTTGTCCACTCAGTGCCTAATTCTGGAAAGTCAAAGCTTGAACTTGTAACCCCTTGGGTAACGCTTGGATTACGAACGAGCGTCTCATCTTGAGTTCCATTGGAGCCTTGCGACCATTCACTACCAGGATCTTGTCCGATATGCCCCAATATGTCGGCAAAAGTGCCTGTAGCATTATTATACAAGGCAATTACGTCATCACCATTGAAGTTAACCGTAGAAGCTGTAGTAGTCGCACCAGTATAGATGGTAGCACCGCTGTTAGCATAAACAATTACATCTCCATCGGCCAAACTACCCGAAAGGGCATTGGTATTATTGGGAGAACTTGCACCATTGATATACAAACGCAATTCATAATCAGAAAGGTCGACCGTAGCCCCAGTACCATTATAGATTTCGAGGTATTTGTTATTGCCGGAGCCTTCGACATACTCTGAGATAAAGAGTTCACTAATCGTCGCTCCAGGACGGGCCCAGCTAAAGCTGCCAGGATCTGTAGTGATCTGACTTTGGTAGATGGTTAAATCTACACTCGAAGCATCGCTTGCACAGATTGTTGGTGTGAGGGCTGTCAATACTGGTAGTTGATCTACCACCAAAGTAAGGGTCACAACCGAATCGCAGCCTACTGAGCTTGTAAAAGTCTCCATAAAAACCCCGCTTACATTTAAACTCTGGGTTCCAAAAATGTAAGGAGTAGCATCCTCACAAATGGTAACTGCATCAGTAGTTTGGATAATTGGATCTACACTTAACGTTAAAGTTACTGTAGAATCACAACCATTTTGCGATTGGAACGTCTCTGTATAGGTGCCCGGTCCAATCAAGCTTTGGGTGCCAAAGGTATATGGCAATGCACTATTACAAAGGCTGATTGCATCTGTCAAATCATAAGTTGGATTGACCGTAAATGTAATGGTTGTGGTTTGAGGGTTGCAAAGTCCATTAGACCAATTGACGATGATTATTTCCCCATCTATTACTGAAACATCAGTAGGATCTGCGATCAGAACGTTGGGAGTCGCGGATCTAGAGTAGCTAAGAACTTCTGTTCCTGGGAGCAATACAGGCCCAATAATCGCAGATTCAAATGCTGTTAAATTTACGCTAGAAGCTTCATTTCCGCATATCGTTGGAGTTTGGGCATTCAGAGGCCTAGGATAAATAATGATTGGAGCAAAAAGAACAGCTGAATCACAGCCATCTACAGACTGAAATACCTCATAGGCAGAGACTTCAAAGCCAGGCCCAGGCCCGAAAGGAGGTAACGTAACCGTTTGACTTCCAAAAGTGATCGGGAATTGATCGGAACAAACAACAGGGGATAATATGATATCATAAGTCGGATTGACCGTTAATGTTAGAGTAACCGTCGAGTCACAACCATTTACCGCACTAAATATTTCTGTATATACTCCAGTTGTATTAAGACTTTGAGTACCGAAGATATAGGGGGTTGCGTCGCTACAAATCGTAACATTGTCCGTCCCTGTTTTATCACATGTCCCAACAGTAATTGTTCCGTCAGTGACATTATAAGGTAGGAAATTCAGGTTAGCATCAGAGTAACCCAAAGGGGTTTGGCTACCATCAATTCCAATATTCGCTACGGATCCAGAAGGAGCACTTGCCTTGATATGAAAAGTTAAGGTCAAGATCACATCATCGTCATTCAATATTTGACCGGTGCCGAAGGCATCTGTCCATAAGAAGGTCAATTTATCAGCAGGTAAAGGTGGCAGTCCTCCCCCAGGTGTATTAACGACGTTAATAATTGTTGGCGCTAAGGGTGAACTAAATCCGACAAAATCCAATAATGTGGCGTCAAAAGTAACCGTCCCTTGATAGTTAGTAATGGTATTGAAATTTTTTACCGTAACATCCAAGGTCACATCGGTGCCGGGTAGTCCAGTAGCGCTGCTGACTGCCATTTCTAAAGTTAAAGCGGATTCAGTAACCGTAAACGGAGCAGAAGTAGCTGGACAGCCATTCGCATTTGTTACCGTAACAGTATAGGTTCCGTCTCCCGCTGAGATCGTTTGGGTATTTTCTCCTCCAGGCGACCATAGATAAGAGGCAAATCCAGCACCAGCATCGAGGGTCGTAGTCTGGCCAATACCAATTTGGCTTGAGCCAGTAATAGTAGGAGGAGTGGGGCTAGCAGATACTGTAACAGTAACAGAAACTGGAGTTGACTCAAAAGCATTGTTAGCAGAAGTGACCCAGATCGTCTGAGGACTAGTCCCAGCCGTAGTTCCAGGATCATAAGCACTTACCCCACTCGCAAGAGGAGTAGGAGAGCCTATAGTAGGATCACTTGGGTAAAAATTGAAAAGCGTAATCCCCATACTCCCTGTTGGGGCAATTTCGGTATCATCTCCCTCACACACATTGATATCACTGACCGTTGGAGGAGGAATCGGCAATCCAGGATTGACCAACACTTCCCCAGGCGTGACCGGTAGGTTAGAACTGACCATACCTCCTGTAGTTGGGTCAGTATACCCAACTGGGGTGAGAGAACCATCAATCGTTACTGCGCCCGTCGTACCTGTAAGTACATTAGGCTTCACATTAAAGGTAATCTGTAAAACCACCGAATTGTCAGTTAGTGTTACCCCTGATCCCGAGAAGTCAAACCAAGTATAAGTCAACTTATCGGCAGGAATAGCTGCATTGGAACCAGGGGCTCCTACGATATTAACTACATTGGCTTGAGGAGAGGTGTGGGAAACATATTCCAATACATCTGCGTCAAAGCTTATCCCGCCCTGATACCCAAAGATGGTGGTAAAGTTTTGTACAGTTACGTCAACGGTGACGGCTGTACCTGCTGCATTAGTAGAACTACTAACGCCCATTTGCAAAGTTTGCGCCCACAAGCCGGGGGAAAATCCCGCCAGGAGCATTAGGCATAAGAGTAAGGGAATAGGTCGAATTTTCAGCATGCTAGGAGGTAATTATCGCGATTTCAATTAGTGACAAACAGGATCACCTGCCTGGGACCGATGTCTTGGCAGGGACGAAAAATTAGTACAGGAAAAAGTCTTACAAGTAGGAGCTTAAAACGTTTTCTAATCAGGCTTTTTTCAAAAGTGAAAAGTGTGGTGTCGTATTTCAGGTTGGGTCAATTAGTTGCTCATGCAATAATTGTATGTGAATATATGTAAGGAATTCATCACAATCAACGAATATTTATCAAACGGTCATTTATTTTGCCTCAAACGGAATTTTTTAATGCTGGGGCAATCTGCCAGTAAACTGCACATAAAAAAAGGCCCCAAAAGGGCCTGTTCTTGATTGTGCAAATGTGCTATGGACTAATTTTTTTCTCAGCAGCGATGCTGCCGTCCTCTCTAAGCAAACGTATATAAAAGCTTTGCTCCGGCCCATCGAAATGTTGGAAATGGTAAGAAATACGCTTTTTCCCAGCATTTAAATGGTGAATCTCATATATAAGACGCCGCAATTCCCCGGTTTCGGTATAAATAGCCACCTTTGCATTGTTCAATTCTTCCGATATTTCGAAACCAAATTCACCTCGCAACGTGATTTTGGCAAATAACTGAGGCGCTGGGGCTTTAGGATCCAAAACTTGCGAAGCAATCGTCTCGGCATTGTGCTTGACCTTGATATAATAAGTACCCGCTAGAGGCACATGGCAGCCTGCAATAAAAATGCCTCGATTGTAGCCACGTTTGACCGCATGCTTGTCATTGATGAGAAAATGTAGTTGCTCCGCCTCATCATAGACGCCAACCGTCGTCAGCATATCCTCCTCTACTTCATAATTTATCGCCACTTTTTGATATAAATGCATCAATGGGGTAACCGAATCACCCGCACTGATTACACGCTCCATTACTACTTCATCCCCTACCCGCAAGCGCAACCTCAACTCAGCCGAATCGCCCAATGTATGACTCGCTCCTACTTTAAACTGCCGAAAGCCTGCTTCCAAATTTCGGTTTTCAAAATAAGTGCGGATGCGTTCGCCGGAGGCGTTAAACAAATCCAAACGAGCGCCTACGAGCTTTTCTTTGATCAAACCTTCCAAACTGGTCCGAATAGAGGTGATATAGTGGGTCCTAGGTACGAAGACAAAATCACTCATCGGCACCCCCGTCGCCTCACTCACTGTAATCGCGATATCTCTCACCATTGAAGTATCGTTGCCATAAATACTCCTTACCGATTCCTGATTGGCCAATGACCAGACCGCAGACTGCGCGGTACTATTTTGATATCCTTTGGTTGAAATTTTTTGCGCCAAAGCCAACAATCCGCCACTGGCCATATCACCTAAGGAAAAGCGTTCGCCTTGCTTGGGCGACATATTAAAGGATTGGGTGCACATGGTCCACAAAGAGCGAGACTTTCTTTCTCTTGGTCGCAGCGCCATCATCGCTTCCTGCGTAACCATCAGATCTTGCACCGCGCTATCTTCACTACTAAAGATTTGGCCAGCGGGAATTTCAAGTGATAGTACATTTGGGCTTAGGTTCTCTACCAATAGACGTAGAGCTTCGCCTTGATAGCCACCTGTAGCTTGAATGGCAATACGTACAAGTTTTTGATCGAGCGCTTGGGCTAAGGTAACCCGCTCTTGCGCTTGCAAAAAATTAAATTGGACACAGAGGAGCAGGGCGCAGCAAATGAAGCTGCGAAAATTCATCAAAAGCATGGTCGTATGTAGGATTTGTTTGTCTATATAATCCCACGGAAGCAAAAGGTTACATTTTTTATTACCTCCCGATAGCTATCGGGAGCGCGGAACGCTTAGTTGAGTTGTTGAGTTAAGGATTCAAACCTTCAACAAATCAAAAATTCAACCCTTCAACCATTCAACCATTCCTCTCACTCCCAACTCACTTTAGCAGGGGCTCGATTTTCACTCCCTTCTCTCTCCAGCAAAGCGTCCCCTAAACGGGAACGATAAGACTCGGCTAATTGCTCAAGCTCTTTGACCACTTCAGGATGCTCCGCCACCACATTTTGACTTTCGCTCACATCATTTTGCAAATCGTAGAGCTCTAATTCCTCCAGCTTATTGTATTCATAAGGCACTGGCAAGCCATCTTTGCCTCCCTCCTTGCCATTGAGGGTTCTATATCTATGAGGAAAATAAAGCTTCCAACGCCCGTCTCCACTCATAACAGCATGCAACTCATTATGATGATAGTAATAAGCAAATCCCTCTTTACGAGGACTTTGCGCTAGTCCAAGCATCAAAGGCCCAATGTCTATCCCATCGATCTGAGCGTTCGGCAAAGCCGCCCCTGTAAAAGCAGCAATAGAAGGCAAAATATCTATGGTCATCGCGGGCTGGCTCACTACTTTTCCGGCGGGAATCTGCCCCGCCCAACGCATGATACAAGCCTCTCTGACACCCCCTTCCCAGCAGGTTCCTTTTCCCTCCCGCAAAGGCAAGGCAGAGCCGCTATGCTCCCCATAGTTGAGCCAAGGTCCATTGTCGGAAGTAAAAATTACTAGGGTATTATCATCCAAGCCATTTCGCGCCAAAGCGGCCAAAATCTCTCCTACCGACCAATCGATTTCAGAGATCACATCCCCATACAAACCACGCGAAGATTTTCCCTTAAACTTGTCCGAAACGTAGAGCGGGACATGCGGCATGGGATTGGGCAGATAAAGAAAGAAGGGCTCGTCTTTTTTGCGCTCGATAAAATCAACCGCATGTTCGGTCAGCCAAGTAGTCAATTGACTCTGATCCTCCAAGTATTGGACTACCGAATCATTTTCATATAGCGGTAAAGGATCAAAATTGAAATTGGCTTGATTGGGGTGTAAAGGCCACATATCATTGGAAAAAGGGATGCCAAAGTACTCATCGAAGCCTTGCTTATTGGGCATCAATTCGGGGTGATCCCCCAAGTGCCACTTGCCAAATATCGCCGTGGCATAACCTAAAGGTTTCAACATCTCTGCAATCGTCATCTCGTCCGGATGCAGGCCACTTTTGGCTTTAGGAAAATAAGCACCATGCACACCAATTCGATTGGAATAGCAGCCCGTCATCAGCGAGGCTCTACTCGCAGAGCAAACCGGTTGGGAGGCATAAAACTGGGTAAAGCGCGTCCCTTCAGCGGCCATGCGATCCAAGTTAGGGGTAGCAATATCGGGCGAACCAAATACCCCAACATCTTGGTAACCTTGATCATCCGTAAAAATGATCACAATATTGGGAGGCCGCTGTTTTTCAGGCTCAGCCTCCGCACAGCACAACAAAAAAGGTAGAAATAGTAGTAGATAGCGTTTCATTAGTTAGTGGATAAGGATGATAAAAATTGGGCCCATTTTCTTTTACTCCTAGGCTCGGGTTCCTGCTCAAAATCTATGGGTATATGATCGGAGATTTGTCCCCAACTGACCACGCTATCTGGGTAAAACCAAGTTTGATTGGCCCATTTGTAAGGTACTCCATGACCACGTAACCAACCTTTAAGCGCGACTTTTTGGATGGTCTGAAAATCCGGATCGCTGGGGGGCACATCAATGAAAGGCAATAACCAGCAAGCAGCATCTAGCAAGCCTTGTTGTACTTCGATGGGGGCCAACTCCTGCGGAGAACGATTGGTTTTGACGCAAACAGCAGCGGTTTCACCCGCAGCTTGGCCAATCAAGATTACACAGGGCTGAAGTCTAGAAGCCCCGTTTACCATATGGGTCACGCTGATGCTCTTCTCAGCCACCAAAAATCCTTTCAACTCCTGCGGGATCAAGGCACCTAGCGGCACCGAAAAGGAAGGGATCGGCGGATATTCCATCGGCGCAGAATTGGGGTTTTTGTCGTGGTGGTGATCCAGCGGATAATCTCCCACTGCAATTGCTTGCTGATAGAGAGGGCGTTCGGCGGAGGCGTAAGGATCAATAAGGTCCTCCACTTTGAGTTGAACTTGCCCTAAGACACGGCGCGCTTCTCTGTGATAAGGGATGTAGGGTAATTTGTCAGCCGTCGGAAACTCATCATCAGCCAAGCCGAGATTGGGATAGCCGGCTTCGGTTTGGATGAAATGGATAAAGGCCAGCGTACGCTCTTTGGCGAGTTGAAAGACAGAATCACGCTGCGCTCGACTCATCGGGATAGGGTTGGTATAATAATCATTGCCATTGTTGGGCCAGTTGATCATATACTTTTTATTGGGCAGCAAGGCGTAGTTGAGTACCAACTCACAATCACGGGTGTCTGGTTGCGGATCATCGCAAGCTTCGCGACACAGACATTTAAACTCCTCTGGATCATAAGCAGGAGGATCGGTGATCAGATGATCGGTACCTTCGCCATAATCTTTGAGGATGGCGGCATAGGTAAGATCTTGGATATTGGGGTCATGCGGATCGTCGGGTGTGTCTTGGCCTGTGAAGAAAGTAGCTCCTGATAGGCCTAGGACATCTCCTAATTCAGTGGCGTCGATGGTCATCTCTGCCTGGACGACTAAGCGTTCTCCGGAGGAGTCGCTAAAAGTAACGCCTACGACCCTGTCCCCTTCTCGCTCGACGGAAATCGGCCACCAACCATGCATGCGTTGGAGACGAGCTTCAGCATCGGCCAGTTCTTGCCAAAAACGATTGCCGATATGAGGTTCGAACTGGGTATTACTCACCCAACCCGTAAAAACTGAATCTGGGCCGCCATAATGATCATATAATTTTTGCCTAAACTCACCCCACAGGCCAGAGGGAAGCCGATGATTGCCATCGGTAGCACTTACGCCCGCTGCGGTGAGCATACCTCCCAGCCAAGGTGTTTCTTCAATCAGCAATACTTCTGTACCAGAACGCGCCGCTTGAATCGCAGCAGCGACGCCACTAGCCCCCCCTCCCACTACCAAAAGCTGGCTTTGCTTGAGGGTTTCTGGACTTGGGCTGGTACATTGTAACAACAGGAAGGCAACTAATCCTCCCAAAATCTGTATTTTGTATCTCATTTTTATAAGCAGATCACGAGCAATGGTAATTAGGATGAATATATCAAAAAAGCGGATGTTTTTATGGAGCCTCATTTGGCTAGGCGGGCTGGGAACGGTTTGGGGCCAAATCCCTGCTAGAGGAGAATTGATTTCGGATACATTGTTGGAGTCCTACACCCTGACTGAGATTGCAGCCGAATATGCAGAGTTTGGCCTACCTCAGTTTGCCGCTCCTATCCAATATGAAATTGATGCCTATAAAATTGTCTATTGGACGCTCAATGCTCAAGGCAATGGCTTGACGCAGGCTTCGGGTGCAGTAATGATCCCCAAGATGTATCCCTGTGGCGCTACCTTAGTCATGTACAATCATGCTACGGTGATCTATGACGAAGGCTTACCATCCGACTTGGGGATGGAATCTATCATTGGTTTACCCTTTGGCACTGCGGGATATGTCGTGGCCATGCCGGACTACCTAGGTTTAGGAGAGAGTCCGGGGCGTCATCCTTTTATACATGCAAAATCAGAAGCTACTTGTGGCGTAGATATGTTGAGGGCGACAAAAGCGCTTTGTGCCGAGCTTTCGATGCCGCTCAATGAGCAGTTGTTTATTGGTGGCTATTCACAGGGCGCTCATGTATCTATGGCGCAGTTTGAGGAAATCGAAGCTTTGCACGCTACCGAATTTGACGTTACGGGTGTCGCCGTGGGGGGAGGGCCTTACGACTTATCGGGGACCATGACACAATTTTTCTTTTCGGGTACCCCTTCCGTTACCACCTCTTACTACTTTGCCTATATGATGTTGGCCTATCAAGAGGTCTATGGCAATCTTTATAACAATCTGTCTGAAGTATTTGTCGCGCCTTACGATACGGAGATTCCCTTGATCTTTCAACGTGATGGCTCGCAAAGCGGGATCAACTTACCGGCGGTAGCGACTACTATGTTGCAGCCTAGCTATATACAGGCAGTGCAGTCTGACCCCAATCATCCTTTCAATATCGCTTTGAGAGACAATGATCTGTACAATTGGGCGCCTCAATCGCCTTTGCGAATGTTTTATTGTGAAGGTGATGATGTAGTGCCCTTTGAAAATTCGATTATCGCCAAGGACTCTATGCTGGCTAACAATGCCCCCAATGTCGATGCAGTCAGTGTTGGGCCCAACAATGATCACAATACCTGTATCCTTCCCTCTTTTTTACAGATCAAAATTTTTGTAGATACCCGTCGGGAAAATTGCTCCACAGCCATTGATCCCAGCGAGGCCATTGGCTTACAGATAGCGCCCAATCCTTTTTCTGATCAGCTCCAGATTGAGTGGCAAGATGTGAAGATCCAATCTGTAAAGCTTCTCTCCCTGCAAGGGCAAGTGCTGCAGCAACAGGCAGTTGATCGTATCAATAGCACGACTCTCAAAGTAGATAAGCTGCCCAATGGGATTTATCTGCTAGAGCTCAGCGGGGAGGACAGCCGCTATTTTAAAAAGGTGATGGTGCAGCAGTAGGCCTAGGTCGATTTGCATTGCATTGGGGGGACCTCCCGAAAGCTTTCGGAAGCGCGGAACGCTTGTCTATGGGTGCGCTTATGCATGCCGCCCTCTAGAGAAAAGCGTTCTGCGCAGCAGAAAAAAAAGACCGAGCCTTCATAGAGACTCGGCCGTATCAACAATAACAGCTTTTGAAAATATTATGGGAGCAATACTTCATCTACAGCGTGGATAACGCCGTTGATTGCTTGCACATCAGTGATGATAATATCAACGGACTGACCGCTAGAGGTCTTGAGTTTAGCACCATCAGTAAGATCTACCGTCAACGTACCTTCGATAGCACTTACTTCTTGCTCGTTAGTAAGCTCGTCAGACTGTACGTTAGCCCCGCTAATTACGTGGTAGTTCAAAACGTCTTCTAGGGTTCCCACTGGGATATCACCTAGCTCGTTCCACTCGTTGTTAGAGTCCAATAGCGCTTGGAAAGCATCATTGGTAGGCGCGAATACGGTGAAAGGACCGTCGCCAGTGAGAATATCAACAAAGGCAGTAGTTAGGTCAGCACGAGTCAAAGCAGCTACTAGGCTAGAGAAAGCAGCGTTGTTTTGCGCTTTTTCTACTACGTTTGGAGGAAGCATCACTTTGTTGATGATGTGTACGATACCATTGCTCGCTTCAACATCAGTGTCTACAGGAGCAGCGCCACCGTTGAAAGCAACTCCGCCAGTAGTTTCTACCTGTAAGTCTACAAACTCATCGTTTGGACCACGAGTCAAAGTCTTGACATAAGTGTCAGACAAGTCAGCGGCTTTGATAGTACCACCAAATACGTGGAACAACAATACTTCAGACAAGATATCATTGTCGATATCGCTCAACTCATTCCAAGCAGGGTTAGAGTCTAATAGATCTTGGAAAGCTTGGTTGGTAGGGGCAAACACAGTGAAAGGACCAGCACCTTCGAGCTCGGTTACGAGACCCGTCTGCTCAAGCGCAGCTACCAAAGTGCTGAGATCATCAGTATCAGAAGCTAATTCAACGATGTTCTTTGGGTCGGGAGTGTTGTTTTCACAGGCTGTGAAACTCAAGAGGCCCACTAAAGCGAAGGCCATAAAAAAAACTCTGAAATTCTTCATTTTAATTAGTGATTATTACATGAATGAAAGCGCCTTTACAACCTGACTGAAAATCAAAATGTTTGGGAGTGCAATTTATTTTACCCTCTTTAGGGCATGGCTTTTGAGTTAAAACTGCAGTTTTTCACGGCTGAAGCGACAGAGCCGGATTTAGATCTGGAACCCATTTGGTGGCCAGTGAGGAGTATTTTGCGACAGTTTCCTTTTACCCAAATCGCCAATACCGGAGACTTTTTCCAGCAGTATGAACTCAGTCTGCAAGAATTGATAGATTTGCACCTTGACCACCTCAAACAGGTCAAAACGGGCACTTTTAGCCTTAGTTCATGGCAAGCGCAGATCAAACCCAAGCTAGCTGTGATCGAAAAAGTGATAGAAGGAGAACTGAAATTTGAGCGTATCTTGATGGTGATAAGAGAATGGGAATCTGGATACTGATATGCAAGCAAAAATCCTCATTGAAGCAGCAGTCAATCCCCAGCAGAT
>JBCCQN010000219.1:0-13094 GCA_039024315.1 Bacteroidota bacterium
ATCCCTTTAGCGGGTGGTCATAGTATCGATAGTCCGGAGCCTATTTTTGGATTGGCGGTTACTGGCAGAGTCAATGTAGCCAACATCCGTAAAAACGGGGGAGCGGTAGCCGGCAGCAAATTATTTTTGACCAAACCAATCGGGGTAGGGATTCTTAGCACGGCCCAAAAGCAGCAAAAGCTAGCGGCCGAGCATCAAGACATTGCCCGAGACAGCATGATCCAGCTCAATAAGCTAGGCGAGACTTTTGCCAAATATGCCTACGTCAAAGCCATGACCGACGTCACCGGATTTGGCCTGTTAGGCCACCTTGGAGAAATGTGCGAAGCGAGTAAAACCAGCGCGACCGTATGGCTTGATAAAGTACCTAAACTCCCGCATATCGATCATTATATTGAACAGGGCTGTATACCGGGAGGTACCCATCGCAATTATGAGAGCTATGGCGATAAAGTCAGCGAGCTCAATGATTATCAAAAGGCCATCCTTTGCGATCCTCAAACCAGCGGCGGTTTATTGATTGCCGTCATGCCCGGCTACGACAAAGAATTTATCGCTTTGACCACTGGTCTTGGCTTGGAATTAGAGGCTATCGGCGAGATGGGCGAGCCGGGAGAGCTAGTAATTAAGGTTGAGTAGACTGGCCGAGGCGTATGCCAAATGACACTTCCAATCTAGAGCGATAAATTAGAAAATCTGCATCCGGAAAGGGAAATAAGCGTGCTTGCATCTGGAAGAAGAGCTTATTGTTTTTAAAATTCTTTTTGGCACCGAGCTGGATGTAGGCCCAATAATCTTCAAAGGTAGCCCAATAACAATCCGTCCGTTGACAATATTCAAAGGCTTGCATCCCCCAAGCGCCTCCAAGACCTCCGAAACCCCACCAGTTTGCCCCAAGTCTATGATATGAATTGATATCAAAGGTGAACCAAAAGGTGTTAAAAGCCTCTGAACTCCTCGCTATCCGTCTTCGATCGTAGAGAAAGCCCAGACGGGTTCCTAGCTGCCAATTGGCTTTATTTACCACCAAATTTTCTATCCCTAGCCCTATATCAAAAAATTCAGTATCGAAATTAATAGGTAGGGAGCCTCGAGCATCTATTTGCCAAGTGAGTGATTGCTGCTGTTGTTGCGCAAGACAAAAAAAAGGACTTGTTAGGCTGAATACTAGAGCCCAAAATAGGAAGGCATGTTTCATTATTTGATTTTCAAAGGTTTGTGCTGCTCAAAGACAATCTATCTTCTAAGCTTTCCAGAAGAACAATTTAGCCGAACGCCAATAGACAAATCAGCATGTCCCTCCCTTAAGACCGCGATATCGGGATAGGGAATAATCCGAGTTTGCAATTGGACAAAGAATCGATCCTTGGCGAAATCTCTTTTTAGGCTCAAAATCGTGTATGGCCAGCTATACCTAGTAAGCTCATAATAACTGATCGCTTTATACCAAACCTTATTGGGCATGAGTTGGGTGCTGGCTCCGAGGCCAAAGCCCCACCACCAATTATCTCCCAAACGACGATAAGCCACAAGATCTAAACTAAACCAACGAGAATGAAAATTCTTAGGTAGGTCAGTACGGAGTCGATACAAAGCCCCAAAACGAGCCCCCAACTGCCACTTGGCTTTATCCAAGAGCATATACTCAAAACCGATCCCATTGCTGCGATATCTAAAATCCAGATTATGTATCTCTGTATGTCTGATATCGATTTGTAGGCGACCGGGTAAGGTAGATTGGGCAAAAAGCTGAAAATTGAGGCTCAGAAATAAGCCGAGGAATGCTGAAAGGATAATAACTCGCATCTTGTGTTTTCAAGGGATAAGCGTTCCGCGTCCCGAAAGCTTTCGGGAGTAGCCAAAATAAAGAATGAGCCAATCACTCAATCTGAAGCACGTAGTCCAAGGCCAAAAGGTGGGGTTTGGTTTTTACTGCTGCGCAGAACGCTTATTCTCTTCCAGTCATAGACTATTTATTTTCGCGTGCTTTTAAGGACCAGCCCACATAGGTCATAAACATCATTTCATCGACTAGGCTCGCATAATCATCATGCACCATAACATCCAGCCCAGCCCCTATGACTAAGCGCTTACCCAAGGCAGTGGTTTGTACGCTCAAACTCGAATAAGGTAAAGTCGGTCGCCACTGTATATAGGCATCAGGCTCGTCTCGATAAAGTCCGACATTTCGCCACATCCGAGCTCTAAATACGCCAACTTCCCATTGTAATTGGCAGGAGGGGGCGAAAGGCAAATAGTAGGTAACACCAGCCCCTAGCCTGAAGAAAAACTCTGGAAAATCCCATGCTTTTTTGGCGCGACTGTAGACTCGCCAATATCCTGCGGCATAATTTGTTTGCTTGATAAAAGCCTGAAAATTGTGCTTGGTGGTGGTATGGTAGCTGATACTAATACCGGGAGCAGTTTGCAAGACATCTTCCCACCATTTTACACCGGAGGAAATCGTATTGTAGTACACATCTCCAACGGGAATGCGGACAAAGCTCGGCACCCCTAAGCTAATCCCTTTGGGGATTTGTTGAGCGGAAAGCAGGCTGAAGGCAAAAAGGAATCCTCCTAATAAAATAATGTGTTTGCTGTTCATAATTTGCTACTAAAGGTGACAAAAAAAGGGCTGGGACGCACACATGCACGTCTCAGCCCCATATATTTCAAGATAGCTTTTTTAGCGGGGAACTTCAACCTTCTCTACCAATAAGCGGATCGCGTCCTCTGGGGTCATCCCTTCCATTTCCTTTTCTGGTGTCAAGATGATACGGTGTTGCAGTACTGGCCCCGTGATATGCTGGATATCTTCAGGCGTTACAAAATCGCGTCCTCGCATAGCCGCAATCGCTTTGGCCGCCGTCATCAAACTAAGCGAGGCCCGAGGCGAAGCGCCTAAGTATATGTCTTTACTCGTTCTTGTCTGACTGACAATTTGCACGATATATTTGATCAAGTTCGCATCAATATGTAAGGAGCGGACAATCTCCTGCGCTTCCTGAATTTCACTCGCTTTGAGGACTGGCTGCACCAAATTGAGGTCGTTGACGCCTTTGCGAGTATGGAAGCCTGTCAGGATATTGATTTCGTCTTCGACGCTAGGATAGCTGACTTCGATTTTGAAGAGGAAGCGGTCTAGTTGTGCCTCCGGCAAACGGTAAGTACCTTCTTGCTCAATGGGGTTTTGGGTAGCGAGCACCATAAAAGGCGGGGCCATGGGATAACGCTCTCCATCCATGGTGATTTGCCGCTCTTCCATGACTTCAAACAAGGCTGCCTGCGTTTTGGCAGGCGCGCGGTTAATCTCATCGATCAAAACCAGATTGGAAAAGATAGGGCCTTTGCGAAACTCAAAATCGCCATTCTTCTGGTTGAAGATCGAAGTCCCCAAGACATCAGAAGGCATCAGATCAGGCGTAAACTGAATCCGCGAGAAGTCCGCATCAATGGAACGGGCGGTCAACTTGGCCGCCAAGGTTTTGGCAACACCGGGCACCCCTTCAATCAATACATGCCCATCAGAAAGGATCGCCGCGATGATCAATTCGACCATTTTATGCTGCCCCACGATCAGCTTGCCGATTTCGGCTTTGATATGATCTACTGCTGTGCGAAAGGCCGTTAACTCAGTGCGAGGCACGTAGGCGTTTTCGCGTTCCACCGCAGGTGAAAGCTCAGGACTCTCTACCTCCGTCTCTGGATTCGTTGCTGGCGTATGATTAGGCTCCAAAGGAGTTTGCGATTCAGGTGTGGGATTATTGTCTTCCATTTGCGTGTAGATAAAAGCTTTCCACCAAAAGATTGAGTTCGAGTAAGTCGCTTTCGGAGATTTGTTCGCGTTGGCGGGTACGCTCGATCATGCGACAGAGGGTACGGACTTCGTTTTGATCCATACCCGATTTACCCGCTAAGGTCTCGACAAACTCAGGACTAAATTCTGTGGTTTTGAGAAAGTATTGGGTGCGAATATAGGCAAGTAGAATTTTGATTTTCTTTTCTGCTACATTTTTATGGTCATTGCTCTGATAATAAAGGCGGCCTACCGTTTCGGTAAATTCGAGGGTAGCATTTGGCAAAGGTTTACGATCAGGGATGACTCTCTGCTTACGTTTGGACTCAAAAATCACGTAGGCCAGCACCGCAAAAGCTACTAGCCAATAAGCCCAATTGAGCGAACGCTGCGAACGAATATAGGCCAGCAAATCCGGATCTTCTTGTTCAGGGCGGTTGAGGGAATAATTGCCACGCTTGTAAAACTCATCCCAGATTATTTCCGCATCCTCTGGCAGATAGGAAAAGGCCGCTTCGGCAAAGCGATGGTTATCTTCATATAATAAGAAGTAATTGGTAAACATCCTTGGGCTAGTCCCGAGGATAAGAAAGCCATCTCCATGAGGGATTTTGATCAAACAGGCCTTATTATATTGGTTATAAGCCAAAACGGAGATGTTTTCAGCCTCTTCTTCAAATTCGAAGTACCATTTTTCATCAGCTCTTTTAAAGTCAAAAGCGGTATAATTTCCTAAGCTTGGGTTAGTAAAACGTATTTGGGTACTGTCGGCTTTAGGGGTATCCTCTTCGAGGAACTCTAAGACTGGGGTAGTGAGCCGAATCCGAAAACTATCTTTCAATACGTAGGGAAAATCCCTAGCCACTAAAAAGGCATAGTTACCATCTTCGACAAATTCGAGCAGCGCTTCGGTATCATAAACATCTCCTAAATATTTATTGGTGAGGACGATGTAAGCCGTATTTTCATGATATTCTTCGTCGAAGGCATAGTAAGTTTCGTTATTACTGATGGTAATTTCCCCCTCAGGAAAGAGGTCTGGAAGCAACTTGAGTAATACATACGCTCCATAAGGATTTTTGTCTCCTTGAGAGAAAGTCTCCCGCCAATTGATGCGATCAGGCCCAGTAAACATACTGAGGATCAAGAGCAAAAACATCACCCCTATCACCCCTAAGACGATCATCCTTGCTCTCATTTCTTCTGGCTTAGTCGGTTTTGAAAATTGCGAAATACTTGCTCTATCCTATGGTAACGCTCCCCATCAATGGGGAAATCACCGTACCATACATATTCATAATGCAAAGTCAGATCGTCAAAAGGTAGGGCCACGCGAGTATTGCTTAGCTCGAGTTGATAGTCGTGATTGGTTTTATTGATTTGCCAATCAATCCAACCACGTTTGGACAACTCTTTGAGAGATTCTAGATATAGGAGGCGCACAGCTCGGCGATATTCCCCCTCCGCCACTGCTTTTTGTACCAGCTCATCAAAGTCAAGGCTATGGATGTCTGCGGGCATTTCTTCAAAGTCCATGGAGATCTGCTTCGCAGAACGCCCAAATATAGTCCTGACATCAACCTCAAAAATATAGAGGAGCAAACCAACCAAAACCAGCAGCATGGACCCAAAGACGAGGATATTGACCCAGAGCGGGGTTGATTCGTCAAATAGGGATTGCCACCATTGACGGATCTTCCTGAGAAAACGATAAAACAGATTTTCCTTTTCATTGACTGGCCGACGGTCGTAAACAAAATCATCATCCGCCAAAAAATCAGCCCGTTTATCTTCATCAAAGTGCCGCACTTCTATCGCAGAAGAATCTTCGCTTATCAGCTGCGCCCAAGTAAATTGGGGCAGAAACAATAAGCTCAATATGCCAAAGAAAAGGCTTCTATTCATTCCCTATTTGGTCAATCGCATCCTCCAGAAAATCGTTAGGCGCTGGTAAATCGGTGATATTGAAATACTGCAAACCGATCGCAACCCAAAGGGGCACATTTACTAAAACCGAAACCAAAGCGATCACGATTTGTCCGAGCACCAATGCTGTTGTGCCCATAGCTCCGGTAAAAGACAGAGAAACCGTAATGGGGGAAGCCATGATGCCCAATACTATGCTCATCACCAATATGAGACCAAAGCTAAACCACCAATTACCACGAATTAATTGGAACGCTCTTTTTATAGCAGCCATTGGTCCAATTTCTTCATGCAATTGTATGAAAAAGACAAAATACAGGGTAACCCCAGCATAGAATAGCCCCAAAAATCCCGCAAAACCTAAGAAACCAGCCATGGGAGGGGAGCTCTCTCCTACATAAACGACAAGCATCGTAAATAAGAAAACCCCCACTACAACGAGTGTAAACATAGTCAAGAAAGAGGCGACTAAGCCACCTAAACTATTAAAAGCTCTATCTCTTAAGTATTCCGGTTCTTCCAATTTCTGGGGCTCATGCAAATAGGTCAACATATGCTCATAAATGAAGGCTCCCGTCAAAGAAGTAGCCATCACGGCGATAACCATGATTGCCGGGAAGATCCAGATAGGCATAGATTCATTATTCAAGGCTAAATCCTGCAGAATATTATCAAAATCTCCACTGGTAAATCCTTCTATTAGTGAAGTCATGGTATCCTGCGAAAAGTAGGCATTCAAAATACCAGAGATCGCAGTCAGAGGCACCACCCACATCACTAGAGGGAGCAATAAACTTTTGGGATTACGAAACACATATTGAAAGGAGTCTTGAAAAAGATCTCCAAAATCACGCTTTCTAAATAAGTTGATCCGATTCATATTGCTTGGCTTTGAATACGAAGTTTACGGGAAAGATAAAGAGGATATAGTACGTAATAACCGATGATGAAGGCTAAAGAAAAGATGATAATCGTGAGTTTACCTAAGATATGCATATCTGCCATGCGGGTAACGTAACCTTCCAAAAAGGCTGCCATAAAAAAGACTGGCACTAAACCAATGATGATCTTCATACCATTTTTGGCTGCTTGCATGAGGGATTGCAGTCTAGGGTAGGTACCGGGAAACATGATGCTATTGCCCATAACCAATCCTGCCCCACCGGCAATCACAATAGCCGAAAGCTCCAAAGTACCGTGAATGTATATGATGGGTAAGGCTTCCATCAGTACGCCATACTGGTGAAAAAAGGTAAGAAAGGTCCCGACCATGATGCCATTGTAAAATAGGCCACCCCCATAGTTAAATGGCCAAAAAGGCAAGCCAAATATCGTCCCAAATGACAAGACAATGCCGAGGGCAAAAACCCAGAAGGACACCTGTACATTGTTGAGAAAAATCCTCAAAAACATCAAATACTGTCCCTCCTGCTGATAGACGCCGGTAGGATTACCGTTTTCGATATTTTCGATGGTCATTTTGATATACCCGCTCCCCAGCACTGTCTCTGGAAAATCAGGTACATAAATAGTCGAAACTACACCGATCAAAAAGAAGGCAGTAAATAATAAGAAAGCGTAAAATATTTGGCGATGGCAACTGGCCACGATCAAAGGCAATTCTTGGGCCCAAAACACTAGGAAGCGATT
Source organism: Bacteroidota bacterium (assembly GCA_039024315.1). Taxonomy (GTDB): domain Bacteria; phylum Bacteroidota; class Bacteroidia; order J057; family J057; genus JBCAWW01. The sequence goes on from JBCCQN010000219.1 coordinate 7,373, forward strand.
GCGCTTTTCCTTTTTGTTTTTGTAGATCGCCAAGTGAGTCCTAGCCGCTAGCCCATTGAGGTACTTTACGGTTTGGCTCTTGGGGTAGAAGGTACGGGCATAGGCAAGGTCGTCCGTCAACTGTACATACAGTTCGGCCAGATGATCGGGATCAACTTTGGGGTTGGTGGATTCAAACAGGGTTCGTTCAAATTCCCGCCATTTATCCTTATTTTGTCGGAGAAAAGCTGGTTCTCGCATTTGTGCTATTGTGTCCGGCTGAATTTACGAAAAAACCATGAATACCATCGTAATTCCTACCGCTCAAAATATTGAGCTTGAATATCCGCAAGCCGGCATAGGGGCGAGGGCTTTAGCGACCCTCATTGATGTCGCTGTGCTAATAGGATATTTTACGATTCTAAGGATATTTGATTATTCTTTTAATGCCTCCAATGAGCTTACTTATACCTTTTTCATTCCACCTATGATTTACAGCCTCCTATGTGAATCGCTTTTTAACGGCCAAACCCTAGGTAAATTTATCATGCGGACCCGCGTCATTAGCCTCGATGGCGCCTCTCCGACCTTCTCCCAGTATATTATGCGCTGGTTACTAAAATTACTTGATCTCTGGATCCTTTGGGGACTAGTTGGTTTGGTGACAATGGTTATCAACAAAAATGGGCAACGGCTTGGCGATATCATTGCGGGTACGACCGTAATCAAACTAAAGCTAGTCACTCATTTTGGCGACACCATCTTTATGGAGACCTCAGAAGACTACCAAGTAGTATTTCCGCAAATCAGAAACCTATCTGATCGGGATGTTTCTATCCTCAAAGAAGTACTAGATGCAGGACTCAAATCTTCCAACCCAGAGATACTCGAAAAGCTTTCTCGCAAGGTGCAGGAGGTTGCCGGTATAGAAACCAAGATGAGAGCAGCCGTATTTTTGGAGACCGTTTTGCTCGATTACAACCATTTATATGGCGGAGAGTAGGGTATTTTGCCCCATAGTTTTAGCAGCCATGCTAATTATTGTAGAAAAAACCGCTTTATCCTCAATTTTGCCATGTAAGATTTGATATTTAAATGTAATAAATTGTATATTCGGTCAACATCGGAATTTTATTCTATCCTGTTAATTATTTCAAGGCGGTACTTCTTCTTTTTTGTGGAGTCTTCGGGTCCGCAAATATTTTTCTAAGGCATTTTATGATACTCCTTTTTACGTGACTTTTTAGTCGCGTAGAGGTCTATATTACACATACTACTAACACTAGTGCCAGTAAAATGAAACACTTCTCCTCCCTGCTCGCTTATTGTTTGCTAATTTGTGGATCAGCCTACGCGCAAGTCCCTTCCCCCAATGCAACTGGCTGGGAATCACCCAATTTCGATAAATTCTTCGTCATGAAGAACCGGATTCAATCCATCGAAGTCCAGTCCTATGAGGAGATCCAAAAGATTAAACAACCCTTACAAGCGACCCTCTATGAGTACGACCCCAAAGGCAATCTCGTCCACGTGGTAGAAACTCAGCAAAAAGACACCTCTCGCATCCAAAACTTTACCTATACCCAAAACGGCACTTTGACTAGTAAAGTCGTTACTGACAAGGTTTGGGATCGCAATTATAAGTCTTGGTATCGCTTCAATCGCATGCGTAAGGTTTATCAAGTAAAGTCATACGAATTGCTGCGTAATAATGAGACTATGCTGCTAGATACCAAGCAGTATGTTTACAATGAAGACTCCCTGCTCACCGCAGTGCGCTTTTTAGAAAACAACCGCCTACTGCGCACTCAAGAGTATGAGTATGATGATAAGGGGCGCGTAATTTCTGAAGCCTTTATCAATCGCTCCAATATTCAGGAACGCAAGATTCTCTATACCTACAACAACGACAATCAACTTACTCGCGTCAAAACCGTCACAGGCGAGACCAATGTATCCGAATACATTTATGTTTACAATGAACTCGGCAATCCTGTTGAAGTGCAATGGCGTGAAAATGGTTTATTGATAGGAACGGTCACCTATGACTATAATGAAAAAGGCCTCCTTACTCGCATGGAGCGCTCCGTCAATGAGGCCGATAGTCCTGAGTCTGTATTCGTCCGAGTATTTGACTACAAGACTTTTTAAAATCTAAGACATTACTACTACTGACGTACTGGCACCAAAAAGGTGCAGCCCTCTTTCTACTCAAGAGGGCTTTTTTTGTGACCTTTTTTTTGGGGGGGGCACTGCTGCGCAGAACGCTTATCCCCTAAACCGGAGGTTTTTCCCCCTTCGGAGGTGGATTAAGGGAGAGGAATCTGGGTAAGCGATCTTATAAGTAGAGACAAGCGTTCTGCGCAGCAGCCCAAGCCTCCTCAGCAAATGTCCATTTTCATTCAGCGCTAAACTTTGTTATTGTTGTAGGCAAAGCAAAGCTGATCATGCGACCATTCATTCTCCTCCTTTTCATCACGAGTCAAAGTCTGAGCGTTCTGGGACAGAATAAGCCAGCATCCCCCTATCAATACAATCGTAAAGTCGAAATTGGCCTTAGTTTGGGTGTAGGAGCGCTGAGCCTCACGGGACATATTCTCCAGAGGCAGCTTGATCCACTTAGCGATCTCCAACTTAGTCAACTCGATCCTATGGATGTTAATTCCTTTGATAGAGGCACTATCGGCAATTGGGATCCTAGGGCAGCACGCCTCAGCGATGTGTTGCTCGGAGCAAGTTTGCTGGCTCCTTACGCTTTGCCGCTATTGAGAAAAGAGTTCCGCGACGAGCGGCTAGACCTCATGATCATGGGCTTCCAAACGATGGTGTATACAGACTTTGCTACGACTTGGACCAAATATAGCGTACGTCGGGTCCGTCCTTTTGCCTATCTCCCTGCGGGGAACGATCAGTCTCTTTTTCAAATGCAACGCGAAGCCGATGCCCGCTATGCCTTTTTCTCAGGTCATACCTCGGGGACTGCAGTAGCGAGTTTTTACGCGGCCAGTATTTATCAAGCCTATTTCCCTAAATCTCGTTCTCGTTACTTTGTCTGGGGAGCCGCGATCCTCCTGCCAGCAGTAGTAGGTTACTTGCGTGTGAGAGCCGGGAAACACTATCCTAGCGACGTGATGGCGGGTTATTTGGTCGGAGCTTCAATTGGCATCCTCAACCCTTGGTTTCACCAGCGACGCTGATTTGGGTCTGATGGGCGACAAAAGCGGGGAAAATAGGCGAAAGCGCAATCCGATTCGTTATCACTGCCGTAAGCATTAGTGATTCACCACTTAATCATGTAAAAATGAAACGCTTATTTGCCTCCCTCAGCCTTTTATTATTGATCACAGCTTCGCTGAACGCTGCCAATACACCTAACCATCAGTTGTGGGAAAATATCCTCCAAAAGCATGTCAATTATAAGGCCGGCACGGTCAACTATAAAGCCATCAAAGCCGAGAAAGCGGCCCTGCAAGCATATATTAAGGAGCTAGAAACGCATACCCCTCAATCTGATTGGAGCCGTAATGACAAGCTAGCCTACTGGATCAATGTCTATAATGCTTATACCATCAAACTCATTGTAGACAACTATCCGCTCAAGAGTATTACCAATCTAGACAAACCCTGGGACAAGAAATTCATCAAGATTGCAGGCACTACTTATAGCCTCAATCAGGTCGAAAATGAAATTTTGCGTAAGTACACTTCTAAGATCCACTTTGCGATCAACTGTGCTTCTATCTCTTGTCCTCCTTTGTATAATCACGCCTTTACCTCCGACAACGTCAATACCTATCTCAATCGCCTCACACGTAACTTCCTTACCAACAGCCAACGCACAGTAGTAAGTGGCAATAGCGTAAAGGTTTCCAAGATCTTTGACTGGTATGGCGTTGACTTTAAAACGGACGGAAGCATCATCCCTTACCTCAACAAATATCTCGATCCAGATTTACCAGCCAATGCTACGGTATCCTACCTAGATTATGACTGGAATTTGAATCAATAGGTAGGTACGCAAAATTTTGCGCACCTACGGATTTATGATCAAAAGCGTTCCGCGTCCCGAAAGCTTTCGGGAGTAAGAAAAAATGCTTGGATATCCAATATCGGAGCAGAAGATCAAAGTTTTCAATTCCGCTAAATTGGAGCCAGTATCCGGGCTTTGAAGTTCCTAATATCTCGCGATGTCCTCGACTTCGAGCTCGATGAGCTTGCCGTAAGCTTTGAGGGCTTCTAAATCGATCCGCTTACTATCACCATAGATGGTGATGAGATAAGGCTTACCCGCGATGTACTTTTCATGAAAAGCCTTGATATCGGCCATCTCCATGCTCGGATAAGCCTCGTAAGCGCTTTGATTGGGATCACTGGCAAAACCTCTGTTTTGATGACGCGATACGGTCTCAGGTAGCTCTCTGAACTCTGGAAAGTTAGTGATAGTGCTCAACTGCAGTGAGTTGCGCAATGCATCCATTCGATCTGGTTTTTCTGGTAGTTCTTGCAGGAGACCGACCATCACGGGGATTGCTTCAGCCGTTTTGTCTGCCTGGCAGCCGATAAAGCCAATCAAGCGCCCCTCCTTACCACTTTGGAGTGGGATTTGATAAACACTGCCAGCAGAATAAGCCAAAGAGCGATACTCTCTAATCTCTTGCAAAACTAGACCTGAAAACCCGCCTCCAAAATATTGGTTAAATGCAAGCCATTGAGCATAGGCTTCGGGATCAAATTCTTCGCCGGCCACATGGAAATACACCTGACTCTGGATCGCCTTTTTATCATTGACAAAGAGGATGGTATTTTCTTCATAGCGCTTGCCTTCCAAAAACTCCCGTTTGATTGCTTTGCCCATGCTGCTAAGGCTTAAATTATCAGCAATGAGAGATTGGACTTCGTCGGCAGGCATCGCCCCTGTGTACCAAATTTCGGCCGAGTACTGGGTACAGACCTCTTTAAAGGCCTCCACCAAAGTACTGACATTCATGGCTTTGAGCTCGGACTCAGATTTACGACAAAGATTCGCTGATTTTTCCCCAAAGATCCCATAATCATAAACGGCCCGCCCTAAGAAGCTTGGGTCACTTTTTTCTAGCTCACGATTGGATAACGTATTATTGAGATATACATCCTTGCTTTGCTCATCAAACTTAGGATCAGTCATTAACTCGTTGAGCAAGGCAAGGCCTTGACTAAGTTGACTTTCTCTACCGGAGAGATAAAGATTGGTATGATTGATATCGACATCTACAAAGTAGGACAACCCCAGTGCCGAGAATGCTTCTTTTAATTGCTTAAGATCACGTTCTCCTGCCCCAAGATAATTTACGAGATCAGCTGCAGTGATCAATTCAGGATTGCTTAAGCGGCCTTTTTTAAACTTGATTTCAAGTTCAAAAAGGTCATTGATTGGATTATTGGCGACCAAGAGCTGATGCCCTCCCTGCATTTTGATTTGAGCAACATCATGTTCAAAGTCCAGAAATCGCGGCTGGAAGGGCAAGGCCGGAATTGCCTCAAATTCGGCATAGTAGTCTGACTGCTCTTTTTGCTCTGTGACAATGGGTTTGTAGTTAGGCTTTTCTAGCTTAGTGCCCTTGGCAAAACCGGTCCGAGAAATCACGCGGATACGATCTTTACCCAAATATTGTTTGGCTACCCTCAGCACATCTTCGCGCCTAACTAGATCTAATTTTTGCGGATAGGCGATAAAATCTTCCCAACTCTTGCCTTGGTTGAAGGC
>JBCCQN010000220.1:0-13067 GCA_039024315.1 Bacteroidota bacterium
AAAAAGTAGCAAGTAAATAATACAGAGTAGTAAGACCAATTGCTGTAAATCGCCATACCCTATACTAACTACTTTATACTTAATACTTTATACTTTATACTACCCCCTACTTATTCAACTCATATTCAGCAAAGACAATCTCCTCCCCCCGATGCGTTACCGAAAAGCCCACCAAATCATCCTCCACGTATACACGCGGATTATACTTCATATCTATGGTGGCATAATCGGTCACGACTTTGCGGCCGATATCGCTCTCCAGATAGTAGATGTTACTCAAGAAGTCGTCGAGGATTTTGTCGTTACTCACAAGCTTATCCAAAATCTCCGCTGACATTTGTAGCCCAACATCATTGATCATATTGCGGGCATCGGCTAAGGAATATTGGCGATCCTCGTCTCTCGGGAAGTGAGGGATCAAACTCTTGAGAACACGCTTGAGACGTTTGTATTCGGACATTTTGGATTTATTGATTTGATGAAGGGTTGATTTGATGAAGACTAGTGTAGCAGTTTAGCTTAGACTCAAACATTCAAACCTTCATTCATATTAAAATGGATTAATCCATTAAGGGAAAACGATTCATTCTCAACATCACTTGGGCGGTAGTACGCACATCCTTTTCACAGTAGATGCGGATACGTTCGTGGTCTTTTTCCTGCCAAAATACGCGGCCTACATCGCTCCCATCAATATCATCTTTAGGAGAAGGAATATCTAAAACTGCTGATAGCAGATTGAGGCTGGTATAGGACTTATAATCGCCAAACTTCCAGAGCTCCATGGTATCGAGCAGATTGACTTCCCAAGGCTTTTTGCCTTGTACTTGTAGGGAATAAGGAATACGAATTTGGTTGATGACATAGCGGCGCCCCAAGAAAGGATAGTCAAACTCTTTACCATTGTGGGCGCAGAGGGTACGACCACCTTTGACCGCGGTATATTTGTCGAGCATTTTGCCAAAGTCCGTGAGGATCTCATGCTCGTTTTCGCCTCCGTATGACTTCATGGTCATACTAGGCTTATTGTCATCATCAAAAGTTATATAGCCGCAAGAGATACAAACCACTCTCGCAAACTCCGCGTGGATACCTGCCTTGGCCGTAAATAACTCAGCACTACTCTTCTCCGCATCATCTCCCCTGCGGTAACGATTCGCTTTCTTATCCCATAATTCCTGCATACGCTCGCTAAGCTGGGGGTATTCGGGTACGGAGGAAGCGGTTTCTATATCGAGAAAGAGGATGTTTTTGATTTGCTCCTTTGTGAACATGCAATTTGATACTAAAGTGGGGGAATGATTGAGGTGATGAGTGCAGTTTGCGTCAAAACACTCCTAAGATAATAAAATAGCCAAAAAGCCTATCCTTCACTGGCCCAGCCAATTACCATCTCTCGCCAGCCTTGCCATTCTTCGGATTCGCTGAGCACATCATTGTGCAGCAAAACCGTAAAAGTGCCATTAACCGCGAGGGTAGCCGCTTTGAGAGATTGATAACGAAGGCTGGCCTTTTCGGGGCTCATCGCTAGATATTGTTGCAAAGTCCGGTCCATGATCATGGTCGGATGTATCATTAATTCCGTGGCCTCATTGGCTAGGAGATCGTACCAAGGATAGGCGATGGCCATGCCATTGGGAAAGCCTCCCGTCTGAAACAGACAGCTACTATATTCTTCTTTGATCCCCAAGTTGATCAAGGATCGATAGGTCTTAGGCAAGCGGTAACGCAGGAAGTGCTGCCGAGAACGCAGGATATCTTCCCCCGTAATTTGGGACAAGGCCCATTGCTCATGTGCTGGCACATTTTGATCGAGGAAGCTCTCATAAGAAGGATGGACCCCATATTGATAACCCGCTTGCGTGATACGCCTGATCAAACTCGCATACTGAGGATGCTGATAAGTAAAGCGACTATCATGCTCTGAGTTCCTATCGATCAGAAAGAAGAAACGAGTATGGGTAGTCTTAAAATGCTCTAGAATCAGATCAAAAGTATCGTTAGGATCTACACCTGTAAAATGCGTGCGTAAGCGTTCCGCGCAGCGGCCCCACTCCCCCTTGAGCAAATCCTTGGCTAATCCACCTAAGGCAATCTTGAGTCCTTTGTACTTATACTTCCAGGGGAAATCTATATCAAAAGTAAAGCGGGTTTCGAAGCTGCGAGCTTGGCGTAAAGGCAGATTATCCTTGCCAAAATGTTGTTTTAAGAGGCCCCATAGCTGCTCACAATACAAATGCACCAAAGGCCGTTCACTCAGTTGCCAATCACGAGAAGGATAAGCTTGTGGTTCATAACGACCATGCTGATCATAATGGGTCTCTACATACTTTTCGTAGTCAGATACCAAATAAAAGACTGCCGCAAACACATCATAAGGCAGCTGGTACGAACCACCACTGGTTTGATAATAAAATAGGTAGGGTAATCCGCCGGCCTGCATTTTGGTATCTACCACTTCCACCCCTTCTTGACTTAGCAAAGCCGCATTGGGCACACTAAAGGCCTGCGGCAACATCAATTGGGTATAGTTTATCGTCAGCAGCTGGGGATGGGCCTGATGCTCCGCGATGCTCACTTGCTGATACTCGACTCCCAAAATACGTCCAAAGATCAACTCCAGCGTATAGCGGAGCCGCGGACTATCAAAGGTGCTAAGAAAGTAGAGCATATTGGGAAGGTAGTACCTAATGATGAAATATTGAAATAAGCAGAGAGATTGCGGAATGTCGAATTTCGAATGTCCAATTTTGAAGGCCAAAATCCTTCTTAGTTCGGAGTTCGTTATATAGCATATATGTCATACCGGAATGTGAGGCACGAGCATATCCGGTATCTTTCATTCCCTGCCTGCTTCGCAGAACGCTTATCTTTCTAAGGCAAGGCGCGTGTTTGACTGACAAAGTTCCCTCGGCGGAGCTCGGGATGACACGTCTCTCTTATTGTCACCTTGAGCGCAGTCGAAAGGCCTTGGAGATTGGTTAATGCTTCGCAGAACGCTTGTCTCTTAGATCCCTGCTCTATGAATTCGCCTTGGCTCATTCATTAGGCTGGGATGACATAGGGTAGATTTTAAGTAGGAGGAATTAAAGCTATCCGTCATACCGGAATGTGAAGTATGTACATATCCGGTATCTTTATTTTTTTTTGCTGCTGCGCAGAACGTTCATCCCCTTTCCTCCCTTCATAATTCAGTGTTCGAAATTCAATCCACCACAACTGCCAGTCCTTCCTGTACCGCTTTCATCACCCAAAGGATTTGGGACTCGGTATTGCGGTTGAGGGAGAGAGGGGGAAGTTCGGTAGGGCCGAACCAACGAATGTCCGTCGTCTCAATGCTCTCTTTGATTTCGCCGCCTTCTACTTCACAGTGGATGGCCATCTTGTAAACATAGTCAGGCTCGGGTGGCGCATGCGGATGACAACGCTTGTCCCAAACCGCGAGCAAGCGCTTAGCGCACACAATCAAACCCGTCTCTTCGCGGACCTCCTTCACAGCGTTCTCCGCAGGAGTACTGCCAATCTCAGCCCACCCACCTGGCATGGACCAAAGTTGATTGTCAGCCTCCTTGACCAAGAGGATTTTATCGTTTTGCATCACTACAGCCCGCACGTCCACTTTGGGCGTAGGATATCGGGAGTAGCTCGCCCACATATCGAGGACTTTTTCTAGGGGCATATCACTATAGTCCGACAATATCTGGGAGGCGATCTTGCGGAGACGTTCGTAGCGGATCTTATCAAAAGGTCCTTCTGTATAAGTAAGGCCTTCTTGCGCAATAGATTGCAGTTGCTGGGCGATTTCCAGCCAAGGATAGTTCGTAGCCATATGTGTTAGGGCGCTTTAGCCGCCCGAAAGTGCTTGCATGATAAATACTTCATCGCTGGCCTTAAGTTGATCTTCAAGGCTACTGAGATCCCGAATCAGCACATCATTGACAAAAATATTGACGTGTTTTCTCAACTCTTCTTGTTCGTCTAGCAGGTAATCCTTGATACCAGGATACTGCTGTTCGAGTTGGTGGAGTAGCTCCCCCACACTGGAGGCATCGATTTGGGAGGCCTCAAGCGCCGGAAAAAAGCGTTTGAGAATAGGCGTGAATTGAACACGGGGCATAGTAGTCGCGAGATATAAGCTTTTGCTACACACAATATACAGTTTTGCCCTATATTTGCCTCTATGATGGACTTCGCCGAAATACTCACGGGAGCCGCGCTGCTCAGTTTGTTTACCCTTACCTTGATGGAAATCATCTTGGGGATAGACAACATAGTGTTTATCTCCATTGTGGTAAGTAAGTTACCAGAAGAGCAACAACCAAGGGCGCGAACCTTGGGGCTGGTCTTGGCTTTGGTATTTCGCTTGGCACTATTGACGACCATCAAATGGATCGTAACGGAACTAACCAACCCACTTTTTACGATTGATTGGTTTGGGATGGAGCCGCTAGGCATCAGTGTCAAAGACCTGATCCTGCTGGGTGGAGGGCTCTTTTTGATTGGCAAGAGTATCACAGAGATGCACCATAAGCTGGAAGGGGTTGCAGAGGATAATCGAGAAGTTCGGGCCAATGGCTTTGCCAATGTGATCTTTCAAATCATCTTGATCGATATAGTTTTTTCCTTTGACTCGATATTGACGGCCGTCGGCTTGGCAGATCAACTATTGATTATGATCATAGCAGTCGTCATCTCGATGATCGTGATGATTATCTTTTCGGGGGCGATCGCAGACTTCATCAACAATCGTCCTACGATCAAGATGTTGGCTCTCTCCTTTTTGATTTTGATTGGTTTTATGCTGGTCCTTGAGAGCTTGCACCAACACATCGATAAAGGCTACATTTATTTTGCCATGGCCTTCTCTTTGGTGGTCGAGCTTTTAAATAGCCGCATTCGCGGAACGAGTGAACAGCCCGTAATCCTGCAAGACGAATGGCATGACAATGACCCCGACTAGACTTGCAGCGACAATTATCCCTATTTCCAAAAAGTAAGGTTTTGAGAAATAAGGTCTAATTCAGACCGTTAAGACAGGCTTTTTTGCAGAGCTTCGTCTGATCTGTCATTTCATTGTGCTGAATGGTTCGGGCCCTCAAAAAGCCAAAATCGCTGAAAATCAGCTTATACTGGGAATTTTACCTTTCCCCATGCTTTTTCCACCACCGATACGTTTCATGCATAGAATTTTAATCGAAAACGTATATCTATGTATCATACAAACAAAGATATTTATCACATCAACGTTCTTATCACTTAAACAACAAACACCTTAATTATCATGAAAAAGATCACCAACATCCAATTGCTAGCTTGCTTCTTTACTCTGTTTTTGATGGTTGCAGTAAACACACAAGCAGTGGCGCAAAAAAAAGCTCCTATTAGCATGGAGATGATGGCTGATATGTCTGATGATATCGATGCGCCAGTTGTATTGGAGATCAATGAGACTCCTGATACTGCGGCAGAGCCAATCGTTATTTTCAACGATCGTAGCATGAAGCCTGTGGCCCCCTTGACTAGCCCAGTAATGGAAGTCGAAGGAGTGATCGTAGCAGAAAAGACCAATGTCATGCTTTCTGCCCCCTGCTGTGAAAAAGAAAACGCAGCCTGCCAAACCAGCAATCTTCGTGCGCTTGCCGGCAGCAAATAATTCGCAAAGGTTAAAGTAAATATAGAGCCCCCATGGTTGAAACCGTGGGGGCTTTGGTTTTAAAATTTTTTTTTGCACCATTTTGGAGCAATCACTCTAATTTATTTAATTTGTTTTAGAGCAAATGCTCTAGAATTCTTTCTCATTCTTATAAGCATATTCAAAATGAATAAAAATTTACTTTCCAGTTTCCTCAAGGTATCAGCTGTATTATGGATCATTTGGGGACTTGTCCACGTCTTGGCAGGGGTCATGACCTTAAAGGGCCATTTTGATGGGGACGTCTCAGCCTCGATCGCAGGCATTGCGGACGCGGTCGAAGCTAGTGCAGTCCAAATGAACTATCACCCTGCAGCAAGCGCGATCGTAGCCCAGCATGGGTTCAATTTATTTTGGATAGGGATCGTTACCTTCATCTCCGCCTTTTACATTTGGAAGAAAAACGCCAATGCGATCTTTCTAGCGGCGATTACGGGAGGCTTAGCCGATGTCGGTTACTTTCTCTTTCTAGATCTTGGCGGACACGTAAAATTTATCCCTGGGACACTTATGACGATTGTCTCAGCGACGGCGATTATTTTGAGTTTCTACGCTTATTTTAAAAGCGATAAGATGGCGGCTTTTGCGGATTAGAAACTGCTAGCATTGTTTGTTCCTGATAAAATAGGCTAATTTTATGGTTTAAATACCAAAGCCCTTATCATGCCCCGAGCATTAGAATTTGATGAAGAGGAAATATTAAAAAAAGCCATGATACTCTTTTGGCAAAAGGGGTATCACGACACATCTATCAAAGACTTAATCGACTTTTTGGGCATTAGTAATGCCAGCATCTACAATACCTTTGGAGGTAAGAAACAGCTATTTGAGCGCGCCTTTGCTTTATATCGCAACAGCAATTATGAAGGCTTAAAGCAATTCCTTAATACTCAAAGAGACGTGCGACAAGGCCTAAAAAGGGTCTTCCATAAGATTATCACCGACGATAGCAATGATCCTGACTGCAAGGGTTGTTTTATTGTCAATACTACCGCTGAGTTGGTCCCTCATGATCTTTCAATTCAAAAAGCCGTCGAGCAAAACAAGTTGAAAAACGAAAAGCTGTTTTTTGATTTCCTACAAAAAGGGGCTGATGCAGGTCAAATTGCGGCGAGCAAGGACCTCAACATGATCGCGCATCTACTCTATACATTTATGATGGGACTGCGGGTGGTCGGTAAAACCAAGCCTGATCAGGCAGAACTAATGGCCTCAGTGGAAGGGATTCTAGCAATTTTAGATTGATTGGGCATCATCAAGCTCTAAAAGATAATACATCAACTCCTCAGAGTCGCCCGGTAGTTTTAAATACTTTTTGAATTCTAGCCCAAGTTTGACCAATAATTTTTGTGAGCCCAGATTAGTCTGGGTAGTGATAGCCGAAATAGATCTGAGCCCGTACTCCTCAATGGCAATCGATTTGACCTTTAGGCTTGCCTCATAAGCATAACCCATCCCTTCATATTCGGGCAACAAAGCAAAACCTATATCAATTCCACTGAGTCCATCCCTATCATACAAGCCTGCACTACCCACTTTTTGCTGGTCAGACTTACGGATCATGGTATAGTTTCCATAGCCTAAGCGAGCAAATTGGGGGATATGTTTCGCAATTATGTATCTCTCGGCATCTTCAACAGAACGAATATTACGGTCCCCGATATTTTGAATCCATTTTGGCGTATTGCAAAGGGCGAGAATAAATTCAGCGTCTTCTTGATCCGTCGGCTTAAGAATTAGGCGTTCGGTTTCGTAGCGATTAAAGTGGCTCATAGAGCAAATTAAGCATTGAGGCAGAAAAAGCTGGATATTTTGGAATAACAAGCGTCTGTAGGGAGGATTTTTTGTGGTTTTCTGCTGCGCAGAACGCTATGTCAATTAGGCGCGGCATGCATGTGCCTATAATGTGATCAAAATATTTTCCTCAAAGGATGAGCGTTCTGCGCAGCAGTAATCCCCATCCCCAACCTCTCAAAAGCAGAAGGGCTAACACAAGTCAATATGCTAGCCCTGCAATATTTATTTTGCTACCGATCAATAATTACGGTAGAAGTTGGTTACATAATCCGTCAACTGACCAAAGATCGGCCGAGTAAATTCAATAAAGAGGTCCTGAGGCGGAGGTGGCATAGATTCACGACGCTTGCGCAAGAAGCGATCATCTGCTTTTTCTAAGGCACGCTCATCGCCATTAAAAAAGCCCCAGTAATCATACCACACAAAGGTGCCAGGAAACTTGCGCTGACTCACGACGCGACCGCTACGCGCATCGATGATCTTGAGATCGAGCAGCCCACTAGAGGTAATCTGCTTTTGGAACTGGTGTACTTCCGCTTTGACGGTACCATAAGCATTGACCGAGGAGTCAGGCGTAATCTTGACGGTACCGACTACTACACTATCGCGCTGACGATTGACGACGGTCTCTTTGACATAGGACTGACCGACCACGAAATCATCGAATTGCATGCGTACAATCTGATCGGCATTTCGACCCATGCTTGATACTTGGCTCGGCAAGAAGAAGCGAACGAAAGGATTGAAAGTCGTGCTGGCGATATATTCAGCAACTTGATTTTCAAAAAACTCATTGCTCAACTCCAAGGTACGAGAATGCATCGGTATGGGCTCAATTTGGATATACAAGGTAGCCCAGTCTTGTGCCTCCAACATCAAGCTCTCTGCATCGCGATAGCCACGCTGCCATTCAAGGGCCTTTTCAAAATTGTAGAAAGCTTCTTTGGCAGCTTCGCGATCCCCATTGCGTCCCAGTTCGAGACGTTGTTTACCTAGGGCATAACGAACTTCGGCCGCTTTTTGGATGGATTCACGATATTCAGAGCTAAAGCGTTTGGGGTTTTTCACGACAGCCTTCGCCCCTGGCGAACGCTGAATCTCGTCATATACACGATTGAGGATATCGTAATAGCCGGCGATTTCTTCCCAGCGAAGTTGGTCGCCTCCCTGCTTGGCCTGATCCACATTGTCTTGCATATAGACCAAAAAGTCAGGATAAGCTTGCGCGAGGGTCTGAATCGCTTTTTTATTGTTGGGAGACTTACGGAGACGTTCGATAGAATTGAAAATAGCGGTCTCATAGTCTCCTTTTTGATAAGCACGTTTGGTACTCTTACAAGCGCTAAGGCCAATGAGTAAAGCCAATAATACGGGTACAATCTGTTTCATGTCGGGTGATGTTTGCAGCATTTTACAAAATTGGCCGCAGATAAGACAATGTCAATCTTTAGCCTTTCAGCTTAGCCTACGCAAAGTACAAGCCAAGGAGACATTTTCAAGCAGTCAAAACCAATAGGCGTGTGTCGAGGCTTTGCAAGCGTGAAAGGCAGGAGCGCAAAATAGGAGGCATTCGCGAAATAAATGAATAAAAAGCTGTTGACTCCTGACTGGGATTCGTAATTTTTGGACCAAGCAAGTAATTCCAATGAAAATAGTCAGCCATCCAGCAGTCGCAGATAAGTTTGAGTCCTACCCTGAGGGCGTAAAAATGAAGCTCGAAAAGCTGCGTAATCTCATTCTAGAGACTGCAGTGCGGACGGAGTCGATCAGCGAAGTCGAAGAAACCCTCAAATGGGGAGAACCTAGCTATCTGACTAAGAAAGGCAGTACGATCAGGATCGATTGGAAAGCAGCGAAGCCAGAACAGTATGCAATGTATTTTCAATGCACGAGCAAATTGGTCCCTAGCTTTCGTGAAGTATTTGGTGAGCAGTTCAGTTTTGAAGGGAATCGTGCCATCGTTTTTCAGATGGAGGAACAGATTCCGGAAGATGAACTCAGCGCCTGTATTGCTTCGGCGCTGCGCTATCACAGCATCAAACATTTACCCAATCTAGGCTTAGCCTAGTCTTGAGACAAGCGTTGCGCGATAGCGAAGCCACTGTAAAAACCATCCTCTGTAACCTCTTTGAGAAAGGCTAAGGGAAATTGATATCGCTCCATACTTTCGAGGCTTTCAAACTCGACTTCGGCTAAATAGATGGTGCCTTGCTGGGTCTTTATCTCATCAATTCCGATGCTCGCCTCCCCTTGCTTTTTGATATAGTATCGACATTTTCGGTAGCTTTTTCCGGATAGGGATCGGAAGAATTCATATTCTTCCTGGCTGAGATAGATCGTACTGACCCAATTTGCAGGCTCATTGGCGAGGCTTAGCTTTTTAGTAAGCTTATACTGGACCTCATTACCCTTACTAGCTTTTCGCAGACGCAAACGCGTACCATCAAGGTATTTATCCTCAATCTGCTTTAAGTCTAGATTCTTCAAGTTGGCAGGCCGCTCTTCCAGCAAGAACCTTCTTTCAAATTCCCTTTGGGCATATTTCCATCGCTTATTGTGATTAATTTCTGAAGGCAGCATTAGCTTTGGATATTTACCAGCATCTCATCTTGATCTGCTGCTAGTTTGGGGAGTTTGTCTATTGAAACCCATTCATAAACAAAGAACAGATTTTTATCGATCCCATTACCGCTCACCTGATGTTCAAAGGACACTGGGGAAACTCCGCCAAAATCTAGTTGATAGTAATAGCGTTGGTGGATCTCTTGCTTGCTGTGAGCGAAGAAAGTAGTCGTTCCTATAAGTCGAATTTCCTCAAAAGTAGTCAAGCCACTTTCTTCCTTCACTTCACGAAGTAGAGCAGCAAGCTTTTCTTCTCCTGCCTCCACGGTCCCAGCTGGTACTTGGACACCAGCCTCAGGGTAAGCCAAATGGCGAAAGATCAACATTTTTACGGCTTCACCTTCTTGCCGGACAATGTATGCAAGCACCTTTTCTTTTTGAGTATAAAGCATACACTGAATCTGTCTTTTATAAGTATGTAGATATGGCTTCCCAAACTCGATCGTAAGTCTGGTCCCAAGAAAAACGCTGTCTTTGCACACGGGCTTTTTGGAGGAGATCGTTGCGCAAAGCGGGCTCCTGATAGACCCTGATCATTGCTTGACTAATCTCCTCTACGGAAAACGGATCCACTAGGAGCGCGGCCTTTCCGGCTACCTCAGGCATAGAAGTACGGTCGCTACAAATAATGGGTGTCTCTGTTTGCATAGCCTCCAAAAGAGGAATGCCAAAGCCTTCTAAATAAGGCGTATAGCACAAGGCATCAGAAGCAGCGTAAATCGCTGGCAGTTCTTCATCGGGGACAAAACCGGTAAAAATGACCGCATCTTTGTGGGTCATGGCTTCATAGGCATCGAAGGCGGCTTGATATTTCCAGCCTTTACGGCCCACGATCAAGAGGCGGTGCGGACTATCAGTTTGGGTTTTGAACTGATCGAAAGCCTTTAACAAGTTCTCGATGTTTTTGCGGGGGTTGAGGGTCCCGACGAAGTGGTAGTAGGGTTTAGCTTCGCTATAACGCACCCTCACCTTTTGCTGCGCAGCGGGCTCAAGGGGTTTGAAGTGAGGACTTGCCCCATTGTATACTACAGATATCTTTTCAGGGGCTAGATGATAGCGTTCGACTATGTCGGCCTTACTAAAAGAAGAAACCGTGAGGATATGAGATGCGCGTTCTGCGAAGCGGGGAGAATAACGACGACAATACCAGCTCGCAAAAGCTTTGAGGTCTTCTGGATAGTGCTCGTAGGCCAAATCGTGGAAGACCGGAATCTGCGGAATCGTCGGATGAGTGCTCAAATAGAACTCAGGTGAAAAAAATAAGTCCGCTCCAATTTTGTCCAGTTTACGGGGGAGTTGGTAGTGAAACCAGGCAAACCAAAGTAAGGGATGGCGGGCCTGGGGTGGAATCACATAGGGGGTGATATTGTCAGCTATGATGAAGGACGGATCGAAAGGACGATCAAAAAAGAAAGAAAACTGGATGTGGGGATTACGCAGGACCATGCGTTGCAGCACTTCCCAGCCAAAGCGACTAATGCCTTCGAGCCGTTTGGATAATAGTAATCGAGTATTGACCGCGATGTGCGCCATGGGCCACGAAAATACACATTATCCCAATACGAAAGAGAGACGCAATGCGTCTCTCTCTCATCAGGCGGCTAAAAAAATTAAGGAGAAGTCTTTGGCATATGTAGTAGCCAGTCAAGCTGACTAAAATTCAATTGAATGCCTGTTTCAATTGAAGTTATACTATCATAACAAGATATAATTGGCTTTCGTTGCCTTTTACTACATATAAACAACGCCGCCGGAATGGGAATAGTATATCGCTGAGAGAGATCGTACTATTTTATTTCTTCAAGGTAGGTCAAAACGGCCTCAGGGAGCAATCCTTCCACTTTACCATTGAATTTGAGGACTTCCCTAACGATGGTTGAGGAGATGGCTGCTTTTTCTGGGCTACTCACCAGATAAACAACCTCAATCTGCGGGGCCATATGCTTGTTAATCAGCTCAATGGGTTGTTCATAATTGAGATCTTGACCATTACGGAGGCCACGCAGCAAAAAATTTGCGCCTTCTTGCTTAGCAAACTCTATGGTAAGGCCCTCATAACTAGCTACTTTAGCCTTAGCTTCATCAGCAAAGCAGCGATTGAGCATTTCGAGGCGCTGTTCCAGCGTGAAATAATATCTTTTGGCACTATTGATCCCAATGGCGACAATGACTTCGTCAAAGATCGAGAGCCCGCGTTTGATTATCTCCACATGTCCGACGGTAATGGGGTCAAAAGAACCCGCAAAAATCGCTTTTTTCATTTTCTAGGCATTGGGTTGATCAAAGAAGCTCAATCTAGAAGAACCGTAGGTTTTTTCCATATCGAAGCCGGGCAAGTCCGACAATTTGACTTGAGAGCTATGCTCTACGATCAGGGTAGATTTATCATGTAGGAAGGGACCATTGAGGATCATCTCTACGAGATCACGCTGCCTAGGCATAGCGTAGGGAGGGTCCATAAAAACGATATCAAAAGGCGGTCCTTTGTACTGGCGTACGTAGGAAAAGGCATCCATTCTGATAACGTTTCCACCGACGATACCCAACTCTTTTTTAGCCATTTCGATCGCTTTGACGCAACGAGGATGCTGATCGACCGAGATAACTTCGGCTACGCCTCGGCTCCAAAACTCCAGACTGATATTGCCGGTACCCGCAAAAAGCTCCAAGACTCTCAGGTTTTCCCAGTCATACCAATTGTGGAGAATGTTGAAGAGGGATTCTTTGGTGCGGTCCGTAGTCGGCCTTACCGGCAGTCCTTTGGGAGGATGCAAAAGCCTGCCTCGATATTTACCAGCAATGATTCGCATTAGACTGGTAAAGGTACAGATACTTGAGTTAAGAAGGCATACTTCCAATAATGGTGATTGTCGTAGCGGGTCGATCGTAAGCTGGTGGGGAAGCGTAGGCCCGGTATATATCGCCAAATGGCTTTGCTAATGTCAGTATCTACCTC
>JBCCQN010000221.1:0-13052 GCA_039024315.1 Bacteroidota bacterium
ACTGACTGCTCTCGGTATCGGCTTAGTAGTAGGTTTGATGACCATCATCCGACCGATTGAATTATTGAGCATCTTGGTGCCTTTGCTTTGGGGGGTGTACAATAAGGAGACGCTGCTGGCCAAATGGCAGCTGATCCGTGAAAACTGGACGCATATTGGCCTTTTAGTTTTGGGCATGTTCTTGATGGGACTGATCCAAATGGGTTATTGGAAAAGCTATAGCGGCTCTTGGCTTTACTATAGTTATGGCGAATTTGGTTTTGACTGGCGTAGTCCCCACCTCTGGGATGGTTTGGTAAGCTTCCGCAAAGGCTGGTTGATTTATACTCCAGTGATGATCTTATCGCTGATCGGTTTTGTCCCTTTGTACCGCCGCTTGCGCGAACGCTTTGCCATGGTCCTCATTCTTTTCCTGCTCACCTTTTACATCGTCTTTGCTTGGCAAGTGTGGTGGTATGGCGGTAGTTTTGGTGCGCGCCCGTTGGTGCAGTCTTATGCCTTATTGAGTCTGCCGATTGCGGCCCTACTCAGTGCGGCTTGGGAACGCAAAAGCAAAGTCTGGGCGATTGTATTAGGGGTTTTTATCTTCCTTTGCATCGACCTCAACTTAATGATGACTTGGCAGGCCCACGCCCGCAATAGTGGTTGGGAAGCGGAATACATGAGTCAGGCCTACTTCTTCAAGATTGTGGCAAATCCTCGACCTAAGAAGGAGGACCAAAAATTTCTCGACGTAAGAGACGAACTAAGTGAGAGCGACTTGGAGGAGATGAACATCATCCCGCTCTATCAAAATAACTTTGATCAGGATACGGTCGGGAGCTTGGCTACTCGTAAGACTTTTTCTCCCCCGCAGGCTTGGCTGCTCAATGGCGAAAATCAGTTCAGCCCAGCTTTTGAATCCAAATTGAGCGAGCTACCTGCCTATGAGGATTGCTTCTTTAGGGTCAAGGCACAGGTCTACTTCGAGCAGATGGAATGGAACATTTGGAATCAGGGGCAGTTTACCACCCTTTTTATTCGCGAAGGAGATACCCAGCCTTATCGTCAAACCAACTGTCGCATCCAACGACTATATGACCCTTGGGCCTGGCATGAGCTTTCCTATGAAATGAGGGTGCCTGCCCGGGCGCAGCCAAGCGATATTGTCAAGGTTTACTTCTGGAACGCAGGTGGGCAGCGTGAACTCTTCGTAGACGATATGCAGGTCGAATTACTCCAACCAAAGGACTGATGGCGAGGCTCTTGACTTGGCTCCGGACCTATCGACGCCCATTGCTTGCCTTGCTTTGTGCCTTTATCGTCTATCAGTTTACCATCACCCAAGCCAACCAACAACAGCTTTTTGCTTGGCCTGCCACCCGCTGGATGAACATCTACAATTATGCGGATTTTCAGACTTGGGAGCAGATTGGGGACTATTTTCTGGAATTGCGAACGGGCGTTCCACCAGTGGTATCCTTTACCGAAATCCTCTCCTACAAACTCACCGAAAGCTGGAAACCCATCACTGAAGGCGGCTATCGGCAGTTCTTAGCGCTCCTTTTTGCGCTCCCTTTTTTCTTTTTGCGTGGCCGTTGGTGGGAGTGGGGGATAGGCCTTGCTTTAGCTTTGGTGATGAGCCAATCGACTATGATCGTGCACAAAGGTAATCCGCAGTTGTATGACGTGATGCTGCCGGTTTTCTTGATGCTTTACTTTTTGTTTAGTAGGGCTTCTGTATCCACGCTGCGCGGAACGCTTATCTCTGCCGCCATGGCGGGTTTTTTCTTATCGATGGCGGAGCTATCCCGCCCCTTTATGATCGCGATTTTGCCGCTCTTTTTGGCCTATCATGCCTTTATCTACCTCGACAAAAAACAAGCCAACGGCAAGAAGAAATTGATCGCTTTCCTAGTCCCGCTTCTGTTGTTTTCCGGTGGCTGGCATGCCAAGCTACTCATCCGACACGGCCAGCTGATCTGGTCCAATCATGGAGGATCCAATCTCGTCAACGCTTGGCAGCCTATAGTAGATTATAAAGCGCTTAATCCTAAGCTTCAAGAGGAAGCCCCTCCGCTTATGGACAATGCTTGGACCGCCACCAATCTCAATACCGAGGTGCATGCTATCAATAGTAAATTACGATCTTCGGCTGTGGTAGCTGGCGTAAAGGAAAATCCTTGGGAGGCTTGGCAACACTTCCAATACAAGGCCAATGTCTTTTTAGCGCCACGGGTAGATATGTATGCCTATGATCCGCAAGATGAGATTTTGACCTACTACAAATGGATTGTCAACGGCGCTTATGGCATCTTAGCCTTTTTGGTGGTGCGTCTGCTGAGTATCGTGGTGCTACGACCTCGCTACCTGTTAACAGAAGAGGCAGCCTTGATTGTATTGACAGTGTTTCTTACGGTGATGCCCATTATTGGCGAGAATGGAGAAGAGGCCCGTTTCATGGTCTCGGTGACGCCTATTCTATTGCTGACGGCTTATCATGGCTTAGTTTGGTTATGGCAACAATTTTCTCCCGGGCCTTTGGACCCTAGCCCCTGAAAAGCTGTCTTTTAGCTGTACCCACCAAAGCACAGCGACATGCGAAATCGTTACAAATATCTGATTATCGGTAAGACCGGTCCCTATAGTTTTATTTTAGTAGGCGTATTGGCGAGTGCGCTGGCCTTACTTTTCCTATTTGCGGGCCTCTATGGAGCGGGTTTACTTTTCCTGATTTCTGGTTTAGCCACTTTAGGTTCTTTTACGGCGGTGCGCCTCGATCTCAAGCGCATGCGCGTAAAGCATCACATCAATATCTTGGGCATATGGTTTGGGCGCTGGCGTTCGATGGACAAATATCCGGACATCGTCGTGCTCAATAAAAAGCTCAACTTTGGGCATATGTCTTACAGCTTTTATAGTCGTAATGAGTGTTCGGTCTATTTGATGTCTCCCAATCATCTGAAGTCGATCCGCTTGTATCGTTGCTTTGATCGCTTTCAGGCAAACGATAAGGCACGTATGCTATCGCTTTTGCTCAATAAAGATTATGTCCAGTACAATCCGGGGATGCAGTTTCAGCGGGTGCTAAAATATTAGCAGCCAGACGCTAGAGATAAGCGTTCTGCGCAGCTGTAAAAAAAGAAAGAATGTCCAAGTTCTCCTACTCCTTTTCGCCGACTACGATCACCGATAGGCCCATTTGGTTGAGGACCAGTTTATCGATGATTTTAAAGATGGGTACGAGGGTATTGTAGAGGTTCATCTGGCCCGAGGGGATGGTGTCTTTTTTGAGCAGTTTACCACTGACATACCAACCAAGGATGCCGATGAAGTTGAAGTGAAATTTTTGGAGGATAGGGATTTTGCTGTCCTCAAATACTTGGCCCATCGTGCTACGGGTGTAGCGACGAAAGTGATAGAGGTTTTCGTCAAACTGATTGTAAAGCGCTTGGTAGGCGGGTACCAAAATGACGATGCGACCTCCAGACTTGAGGAGTTTTTTGCAGTTGGCTAAGGCGAGGGTGTCATCTTCGATATGCTCGATGACGTTGAGAGCAAATAGATTTTCGAAGCTGCCGAGATAATCGGCGTAAACGGTGTCAAACTCAGGAT
Organism: Bacteroidota bacterium; assembly: GCA_039024315.1. GTDB lineage: Bacteria > Bacteroidota > Bacteroidia > J057 > J057 > JBCAWW01. The sequence continues at coordinate 3,595 of JBCCQN010000221.1, forward strand.
GCACAAGATCCATCTGGACGATGTCGCGAAGATTATCGTAGCCGGTGAGATTTTCTTCTAGATAGCCACAGTAGTTCTCGCGTATATCGCTGACGGTGAGATCGTAGCCTTTTTCCAAAAACTCACGGGAGATATTGCCGATGCCGCTCCCAATCTCTAATACACGTCCCGCTATCAAATGCTGCTGCACCGTATTGGCCATCCAGGCGTTGAAACGATTTGCGCCGGCAATGGTTTCTAAGGTTTCTAGTCCTTCTTTATCGAGTTCTTTATAGGCAAATTTGCGGGCCATAGAGATTGTAATCGTAAAAAGCGTTCTGCGAAGCAGCGACAAAAATACAGCATAAAGTCGGAAGTCAGAAGCCAATAGCTAGGGAGAGCTAAAAACTGTTTAGTTTTGTCATAAAAACTGTTGCCATACTATGTTGAAAGCCGAAAAAGTCGATTTTGTCCTCGAAACTTTAGAAAATCTGTATCCTGAGACTCCGGTACCCCTTGATCATAAAGATCCCTACACTTTGTTAGTGGCGGTTTTGCTTTCGGCTCAGTGTACGGACATACGGGTCAATCAAGTGACGCCTGCGCTATTTGAGTTGGCAGATAACCCTCAAGTGATGGCTCAGGTTCCAGTAGAAGAAATCAAGGCGATCATTCGGCCTTGTGGTTTGTCGCCACGTAAGTCAAAAGCGATTTCGGAGCTTTCGCAGATCTTATTGGATAAGCATCAAGGGATCGTACCGCAAGATTTTGCCGCTTTGGAAGCATTGCCGGGGGTGGGGCACAAAACTGCTTCGGTAGTGATGTCTCAAGCTTTTGGGATTCCGGCCTTTCCAGTCGATACTCATATCCACCGCTTGATGAATCGTTGGACGCTTTCTAATGGCAAAAATGTGGACGTAACGGAGCGAGATGCCAAGCGTTTGTTTCCGAGAGAACTATGGAATAAGCTACACTTACAAATCATTTTCTTCGGTAGGGAGTATTGTCCGGCAAGGGGACATAATCCATATGAGTGTCCTATTTGTAAGAAAATTGGCAGAAAAAGTATGTTTCACCAATATGACAAAGGTCGAAAATAGGCCGTAAATCGCTGGAATTGATGCTTTTTAGAAATTTCAAGAAAATTATAAATTCTGGTTTTGAAATAAAAAATTCATAACTTGTGGCCCAGTAGTCTAGTCTTAGTAATTACAATCGGAAGTAAGTTAATCCCTCTTAGTGGTAACGTCGCTTTTAGTACGCTAGATTTCGACTTCTAAAAATTCTCATTTGCATTGAGTAAATGATTTAGCGTGTTACTAATTTTTCTCTTTTTTTATTATGAATATTTTTGTTGCCAATCTCAACTTCACTATTGATAGTGATCAGTTGGAATCCATGTTCTCCAATTACGGAGAAGTCTCTTCTGCGAAAGTTATTTTAGATCGTGAGACGGGCAAGTCCCGTGGCTTTGGTTTTGTTGAAATGCCCAATGATGAAGAGGGTGAAGCAGCTGTGGAAGCTCTCAACGAAGCGCTTGTTGAGGGTAGAAACATTGTAGTTAAGAAAGCTCGTCCTCAAGAAGGCGGCGGCGGCGGCGGTTATCGCGGCGGCGGTGGTGGTGGCGGTTACCGCGGTGGCGGTGGCGGTTATCGCGGCGGTGGTGGCGGTGGCGGATACCGTGGCGGCGGTGGAGACCGTGGAGGTTACAATCGTGGTGGAGGTGACCGTGGAGGTTACAACAGAGACCGTGGTGGTGATCGTGGCGGTTACAACCGTGGTGGCGGTGGTGGTGGCTACTACAGCGACCGTCGTAATGATTATGATGATTAGAAAAAATCGAACCTATAAAAAAGCCGATTCACTTTGTGAGTCGGCTTTTTGTTTTATGACTGCTGCGCAGAACGGTAGGATATTTAAGTACAGAGTAGAAAGTATTCAGTACAGAGTAGCAAGTCCAGAGAAAAAAGGTCTAGCCAAAGTATATAGCCCAATTTCCCTCGGTCTTAATACTAAATACTGTTGTCTCAGTACTTAATACTATTGTCTCAGTACTTAATACTGCACACTTTTATCTCAATCCTCAAGAAAGTCCAATCATTACCTCATTTCTTTCCACGCATTGATGAGACCGTTGGTAGAGCTATCATGGCTTTCAACTACCGTATCATTTTCTAGTTCTGGGAGGATCTTCTTAGCTAGTTGTTTGCCAAGTTCTACGCCCCATTGATCAAAGCTGAAAATATTCCAGATCACGCCTTGGACAAAAATCTTGTGTTCGTAAAGTGCGATCAGACTTCCTAGCGTACGAGGGGTCAGTTTTTTGAAAAGGATAGAATTAGTCGGCCGATTGCCTGCAAAGACCTTAAAGGGGGCTAGACGCTCAATCTCAGCTTCGCTGAGGCCCTGTGCGCTTAACTCGGCCACCACTTCTGCTTCGGTCTTGCCCATCATAAGGGCTTCTGTCTGGGCAAAGAAGTTGGCCAATAATTTGGGGTGGTGATCGCCAATATCGTTATGGCTTTGTGCCGGTGCCAAAAAGTCGCAGGGAATCAACTTCGTGCCCTGATGAATCAACTGATAAAAAGCGTGCTGCCCATTAGTACCAGGCTCTCCCCAAATGATCGGGCCGGTCTCATGAGGCACTTTTTTGCCGTCCCGCCCGACATATTTACCATTGGACTCCATATTGCCTTGCTGAAAGTAAGCAGCAAAGCGGTGCATATATTGGTCGTAGGGCAGGATAGCCTCAGATTCGGCCCCAAAGAAATTATTGTACCATATACCCAATAGCGCTAGAATGACCGGTAAGTTTTCGTCGAGGGGAGCGGTTTTGAAGTGGTGGTCCATGGCGTGGGCTCCTTCCAGCATTTTGCGGAAGTTGTCAAAGCCTATCACACATGCAATCGATAAACCGATCGCGGACCAAAGTGAATACCGACCACCTACCCAGTCCCAAAAGCGAAACATATTAGCGGGGTCGATGCCAAAGGCTGTTACACCTTCTATATTGGTCGAAAGGGCTGCAAAGTGCTTGGCAATGTCTGCTTCTGTTGCCCCTGCGTCCAAAAACCATTCTCTCGCACTATGCGCATTGGTCATAGTTTCTTGCGTGGTAAAGGTCTTAGAAGCGATCATAAACAGAGTCGTTTCTGGATTGACCTTTTTGAGGGTTTCCGCAATATGCGTACCGTCCACATTAGACACAAAATGTACCTTGAGGCGAGCGTTCCAATAGGGTTTAAGGGCTTCGGTAACCATCACTGGCCCAAGATCGGAGCCCCCAATTCCAATATTGACAATATCACTGATGGGCCGTTCTGTATAACCCAGCCAGCTGCCATTTTGGATGCGATTGGCAAAGGCTTCCATCTGCCCCAATACTTGGTTTACTTCTGGCATGACATCTTCTCCATCAACCATAATGGGGTGGTTGGATCTATTGCGCAGAGCGGTATGCAAAACAGCTCTTCCTTCTGTCTCATTGATTTTTTCGCCACTAAGCATTTGTTGGATCGCTTCCGAGAGCTCTGTCTCACGCGCCAGATCAAATAGCAACTCCATCGTGCGGTCGTTGATACGATTTTTGGAGTAGTCGAGTAAGATATCTTCAAAACTGAGCGAAAAACGCTTAAAGCGCTCTTTGTCAGCCTCGAATAAACCACGCATGGGTACTGCTTTCATATCAGCAAAATGAGCTTCCAACTCTTTCCAAGCGCGGGTTGACGTAGGCGAGATTTGTTTTAACATAGGCTTTTGTTTTCTTCGGCTATCAAGTTAGCCGGACAGAGGCAAAGCATCAATATTCTGCTCATGATTTTATCCCAAAAGCTCCTCTATTTTTCCCTAAGCCTAGGCCTACTATTGACGGCATGCCAGCCATGGAAATATCAACGCATCGCCAAGCTCCCACCTACTTTGGCAGAAGCTTCTGGGCTTTATATCAATCATGATACCTGTTGGTGGCACAATGATAGTGGCGGAGCGGCAACGATCTATGCGACCAATCTCAAAGGTGAGCTACTGGATTCGGTGGCAATACCGGGCGCAAAAAATGTGGATTGGGAGGAGTTGACTACTGATGAGCAAGGTAATTTTTACCTCTGCGATATGGGCAATAATCGCAACGCCCGCCAAGATCTCGTGATCTACAAATGGCACAAAGGCATGAAAACGGCCGAGCAAATCAAGTTTCGCTACCCCGACCAAAAGGCATACCCGCCGCCACAAAGCCAATGGAATTTTGATGCTGAAGGCTGCTTTTGGTATGGGGATTCGCTCTATATCTTTTCCAAAAATCGCTCAGGGGAGGGCAATTATTTTAGCAAACTCTACGCCCTGCCTGACCAGCCAGGAGAGTATGTAGCTACACTCAAAGACAGTATTTCCTTTGGCGATAGGGTAATAACAGGTGCCGCCATCAATGCTGAAGGAACCCAAATAGCCCTCATCGCTTATGATTATCGACGCGATAAGTTGTGGCCGCTCAAGTCCTCCCTCCTCATTATTGAAGACTTTTCTGGTCGTAATTTCCTGCGGGGAACGATCAGTCGTCAGGAAGTGCCTCCCTCAAAATTAGGCCGTCAATATGAGACTATCGACTACTATCATGATGGTTTTTTGATTATTGCTAGTGAAGGGAGCCCTGTCACTGCGCCATTTATGGCTAGACTAAAGGCACGTAAAAGGGAGTAATAATCATACTTAAATCCGTTTTATATAAAAAATGTAAATTATTAGTATTGGATTTATTTGGCAAAAACTCGCCAAAATAATATCTCCAATAATTTGAAAAACAGTTTAGAGCTTCGGCCTCGTCTTGCGCTTGGATTTCGTTGGGTCTCCGGATTGCTTGGGCTTGCCATGATCATTGCCGGTGGTGTGTACATGATGCAGGACTTGCAAGTCGTGGAGGTACAAGTAAACTGGGATGAGAATATCCGCTTAGGTGAAGCGGTCAAGTTGGAAATCGAGATCCATAAATTGGATCTTGACTATGAAGCCATTACGGATTTCTACCTCCATCTGCCAGCAGAGCTAGAAGCAAGCTTTATACCTAGTAGTTTGCAGCTGCTTGCTGGTTCATTGGAAGCGTCCACGGTCCATGCCTATAGCGGTAAAAAGCGACTTTTGATAGAGGATCTTAGGTCGGATACCTTGCGTTTGGAAGTGATGGTACAGATTTCTGAGGACCTCGCCTTCGCCGAACGCTCCTATCCCTTTGCCTATGGCGTCAAAGTCAACCAACGAGTGTTTCCGCAGCATACTGCAAAGGATCAATTTCGCCTTAGCCTTTCCCCCTTTCAACTTACGCACCGTTTGTTAAATACGCCTGCCACTGCAAGGAAAACCGCTCGTTATGAGATCATACTCAAAAATCCTACAGACGGAGCCGAATACAACCAAGCCAACGGCTTGCTCAGTCTCATGGCGATTGCCAACCATCCCGATGCTAAAATCAAACGGTTTTCGCTCAATGGGGTCGAACAAGACTTACCCGAGGAGCTAAGCAATACCTTACAAATTGAGGATCTTAAGCTGAGCAGCGGTCGCTCCATTTTGGTGCATTACGAAGTAGCGTTCCCCGCAGGGGTGCAAAAACAAAATCTACTCACTACGGCAACGGCCTTTGTACCCGCTAGCAGTATCCGCCAAGCTGCTCCTGTAGTGATTGAACCCAAAGCGGTCGATTGGGGCAAATTGTCTCTTGCGGATAGTGCTGACCGCTTGGATATTGCATGGAGTACCCAAGGCGAGCTCAACAACAAAGGCTTTTGGATAGAGCGGAGTAAGGATGGCCATAGCTTTGAGTCGATTGGCTTTGTAGAAGGCCAAGGCACTAGTGATGCCGCCAAGCAATACCAATATCGTATCAATAGCTTAGCGGCTGGTTGTTATTATTTTCGTCTGCGACAAGAAAGTTTATCGGGCATGACTCAATACAGTGAGACCAAGCCTTACAGTCATCAAGTTGAAGAAGGCTACGCTATGCAGTTTTGGGAAAACCAACAAAAAGCGCAGCTAGAGTTATTTGCTCCCCAAAAACTCAGGATCGAGATCCGTAATAAACTGGGGGCTACTGTGGCCGTAGTCTTTGACGGTCTCATGGAAGCAGGCGTTCCTTATACTTTAGATTTAGCGATGTCCGAATTTTCGGAGGGGGATTATCTTTTTTGGATGGAGGGCGAATACTTTAAATCACGCCGTCTCTTTATCAGACGTCGGGGGAAATGGCGTCATTTTGGCTGAGTACTGCATTTTGCAAATAAGTGAGCATCTCCTCTGGTGAGCGCACCAAATGCGTCGGACAACCACTCAGCAATAATTCTTCTGAGTTAAAACCCCAGCTTACCGCCAAAGAGTCTATACCTGCTTTAGTAGCGGCATTGATGTCGCGCACCTCGTCGCCTATCATGATCACCGACTGGCTATTCAATTTTCGATACTTCAAGATTCTTTTGATGACTCCGGCCTTGCCGAACAAATTCTCCGGTGCCAGCACAAAATCAAAGCCTTCCAGATTATTCTTAGCCAAAAAAGTCCGTACACTCTCCTCAGAGTTTGAGGTGAGGATTCCCATTTTACAGCCACGGCTTTGCAAATCCCGAATCGCTTCCGGCATCCCTTGGATCGGGGGCACCTCGTCGATATAGACTTTAAATAACTTGCGCGTGTGATTGAGGAAGCGAGGCAACTGCCACCAACTAAGGCCAGAAATCTTCAATAACTCCTTGATACTTTTGCCTCTCAATTCAGCTAAGCGATCCATGTCGATAGGCGGAAGGCGATAGGTATCTTTGACATCTTCCAATATCCTCCCCGCTACCTGCCAAGTGTTGGCGATGGTACCATCAAAGTCGAATATGAGCAGCTGTTTTTTCACTATCGGGAGAGATTCTGTTATTTAGACTTTCCTTTTTTCAAATTGCCCTTTGCATTTTGTGATTCATATCTTTTCTAAAAACGAATCTAATGGCTCAACGGATACTTTTCTGGACGGTTTTTCTGTTACAATTTCTGACTTTTGGCCAATTGTTGGCACAATCTACCCTCACAATTGATCAAATTATGCAAGATCCGGCTTGGATAGGCAGTCAGCCGAGCCGATTGCGTTGGACGGAAAACAGCGAAAAGTTACGTTTTTATTGGAATCCTGACGAGGCCTCGGCCGATTCTCTTTATGAAATCAGTCCCAATGAGCCCAGTAATCCGCAAAAATTAAGCTTTGCCGAGCAGCAACTTTATCCGCGATCTGCGAGCGGTAGTTATAATCAGGAGCGTACCGCTAAAGTCTATGCGCATCAAGGTGATTTATTTTGGTTGGATATTGCCAGCGACCGTGTCGAACGCCTAACTCAAACGGCTACGAATGAAAGCAATCCAAAATTCGTCATGAATGACGAGGCGATTGCTTATCTAGCCGCAGGTAACCTCTTTTTATGGTATGTGGAGTCAGGGCGTACGGTACAGCTCACGCGTTTCACGAAGGGAACTGACCGCAAACAAGGCAAAAAATCGAAAACCGATAATCAAACTTGGATAGAGCAAGAAGAACAAGCGCTGATCGGAATCTTAGCTGAGCGTAAAGAAACCAGAGAAGCTTCGATCGAAGCGCGAACTAAACTTCATCTCTCAGGTCCTAAACCCTATTATCTCGGTTCACAGACTCTGCGGAGTTTACAGCTGAGTCCAGATGGGCAATATGCTACTTTCCAACTGATCACTTCCGCCAAAGCGCCTCGTACTGAGGTGCCCAACTATATCCCAGAGTCAGGCTATGCCGATATGCTGCGAGCCAGACCCAAAGTCGGTAGTCCGCAAGACCGAAGTCGTTTTGGGATTTATTCGGTGGCCTTGGATAGTGTGATCATTGTCAAAGCTGAAGATTTACCTGGCATCAAGGAGGCGCCTGATTATATGACCGACTATGGGCATCCTGATACCCTTAAAAAGCCCAAAGCAACTATGATTCTAGGCCCACGCTGGTCTGCAGATGGGGCTCATGCTATGGTGGTGATCCGCTCGCTGGACTTCAAGGACCGCTGGATTGCGACCATTGATTTGGCCAGCGGAGCGCTTAAAGTAGTGGATCATCAACATGATGAAGCCTGGATAGGAGGACCCGGCATCCAAAGATGGTTAGGCACACTAGGCAGCGTGGGTTGGCTCAAAGATAACGAAACCCTCTGGTATCAATCTGAGGTCAGTGGCTACTCGCACCTTTACACCTATAATGTCAATACCGAAAAGACCAATCAGCTCACCAAGGGAGAATTTGAGGTTTACAATCCTAAGATTTCTATGGATGGCAAGACTTGGTATTTCACGGCCAACGCGAAGCATCCGGGAGAGAGACATTTTTACAGCATGCCGATCAAGGGTGGCAAGATGAAGCAAATTACCAGTGGCAAAGGGAGCCATGAGGTGAGTCTTTCGCCTGATGAAAAATGGTTGGCCGTGCGGCACTCGACAACTAACCGCCCTTGGCAGTTGTATCTCATGCCCAATAGGGCAGGAGCGGAGCCGATGCCCGTTACCCATTCTATCAAAGAGGAATGGCTAGCATATCATTGGCGTGAGCCCGAGATTTTGACTTTTGAGGCCAATGATGGTGAGGAAGTTTACGCCCGGCTCTATCGACCGGAGCAAGCTGAAGAAAATGGACCGGCGGTGATTTTTGTGCATGGGGCTGGTTATTTGCAAAATGCACACGGCTGGTGGAGCTCCTACTATCGAGAGTATATGTTCCACAATCTTTTAGTGGACAATGGCTATACCGTTTTGGATATGGACTTCCGCGCGAGCGCGGGTTATGGGCGTGATGTGCGTACGGCAGTGTATCGCGATATGGGCGGTAAGGATCTAAGCGATCAAGTCGATGGCGCAAAATTTCTAGTATCAAAGTATGGCGTTGATCCCAAGCGGATAGGCATATACGGCGGCTCTTATGGTGGTTTTATTAGTTTAATGGCGATGTTCCGTGAAGGGGAAACATTTGCCTGTGGCGCGGCATTGAGACCAGTAACTGACTGGGCTCACTACAATCACGGCTATACCGCCGCCATGCTCAATATGCCTCAAGAGGACAGTCTCGCCTATGTGCGTAGCTCCCCAATCTATCATGCCGAAGGCCTAGAAGGAGCTTTGTTGATCTGTCATGGTATGGTAGATACCAATGTGCACTTTCAGGATGTGGTGCGCCTCGCGCAACGCTTAATCGAGCTTCGCAAAGAGGATTGGGAGGTCGCTATCTTCCCCATGGAAGGCCACGGCTTCCGAGAGCCTAGCAGTTGGGCCGACGAATACAAACGAATCTTCAAACTCTTCGAGGAAAATCTAAAGTAGCGACGCAACATTTTGCGTCGCTTACTGACAAGCGTTCCGCGCTCCCGATAGCTATCGGGAGGCCCCCATAAAAAAACGCTGACAAAGCACGAGGCTCTGTCAGCGTTTGCTATAAAAGCTAAATCAGCTCTTAC
>JBCCQN010000222.1:0-13034 GCA_039024315.1 Bacteroidota bacterium
ACAGCGTGAGATGGACTCGTATAAAGAGCGCCATTTTGAATTCAGATAAGGATTGGTAGAAGCCTCAGTGTAATTCTGAATAGGGTTGATGTCTGGTTGGTCACCAGAGTCAGTACCCTTGTTGGCTTCCATCCCACGGATGGAACCATATACCCAGCCAGAAGAAGCGGCTGTCCAGTTACCAGTACCTTGAGCAGAGACCCCATCTAACATAGAGTAGGCTCCAATCAATAGTGTCTCGATTCCGTCCTCGGTAGCCAAAACGGACTCATCGAGTGCACCGTTAGGGTTAATTTCGAGGAAGGAGCTGTCGCAGGCGCTCACTAGTCCAAACACCAGAGCGACAACCATTAGTTTTGTCAGTTTTAATCTTTTCATCGGATTATATATGATAATCTTAATATCGTTAAAAACCTATACTAAATCCAAGTAGATATTGTTTAACTGCAGGATAAGTTCCTTCGTCTACCCCAATTTCACGGTCATCGCGAGTATTCAATTCGGGGTCAATACCAGAGTAATTAGTCAGAGTAAAGAGGTTCGCAGCCTGTACATAAACACGAATGTTTTTAATAGCTGCACCAGGGTTAGCATTGTAAGTATAACCTAGCTGTAGGTTACGTAATCTTAGATAAGAACCATCTTCGATATAATAGCTAGTAGACTGAGTGTTAGTCGAGAAGTTTGACTTGTTAGAAGCCTTAGGAACTGTAGCGTCAGTACGCTCAGGAGTCCAGCTATTGTAGAGAAGGTCAGTACTCTTCTGGTTCTGGAAAGAAGGCCAGAAATCCAACCACCATCTGTTGAAGTTGAAGATATCGTTACCGTAAGAACCAAAGAAGAAGGCAGTCAAATCAAAGTTCTTGTAGTTTAGAGCTAGGTTCAAACCACCAGTGAAATCAGGGTTAGGATTACCGATGAAAGTACGGTCATCAGGAGTGATTTCGCCGTCGCCGTCTAGGTCAGCAAACTTGAGGAAGCCAGGCTCTGCACCATCTTGAGTAGCGTGGTTGTCAACTTCTTCCTGGTTTTGGAAGATACCGTCAACTTGGAAACCGAAGAAAGAAGAGATAGGCTGTCCAACCTGATTACGGTTGAAAGATCCAATACGAGAACCACCGAAGTCGAAGAATTCGATTCCATCAGCAATGTTTACGATCTCGTTGTCATAAGTAGTGAAAGTCAAGTTTGCTTCAAAGCCTAGATCAGGCGTCCACTGATCACGATAGATCAATTGGAGGTCAATCCCTTGGTTACGCATCTCTGCAACGTTTACAAAAGGAGTAGCTGCGGCACCGGCCGTACCAGGAAGCTCTGGGTTGAAGAGAAGGTCTTGGCTTACTTTAGTGTAGAAGTCAAAGACTAACTCAAGACGGTTGTCAAGGAAGGCAGCATCAAAACCGATGTTAGTAGTAACATTGGTTTCCCACTTTGCGTCAGGGTTACCGATACGAGTTGGACGGAAGCCTTGGAGCGAGCTATTGCTTGTACCGTTCAAGTCATAGAAAGAAGTATTAGGAGAACCCCCAAAGAGGAAGAAAGCGTTTTGAGGAGAAACGGCCAACTGGTTACCCATAGTACCATAACCACCACGAATCTTCAGATTGGAGACAATGTTGTTGTCGACTAGGAAGGATTCTTGAGAAACTCTCCATGCAGCAGTAACAGAGGGGAAAATACCAAAGCGAGTACTTTCACCGAAACGAGAAGAACCATCACGACGGACAGTGGCACTCAAGAGGTAACGGTTGTCAAAACCATAGTCAACACGCGCAAACTGAGAAACAAGGGCAGTAGGAGTACTTACACCAGAACTTGCGTTAACAATGGTAGAGCCATTATCAAGGGTACGGAAAGATACCGCATCTGTGAAGTAGCCAGCACGGTTACCAGATACCCCACGGCCAATACCGTACTTAACGGCCTCATAACCTAATACAGCATTGATGTCATGTACATCATAAGACTTGTTGAAGGTCAAAGTATTGGTCCAGACCCAATCACCGCCCCAACCTGCACCCTCAGAGAAAGAAGGAGTAGCTACATTTTCCGCTCTTTCGTAAGTAGCGAAGTTGTAGTTGTTGAAATAGCTAGTACCAAAAGTACCACCAAAAGTAGAACGGAAGTTCAATCCATCAAAGATTTCTACATCAGCGTACACACTTCCCAAAGCTCTCAAATTGAAACTCCAATCATCAGCATCACGCTCCAAGGTAGCAAAGTAGTTTTGACCATTACCCAAACGAGGGGCAAGACCAGTACCACCATACTCACCTGGTACGAATACACGAGAGATACCGGGTACTTCCTGAGTCATCACTGCAGGAATGATAGACTGAGACTGATAAACACGACTAATCGGCGCAGATTCTGCATTTTGACCGATACCTTGTCCGTTGTTAGTGTTAGTTACGGTAAAGTTTTGTCCTATCGTAACACGATCACGAACGTTGAATTCAGAGTTGAAACGAACGCTGAATCGCTGTGAATAAGTGTTTAGGGTAATACCTTCCTGACGGAAGTAGTTGAAACCACCATAAAACTTAGCATTGCGGCTACCACCAGATAAGGTAACGTCGTGGTTAGTGATTAGGGCATTGCGGGTAATTTGATCCCACCAATCAGTGTCTGCACCCCAGCTAGGTAAGGTAGGGCTTGGGTTGTTAGAGTCACCATAAATAGGGTGCTCTTCCTCCGTACCATCATTGGCATATACCAACCACTGTAGATCAGCATATTCCTGAGCGTTGAGGAGATTTGTTGGAGCAGAACCAGCAGGAGTTTGGACTCCGATGTAGCCACTGTAGCCAACATTTACGCCTTCGCTACCTCTCTTGGTAGTTACAATGATTACCCCGTTAGAAGCACGAGAACCATAGATGGAAGCGGCACCAGCATCTTTCAATACCGAAATCGCTTCGATGTCATTTGGGTTGAGGGTAGAGATGTCCTGAGTAGGAACTCCATCCACAACATAAAGTGGATCGTTGTTTTGGAAGGAGGCAAAACCACGGATCCGCACCTTAGAAGGAGCACCGGGGCGACCATCCGAACCAACGTTTACACCTGCAACCCGTCCCTGTAACTGATTAGCTACATTGCTAGTAGGGATAGCGGTCAGTTCTTCGGTATTGACTACCGCGACTGAACCAGTCAGGTCTTCTTTACGCTGAGTAGCGTAACCAGTCACAACTACCTCAGAGAGCGCAAACTCATCTGGGGCAAGAGAAATGTTGACTGTGTTTGAAGTACCAACCGTAACTTCCTGAGTGTTGTGTCCGAGATAAGAGACAACCAATACATCCCCTTCAGAGGCTTGTATTGAGTATTTTCCCTCATTATCGGTCAATACCCCCCGAGAGGTACCTTGCACAACCACAGAAGCTCCGACTAGTGCCTCCCCATCAGTGTTGGCCACCTGACCAGAGATCTGTCCCTGGGCAAATAGGCTCACGGAGAGCAACATTCCAAGCGCGAGTAGTAACGACTGCTTGAAGAGCTCGCCCTTTCTAAAAAAATAAGGCACTTTACAATTCATGAGCACAACATTAGTAGTAGTTAGTAAGTGAAAAAATTAGCGAATATGAGATTCCCATCTACAAAAGGGAATCTTCAAAAACTAGTTTACAAATTTTTGATCGGCTGTCAAGCTCAGCGTAGCTGGATATTATTTTTTAGCTGCATAGTATATGCCTCAACCAGCAAATAGAGCTCAGCCTGGCCTCAAAACCGCAATCGATTTCGAGCAAGGGTGAAGAGTAATATGTTTCTGGACATAAAGTAGTTGTAGTAGTTAGTTAGAAAGTAGTGGTACAGTCTAGCCTGAGAAAATATTAGTATTAGTAGGATACCTTTTCTCAGTTTATGTATCGTTCCCTAGATAAATTTAAGAAATATTTTCCTTTTCTTTCCACACTAACGCGCTTGCGCCCAAAATGGCGGCCTCGCTACCGGGAAGTTTTGAAGGTATTAATTCTACCTTATTCTTAAAAATACCTAAAAGGTCAGCTTCCATATATCTTTTGGTAGGTTCTAATATCCATTTACCAGCTCTCGCTACCCCACCAAATAAAAAGATGGCCTGTGGACTGGTGATTGCAACCACATTGGCCAAAGCCTCTCCTAATATCTTACCGGTATAATCAAAAGCTCTATGGGCAATCGGGTCTCCAGCCTCAGCAGCTTCGAAAATATCTTTAGGGGTTAAATTCTCTGGTAAAATATGCCGCATGGGTGAAGCCCCATCAGAAGCAGCTAGTTCTTCCTGCACCGTCAATACCAATCCTCTTGCGGCAGCATAGGTCTCCACGCAGCCGCGACGCCCGCAAGTACAGAGTCTTCCCCCTCTTACCGCACAGACATGACCAAACTCACCGGCAAAACCGTCATGCCCGTAAATCAAATCACCATTGACCACAAAGCCACTGCCTACCCCTGTACCTAAGGTGATCATGATAAAATTTTTCATCCCCTTAGCAGCACCATACATCATCTCGCCAATGGCAGCGGCGTTAGCGTCATTAGTAAGGGTTACTTTGGCTTTAAATTGAGCCTCAAATAGATCTGCCAAAGGGATTATCCCTTTCCAACGTAAATTGGGCGCATACTCAATTTTTCCAGTAAAATAGTTTGCGTTAGGAGCGCCAATCCCAATGCCGCTAACCTCCACTTCCTGACCTAAATCTGCGATGAGGGCCTTTACTGCATTAGAGACAGATAGGACATATTCTTCAACTGACTCAAACTGACGGGTCGAGATAGAGTGCTTGGCCAACACATTTCCCTCTCTATCTACAATACCATATTTCGTATTTGTTCCTCCAATATCAATTCCGATCGCAATGGGTGTCATTTTAGTAGGCGTATGCTTTTTTGATTATGTGAATGATTGACTTCTTTAAAGGCCCAAAGGCGGGCTTATGCCTCTACTTTAGGCTTCCCAATATTAGCTCCTTTGAGGCCGTAAAATACCAAGTACAGATAACAAAAGATGGGTACTATCATAGAAAATTGTAAATCTCCTGTACCGTCTGCCACCGCTCCTTGAATGAGTGGAACCAGTGCCCCTCCCAAGATCATCATCACCAGTACAGAAGAGCCTTGGCTGGTATATTTTCCGAGCCCTTCGATGGCTAGCGTAAAGATGTTAGACCACATGATCGAGTTGAACAAGCCCATGCCGATCACCGTCCACATCGCTACTGCTCCAGAGCTATTGATCGCAATGATGAGCATCAATACGTTGATACCTGCAAAGACGCCTAAGGTTCTCGCTGGCAGCGAACGCCCAATCACAAATCCGATGAGATTTAGACCCACAAATATCAAGAAGGGTAGCATCTCAGTAAGGGTCAATGTACCCTCGCTTTTGAGACGGGCCGCTAGAAAGACTACCGCAAAAAAGCCTAAAGCCACCCCAATCATGGTCAGCAACAACTTAGGGGTCATTTTTTTGCCTAAGGATACCGCCCCAGTAAAGCGACCGATCATCGCCCCTCCCCAGTAAAAGGCTAAGAAAATATCTGCCTTACTCTTCTCCATGCCTGCCACCTCTGGTAGTTCCAAGTAATTAATCAAGGTACTACCTACTGTCACTTCTCCTCCCACATAGGCGAAGATGGCTACGCCACCCAAAATCAAAAAAGGATACTTGAGTGCTCCCAGCCCTGCTTCTATTTTCTCGTCATTTTGGATGGCCGGCAACTTGGACAGGGCAATGAAGATTCCTAATACCACAAACAGCCCAGCAAAGATGAGATAGGGCGTCTTGACAGACTCGGCTGAGAGTTCCCCGCCGGGGCCAGCAAAAAACTCAAACACCAAATAGCCACCGATCAAAGGCGCAATGGTCGTCCCAAAGGAATTAAAGCCTTGAGCCAAATTGAGCCGACTAGAAGCCGTTGAGGCAGGACCTAATATCGCCACATAAGGATTGGCCGCAATCTGCAGAATAGTAAACCCTATCCCTAACAGAAAGAGGGCGCCCAAAAAGTAGCCGTAAATCTGGTATTCTGCTGCTGGATAAAACAAGGCACAACTCAAGGCCGAGATCACCAAACCTACCAAGATCCCATTCTTATAACCCACGCGTTCGATAGGATCGATACCCGAAAGAGAAAATAGGAAGTAAATCAGCGATCCAATCGTATATGCGCCAAAAAAGGCGAACTGCACTAGCATCGCTTGGGTATAGTTGAGCGTAAAGACCTCCTTGAGATAGGGGATCAAAATGTCGTTCATGCAGGTGATGAAGCCCCACATAAAGAAGAGCGAAAACATCGTGTACAGGGCAGAACGGTAATCAGTAGTCGTATCAGCCATTAGTAGTAGTAATTTAGCGGTCGATCTGATGTTTGATCAAATCGCTGCCAAATTAAGATTTATTTTGGCTCGGTGGTCATAAACTGCAAAAAGGCTTGTTTATAGGTGCGCCCCAATGGCAAAATTTGCGCTCCTAGCATCACTTCCTCCCCATCGTAGGCCGTGATATGCGTCTTACCTACGATGTAGGAGCGATGTATTCGAATAAAGGATTCTGAGGCTAAGCGTTCGGCGAAGGCGCTCATACTACTTTTGACCACCCACTTAGGCCCAGTAGTGTGTATCCTTATATAATCCTTTAAGCCCTCAACCCACTGTATGTCAGCAAGTAATACTTTTACTTCTCTCCTATCTACTCTGACAAAAATGTGTTCTTTTTTCACGCTGCGCGGAACGCTTACCTCTTTAGTCTGCGACTCAAAAAATCGATTGACAGCTTTCAAAAAGCGAGCAAAAGCAATGGGTTTGAGCAAATAATCCACCGCCGCCAATTCAAAACCCTCCAAGGCGTATTCCCGATGAGCGGTCGTAAAAATTACTGCGGGTCGATGGTCCAGACTGTCCAATAACTGCAGGCCGTTGAGATTGGGCATTTGGATATCCAGCAGCAGCAGATCGATGGGTTCTTGCCGCAAAAGGCTCATAGCCTGTAGTGAGTCGCCCAAACTAGCTTTCAGTTTGAGTTCCGGCACTTGACTGACATAATGCGCCAAAATCTCCCTCGCTATGGGCTCATCATCCAATATCATACAGGAATAGGCACTCATAGACTCAATTTAAAGAAATCTCCAACTGTACTTCAAACCAGTCCGTCCCTTGATCAATCTTCATTTCATGCTGGCCACGATAAAGTAAATCGAGTCTCTCGCGCAGGTTTTGCAAGCCGATGCCTCCACTACTTTTTGCCGATGCTAAGGCAGGATTGAGGCTATTGCCAAAGCGAAGATATAGTTGATTGCCTTCAAGGCTTAACACAATCGCTAAATGTAATCGCCCATCATCGGCTTTTTGGCCATGCTTAAAAGCGTTTTCTGCCAGGGGTAATATGATCAAAGGAGCAATGCAAAGCGAGGCTAGCTCAGCGCTTATTTGCCAGTCAAGGGCTAGTTCCTCGCCATAGCGTAGCTTTTCTAGGCTGATATAATTGTCCAACAGATCGACCTCTTGCTGTAGCGAGACATACTCTTTTTCCGCGGCATAGAGCAAATAGTCCAAAAGGGCTGAAAGCTTCAAAATCCCTTCTGGGGTAGCTTGGGATTGGCGGAGGCTAAGGCCATAAAGATTGTTGAGGGTATTGAACAAAAAGTGAGGGTGCAATTGTGCTTTGAGGACTTTGAGCGCGAGCGTAGCTTGAGAGTCTTGCAATTGTTGGTTGAGCAAAGCCTGTCGTCGCCAATCCGCGATGATTTGCAGGCAAACCGCAAAGCCCACTACCGCATAATCTCTAATGACATTTTTGAAGACTTTGGGAGCAGGAAAGATCGCCCAGTTGCCATCATCCATATATCCCAGCAGCGCAATCCAATAGATTCTGCCGAGGTATAGCATCGTCCCTACTCCCAAGATGCCCAACCAAAACTGTAGCAGCTTCCCTTTTTGCAAGAAGCGAGGCACTAGCCATAAGGAAATCAAATAAGAGCTCGCCATAATCACCGGCAGATAGATCACGATATCACGCAACAGATCATCGCGCTGCCAAGGACGATAATGCATCATATTGGCCAGATACTCAGAAAATACATAGACCGCCCACAAGGTAGCATGAGCCCACAAGGCCTTTTTTTTCCACTCCATACCATCAACTTAATGATCTGGGAGCTGATTTAAGAATTTTGTCGACCAAAGGTCCGTTTTCGTCGCTTAACGCCCTTTTTGTCCTCAGTCGACGATTCCTAAGCTTTAGTCGATTTTGACCGGATGCGGGCTCAGGATTCCCCTTCTTGAGTCTCAAAGCAAGATTATGAAACGACTTTATTGGCTGATAACAGGCCTCCTCATTGGAGGATTGATTTGGCAGATTCCAAGACCAGAATTGAGCAATCCACCGGTGCTTGCTGGGCATGATTTATTGGCTAGGCATCCCGCATCCCAAGGCACTGCAAGACTACTAAAAGCGGCTTGCTATGACTGCCACTCCAACCAAACCGTTTGGCCTTGGTACGCTCATATCAATCCCGTCAGTGATTTTGTAGAGGAGCACGTTCGGCACGGCCGCTCAGAACTCAACTTCTCTCATTGGCAGGAGATATCCGAGGAGGATATTGCCATCGTGGGGAAGAAATGTGCCAAGCTGATCAAAGACCACTCTATGCCCATGGCCAGCTATTTATGGTTGCACCCAGAGGCGCGTTTGAGCGAAACAGAGCGAGCCCAACTAGTCGATTATTTTCTCAGCTTAAAACCATATCCTTATGAAGACTAACCTATTATTTTTTTGCTTGTTGACTTTAGCTCTTCCGCTACTCGCGCAACGCTTATCTCCAATGCCTGATAGCTTAAAGCCTTTGCTAGAAAACTACCAACAATTAGCTTCGACACATGTATTTGATCCTGTGGATGATCAGGAGCCAGGTATCCCCCTTTTATTGATGGTAGAGATCTACAAGAAAGAGTGTCACTGTCCTTTGCCAAGGGCCGAGGTATTTATGACTCAAACCAGCGATGCAGGTGTTTATGACTTGAGTATTGATGGAGATTGGGCCTCAGCTAGACTAAGGGGGACTATTAAAACTGACACCGAGGGGCGCTACTTGATTCGCTCGATCTTACCAGGCTCTTACCCCAATTCTCCGACGGCCTATCCACATATCCACTTAATGTTGGAGAGTCTATCTAAGCCTTATTACGATATTGTGTTCAAGCCTTATCTCAATTGGTACGGCAGGCGCGATTTGGCCAAAAAGCCCGAGCAGCATTTTGCCGCGGACATTTGGCAAGGACCTAATAATCAATTAATTGGTCGAGTGAGAGTATATGTAAGGTCTTGATTTATTTTACTGCTTCGCAGAACGCTTGTTTGTGGTGTGGCATGCATGCTACCCCTACAGTTAGATAGATTTTTGCGTTCTGCGAAGCAAGCCTAATCCAAAAGCTCCTGATAACGAGGAAAGCGAGCAAAGAAGTTTTTGGCGTAAGCACAAGCCGGATCTACTTTGAGATTGTCCCTTTTGGCGGTTTCTACCACAAATTCCATCAGACTGGTTCCCATCTTGAGTTTACGCGCTTCCTGCGGGATACGGACTTCGTTGATCTTCCATCTTTCATCCTCCGCTTGGTAACTAAGACTAACTGGCTCTGGGCTAAAAGGAATGTAAAATTTTCCGTTTTCTGGCTCGTGTTCTACTTTGACATTGAGGGTTTTGAAATATCGGCTACTCATAAAAAATGTTGTGTTTGGTCAGCGTCTATTACGACACCAAATGCTCCTGTTTATGGGGAATTAACCTTTATTGGCTCCCTTTCAATACTATTTTACCTGCTTACTACCGAAAAGTCCAGACAGCAGGGAGGGAATTATTACACGTGTAATAATTCCCTCCTTTTGGAACATTTTTTACAATTAGTTTTTATTCGCCAGTTCTTTTTTGATTTTCTTAAGCGAATCATTGGTCATCCAACGCTGGAAAAGTAGCGCTTCCCGCGGATTCATACCTTCGAGGATATAGATTTGATCACGCATTGTCTTTTCAACATAACGCACTTCATACTCAAGCATTACGGTTTCTCCTTTGCGTTCAACAGGGATCTCTACGACCGTACCTTCGGGCACCCATTCACCGTATTCGTCTCTCAATTTCCCTCTAAGCACACTTGCAGGGAAAGTATCGCCTTTCTTGAGGCCAATAGCTTCTTCTTTTCCTACTTTTTTGACGGTGATATCGCCTTCCCCGATGAGGGCAAAAGCAGAACGGGTCTTGATATCGTTTTCATCTTCATCGAGCGGATTAAAAGGAGCTCTGCCTTGAAAAGCGGCTTGAAATAACACCCCCACAGGCTCAAGCCCTTTGGCCACATCGAGAGGGGTGCGACCGCTGATATACTTATCAAAAAACACTTGTAATTCAGGATCTACTTCCTTCACAAATTCGGCGATGAAGCTTTCTTCATCGAAAGACTTGTCTTTGCCGTAGCGTTCGCTAAGGCTTACCACAACCTCTTTGAGGGTTTTCTCACCCGCCGTCAGACGCATAATTTCGATATCGAGCAAGGCCCCTAGCAAAGCCCCTCGGACATAGACTTGCCCATACTCTTTGCTCCAAGGCTTTTCGAGTACATTCTCGCTCATTTCGGTAAAGGACATCTCAGTCTCAGGATAGGTGCGGGCGCCACGAATATGGCCTCTCAGTACCTTGCTGAGATAATCATAAGGCTCTATCACACCACCTTTGACCTGTGAGATACCAGCAAAGTACTCGGTAATTCCTTCATAGAGCCACAAATGCTTTGACATAATGGGATCGACATAATTGAAATCTCCAATATGCTGGGAGTGAAGGTTGAGCGGAGTCAGGATATGGAAAAACTCATGGATACAAACATCCTTGATCATATCGATCACCATCTCATTGCCAAAGTCAGGCAAAAAATAAAAGGAAGAATTACCATGTTCCAGGGCGCCAAAGCCCTGCCCAATCATATCCTTGAGCAAGGCAGTAACATCCTTGATCTTCACCTTACCGCCGGACATCAATTCCTGATAGCGGGTATAATCTTTGATGTAAAAGAGGAATGCATAATTATCTACCGGTAATTCGCCGTCAAGGAAATCTGAGATTGCATTCATCGATACCTTTACCTCTTCATATATCTCAGCAGAAAGCTCGCGGCCGCTTTCATTAAATACACTCATCGTTACACGAGCATTAGCGACATTAAAAGAAATGGTATCTGGTGCCGAAAACATGATCGGACAATCCAAGAGTTGGTGATAGGAGTCAGCTAGGAAGCCTTGGTTGCTAGCGGTCAAGGCAGTTTGCTTGAGTGCTGTCATACCGATCATGTCGGTGGGCTTATCGACGCTAAGTTCTACCGGCCAATTTTCCTTGCCTTCAAAAAAACCGAAGAAACCAGAGTTATTAAGCACAAAGTTGCGCCCTGCCTGGATATTGGTCCCAGCTGGCTCGAAGACTTTGTCTTTCTTTTCCTCGGAATCAAAGGTATCGTCTACTTTGTAGCGGATAGATGCTAGCTCGTTGGCTCTAGGGATTTTATAGGTATTGACCGTGAGTGCCTGTACTTCAATCACTTCGCCAGAAGCGGTTTTGGCCTGAAAGGCACTGATATACTTGCCATAGTCTTGAGTGGCGTAGGTACCAGGGATCGTCTTGGGAAAGTTGAAAAGGATGGTGTCTCCTTCCAAGGCCGGAACCTTTAGATTTACAATCAACTGGTCATTGCTGACTTGATCGAGGTCAAGACTATATTGATAGGACTGCCCTAGAAGGCTAGATGATAGCACTACAAAAAGGCAGAAATGAATTGTCTTCATATTGGTGATTAAATTGAAACTGCAAAATTAGCTCTTGCTCGCAAGAATCAAAAGCAGCCTTTTACTCTCGAATAATACGCAGCGCCTCTTCTAAGATTGTATCAATACCATTGGCTACATCAGCTGAAGCGAGATCGATTTGTACATCAGGTGGGATACCATCTTCTACATTAAAGCCGTCTGGTGCTTCTAATTGGGTAGCTGATACCCGTAATCCCCAGCCATTAGCCAACTCGGTAAAGGAAGGTGCTCCTCCCCCACCCCCCGTGGTATCACCCACTACGGTGACATTGGGAAGTTCCCGCATAAACTGGGTAAAGAAAGTGGTAGCACTATAGCTGCGTCGATTGGTAAGGAGCATCACAGGACCATAAAAATGGGGGAGAAGATTATCTTCGGCATCTTTGGCAGGAGAGACGGTTAAGTCTACCCATTCCGTAAATTCTTCATGGCCTGGCCCGGATTTATTACGGCGGCGCCCTACGACTTGGCTCTCTTCGGCAAAGCGGCGGACAAAGCGTTCGGCATTGTTCAGGCTGCCTCCTCCATTATGGCGTAGATCGATGATGAGACCTTTGCGTTCCGCGAAGCGGGTCAAAATATCATCCAAAACGCTATTGCTGATACTTTCTCCAAATGATTCGTAGCGGATATAGCCCACATCCCCAAAGTCATAAACCAAGAATGGACCCCATATCTGCTGCTCCGACTTAAAATATGACCGCTCTAAGATATCTTCACTAAAATTAGGGGGAGAGTTTAAGTGCCAGGTCCAGTTTCGGGAAAGGTTAAAACTGGATTTTAGGTTTACGTGCCCATCCCGCAATTCAAATAGCATATCAGCGAGCACTTCAAATAATTCTTCCTCGCTCATATCGTCAGAAACCTTAGGTTGAAACTCAGCTTTGACGGCATCCCAATCCACATTTTTATAGGCGAAAAAACTGTATTCTTGATCAGCAAATTCCCATGCTTCTTCAAAAATGGCGGTTGGTGTATTGGAGGCATCCTCCTTGAGGAGCAATTGCTCGCAGGAAGCAAAAAGGAGGCTAGAAAGGAGAATGATATATAAAGATGATTTCATTTTTGAGTTGTTGAGTTGTTGAGTTGTTGAGTTGTTGAGTTGTTGAGTTGTTGAGTTGTTGAGTTGTTGAGTTGTTGAGTTGTTGAGTTGTTGAGTTGTTGAGTTGTTGAGTTGTTGAGTTGTTGAGTTGTTGAGTTGTTG
>JBCCQN010000223.1:0-13018 GCA_039024315.1 Bacteroidota bacterium
GCTTTGGTACAGACGAGTACACCAATGGTGCGGATGGAGGTCATAAAGGGATTAACTTTTATGATTCTCAGCTCAATTCTCAGGAAAGCTACTTCCGTAACAGCTGGAGAAATCTTTATCGGGCGGTAAACCAGTGTAATGCTGTAGTAGGCCGAGCGAGTGAAATCGAAGGTATTGACGAAGCACTTCGCAATGAAAGGGTAGCAGAAGCGCGCTTCTTAAGAGCACTTTACTACTTCACCCTAGTACGTATGTATGGGGATATCCACTTCTCTCTTGATGAAACACAGGGAGTAGAAACTACTGCCAACAAAACGCCTCGTTTGGATATTATGAACCAAGGCATCATTCCTGATTTGGAGTTTGCGGTTGATAATCTCCCTACAGAAAGAGGTTCTGCAGAATACGGACGTGCTCACAAAGCTGCAGCTGAGTTTTTATTAGCAAAAGTAGTTTTGACACGTGGTTGGTGGACTGATACGCAAAGCGACTATACGCGTGCTCAAGATTTGATGGATAACGTCATTGATGATTACAATTTTGCCTTATTGGACAATTGGGGAGATATCTGGGATCATGATGCCGAGCTTCACTCTGAAGTCGTATTCTCTATCCAAAATATCCAAGATCCTATCCTTAATGGAGGCAATGGTAACCGTATGCACCTTTACTTCTTAATGGAGTATGATGTATTAGCCGGTATGACTCGTGATATCGAAAATGGTCGTCCATGGAAGCGTTTCCGTCCTACAAATTGGTTGCTCAATCTTTGGAACGATACACCAGGTAGTGATCCTCAGCCGATTGGTTCTCGCGCTGACGTGCGTTACGAACAAGGATTTAAGCACGTGTTCTTATCCAACAATCCATCTACCGGTGCAGCTGGCATGATGTTAGGAGATACCGCTGTCTTTTTGCCAGGTGTGGAGGTTACGGATGACTTCCGTAATAGTAAAAACTACCTCATTTTCACCCCTAGCGAATACTCAGATCGTCGTTTCCCAACCCTAGCCAAGTTCTTGGACAATAAGCGTGCTGACCGTCAGCAAACGCAAGGATCTAGAGACTGGATGCTGATGCGTCTTGCGGATGCTTATTTGATTGCGGCAGAAGCTGCCTTCAAGGCGGGTGATACCGATGCTGCTACTGCTTACATCAATATCGTACGTGAGCGTGCGGGTCGTGAAGGCCGCAAGGGTGAAATGACTGTTACAGCAGCTGATGTAGATCTTGATTATATCCTAGATGAGCGTGCTCGTGAGTTAGCCGGTGAAATGCATCGTTGGTTTGACTTGACTCGTACCGGTACCTTGGTAGAGCGAGTAAGACTACACAATTCAACGGCCGCTCCAAATATCCAAGATCATCACGTCCTACGTCCGATCCCTCAAGATCAGATCGATAAGGTTGATGGCGGATATGCTCAAAACCCCGGCTACTAAAACAAAACTTACTATTAAAAAACATTGAAAATAGAATATTCAGGAGGATTCAATTCCTTTTGGATATTCTACTTTCCCGCAAGGGATAGTAGTTGGTTATGTGTTCTTTACTACGCTTTTTGCGCGTGCTGTCATTTGATAGCACGCGCATCTAGCTTTATAAATAGATTGGATTATTGGCCTTTGCGGAGTATTTTCCCTTTATGGCTACTACTACAAAGCGGATAGATTACCTTTTATTAGGATCTAGCTGGCTGGTCTTATTGGTGTTTTTGGGCATTCTATTTATCCCTGATAATAGCACGCCCATGCTTAAGCTCCATCCTGACTATCCTCCGATGACCCAATCTGTTCATCAGATTACCCAAGACAGTACGGTTTATACTTTTGCGATTGTGTTGGCTTTCGCGATCATCTCTTTAATGGGGGTGCTAAGCTTGATGGGTAATCGAAAGCATGGACAATGGGGCAAGATTAGTTATTGGCTGGTCGGCGGACTAGCGATATATGCGTTCGCCTGGGGCGTAATGCTCTGGACCCATTATGACTATCAAAATACTAGTGAGCATAGCTTCTTTGGCGGCTTTCCTATTCCCACCGCTTGGATGCTATACGCTATTTGGTTTTTGCCCATCCTACCCATGGCCGCCTATTTTGTACTTTTCAAATCATGGATATGGCGTGATGAGGACGAAAAGCGTTTCCAAACCTTAGTGCAACAAGCCAAAGACGCAGAGCATGGATAGAGATACCATTATCATTCTCTCTGTGGGGATTTACCTCTTGGTATGCGTGCTAGTAGGAATATGGGCGCTTAAGCGAACGAATTCCTCCCACGACTTTTTTATGGCGGGCCGCAACCTAGGCGTTATGCTTACGGCTTTTGCGGTCTTTTCGAGTACGCTGAGTGGCTTTGGCTTTGTAGGGGGACCTGGCTTGGTCTATCGCATGGGGATGAGTTCGGTATGGATGGTGGTAGTAGCAGGGATGGGTTATTTAGTTTCTTATTCGCTACTCGCGAAACGCATCCGCATACTCGGTGAGCTGAGAGATTCTGTTTCACTACCAGATGTAGCTGCGGTGCGCTACAAAAGCAATGGGGTCAGAATTTGGGTAGCTGTAGCGATTTTATTGGGGGTACTCGGCTATCTGGCGACTCAGATCAAAGCCATGGCGGTAGTGCTACAGAATATTTTGGATAAGCCTCAATTTTGGTCAGGTGTCAGCTTAGAATGGTGTGTTTTTATTTCCTGCGCAGTATTGGTGTTTTATACAGTTACGGGCGGTATTATCGCCTCAGTTTACACTGACCTCATTCAAGGGGCCGTTATGGTAATCGCTGCTGCTTTGATCTTCATTACGGTAATCCTGACTTTTGAAGGTGGTCTAGGAGAAATGAATCAGTATTTGATCCAGGATGATGCTGAGGCAATAGGTCCTTGGGGGACACTGGGTATGATTGGCTGTTTGTCTTGGTTTTTTGTGTTTGGGCTAGGTAGTGCTGGCCAACCACATGTGATCACTAAGTTGATGATGAATCGAAAGGTAGGGGATGCCCGCTCTATCTTACCAGTGACCTTCATGGGGTATATGTTTTCGGCTTTATTGTGGATTGGTATTGGTTTGGCGATGCGCGCCCTTGTGGTCAGTGGCCAGCACGCTCCCTTGACAGATGCGGATGCTGCAGCCCCTGCCTTTTTGCAAACCTATGCGCACCCTTTATTGGCCGGGGTCGTATTTGCTGGCTTATTTGCGGCGATCATGTCAACAGCGGATGGTTTTCTCAATATCGGTACTGCCGCCGTAGTCCACGATCTTCCCAAAGCTTTTGGCTGGAAGGTCGGTAATGAACTTAATGCGGCTCGAATCACTACGGTCGTGATCTCGCTATTAGCCGCCTTGATTGCTTTGTATAGTGGCGATCTCGTGGCAATCCTCGGAGCTTTTGGTTGGGGTACTTTTGCGGCGGCATTGGTGCCAGTAGTAGCGATTGGACTCAACTGGAAGCGGGCGACTCCGACTGCGGCTATTGTTGCTATTGTGAGTAGCTTGTTGATCAACTTCGGATTAAAAACGTTCGGCATCGCCATCCCCTTTAACATCGATCCGGGTGCTATCGCCTTAGCCTTCTCGCTATGCGCTTTTGTTACCATTTCCTTCCTAAGCAAACCCTCGCCGATCGACCCAGATGTGGAAGAGGTCATGGGGATGTAAACATTTGGCATTGTAATTGAACCTTTTGCATCGCTAGGTTTATCTCAATACGCATCCTGATGGTTGCACCACCTGAGTAGGGGTAGTATCTTTGCCTTATGGCAGACTTTCCTACTCCATTTTCAGAAAGCTTTTTGCGACGGCGCTCGCGATCAGCACTTTGGGCGACGGTTCCTAGCATGGGCCTTTCGCTCTTCTTTCTGGGAATGTTTGGGACGTTCTTTCTATTTGCCGGACGATTTACACAGGAGCTTGAAGCTTCGGTACAAATGAAGGCCATCCTGCATGATGGGATGGTGGAAGCACAGCGGGTCAATTTTGAGGCTTGGCTCAAGACCAAACCTTATATCCGAAGCTTTCATTTTGTATCAAGTGATTCTGCAGCCAAGCTGTTGTTGGAACGAACAGGGGAAGATGTACGCGAAATGCTGGATGGTTTTAACCCATTGCCAGATGCTTATAATCTGCAATTGGAGCCTAAGTATTTAGTAGAGGATTCTTTATCTGTCATCCGACAAGAGTTAAGAACCTACCTGCTGGTTTCAGAAGTGGACTTTCCCATGGAAATGATCCAAAGATTGAAGAGAAATTTAAGGCTTATCTCCGCCTTATTGGTGGTGGTGGGTTGCATGTTTTTAGGGATTGCTCTCTACTTGATCTTCAATACCATACGACTATCGATATTTGCCAAACGCCTCAGTATTCGCAGTATGCAACTGATCGGAGCTACGGCTGGATTTATACGCAGACCTTTTTTATGGAATGGAGTCTTGCAAGGCTGTATGGCAGGTTCTTTAGGGACCTTTTTATTGGTCCTTTTTAGTATGGGGATTGAACAATATGTAGCGAGTATGGGCATGCGAATATCTGTGGTAGCCCGTCCGGACTTTATTGGATTATTATCAGGAATTGTGTTACTTGGCGCCGTCCTAGGGTGGGCTGGAAGTTATCTGGCAGTCAACCGTTACCTCGGCCGAAACCTGGATCAATTGATGTAAATCATGGCAAAAACTTCAAAGTCTAAAGCACGTCGTTCTACTCCCGCAAAGAAGGCCGCCCCCGCAAAGAAAAAAGTGGCAGCTAAAGCTCCTAGTTCTCCTGCAAGTAGAGCACGCAAAGAGCAAGCTCCTGCGGTACTTCCGTTTGGACGTATGAATTATATATTACTCGTCGTTGGTATCGCCATCATTGGTTTTGGCTTCTTACTGATGTCAATGGACGATTTTGTAGACGCAACTCAATTTTCTGTTTCACTTTATATAGCTCCCTTTGTAGTTGTAGCGGGTTTCGTAGAGATCATTTATGCAATCATGTATAAAGCTCCGCAACAAGACGAAGCCCCCGTTCCGGCTGACTCATAATGGATATTCTTAATGCGATCATCCTTGGTATCATCCAAGGTCTCACCGAATTCTTGCCCGTAAGTAGTAGTGGACACATCGAATTAGGCAAAGCCATCCTCGGCAGTGTTCAAGAAACTGGTATCGACTTTTCAATTTTAGTCCACGTAGCTACCGCCCTCTCTACCGTAATTGTTTTTCGTAAAGAAATAGGTCAACTGATATCGGAAATTTTTGCCGGTAAAGCAGAAGCCCTGCGCTATGCGGCCATGTTGATTGTTTCGGCTGTACCCGTCGCTTTGGTAGGACTTGGCTTCAAAGATGAAATCGAAGTATTATTTGAAGGTAAGATTTTACTGGTTGGGTGCATGTTGTTGGTTACGGCTGTACTGCTGTATCTCACCATTAGAGTCAAACAACATGACAAAAGTATTAGCTTCAAAGAAGCCATTATGATGGGGGTGGCACAGACCGTGGCGATCCTGCCTGGGATTTCGCGTTCTGGTGCAACCATCGCGACCGCTCTCCTCATGCGCGTTGACAAAGAACAAGCCGCTCGTTTCTCTTTTTTGATGGTATTGATCCCGATTTTTGGCCAAGCACTCCTAGATGGGCTTGATTTCGCAAAAGGCGAAGCAGCCTGGGAACTTGATCCGGGAATTGCCATAGCAGGCTTTTTGGCGGCATTTCTCTCTGGCCTTTTTGCCTGTACGGCGATGTTGCGCATTGTCAAAAAGGGCAAGCTGTTTTACTTCAGTATTTATTGTGCGATCGTAGGAATCATTGCGATTGCAACAGCCTTGATCTAAGCGTTCGGCCTGGCCGAACGTCTAACTCATTCACGCATAAATATTGTCAGTTGGGGAAGTACTAGGATCGCTTCTCCAAAATCCTTCATAAATTAGGAATAGTTGTAAAAACTGCTCCACTCTTGTTATGCATGTTATCGCTTTTTCTACCTCCAACGCAGGAGTGTAGGCCTTCTTGCTTAGTCACAAAGAATGATGGATAAGGCGATTTCTTCTTTACCTAATAAACGCACGATCGTACCCGCTCTCAAGTCTCTACAATGGGAATGTGGGCATTGTGGGCATGGCAATTGGAAAGAGGCAACTGCTTGTAAAAAGTGCGGTGCCGATCTGCCAGTCGTCCTGCATTTTACCGCAAATACTACTCAGATCACCTTAGGAGAACCGATTCGACTAAGCTGGGAAGTAGAAGGTGCAAGCAAGGTGCAAGTAATTCCTGATGAGGAGATTGCTACCCCCAGTGGAGAGATGGATGTGTATCCGCGAGAAACGACTAGCTATCGCTTGATAGCTGAAAATAAGACTGGGCGCATCGAAAAAACGCTGACCCTTGTCTTGAGTCCTCCTAAGATTATTGATTTTGCAGCCACAGAGGATGTCATTCAAGTAGATTATCCCTGTATTTTTCATTGGGAGGTGGAAAATGGAGATGAATTGATCATTGATCGAGGGGTTGGTAAACTAAGCGGTCGAAGTTTTGCAGAAGTCTTACTGGAGGAGCCGGGGATTTACACTTTGACTGCAATCAATGCAAGTGGACAAGACCAAGCCCAAATCGAGCTTTCCCTTCCCCTGCCTGAGATCGGCGTCTTTTATGCCGGTAGCGAACTCATCCGTCTGGGGCAGGCTAGTTGGCTGCATTGGGAGGTCAACAATGCCACTGAGATCAGCCTTTCCCCTGAAATCGGTAGCGTCACTGGGCAGACTAAACGGGAACTCTTTCCTGATCGAACTACTGAATACACATTAAGAGCTAGCAACTATAGTGGGGCTGTAGAGGCCAAGGTAAAGCTGACTTTACCTCCCCCTTTGATCCGTGAATTTGCGACTTCTAGTCCGATCTCAACTGAGGGAGAACCCGTCACGATCAGCTGGAACGTAGAGAACGCTTATCGGATAGAGATTGTACCCGATGTAGGGGAAGTTGAACCTGAAGGGAGCTGCAAGATAAAGCCCTACAAGGCTTATACCGACTTGCGACTTCGAGCTTACGGGCATTCAGGGGTAAGCGAAGGTGAAATCATGATCACGCTTTTCCCTTTGCCACTTGAAGAAGCAATGGTAAGCGGACCTACCGACACTTTTATCCACATGGAAAAGCAAGACGAACAAATCGAACACGTGAATCCCGAGGCGGCCATCCGCAGCTTGGAAAAAAACCTAACCCTGGAAAATGATTTCCTCGTGGAGGAACTCGAAATCCAGCGAGCAAAGGAAATGGACCTGACTGACGAAATGTTGGCCATGCAACGGCCTAGTATAAGGAGAGAGCTAAAAGCACTCTTCAAAAAAGTAAAAAGTAAACTCAACAAACGTTAACCACACTAATCGACATAAAAGCATGGAAGGATACTCGAATTATGATCGCTACGAGTATGAGGAGACACCGCAAAAGATGGGACCCGTCAAAAGGTTCTTTTTTGCCTGTGCGGGGGCCTATGTAAAAATTCTCGACGCTTGTCCCTCAGAACATACCAAATACGTAGGGATAGGTGCTACGATATTTTTGACTGCTTGCCTTGCGGTCATTTCAGGCACCTTTGCAATCAATACGCTGGTAGATAATTTCTTTGTCTCAGGCATGTTTGGGATTTTATGGGGCGCCTTGATTTTTAACCTAGACCGATATATCGTCTCTAGTATCCGGAAAGAAGGCCGCGTATGGCATGAGTTTGGATTAGCCCTGCCGCGTATGATTTTGGCCGTACTCATTTCTTTGGTGATCACTAAGCCTATTGAGGTAGAGCTATTTCGCAATCAAATTGACTCTGAGCTTTATACCTACACCAGTGAATTGCAGAAAGAAGCAGAATTTAAGCTCGATCAAAAGTTAGGGATTGATTCCCTCCGCACTCGCTTGGGCCGCGTGGATAGCCTAAGGATCGAATATAAGAAGTTAAGAGATAGCAAACCCCAGTCTTATGACTTTGATGAGGTTTCTGCCGAGTATCGTCAGGCTAAGCAGGCCTATGATTCTATCGTCTCGGTTTATACCCCACGGATCAATGCCAATACCAATCGCATCAACTATCTCTGGGAAACCTATGCCAAGCGCATCTACGATACGGATGATAATGGTAAGAAAGTATTTGTGCGCTGGGATTATCCTAAGCAGTATGCCAAGCAGACCAATCGTCTCACTCAGATCAATAAAGAATTAGAAAAGGATATGGCAGATCGTCAGGCTGCTTTAGTAAAGTTGGAAGGAGATCGTAAGCAAGCTCGTTCAGCATTTAATGCCAATATCGAAGAAGAACTGCAATTTTTGGCCAATCAACGAGATGAGATCACAACTGAACTAAAAAGTCGTGAGGCGCAAAGGGAAGCGGCCCTACCGGGAGTAAGAGCCAAGGCGGAGAAATATGGCGTTGGCTTGCCAGCCAAAATCCAAACCTTAGAGCATATGAAAGACAATGATTCTTCCATATGGTGGATGAGTAATTTGATTGTCCTGCTCTTCATCATGCTCGAGACCTCACCTGTCTTTGTCAAATTGATCACTAAACGAGGTCCCTATGACTATCTCCTCAGTCGCATCGAGCATCATAAAAAGGTAGAATCTCTACGTCAAATTTCGGATATGAACTATGATCTGAGCGCGAATATGCAGTTACAATCTCGTCGAGCCAATACTCCCAAGGTAAATGGAGTGAAGCCAGAAGAGGTCGTAAAGAACTAGTCTTGCAAATAATAAGGGGTATGGATTATCACATTTTTCGGGATAATTTATACTCCTTATTGCAAATAGAGATTATTGCGCTAGCTTTACCGATTACTTAAGTACTGAGTAGCAAGTATCCTGAAAGCTTTCGGGAGTACTCAGTTCAGAGAAAAAAGGTCTCGCTATCACTAAATAGCTCATTATTCTAGGTCTTAATACTGAATACCATTGTCTAAGTACTTAAAAAAGTAATGCGGTTTGCAACAAAATAGGCAAAGCCTTATTTGTGTTCTAGCTCTTAGGTGTTCAAAGTTTAGCTCGAAATTCACTGATGTCCTTTAGACTTTCCTTATTACTTACGCTTTTTGCATGCTTACTGTCCAGCGCAACAAAGGCGCAGAAAACGAATATTGATAGTTTACAACAGCTTCTCAAGACTGAATTAGAGGCAAACAATGAAATCGAAATACTAACGGTCTTAGGCCTAGAGTATTTAGGTATAAACCCCGCAGAGGGGCGCTATTTCCTTTCTCGAGCTATCCACCTCGCCCGAGAAAATGCTTTTGAGGATTTAGAAATCAATGCTTACGAGGCGCTTGTTCCTATCATTTATAGCACCAATCCTGATTCGGCCCATCGACTCAACGAGCGGATTCTCGCTTATCGAGAACGACATAAGGATACCATCGGAATCCTCAAAATTATCAACTACCAAGGTATTATGTTTTTTGAGGAAGGACAGCATGATCTTTCCTTAGAAACTTTTAATAAAGGTTTGGCCTTGGGAGATAAGTATATAGACATAAAGGCTCGTATTTACACCAATATGAGCCAGGCCCAAGTGGATCTGGGATATTTTTCAGAAGGAATCGAAAACTATTTTAAGGCACTTGAGATATACGAGCAAGACGACAATGCCTTTGGCAAAGGGCTCACCTACAACAATATCGGTATTGCCTATTTCAGTCAAAAGGATTTTGAGAATGCCTTGCTCTACTATCAAAAGTCCTTAGAGGCTTATGGCGAGACCAACAATGAGCTCTATGCTTTGAGTACACGGACTTACTTAGCCAATACATTTTTGGCCCTTGGGCAAACAGATAAAGCCGGCAAAGCCTATGAGGAAGTATTGTCTAGGGCCGCAAAGTTGGGGGATGAAAAAGCGATCATTAAAGCTAAATCAGACCTTGTCTTTTTTTATTCAAAAAATAGACCCGAGAAAATCGAATTGATTGAGGATCTCTTGGCGGAATTGGCCCAAAATAAATCCTTGATGACTCCTTTTGATTTGAGGCAATTCCATCTGGCCAAATTGGCTAGATATCAAAAAAACGAACAGTACTCATTAGCTATCAGGGAGTTAGAAGAAGTTCAGAAATTGGACCTGTCGGTGCAAGATTTCTCTAGTACCTACGAAGACCTAAAATTAGCTGCTGATCTTTATCAAAAAACAGGCCGCTACCAAGAGGCATATCAATATCTCGTAGCCTACAAGACCATTAATGATAGCTTGGTAAACCAAAAAAATCTGGCAGAGATCAAGTTAAAGGAGGCAGAACTGCGTTATGATCAAGAAAATAAAGTCCGAGAAGAATCCTTTAGAGCGGAACAGGCCTTAGCCCAAAAAAATATTCGCCTGCGCAACGCCATCGCGATTGGGCTCGTTATCGCCCTACTCTTGGTGATCGGATGGGGTACTACCATTTACAGAGCCAATCGCCAAGGCAAACAATACGCCGCCCAATTAGAAATGGACGTTTTCGATCGGACTAAAGAACTACAAAAAGTCAATCGTAATCTGGAACAAGTCAATTATGAATTGAGAACCTTTAGCTATATAGCTTCGCATGATATAAAGGAACCCATTCGTGGGATCGGAGCCCATGCTAGTTTGATCAAAAATCATCTCTCGGAGGAATTGCAGGCTGGTTTGCAAGCAAACTTTGATATCATCAACCTAAGTACGGAAAGACTTTACAACTTGGTGGAAGATTTTACGAGCTACACTTCCATGTCCCATAATGAAGTAGTAAAGTTAGAACCTGTAAACCTTACACAATTAGTAGCCAATGTCATTGAAAACTTTGGCGATAGCTTAAAAAAGTATCCAGGTAAAATCATGGTTTCTGATTTGCCGGTGATCAACAGTAGCAGCTCTCTGCTCTATACTTCTCTCAAAAATCTAATCGAAAACGGTTTAAAGTTTAACAATGCTCCCAATCCTACGGTAAAAGTGTCTTATCAAAGCAATGAGCAAAATCATATGCTCATAGTGGCAGACAATGGTATTGGGATAGATCCGGCCTATCGCGGCGAAATATTTGGGATGTTCAAGCGACTGGATAGTATAGGGGAGTATGAAGGCTCTGGGATCGGTCTAGCCATTGTAAGGCTGAGTGTCGAAAAGCTAAACGGTGATATTACCGTTGAAAATAATGAGGGGCAAGGTAGTAGATTTATTATCTCTATGCCGATAGTCTCATCATAGCTGGCAAGCTAAGGGCCGCTTTTTAGTACCCACCGCTGCGCGGAACGCTTCTCTCGATCCATGCGTAGGCCTCCTGAGATAAGCGTTCTGCGAAGCAATCCCTCTTTACTTGACCCCCAGACAATGCTAACACGGCCCATAAATACCTAAGGCTAGTCGCCTCATCTATGCAAGATAAAGCAACTAGCCTCACGCTCCCTTAGGCAGGCAATCTACTATTTAGAAGCCATAGATTAGCCCCCAGCCCAATCCTCTAAAAAAGAAAGGATCGTCTGCTAAGACATCTCCGGCTTCATTGACAATCTGGCGGTTAAATACAGCGTCGTTCAATCCGATATGTAGTCGTCCCGTGAGTGGGTTGCCCCCTGACATAAAGGTTACCTCAAATACGGCATCGGGGATAAAAAAGTCTGCCCTCAGTTTTTGCGTTGCACTGGTGCGAAAACTCATAAAACTATAAACCCCACCGATACCAGCCGCAATCCCTAAGCGTTGAGTGTTGTAGGGGGTGGAGTTCGCCCCTAGTCTTACCATGGCATAAACGGGGGTCTGAACAATCCCATCTAACTTCAATTCTCCATTGATCACTTGCGGAAATACGCCAAATTGTAAGCTACCATCCACCCCATAACTAAATACGTCATTGATGTGGCCGATAGCATAGTAGGTTCCTATGTGTAAAGCGTTGTAAGGTAGTGCATCGTAGTTGATAGGTATGGTAGAGGATTCAGGGGCTAAACTGATCGTCTCGCGCATAAAGCCCATGTGTGGCAATAAATGATCTGACAACTGGGCTTGGAGAGAAAAGGTGGGCAGTACCATGCTCAATGCCAGTAGATACCATAACTTTTGCTTTTTCATATTGAACGGATATGTTGATATAATCAAGTGTTGATAACTCTT
This sequence comes from Bacteroidota bacterium, assembly GCA_039024315.1. GTDB lineage: Bacteria > Bacteroidota > Bacteroidia > J057 > J057 > JBCAWW01. The sequence continues at coordinate 12,078 of JBCCQN010000223.1, forward strand.
GCTTGAGCCATCTCTAAAAATACGTAATTTGCTATTAAGCGTTTCTGCCAAATTATCAATCTTGACAATCCCTGATCAAGCGTGTAGGCTCAATGATCTATCAAGCGTTTCAATCCTACATCCACGTTCCCTTGTCCATTAGTGGTAGCATGTTGCCGCTGTGCGACCTCTCCATCTACCTCCAAGCACGTAAACTTTACTACCTATTACAATCTCCTGTAGGCGAAATTGTTTCCTGCAAAGAATACCGTCTCCTCGATCAACGCATGGGGCAAAACATGTTTCTTCGCCTCGTATTTGAGCGAGAGCCTATTTTGCAACAAGCCTTTGCTAGTTGTGAAGTCTTTCTCGCCGAACCACCTTTTACCCTCCTGCCCCAAAAATACCGTTCCGAAACGGAAAACCTCCTCCTCGCTCGTGTCATACTAGACGACTGGGCTTTTGCCGAAGACATAGTCCTCCGCAATGTATCCGATCAACAATCTGTAAGCGTACTATTTTTACAGACCCAAAATCTACACGATACGTTGCATGCTTATTTGCCTTATTTTACGCTTACGCACGTAGCGCAAGCAGGGGTAGGCCTTGCCGAACGCTTATCTCAAGAGCATCAGGACCATATTAGCATCATTTTACAAGCTGAGCAGCTAATCCTCCTCGCCATGAAAAAAGGACGATTGCAACTGTGTAATTACTATGCCTGGCAAGCGCCGCTCGATATCGTCTATTTTGTAGAGGCTGTTAGAGAAGTTTGTGGCCTCAAGTCTCCTGATGTACCCGTATTTGTCTGTGGAGAACTAGAGGTAGATACTGACATTAGCAAAGCCATTTGGCGATATATACCGGGCCTACGCTTCCCCACCAGCTTACGATCGACCCGCTACGACAATCACCATTATTGGAAGTATGCCTTCTTAACTCAAGTATCTGTACCTTTACCA
>JBCCQN010000224.1:0-12971 GCA_039024315.1 Bacteroidota bacterium
GCTCGCGAAATACAAAGTCTTATTATCAGAGGCGATAAAGGGAGCTACCTCCGCATGGGCAGTATTGACGGCTGCGCCTAGCAAAACCGGTTTAGACCAGCTGACATCATCTTGCAAGAAACTCACATATAAGTCAGCACTTAGATCATCTTTCTTCTCGCTAAAGAACAAAACCAATACTTTCCCATCATTGGACAAGCTAGCGCCGGAGTAGACGCCTTTGTTCATTTTTGCATAATCCTTGATACGCAATGGCTCGGGAGCGCCCCAAGTAGCACCTTCTTTTTTACAGATGGAGAAGCCTTCTTCGATAAACTTTTTTCCCTTATATGCGCCCTTAACCAAGGCGATATTTCCATCAGGACTGATGGATTCCAAGCTATTGAATTGCCGGAGATTGAAATCATTGCCGAGACGGCGGGCATAGCTCCAAATCTTACGATCAGCATTGAAGTCAGAATACCAGACATCCTCGGAATTTTCGCCCCCATAGTTGTTTTGAGGGTGATTGGTACGCACAAAGTACAAGCGTTTGCCGTCAGGCGTGATGACCGGACGATTCTCAACATAGCGCGAATTGACGGCTTTGCCGAGGTTTTTGGGCTTGGCAGGTGCGTCTTGCGGGCCTCTTGTTTGAGCCTGGGCCAAATTAAAGAGCCAGAGCATGCTCAAAAACAGAGAAAGGAATTTCATATGAAAAAAAAGATGATCGTACGAAGAAAAATAGGCTTTTCGATGCATTATTGCCAAATTTAGGCGAAAATCAGCCGCAAAGGGCAGGCGTTTATTACATAAAAGCCTTCATGCAAAATTAGAACGAAAATGCCCTAAAAACATAAGCTATATTTTCTGCCCCCATTTATTACCTAACGATTAAAATTTCGCCCTATTCCATATGCTAGATATTCAGGCTTTCGTTTTTAACCCTTATCAAGAAAATACCTACGTAGTTTCTGATGAAACCAAATCTTGTGTCATCATCGATCCCGGCTGCTACCGCCCCGAAGAAAAGCAACTATTGGTCGATTATATTGAGCAAAATGGCTTGAAGCCTATCTACTTGCTCAACACCCATGGGCATATCGATCATATGCTGGGCAACTACTTTGTCAAAGAAAAATATCAAATCCCCTTCCTTACGCATGAAATCGTAGTTCAGGAGTTAGAAAGCGTAATTGGCTACGCCGCTGCTTTTGGGATGAATCCCGATCCCTCACCAGCGCCTGATCAATTGGTCGGTGAAGGGGACATCATCACTTTTGGGCAAACAAGCTTCGAAGTGATGTTTACCCCAGGGCATAGTGCAGGGCACATCAGCTTTTTCCATCGGGAGAGTCAGCAACTATTTTCTGGGGATGTCTTATTTCAAGGGAGCATCGGGCGTACAGACCTACCCGGTGGAGATTCCCAAACCTTGATGCAGACGATAGAAAACAGACTCTTGCCTTTGGGCGATGAGGTTAGGGTTTATACCGGACATGGAGGGAGTACGACCATTGGGCGAGAGCGGGTCTCCAACCCTTTTATCCTGCAATGGCTGGCTCACGGCTACATCTAGGCTTGACCCTTACCAAATTGATTCTCATGAAATCACCCTATTTCGCTCTATGCTGCTCCTTTTTCCTGTTAATAGCTTGTACGCAAGGGGATGAGCGTTCGGCGCAGCCGTCCACCTCAGACTCCACTCTCACAATAGTAGACAGCACGGCTCGGGTCGAAGCACCCCAAGAGGATTTGCCCGCCTATGACCAACGCCTCGTCTGGGAAGGCACCATCGACAAATACCCCATCGAGATGATCCTCGAGATCAGCGGTAATGCGGTCGAAGGCTCTTATCGCTACACTTCACAGAAAAATAGCCTGCAACTCAAGGGAGAGATTGATGAGACTGGAGAATATAAGCTGTCAGAATTCGATCCTGAAGGTAAAAAGACTGGCGTTTTGCGTGGAGTGGCTGAGTTTCAAGGACGTTTTACAGGTTCATGGAGCAAGTCTGATTCGAGTGAGGAACTGTTGTTGGTCATGTGGCCCAAACAGGTGATAAGTCGCAATATCAATGAATATGCGCCAGCTAGTCTGCGCTACGATATCAACCATCTTCATCGTGAATCAGCGGGCAAAACCTGCGAGATAGATGTATACTATCCCTACTTTTATGATTTTCCAGCCGGCGTCGCCGAACGCATAAACGCCGAAATGATGGGGCCGAGCGAAGAAGAAATCGTGGCCCGTCTAGCCGAATGCCAAGTGGATGACGAACTCGATGAGGTGGCCATGGGCTCTATCGTAAGTGAAGGCTTTCGCATCAATGCATTTGTGGGGCCGATCATGAGTATTTCCTATGATTTCTACGCCTACTTCTCCGGTGCCGCTCATGGAAATTATGGTTCAGACACCTACAATTTTGATATGCGCACGGGCCAGCGTTTGATGCCTAAAGATTTATTTGTGGAGGGCTACGAAGAGGGACTCAGCGCGATGATCGAGCAAAGGCTCAAAGAATTCTATCCTGAAGATCACAGCTATTTTGAATTTCGAGGCATACACGCAGAGCAAGACTATGATCTGTTTGCCGATAGCTTAGGGGTTTATTTCGACCCTTATGAGATTGCTCCCTATGCTGCAGGACGGATAGAGGTGAGACTAGCTTATGATGAGATTGAGCAGTTTATCAAAGCAGATGGGCCTTTGGGATTGCGTTAGTTTTTGTGGTTTTACTCCCGAAAGCTTTCGGGACGCGGAACGCTTGTCATGCTGCAAGGCAATGCCTTGCAGCGGTCGGGGGAGCTAGGAGTGCCTCGTCGCGCTACAAATCTTCTATCCCCGCCAAATACTGCTCCGCTTGCAATAGCGTCTTTTCCTTTTCCTCAGGTTTCATGCGATTGAGGGTGCGATAGGCAAAGCCAATGCGTGGATTACGCGCCAGTTTGTCTTCGTTGCGATCGTAAAAATGCCAATAAAGACTATTGAACGGACAGGCCTTCTCGCCATGGCGTAGTTTCTTTTTATAATGGCAATCCCCACAATAATCGCTCATCTTGTCGATGTAATTGGCGCTAGATACATAAGGCTTGGTCCCCACCTTACCGCCATCGGCAAATTGGCTCATACCGCGCGTATTGGTGATCTCTACCCACTCGATGGCGTCGATATAAATGCCCAAATACCACTCATCCAATTCGTCAGGGGAGATGCCCGCTAAGAGCGCAAAATTTCCCGTAACCATGAGGCGTTGGATATGATGGGCGTAGGCGTAGGTCAGCGATTGAATCACTGCATGACTAACACAAGCCATTTTGGTCTCTCCGGTCCAGAAGTAGTCGGGCAACTTCCGATTGTGGCCAAAATAATTTTCCTCAGCGTAGCTGGGCATGTGCGCCCAATAAACGCCCCGCATATATTCTCGCCAGCCGATGATTTGCCGCACAAAGCCCTCCAATTGGGCGAGACTGACTAAGTCTTGCTGCTGCTCCCAATAGGCTATGGCAGCGCGTACCACTTCAAGCGGATGCAAGATTTTACTATTCATCGCAAAGGAAAGGCGAGAATGAAAAAGTGCCCAATATTCTTTGGTCATGGCGTCCTGATAGGTGCCAAATTGGGGGAGGCAGCGCCTAACAAAGAAATCTAAAGCCTGCTCTGCTTCCTTTCTGCTAACCGGCCAAATAAATTGCTCCGCTTGTACTTCGCCGATAGTAGCTACGCCTGAGTCTTCTATCATCGCCAGAATCTCGCTTTGATCGCTTTTGATGGGCCACTCCTCCTCTGGGATCGGTACTGCCCCATCGTAGCGATTGCGATTGTCAGCGTCAAAGTTCCAGCGTTCCCCGAAGGGTGTCTTCTCATCGACCATCAAAATATCGTACTGCTTACGCATCCGACGATAAAAAGACTCCATCAGATAAGTCTTTTTGCCCTTAAACATGGTCGCTAGATCGCCTCTTTGGGTGAGAAAGTGTTCTGTATCCACTGCGTGGAACGCTAAGCCAAGGCCTTCGCCCAAATCGCGCAGCTGCTCATCGAGTCGATATTCGTCTGGCAATTGGTAAGCCCATTGCTCAACTTGGTATTGCTCGATTGCCTGCTGTAGGTTGGCGGCGAGACTTTGTTGATTGTTGGGATCATCAAGTTTGAGAAAATGAAAACGATGACCTTCTGCTTCTCGAGCTTCACAAAAAGCTCGCATCGCGGCAAAAAAGGCTATTACCTTTTGGACATGATGCTTAACGTAATCCGTTTCCTGACGCATTTCCATCATGAGATAGATTACGTCTTCGTCCACCGTTTCAAACCAAGAATGAGCAGCGTTGAGTTGATCGCCTAGGATCAAGCGTAAAGTTTTGGGCATGATAAGCTAGAAAACATAGGGTGGCGGATGATTGTTTGCACGATTGGCAAAGAAAGGCCCTCAATTTGTACCTTTGTGGCATAGAAATTCAATTACATGCGGACCTACCGAGAACTGATCAAAGAGAAATTTCCTCAGGACGAGAAAAATGGCCTTTATGTGTCGCCCAAATTACCAGCGGTTAAACTGGGTAAGCTTCTTTTGAGTCATAAGCAAATTGCCAGTCCTAACGATGTGATTGCCTTGCATTTGTTCTCCGGCTTTTTGAGTGGTGGGCAAGTGATCTTGACCGAAGATCGCTGCTTCTTTTCAGACGGGGTTTTCAATCTGGAAGATATCAAAGAGGTGCAAACCAAAGGCAGTACTATCGTCGTCTTTGCCAATCAACAGACTCAATTGGTGCCGCACGAATTTAAAGTCAAAAATGATCAGGTCGCCAAAACGATGAGGCGGGTATTAGAAGCCATTGCGCGCTTTGACCCTAAAGCCGAGGCCGCGATCAAAAAAACCGAAAAATACGCCGAGTATAGCACCACCGAACTCGACTGGTTGAATCTCCGAGACGAAATCATGCGTACTATCGACATGCTCTACGAACGCTACAATGATGGTAAGCTTTCGATGCTAGAGTATGAATCCAAAAAAGACGATTTGCTCAATCGATTATGAAACTGATAGATACTCACTCTCACCTATATAGCTCAAAATTTAATCGCGATCAGGCCGAGGTCATCGCCCGCGCCAAAGAGGTTTTGGAAGCAGTATACCTGCCCAATATTGATTTGGCGTCAATTGAAGCTGTGCTCAATTTGACGGCTCAGTCGCCTGACTTTTTTCTCCCCATGATGGGCCTGCATCCTTGCAGCGTGCAAGAGAACTACGAAAGCGTTCTGGCACAGATGAAACAACATCTAGACGATGAGGCCATCAAGTATGTAGGGATTGGCGAGACAGGCTTGGACCTTTATTGGGATAAGACGACCCTTGAATTACAACAGGCTGCTTTACAAGTTCAGATCGAATGGGCCAAAGATTACGATTTGCCGATCATTTTGCATGCACGTGCTGCCGTGGACGAAACCATCGAGATGATCGCCAAAAACCACGACCAGTCGCTGAGAGGCATTTTCCATTGCTTTGATGGTACTATCGAGCAAGCTCAACAGATCCTAGAGTTTGGTAATTTCAAACTGGGCATAGGCGGGATTGTAACCTATCGTAAAGATGTGCAAGCAGTGGTAGCCCAAGTACCTTTGTCTAGCATCGTGCTGGAAACAGATAGTCCTTATCTGCCACCAGAACCACATCGTAAGGACAAGCCTCGTCGCAACGAGAGTAGCTACACCAAATATGTTGGACAGAAAGTAGCCGAACTATTTGATACCAGCTATGAAGCAGTCGCCGAGCAAACAGCTCATAATGTGCAGGAAGTATTTGCTCCCGCTCTAAAGCCTAGCCAAGGCTAAAATGGATTGGAAAGCACATTGGGATCACGCCGCCCAAGCAAGGGACCCCTATCAGCAAGTGGCCCGCATAGGAGGTCAGGGGCCATTAGACCAAGAGGTGCTAGTCCAGACTGCTGCCCGCATTGCGGAGGTGCTGCAACTGCGAAAGGAGCATCATTTACTAGACGTCTGCTGTGGCAATGGCCTTTTGACGCAGCAATTACTGCCCTATTGTGAGCAAATCACAGGCGTAGATCTAAGTGAAGGACAAATCGCTATTGCCCAAAAGGCGCAGAACGAAAAGCTGAAATTTCTAGTGGCGGATGCGACCCAACTAGACGCTCAATTGAATGAGTCCTTTGATCACATTGTCCTCTACTTTTCCTTTCAATACTTAGAGACGGCCTCTCAGGCCAAGGCAGCCCTATCGCAAATGCTGAAGCAGCTCAAACCCAATGGCCGCATATTATTGGGGGATGTACCCGAGCGTGAAAAACTTGCGGTATTTTATCCCAAGCGTTTAGATCGCTGGAAATATGCCTTAAAACTTGCTACGGGCAAGAGCTTAATGGGGCGTTTTTGGTCCTTGGCAGAGATGGAGGCGATGGCTAAACCATTGGGCTTGCAGGTCCAGCGCTTGGAGCAACCGGTGGATTTTCCTTACGCGCATTACCGGGCTGATTTTCTGCTACAGCGGGTGGAGTCTTAGGTTTTTTACCTCCCGAAAGCTTTTGGGAGCGCGGAATGCTTATCTCTAGGCGCCGCAAAATATTGCGTCGCTACGGCTAATTGATAAAACTGGGGATAATCGTTCTGCGAGGCAGTAAACCTAATCAAAGGCTCTCTGCAACTCCTTGAAACGGTTTTCGTGCTGATAAGGCTTGAAACTAGGTTCGGAGCGTAGCTCGACGGCTGGGAAATCACGTTCCAATGATAATTGAAGGTACTCGTACATCAAATCGCGCTGACCCATGCGCGCATAGATTTTAGCCAACTGCGCATAACGAATGCCGATATCTGGATTGATTTCCAACGAACGCTTGATATCATCGATGGCGGGCTCGTATTCGTCATTGAGGGCGTAAATACGACCACGTTTGTAATAAGCCTCATCTTTGCCTGGCGCATAACGTAGCGCTTGAGAAAAATCATCAATCGCCTGGCGATAGCGTCCGATACGACGATAGAGATCTCCACGGTGCATATAGGCGTCAGCCTGAGTCGGATCCAATTTCAAGGCGAAATTAAGATCGTCGAGGGCGACATTGTACTGTTCACGGCGCGACAGGAGATTGCCACGACGGATATATGCTTCGGCATAATCATCATCTAAGAAGATCGCTCTAGTATAAGCTACGATAGCGGAAGTATCCTCGCCGAGGCGCTCCTGCAATATACCTTTGTAGACGTAAGGCATGGCATCGTTTTTACCGATTTTGATGGCCTGTTTGATGTCTTCGGAGGCTTTGCTCGGGCGTCCCATCTGCTGATAAAGCAAACTACGCACACAATAAGCTCTGAAGGAATCTGGGTAGGTACGAATCACTTTGCTCAAATCGATCAAAGCGCTATTGTAGTCGGGGGCCTTGAGCTGAGAAGCCGCAATCGCTCTTTGCAGATAGATGTTAACATCTTCTGGTGGGGAGAGGCTGATCGCTTGATTGTAGTCGGCTAATGCTTTAGCGTTTTGCTGTAATTTGAGGTGGTATTTGGCACGGATGTAATAAACCTCCGGCTGCTTCGGATTGATACGTAGTGCCTCAGAGTATAGCTCTAGAGCACGGATATAATCTTTTTCTTCGCTGTAAAGCTCTGCTCTCAATACGTAAGCTTCGTAGGCATCGGTATTGAGTTGGATCGCACGGTCCAGATTACCGCGGGCGGTACTGAGGCGTCCTTGCTTGAGTTGATAAGCACCTTGGAGGTAATAAGCTTCGGCCTGCTTTGGATCAATTCTCAAAGCTTGCTTCCAATCTTTGAGCGCTTGGGCGGGATTGTTGAGGGCTTGGTAAACCTTGCCGCGTACCACTAAAGCATCAGATTGCTGAGGATTGAGCCTTAGGGCTTGATTGATCGCCTCCAAGGCTTGCTTATATTTTTCTTGTTTGAAAAATAGCTCTCCTTGTTTGTAATGTGCTACGGCATTGCGGGGACGTATGGTCAACGCTTTTTTATAGTCGGCCAAAGCCTCCTCTTCACGCTCCAGCTTATTGTATAAGTCGGCTCTTACGTAGTAGCTTTCGGCATCAGTAGGAGCTAATTGGATCGCCTTGTTCAAAAATTCAAATGCTTCATACTCCTGCTCTAATCCTGCATGCGCTAGGCCAAGTTCCCGCCAAGCTATGGCAAGAGTTGGGTCTTGTTTGGTCGCATTGCGGAGATCTTCGATAGCAGTTTGGTACTCACGCAATAGTCTATAGACATGACCACGTTTATAGTAGGCTCTCGCTGACTTATAATTGGTTAATACTTGGGTATAGGCAACCAAGGCATCATTGTATTCTCTATCGTCCAGCAAAATGTCACCTTGGAAGAGGAGTGCATCAGTATAGTCTGGCTCTAAAGTCAAAGCCCGACTAATATCGGCTAAGGCTTCTTTTTTGCGGCCAATTTTGTGCTTGAGGCGTGCTCTGCCATAAAGCGCTCCTACATAATCAGGCGAGACTCTCAAGGCTTGATTGTAATCTGCCAAAGCTGGAGAATATTGCTTCAAGGCTTCATATACCTCCGCGCGACTACAATAAACCGGTGAGAAGTCAGGATTGGCTTTAAGTACTTGGTTGAAGTCGCGAAGTGCCGATTGATAGTCGCCTTGCTCGCGATAAAGTACCCCACGGCTGATCAGTGCGTTTACATTGTCGGGTTCGGCGTCTAGGACCATACCATAATCGTATAAGGCAGAGTCATAAACCCCTAGCTTAGTCAGTAAGTTGGCACGCTCATAGAGGTAGCGATTTTCCTCTGGGTGGAGGATGACTAGCTCATCATACAGTTTTCGGGCTTCATCATAGTTGCCATCAAGTCGGTAGGCCTGAGCCATTTGCGACATCAACAAGGTTTGTAGGGGGCCGTCAGGGGTTTCTATCCGCCGATACTCGGCGATGGCTTCTTGGTATCTTTTTTCCCTTAGGCTTTTTTGGGCTAAGGCCCAAAACATGACATTTTCTACGGGTTGGCTCAGTACGTCACCGCGTGCCTCATAAAAAGGGATCTGGATATTGTTGGAGATAAAAGGATTGGGTGCTTGTGATTCATCTGCGATGAACTCAAAGGTCAACATCTTTTCTCCGGTGTGATCATGATCTTCTGGATAGGCCCAAAGGACGAGATTGGCATCACAGTTTTCGGCCATGAGGCTAAGAGCGCTTTCGGTATGCTCGCAGGCTCTGAGGTCGTAAAAGCGAGAGGTGAAACGAAAGCCCTTTTGTTGAATATCTTCTAGTTGTTGGATGAGTAGTTGACGTTTCTCGATGGATTCATCAACGCAATTTTCCTGATTGGAAAAAGGAAGGATCAATATATGATACTCATCATCCTGTGGAAACAGGCATGCCTGTTCGGTACCGCCAAACCAATCTTGCCAGAGCGGGAAAGATAAAAATAGTCCTAACCCAAGACTAAAGACTGCTGCAGTAATCCAAAGCCAGCGTCTTTTGCTATTTTGTTGTTCTTCAGGGTCGGGATTGAGGCGCTCGTGCTGAGCTCTCACCGACTCACGACGGTTTTCTACATCGGCTGGGCGAGGTCTCTGGGCCGGATTAGGCTTAGCCTTGGCTTCGGTCTTAGTGCTTTCTTGCTTGCGTTTTGGTCTTTGAGCGGGTTTCGGTTTTCGCGGATTTCTGGTTTTGCTGGGCTCTTGTTTGGCCTTAGGCTTGACAAAATTTAGGGCTAAGCGTTCCTCCGCAGGAATCTTACTACTATCGATCAAGTGATAGTTGAGAAAACTCTCGACCCCCTGGTCAAGCCACATACCGCATGGCTTAGCCGTTTCCTCTGACCATAGCCAACCTTGGCGACTTGGCGCTAGGATACGATGATGATCTACAAATGGCTTGCCGTATTGTTTGGCCATGCGCTGATAGGCTTCTAATATAGAAACACCATCTAGGAGGGCATCATAAAACAATACCGAGGCTGAGCGTTCTCCCGAAGGGAAAAACAAAACAGGAGCGGTGCCAGAACTAACTAACTTCTCGCTGTAATCAGGATGTATCTCTCCTGAGAGGATGATCAGTTTGAGGTTGGGAAAGGAACGTAGAGATTTTGCTAATTCGACGGCAGAGAGTGTACTCTCTCCGGAACGCGTACGAAAACGTAGATTTGGTTCTTCCTCATTGCCACTTAAAATGTGGACAAGCTCAACTGAATTTTTATGCTTTTTCTGGGTAATTACGTCCGTAAAGTAGCGACGTGAGCCGTACCTCGCTTCCACGATATTGCCACCCTTGTTTTTTTCAAAAGGGAGGAGGAGGGCAGCGATCTTTTCAGATTCTGTAACTGCTTCGTTCGCATGTTTGCCGTCGCTCGCTTGATTCGTACAAGCCAGCAGGAAAGACGGCATAGGAGCATTTCCGGCCATATTGGATTCTACACGAGTTCAGTGTAGGGTAAAATTACAAAATCAAAACCTTTCCGCACCCTAAACTTGTTTAATCGGTCGATACCTCTGCTAGTTCGGTTGATCTTGGATGCTTTTCCTATTTCTGCACGCGGATGCTATAAAACATTTACTATCTTAGAGCAGGTCATTTGTCACGTTTACGCGGTCAAATGGGTTTAAAATAGGATTTCATTCAATCTAACATATGTCAACAGAAACACAAAGTGCCCCTAAGGTAAAAGTGCCCGACTGGGTATATGAAGTAAAGCGTAAATACCTCTCCGAGAACGTCTCCCAATTTATCATCCATGGCAATATCAACGATTATGTCCGAGTAGAAAGGGATGGTAACATAACCTATTACAAGGTCAGAGAGTTTATTAATCAAGAATTATTTAAAGGAAAAGATATAGTCGTTCAGTACGATCGCGCCGCTGGCGTTCGATTTCAGGACGATACGCGCTTTGGTGGCGAAAGCCAAATGCGTAAGGAAGTGATCTCAACCCTCGATATGCTGACAGAGCTTTCGGGGGGAGCTGAGTTTCAACTATTACCAGAGCCGCGTAAAGCCTTTTATGCGCTGGATAAATACTTTGACGTAACCCTCAACCAAAATCTACTCCGTTATCTAATCAAGCATCTGCAAAAGAAGCTCAATTCTCGCGGCGACGAAAAGCCAGAAGCTGGTGAAGATGTCATCGATCGCTTTATGCGTATGACCCTGCCTGACTTTGGTGAGGACAAAAATAGCCCCAATAAGAAAAAGCTCGAGCAGCGCATCGCCAAGCTGGAAAGTCAGCTCGAAGATGGTAAGTCCATCGCTTTGATGATTGACCATATCGAGACCTTGATCCCGATGACGGACAAAGGGGGTCTTCGTCCAGAGGAGCAACAGGTACTGATCTTCTTGCAGAAATGGGCCCGCGAGGAAACTTTTCTCAATGCAGATATGATGGTAGTCGTGCTCGCAGAGAACATCAGCGACCTCGACGACCAGTATGTGCGCAACCCTTACACACACGACATCAACCTTCCTTATCCTGATGAGGAAAGTCGTTTTCAATTTATCGAGTACTTCTTCTCTCAAAACGAAGGTGCCGATAAATACTTTGAGATGACTCCTGAGATTCTAGCAAAAAATACTGCTGGTCTTGGTTTGGTCCACCTCAATACGATCATGTCCGAAGCGGCAAAAAATGAAATGCCCTTCACCAATGCTGAATTGACGGCTAAGAAAAAAGAGATGATCGAAGGCGAAGCCGGTGGTCTCCTCGAGTTTGTCGAAACGAGTTTCAGCCTCAAGGACGTAGCTGGACATGCTCAAGCTAAGAAGCACCTCATGGATGCCTCTCGTGCTTTGAAGTCTGGTCGCTCCGATGTGATGCCAATGGGTTATTTGGTCTCTGGGCCTGTGGGTACCGGTAAGACCTTTATGATTCGTTGTTTCGCCAACGATATTGGCGTACCGATGGTATTGCTCAAAAACTTCCGTGGGATGTATGTGGGGCAATCTGAAGGTAACCTGCAAAAGGTACTCAAGATCCTCAAGGCCATGGCCCCAGTAGCCGTAATGATCGACGAGGCGGATGCCTATCTGGGTAATCGCTCCTCCGGAGGAGGTAGCGGTGTCAACAACCGGATCTTCTCTATGTTGGCCTCTTTTATGAGTGATACGGATAATCGTGGTCGCATCGTATGGTTCCTCGTTACCGCTCGTCCTGACCTTATGCCGGTTGACTTTAAGCGTCAGGGGCGGGCAGAAGAGCACATTGGCCTTTTCTATCCAGACTCGCTAGAGGAGAAAAAGGAGCTGCTCAAGGTGATGACGGGCAAGACAGGTCTCAAGTATCTAGATCTAGAAGAGTTTGACGAAGAATTTTTCGAAGATATGTCCGTTCGCTCCGGCGCGGATATGGAGGCGGCTTTGACCCGCGCCAAGTTTAAGGCTGCGAGCCTTGGGCTCGACAAGGTAAACTTTGATATCATCGCGCAGGTATTCAATGATTTCCTTCCGCCGACTTATCCAGAAGAAATCGAATTGATGACTTATTCTGCGGTCTTGGAGTGTACTTCAAAAGAGCTCCTTCCGCCTCGTTATCGAGACATGCCACGAGAGGAAGTACTCGAACGAGTCGAAGATTTGAAATCGCGAATTAGATAGAATAAATGATAAGCGGCGTAGCAATACGCTGACATGTGTGAAAATAATAACAAAGCGGCGTATGCAATACGCCGCTAAATTTTTTGATAGATGTCTCTTCCTAGAGAAAATAAGAAGTCTTTTCGACTCCGAGGATACGATTATAGTGCCGAAGGAGCATACTTCATTACGATTTGTACCTATAAAAAGGAAAGACATTTTGGAAAGATCGTGGATGGGGAGATGCAGTTGAATGGAGCTGGCAAAATCGTAAAGGAAGAATGGTTAAAGACATCTGAGATTAGAGAAAACTTAAAGGTATACATTGATGAATTTTGTGTGATGCCTAACCATTTTCATGCAATCATCATTTTTGATACTCCCGTTCTGCCGCTTCACAATGGTCGCTTTCCATTCAATGGTAATGAGACAACCCCA
>JBCCQN010000225.1:0-12953 GCA_039024315.1 Bacteroidota bacterium
TATATTTAGGTCCGCGCCTATTACCTCGATTTGATTCGCATCAAAGGCAAGCCCGTTTGCAGCAGTGCCTAGCAGCAAAGTAGCGTTGTCAGGGGCAAGCGTACCTCCATTATTGAGTGAACCCAAAGCAGAGGAAACCTGCAGCATACCTGTAGGCGCATTATATCCTACGGATGTCTGACCATTTTTCTGGATGACAAAGCTATTAGAGCGGTTGTTGTTACTAGTACCATCTCCAATCATAAAAATGGGATCGGTTGCTACCCAAGAAGCGCTATCACCTGCGACGACGTTAAAGCGACCCAAGGCCATGGAAGCATATGGATACGAATTGGTTTGATAACCAAAAGTCGAAGAATAGTTACCACGCGCTTCTGTTACCCAACCGGTGGAGAAGGCATTATAGCCATAGGCATCACTCGGTCCTAAGGCGATAGAGGCTTGCCCACGGGCATCAGAGTTCCAACCGATCGCGATGGCATAGTCTTCTCGAGAACTTGAAGCACCCAAACCAGTGGTACCCCCACCAATCGAAACGCCATAGCGGCCCCCAGTATAACCATACATGGCGATACCTCCCTCCTCATCAGCTACGCCTTCAAAGGTGATACTGCCACGCCCTTTCGAACTTCCGCCAAAAGTGAAACTATTATTACCAGCGGCGTTCCCAAAAAAAGCTACTGAGCCTGTGCCATCCGCCCATCCAAAAGAACCAAAGGCAAAGGCATCAAATCCTTTAGCCCTACTGTTTCGACCAGCGGCAAAGGAGTAATAGCCCACGCTATCGTAGTCCCAAAACTTATTATAGTTATAGCCGCCAAAAGGGTTGTTGAGAAAACCTGCTCTAAAAGCACCCTTGGCACCATAGTAAATCATTTTAAAACCAGAACCGCTTAGTGAGTCCCCGATTAAAAAATTAGAAGTGTCCGCAAGATGCATGGTAGTCCCAGGCGTATTTACTCCGACCCCAACCCGACCGTTATTATAAAAGGCAGAAGTCCCGTTTTGGGACCAAACTGGTAAAGTAGCATTAGCAGGTACCCATTCGGTACCATTGTAAGAGAGAACTTGACCTGCTGTAAGCCCCGTCATATTGACATTATTGAGTTCACCAAGCTCCATATCGGCATAAAGCGCATAAGGCACACTCTCAAATTGGCAGGTACCTAAAGGCACATAGCCAGCACCGGCATCAACTTCGATATTGACTTGATGTTGACTGGCTCCCCAATCGATGTTGGGAAAACTACCAAAGACAAGCGTTCCCTGACCAAGGACTAATTTAAAAAGCCCAAAATTGTCGGTTGTCACCGTATGGGTCTCTTGAAAGACATTTGCCCCACCACCAGTTTGTACCGTAAAGCGAACGTCCACCGTGGCATTGTTCATGGGAGTGCCTGTACCGTCTCTAACAACCGATTGAAATTGGATGCCTTGAGGAGCTTGAGCCTGTAGGCTAAATAATAGCAAGAGGAAAACACCAAATACTAAGCTAGATTTTTTCATGAGTGATAAGCTTTGTTTGTACCTTTAGTATGAAGTGCTTATCCACTCAAAAAATGTTACCGCTTTAGGTAAAAAAAATAATTTCGGTTCATCGGTAACGTTTTGCCAGCCAAATGCTACTAGAGAATGAAGGCGTCATCAGACAAGGAAAGACGATTGGTTGAAGATATCAAGCAAGGAGGTAAAGCCTTGGATATGCGTCTTAAAGAACTTTATCTCAACCCATCACTTTGGGAAAAAATCTGGGGTTTTGTACGGGCAAGGGGAGGCGAAAAAGAAGATGCCGAAGATATTTTTCAAGATGGTATTAGGGTCTTGATCCTCAATATCAGAAAAGATAAATACAGCTTTACCGGTAGTGTAGAGCAATACTTACTGGGAATTTGCCGCAATTTATGGTTTGGTAGATTTCGAGAGAAAGAGAAACAGGCTTTGATTCGAGAGCGTGAGGCCGAGGCTGGGAAAGGATGGGAAATAGATCCTGAGCAGAGTTTGATCAGTGAGGAACAAAAAGCTCAGTTAGAGGCACTTTTAGCTCAACTGCCAGCGGCTTGCCGAGAGGTGTTGGAATTGTGGCAGATGGGCTACTCGATGAAGGAAATTGCAGCCAAAGTAGGCTACAAAAGTGAGGGCGTAGCCCGCAAGAAAAAGCACCAGTGTATGGCCAAATTGATAACCTTTTTGGCGGAAAAACCCCTTTGGAAAGACTTAATCCGTTAACCCTTTTGGCAATGGCAGATACGATCGCCTTGATTGAGGCATACCTAGCAGGCACCATGACGGAAGAGGAGCAGTCCGCCTTCGCCGAACGCTTATCCCAAGAAGTGGAATTGCAAGCACAAATGCAGCAATACCAGCAAGGGCAAGCTATACTGGAAGAGGCCGTAAGTCTAAGGTTAAAACGGCAAATGCAGCAAATGCAACGACCATCCATCGACGAAATTTCTAAATTAAGGCCTAAACAGCAGGCGGTGCTGAAGCCTTTGCGCTCGCAATGGCTAGCTTGGGGGGTGGCAGCTGCTTTAGCCTTTTTAGTCCTTGCTGCAGGTATCTGGTGGAATAATCGTAGCCTCGGCTATCAAGATTATTTTGAACCTTATGCCTTAGCCTCTGGCCTCAGGGGAGCTGATCCCGCCGATCAATCATGGGAATATGCTTATCAACAAAAAGCTTATGAGCAGGCTAAGGCAATCCTCACCCAAATTGCGCAGGACGAAGCGGATTGGGTGGAGGCCCAATTGTATTTGGGCAATATTGCCTTGGCACAGCACAAACCAGCCGAGGCCATAAAACCACTGCAAGCAGTCATCGAACTGCAATCAGTTCGCTTTCAAAGCACGGCAGAGTGGTATTTACTTTTGGCCTATTGGGGGCAGGGAGATAAGCGTTCTGCGCAGCAGCTGGCCCAAAAAATTGCCCAAAATCCTCAGCATCCCTATCTCAGCAAGTTGAAGCAGATCCAAGGATACTTAGCTGATTGAAGCCTTGAATTTTGAGTGTTAAGCACAGGGCAAAAAGTATCCCGAAAGCTTTCGGGAGTATTCAGTACAGAGAAAAAAGGTCTTGCTAAACCATAAAGCTCACATTCCCTAGGTCTTAATGTTGAATGCTATCGTCTAAGTACGTAGTGCTGGATACTATTACCCAAGTACTTAAGCTGTTGAGCCATAGGGTTTAATGATTCATCAGAGACATTTTTTATCAAATCCTGCGCGACCAATCAAAGCATTTTTAATTAAATCTTCAGTCATGGCTGTCTGCTTTGTGGAGTGAGATTTAGACACTTAATCGCCTCTTTTCCAAATCAGTTCTGGCGTAATTGCCTCCTTTTCGATGATGCCAGCCATCTTGAGATGATATTCGACGCTGTCCATCATTTTATCGCTCACCCAGCCATGGATGGCCCACTCGGTGCTGTGATACCAACGTTCGACATCAGAGAGTTTTTGCTCATAACGAAGGCTGACCAATTCGATGGCCTTGGGATCTTGCATAAATTGATCAGAGCTATCGTGTATGGTCCTCAGCATACGGATAATGCTTTCTGGTTCGCGCGCCAAAATCTCATCAGTGGCGGCGATCACGAAGCACGGCCAGGGCGTGATAAATTCTCCTACTCTCCGCAAAATACCCTTGTCCACATAAGGCTTGGTCGTATATTTCTCCCAATAAAAGACGTCGGTTTCGAGATTGGTGAGAGATTCGAGCGCTCCATCCAGATTTTTGATGACCTCAAACTGAGATTCTGCTAATTGATAGCCTTTGGAATTCGCATCAACAATAGCCATTAAGTGTGAGCCAGAACCAAAGCGGCTAATGGCATATTTTTTATCGAAGATGGATGGGTGATAGCGTAAATCGTTTTTGACGCCTGTATGGATGCCCCAAATGAGTGGCGTACGAACATATTCGCTAATGATTTTGCTGGGATTGCCACGGAAAATGTCTGTAATGATGCCCTCGGTCAACAAAATACAAGCATCGATCTCTCCTTCGCGCAGGGCCTTCGTCATTTGACCGGTTCCGCCGGGGCAATTTACCCATTCGATATTGACTCCCCTGCTTTGAAAAGCTTTTTGCTCAATGGCAAGGTGAACAGGGAGATTGAAATGTTCGGGAACGCCGCCGAGGCGAATACTTATTTCGGTCATCTTTGAGTTACTCATAGACTAATTTCTTAGTCTTTAGGGAAGTACAGTTTAGAAAATAAAGCGTAAAAATTACTGTATCTCCTTTAAACAAAAAAACGCCGGCAGATGAAAGCAACACCTACCAGCGAATAATATCAGTTTTTAGCGTTCCGCGACTAGCGGCTGATCACAAAACGATTCATCAGTCTTGCGCCCTCAACAAATACACCATAAGCGTAAGTGCCAGCGGCAAGTCCTTGAACGTCAATTACTTCTTGGTAAGAACCAGCGGGCATAGTGCCTTTTTGGACTTGTTGGATTACTTTACCGTCGATTGAGTAGATCACGATTTCGACAGCAGAGCTTTCGGCAATGTCAAAGTTGATGCTTACTTGTTCACTAGCTGGATTTGGATAAGCTGGGTGAAGGGTCAAGTTTCTCCAGACCGCTTTAGGATCCTCAATGTCGGTCACAAAGAATTCGACCATGACGCCGATTACATTGTCAATGTCTGAACCCCATCCTCCCATGTCAGTATAGGTATGCCAGCTATTATCAGACCATTTTTCCCAAGCGCTTTCATTCGAGCCGCAAGGTCCCATATCATCATTGGTGGTAAACAAACCAGCAGTATCTTGAGCAGCATAAAGAGCTGAGATATCGATAGAAGCGAAAAAGGATGGATCAGCCACATCTACCGGAGTGCCAAAAGTGAAAATAGTCGGTCTAATGAGAGAGTCTGGCATTACCACAGCACTTGTCTTGACTGCAGCACTCGTACCTAACAATGCATCAGGAGCGCCAGAAGCAGCATCTACTGAATATACTTTAGCGGTGATATCGCCATCTCCAACTACAACTGCATCAGAGAAGAAGCCCCAGATTTCTTGAACATTGAAACCAGCGGAACCAGTGAAATCGAATCTCTGCGCTTTTTCTTGGTCGGTAAAACTATTTGTGCCTGCTAGTAGGCCCCAATTAGGAGGACTGACCAAGAAGCTTACCACGCTCTGACCACAAGGTTGGCTAAGAGAAGGAGGGAGGAGCGTATCAAACTCCAAACGAGGACTGCTCAAAGCAGGAGTCTCAACGCGAATAACTTTGCTCGGTACCGGATCATATTGACGATTCTGAGCAGTAAGTGAAAGGCTAAAACCAATCACTAGAAGAAGTAAAATTACTTTTTTCATATAAGTTTAATTTTGAAAAAATGGGATGTAGTCTTCCCCTCATGTTGATGGGAGTACAACGAACGAATCGCTTGAGTAGTTCCCTTTAGTCTTTGATTTTCTTGGCAGGTACACCTACATACACGCCAGCTGCTTTTAAATGGTTGGTTACCACTGCACCAGCTCCAAGCGTGATTTGTGGGTTTATTTCTCTGCCGGGCAGAACGTTTACCCCTGATCCCAGAAAACAGCCTTGCCCTATTTTGACTGCGCCGCTGATATTAGTGCCAGGAGAAAGGGTGCAAAAGTCTCCAATTTGCGCTTCATGTCCAACTGTAGTGTTGAGGTTAAGTATGCAGTGTTTGCCAATTTTGATATTGACGGTCGTTTGGACGCCCGCGCAGAGGATGCTTCCCGCTCCGATTTCTACGCTTGGCGCTAGTCTGATTGTGGGATGGATAAGACTAGCGGCTTGAAAACCAGCCGCTTCAAACTTTTGGCTTAGTGCCTGTCTGATTTTTGGCCCTCCAATTGCAATAACAAATTGATGATCACGGCTAAGAGATTCGAGGGCTTTATGATCATCACCTAGATAGGGTACGCTAGTGCTCCAATCAGGGACCTGAGGGGCGACGATTCCTTTTAACTCCCATTGAGGTTTTGGCGCATTGATTTGTTCGAGCAACCAAAGACATTCGCGGGCAAAGCCACCGCTACCGATCATGAACAAGGCCTTCATCGTCCATTAAAGTGCAATAAATCAAGCAATTGCAAAAATATTAATTAAATGCTGGCTCAAACTAATAAATGCTTCTAATTTGCTTTGTTTATCCAAGGTCCTTCCCTTATATTTTGCCAATTAGTGAAAAATTGTTTCCCTGCTGTTACTCCTGCTTATGCACACTGTACTAAAGGCGCTACTCGCTTGCCTAGTTTTCACGACCTCCCTATCTTGGTTTGGGTGCCAATCCAATCTAAGCAGCTCTACTCCCTATAGTCTCAAGTCCGTAGACGGTATTTTTGTAGACTCTTTGAGCAACCAGCTCGATTCTGGCAAAGCAATTTGTATTTACGACAGAGCGGCGCTAAGACGGATACCCACCAAAAAGCGCTATCCGGACGGCGAAGACAATTTTATTACCACCATTTGGTATGGAGAGACCGTTGAAAATCTCAATGAACTCCTAGAAGTTGAAAAAGAGAAGACCAAATTCATTCGTGTCCGTTTAGGAGATGGCAACGAAGGCTGGGTATATGAGTATGCTTTTGAAACTGATGCTAAGCGTGGGGCTATGCTCAAACCTACCCCCTTGTACCGTCGCCCAGATTTGATGACGCTGCGAAACGATACCCTTAAGGCCGGAGAAATTGTCGCCGTATTGGAGCGCCAAGGTGACTGGTTGCATGTGTCTGGTCGTAATAAAGACAAAAAGGGCTGGGTACAAGTAAGCGACAATCTTTCCCTGCGGGAAAAGGACGTCTATATTGCCTTACTATGGTATAAGGCCCGCACCGCTAGTCGAAAATCTCGCGCCAATAAGGTCGCCAATGTGATCCAAGACCCTAATATTGCCGGTTCCCTTCTCAAGGCTTTGGTCGAAGAAGACTATAACCAAAACTATCGAGCTATGCTTGAAACCGAATCTGGACAAGAATCTGACAGTCTTGCAGAAGAAGGTCCAGAGGGACTTGGCTTAAGTGATCAAACTAAACTTTTCATTACCAATGATGAAGTAACCATTCACTCGAGTCCTCAGCCTCAAACCGATAATGTGCTTACCAGTCTCAAAGAAGGTGATATCTGCTTGGTCCTCGAAAAGGGAGAGCCTGGCGAAATCGCTGAGACCGAAGACTTTTGGTATAAGGTCGAATATGGTGGCCAAGAAGGTTGGGTATTTGGTTATTACACCTCCATGCGTAATCTCAATTAGACCTATCTTTTTTATTACTGCTGCGCAGAACGCTTATTTCGGTGCGGCATGCATGCGCGCACCTACCGGATAATCATCGACAGAGGCCGATGGCCGACGAGAAATCTCCTCTCGACAAACTGTAATTGCATCTTGAAATCTAGGGACAATCGTTCCGCGAAAGCTTTCGGGAGTAAATCCCCAACCAATAAAAACAAAAAGGAGAGCCTGAATCATCAAGCTCTCCTTACGCTATTTTTATCTAAAAATTAAGGCTTTTCCCAGCGCTCAACTTTCTTGGCTCCTAGGATTACCCTAGCACGTTCTCTTTCGCCGTTGCGGAGGAAGGTTACGCGGATACTCTGGCCTGGGTTAAGGCGCTTCATGACGCTCTTGAGGTCTTCGTAATCGTCGATTTCCTCACCAGCCATACCTACGATCACATCACCTCGGCGGAGGCCTGCTTCGTCAGCAGCTGCATTGTCAACGATCTTGCTGATACGCACACCATCTCTAGCGTCTTCCAGATATACCCCTAAATAGGCTTTGTTTTCTGTGACTTTGCGTCCTTGTGGTTGCCAGCTATTATCGGTGGACTGAGTGCGACCTAAAGTAGCAGTGGTACGCTGCAAGCGACCATCACGGTAGTATCCTATACGAATGCGAGAACCAGGCTCTAATGAACCAAGATAAGCTCGAAGGGCTTCGGCAGTAGGGATATCATCGTTGTCAAAGCCGACGATCACATCGCCTTCCTGCAAGCCTGCAGCTTCAGCGGCGCTATTATCCACTATACCATCGATGTAGACACCATATACGTCTGGTAGGCCTAATTCGTCAGCTAGATCTTCGTCAACATCTTCCGAATATACCCCTAGGAAAGCCCTGCTTCCGGCATCATCATCTACTTCCCAAGAATTGTTTTCATCACGATCCCAATCCCAGTTATTGTCGTCATCATCATCATCGTCATAGTCGTAATCATAATCATAGTCTGAATCATGATCATCGTGGTTTGAACCGATGCTATAGCTATAAGAGCCACCTCCTTCGTTAAAGTAAAGAACGGACTTTATAACCCGATCCCCTCTTTTGTAAACAATGGCTACTGGCTCATCAACGGAAAAATATTTTTTAGCATTGACTACATCATGCTCGCTATTAGTCTCGAATTCGCCTAAGCGAAGGATAACATCGCCATTGCGCATGCCGGCACGTTGGGCAGCTCCTCCTTCTGTAACTTTGGAAACACGAATGCCTTTGCTACAACTAGAGCTGTTGTCTAGATAAACGCCAATTAGAACCTTACCGCCTTGGCTGCGAGGACGAGCCGCGCCGTCTTGGGTAACTACTACTGTACGAGAAGGGCCTTGATTGCTGCGAATGACGATTCGCTCTTCTAGCGCATCGCCCGACATTTCAAGTTGTTCAAGGACTCGATCTAGGTCTACTTCACCATCCGCTACAAAAGAAGTGTCGATAGTGATAGTGCCTCGGTCAGTTTCTTGGGTGATACTTACCGTAACGCGTTTTTGCCCAAACACACTCAAGGTGGCTAGGCACAACAGCAGTAGAAAGCCAAATTTTGCTGAATTCATATACCTCTTAATTATTGATTCTGGTTACTAATATAATGTAAAAAACATCCTAATGTTGTGTCTATCAGTTGTTTAAGAAGGGTTTGTATAGCCAGATATGGCTTGATTTATGTTGTTCGGAGGGAGCGATTTACCATTGGTCTAAAAAAATATGCTTTCTGTCGTAATTGCGAAAAAGTTATTTCTTGGCAACTTTTACCGCTTGGATTGCATCAGAGATGCTAAAAAAAGACCGTCTGCCAATGACAGACGGCCCTCTTTATAACGAAAAAATCTGCGCTTATTCGTTTTTATTCGCCGGTCTCTTCGACCAGTTCGAGGATTTTATCATAAAGCTCTTCTTCATCACCTGGGGCGTAGGAGGTGTGCTGATAGACGATGTTGCCATCCCCATCGATCAAAAAAGTATGGGGGATATTCACTACGTTCATGGCACGTTTGAAGTCGCTATTTTTGTCTAAAAATACTTCGTAATCCCAACCAAAAGCATTGACCAAAGTAGGTACTTGGCCTGCATTACGCGCATCGTCGATAGAGATCGCAATCACTTTGACACCAGTCTCATCTTGCCAATCAGGATACATATCATGAATGGTTTTTAATTCCTTGATGCAAGGCTTACACCAAGTGGCCCAAAAACTAATCACGATGGGTTTGCCATCATTGGTAAATTCGGCAGTGTTTACCTTTTTACCTTCTAGGTCTTCCACCTCACTGGCCGGAAGGGTTTTGTTATCTTGGGCCTGTAGGTTAACATTCAAAATTAACAGACCCGCTAGGATTCCTAATAATAATTTATTCATGTGTCTCTTTTGTATAAATTAAGAAGCAATTATGCTGCAATAGTAACGGAAAGATTCAACATTTCTTTCAAAATATTACAAACAGCAGGCCATTTTTCCTACTAGAACTGACAAATTTGCCAATCAGGTGACTCGGCACTATATTTGTTTACTTAGTTGTGCAGGCTGTAAAATCTGCTTTACTATATACATTTGGACCATGAAAAGACGCTTTACTATTTTTCTTATCGCCTTGTTGAGCTTTAGTATCTCGCCACTAATGGCAGGTAATGGCGGCAATGGTGATATTTGGTTCATTGGAGTTGATGGGCAAGGACAAACGGGGGTGCTAGAAGCTCCTTATCCCAACCCTGCCTCTCAGCAAGCATATATCAAGTATGAGCTCCCCAGTGCACAGTTTCAAGGTGAACTGCGCGTTTACAGTCTCATTGGCCAACAGGTAAAAATCGTACCCTTGGATCAGGCTTTTGGCGAAGTGGAAATTCCTACTAGGGAACTCAAATCAGGGATTTATTTTGTCTATCTAGTGGTAGATGGGCAAAAACTCACCTCCCGCAAGATGATTGTTACCCACTAATCCATTTATGGAGCAAGCCCCTGTCTACTCTGTAGGAGAACTTACTGTTTACATTAAAAATCGTTTAGAACGCGACCCCAACTTGCAAGCTGTGCAAGTACAAGGGGAGGTTTCTAATCTCACCTATCATGGCTCCGGCCACGTCTATTTTAGTCTCAAAGATAATTCAGCCCAGATTAGCTGCGTTATGTTTCGCATGTACGCCCAAAAGGCTGTGCGTATGTCAGTGGGAGACAAAATGATCGTTACGGGCAATATGTCTGTTTACCCACCTCGCGGCAATTATCAATTGATGGTGCAAGCGGTCAGGAAGGCAGGCTTAGGTGATCTACACCGACGCTTTCTTCAGCTAAAATCAAAACTTGAGGCAGAGGGCCTCTTTGATCCTGCTCGTAAGCGCCCTATTCCTGCCCTCCCTAATAAGATTGTCTTGATTACTTCTCCGACAGGGGCGGCCATCAGGGATATGCTACAAACGATCAAGCGGCGCTACAATCGCGGCACTGTATTGTTGATTCCGGCCGTAGTACAGGGAGAGCATGGCGTAAAAAGCATAGTAGAAGCGTTCCGCGCAGCGGCAAAAACCCAAGCCGACCTCATCATCCTCGCACGTGGTGGAGGTTCCCTAGAGGATCTATGGAATTTTAATGAAGAAGCGGTGGCCCGAGCCATTGCCGATTGCCCTATACCTGTAATCAGTGGGGTAGGGCATGAAACGGATTTTACCATTGCTGATTTTGTGGCGGATTTGCGGGCTTCTACGCCTACGGCTGCCGCCGAACACGCGGTCCCTGATCTTGCCAGTATAATTTTTACGCTAGATGACTATGAGGCTCAACTAAAGCGTAACTTGCAGTACTTTATTGATTTTAAACGGCAGGTACTGGATGACTACAGTAATCGCTTAGAACAGGCGACGCTACAATTTTTACAACGTAAGCGCCATGAGGTAGAATTATTGGCTACCCAGCTCAAAGCCCTTGATATCCGTAAACTATTGGAACAAGGATTTTCTCTCACTTTGGTGGATGGGGAGGTGCGTTCCTCGGCAGAGGGTATCAAAGAAGGAATGGCAATAGAAACAATTTTTAAGGATGGACGCTTAGAATCTGAGGTGAAAAAGATTCAAACTAAGCCCCAAACGGACAAATAAAAGGATCATGTCTCAGGAAAAATTTTCACTAGAAGATAAACTCACAGAAATCCGCAAATTGATCGATCAAATGCAAAAAGGGGTTTCGGATTTTGATCAGCAAGTGGCTCTTTATCAGGCTGGTTCGGCTATGATCAAAGAATGTAGGGAGTACTTAGATGCCTCTGAATTACAAATCAAACAATTGATTGATGGGGAGGAAAAAAGTGTGGGAGAATAAAAAAACTGCAACCATTGTTTGCCTGAGCCCGTAAGAGCAAAGGAATCAAAAATTAAAAACGTGAAATTGATCGCCAAAACATATTGTTCCTCTTCATATTGTTACCCGGCAATAAGGGAGAGGAATGTGTTTTTACGCGAATAGCAATTTGCTAATCAATCAAAGATAGATAACAGCCTCTCGAATGTCGGGAGGCTGTTTTTTTATATGCAAAAGAGTGTGTAGCCAAATTGGTAAGGCATGGGACTGCAAATCCCGGATTGCGGGTTCGAATCCCGCCATGCTCTCTCAGGAGGAGTTCTCCGAAAGATCGCAGGGTATCGGACACGGTCTTGAAAACCGTTCGCTCTTATGAGGTGTGGGTTCGAATCCTACCTCCTCCGCCACTGAGAATGCGCCAAAGCTGGAGGGTTGGGCCAGACTGTAAATCTGGTGTCTTTGTACCGAGTAGGTTCGAATCCTACCATTCTCACTTAGTCTTAAGTAGGAAGTATTTAGTATTGAGTATTAAGATGTAGTATTCAGTATTAAGAACTATGAAAATTGAGCTTTACGGTTCAGCGAGCTTTTTTCTCTGCACTAAATACTCCCGAAAGCTTTCGGGATACTTACTACCATTTACTTGAGAAGGGAGAGGAGATGGGTTTGCTAGTAGGATGATTTTAGCTTTTTACGATCAATTTTGCCGGTGTCGTGTTTGGGTAATTTGCTGAGGAATTGAAACTGGGTGGGGATTTTGAACTTGGCGAGATATTTTTTGCAATAACAAATGAGCTTGTCTTGGTCAGTCGTCTGGTCTGTAGAAACTATGAAGGCTTTGCCTGTCTCTCCCCATTTGGGATGGGGGATACCGACAACTATTGCTTCGGCCACCGAAGGATGACTGCATAAGACCTTTTCTACCTCTGCTGGATAAACGTTTTCACCTCCTGAGATATACATATTTTTGATGCGATCTACTACATACAAATATCCTTCTTCGTCTTTTCTGACTCTATCGCCCGTGCGAAACCAGCCATTTCGCCAAGATTTAGCGGTTGCTTCCGGCCGATTCCAATAACCAGGACTAACTACTGCTCCTCTGAGACAGAGCTCTCCCGCTGCTCCATTTGCTACCTCTTGCCCCTCCTTATCTTGAATACTAGTTTCAAGATAGAAGTTAGGAAAGCCGATAGAGCCTTTTTTACGAATCGCATCTTTTTGGTGGAGGGAAGTCAGGTTAGGACCGACTTCCGTCATCCCGTAGCCTTGACGAATAGCAATGCCCTTTTGATGCCAAGCCTCTATTAAGGCGATTGGCATGGATTCGCCTCCTACAATGAAATAAAACAAGCTGCTTAAATCTGCTTTGGCAAAGGTAGTTTCCTCCCTCAGCATGGCTAGCATA
>JBCCQN010000226.1:0-12940 GCA_039024315.1 Bacteroidota bacterium
AATTTGATTTGGTGCAACATCCATATAAGCCACATCATCAGGCTCAACAACGGGAAAGTCTCCCATTCTACGGGCCTTGACCTTAGGATTGACAAACTTACCTTTGGTATCTATAGGAGCGTTCGACTGGGCGATAATACTATTGTCTTCCTCTTCTGCACTAAGATACATCGCATCTTTGGCGACCTTACCCGCTTTCACCTCACGATAAGGGGTCTCTATGAATCCCATATCGTTGATTTTAGCATACGTACAGAGAGAAGAAATCAAACCAATATTAGGCCCTTCAGGAGTCTCAATTGGACAAAGGCGTCCATAGTGAGTGTAGTGTACATCACGTACCTCGAAACCTGCACGTTCACGAGAAAGACCACCAGGCCCCAAAGCAGATACACGACGCTTGTGCGTTAGCTCTGCTAGCGGGTTGGTCTGGTCAAGGAATTGACTAAGCTGGTTTGTACCAAAGAAGGAATTGATCACAGAAGAGAGAGTCCTTGCATTGATCAAGTCTGCAGGCGTGAAAATCTCGTTATCACGGATATTCATACGCTCGCGAATGGTACGCGCCATACGGGCGAGTCCTACACTAAACTGAGAATATAATTGCTCCCCAACCGTACGTACACGGCGGTTACTGAGGTGGTCGATATCATCGACGTGCATTTTACTATTCTGCAGTTCAACTAGAAATTCAACGATCTTGATGATATCGCTCTTGGTAAGTACTTGGCTATCCTCATCAGTTTCGTTACCATGGAGTTTTTTATTGAGGCGATAACGGCCTACCTCTCCAAGGTCATATCTCTTATCGCTAAAAAACAATTTGTCGATCACACCACGCGCTGTCTCCTCGTCTGGCGGCTCGGCGTTTCTCAATTGGCGATAGATTTGATCAACCGCCTCAGATTGAGAGTTTGAATTGTCCTTTTGGAGCGTATTGTAAATGATGGAATACTCGGCCGCGTTGTGGGAGTCTGCTACCAAAATCATCGAAGGCACACCAGATTCGAGAATTCTCTCTGCATCTTCCGCTTGAATGATATGGTCGCGTTCGAAGAGCACTTCGTTACGTGTAATAGAAACAACCTCACCAGTATCTTCGTCAACAAAGTCTTCAGTCCAAGTACGAAGGATACGGGCAGCGAGCTTACGATCAATAGCTTTCTTTAGATTAGCTTTATTGATCTTAAATTCTTCGGCCAGTCCGAATATCTCAAGAATATCTTTGTCTGAACTGTAACCAATTGCTCTGAGCAGGGTGGTTACAGGGAATTTTTTCTTACGGTCGATGTAAGCATACATGACGTTGTTTACATCCGTAGAAAATTCAATCCATGAGCCTTTGAACGGAATGATCCGCGCCGAATAAAGCTTAGAGCCATTGGCATGATATGATTGTCCAAAGAAGACACCTGGCGAACGGTGTAGCTGACTGACGACTACACGTTCGGCCCCATTGATGATAAAAGTACCATCGTGGGTCATGTAAGGGATATTCCCTAAATAAACTTCCTGGGTAACCGGCTCGAAATCCTCATTTTCAGGATCCGTACAATAGAGAAATAGTTTGGCCTTGAGTGCAACTGAGTGCGTCAAACCGCGCTCCTTACATTCCAAGATGGAGTAACGAGGTGGGTCGATGTAATAGTCTAGAAACTCAAGAACAAAATTCTCCCTAGCATCGGTGATTGGAAAGTTCTCTTTGAATACTTTGTACAACCCCTCTTCCCTGCGTTTGTCGGGAGGAGTGTCCACTTGCATGAAATCTACGAAAGACCGCAATTGGACTTCCAAGAAGTCAGGATAATCAATGACCTTCTGGATTTGAGAGAATGTAACGCGTTTGGGCTTGCTTGTGCTAGTCAATCCTGTTACCGTTTAAGTGAAATAAAAAGAGAAAAGAACATACCTTTAGTCCTAATATCGGAAAAAGGTAGGTTTTAACATAGCGGAATAGACCTGATTGCAATGAATCAGGTCTATCGTAGAGGGTAGAACTAAATTCTTCCCGGAAATATTCCGTTACTTCAGCTCTACCTCAGCACCAGCTTCTTCGAGTTGAGTCTTGATAGCCTCAGCTTCTTCTTTAGAAACTTTTTCCTTGATTGGTCCAGGAGCACTATCAACGAGTCCTTTAGCTTCCTTGAGGCCTAAACCAGTGATACCTTTAACGGCTTTCACAACTTGTAGTTTAGCACCACCTGGGCTAACGAGGATAACGTCAAACTCGGTTTGAGCGTCTGCGCCACCGTCGCCACCGTCTCCGCCACCAGCGGGTCCAGCAACTGCAACCGCAGCAGCAGCAGGCTCAATGCCATATTCGTCTTTCAGAATGTCTGCTAATTCATTGACTTCTTTAACAGTCAAGTTTACTAGCTTATCTGCAAATTCTTTCAGATCTGCCATATCTAAAATTATTTTTTAAAAAATTGAGTCTTGTCGAAATAAAGATTATGAGAATAGGACTTTCACCTGCCAGAGGCTGATGGGAAGCAAGTCCAGATAGTTTAAGCCGCTTCTTCTTTTTCTGATAGCGTCTTGAGGATTCCAGCAATTTTGCCTCCACTCGATTTGAGGGCAGAAACAACATTTTTGGCTGGACTCTGTAGCAATCCAACGATTTCACCGATAAGCTCATCCTTAGATTTAAGTTCAGCAAGCGCCTTGATTTGATCGTCTCCTTTGAATACAGAGGTTTCAATCACGGCCGCCTTCAAGACAGGCCTTTCTTGCTTCTTACGAAACTCTTTTAGGACCTTAGCGGGAACGCTAGGATTTTCAGCAGTTGCAAAGAAAACAGAAGAAGTTTCTTTCAAGGCATCATAAACCTCAGAATAGTCTCCGTCTAAGTTTTCTAGCGCCTTACGGATCAGGGTGTTCTTGATCATCTGAAGCTTAATGTCAGACTTGAAGCATAAGCCTCTAAGCTCGTTCATTTCAGCGACAGACATTCCTCCCGAGTCAGTGATGTAGAAGTTAGGATACTCCTTAAATGTCTCGATTAACTCCTGTACCAGTTGAATTTTTTGCTCTTTAGTCATTGTTTCTGAATCTTAGAGTCCTGGAACAGATGCTTTATCAAGTTTGATACCTGGGCCCATTGTTGAAGCCATAAAGATAGAACGGAAATAAACTCCTTTCGAATCTTTTGGCTTTAGGCGCTGTAAGGTTTGCAATAATTCGATCGCATTCTCTTTGATTTGCTCAGGAGAGAAGGATACTTTGCCGACAGCGACATGAATGATACCCGTTTTATCAACGCGGAAATCAATCTTACCTGCCTTCACTTCTTTTACTGCTTTAGCAACGTCTGGCGTAACGGTACCACTTTTTGGATTTGGCATCAAGCCACGGGGACCAAGTACTCGACCAAGACGACCAACTTTGGGCATTACATCTGGAGAACAGATAATAACATCAACGTCAGTCCATCCTTGTTGGATTTTTTCTAGGTACTCATCAAGTCCCACATGATCAGCGCCAGCAGCTTTTGCTGCCTCTTCTTTGTCAGGAGTAGTCAAGACAAGAACCTTGACTTCCTTACCAGTACCATGCGGTAAAGTCGCAATGCCACGTACCATCTGAGAGGCTTGACGAGGATCTACTCCTAGTCTTACGTGCATTTCGACCGACTCATCAAATTTGGCAAATGATGCCTTTTTGACAAGCTCACAAGCTTTGCTCAGATCGTAGGCTTGATCTTTAGTCACGACCGAAGCCGCTTTAGTGTTATTTTTCGACTTTTTTGCCATGATCTTTAGTCGTTAGCTTCACTTTCCCAGGGTGGCGTACCATCTACAAGAAGTCCCATACTACGAGCTGTACCGGCAACCATCTTCATACCAGACTCTACAGTAAATGCATTGAGGTCAGGCATTTTGATCTCGGCAATGTTTCTTACCTGATCCCAGGTGACATTACCTACTTTGTTACGGTTTGGCTCGGAGGAACCTTTCTTGAGTTTGGCCGCTTCCAATAACAGTACTGCTGCAGGGGGGGTCTTGATAATAAAATCAAAGCTCTTGTCGGCATATACGGTTATAACTACCGGCAAGACTTGGCCCTGCTTTTCCTGCGTCTGGGCATTAAACCGTTTGCAAAACTCCATGATATTCAATCCTTTGGCACCAAGTGCAGGACCGATAGGAGGAGCAGGGTTGGCCTGTCCGCCTTTTACCTGAAGCTTTACATAAGTTTCTATTTGCTTAGCCATCTATTTGAAATGGTTGAAAATTAGGGTTGGTGAATTGATGAATGATGAGAATGGGAAGCATCCCTCATGGGACATTCAGACACTCAAAAATTCAACCATTCAAAAATCTTAATATTCTTTCTCAACTTGGAAGTAGTTCAACTCTATTGGCGTGTTACGGCCAAAAATCTTCACTACTACTTTGAGTTTCTTTTTGTCTTCGTATATCTCGTCAATAGTGCCGGTAAAGCCATTGAATGGTCCAGCCATAACCTTGACAGATTCGCCTTTGATGAACGGATCTTCAGGCATCTCGCCTTTTTCGTTCATTTCGTCAACCTTGCCTAGAATTTTATTGACTTCTGACTGACGTAATGGAACAGGAGCACCTCCTTTTTTCTCTCCTAAAAATCCAATGACACCAGGCACGTCTCTGATCATCAAAGAGATTTCAGGTACAAGCTCACACTCCATCAAAATGTAACCTGGTAAAAAAGACCTTTCACGTAACTTCTTTTTCCCGTTACGCATCTCAAAAACCTTCTCAGTAGGTATCAGTACTTGATTGATGTGTTTTTCGAGCCCGAGACGATCGATTTCGCTTTCTAGGTATTGCTTAACCTTTTTTTCTTTACCGCTAATCGAACGAATCACATACCACTCTTTATCATTCTCCATCGAACGCCAGCTTTAATTAGGAAACAAAGAGGGAATATAGCCCGCTCATGCCCTGATTGAATACAAAATCCATTGCAAAGATGATCAATGCAATGATGATGGAGGCAATAAGAACAGTAACAGTGCTGCTTTGCAAGTCCTCCAGCGAAGGCCACTGTACCTTGTAAAGAAGCTCATCCAACATGTCCTTAAACCAGACCTTCAGTCCTTCCATTTTGTAAAATTTTGCACGGGTGGTAGGACTCGAACCCACAGCCTACGGTTTTGGAGACCGTCGCTCTACCAGTTGAGCTACACCCGTAGCTCCGCATAAGGCGGAAGTTTATAGAAAAGAGTTTCGAGGCCTGTTGCCAGGCCTCGAAATATCTTTATTTAATTTAGTCTAAGATCTCAGTTACCTGACCAGCACCGATAGTACGGCCACCCTCACGGATCGCGAAACGAAGACCTTTTTCCATCGCTACAGGGTAGATCAATTCTACTGTTACAGTAACGTTATCACCAGGCATTACCATATCTACTCCATCAGGAAGAGAAACAACACCTGTTACGTCAGTGGTACGTAGGTAGAATTGAGGACGGTAATTGCTGAAGAAAGGAGTATGACGCCCGCCTTCTTCTTTGCTCAATACGTAAACCTCAGCTTTGAACTTAGAGTGAGGGGTAACAGTACCGGGCTTAACGATTACCATGCCGCGGCTGATAGCTGTTTTGTCGATTCCACGAAGGAGAAGACCGACATTATCACCAGCTTCACCTGTATCTAGAATCTTACGGAACATCTCAACACCTGTGATGGTAGAAGAAAGTTCAGAATCTAGACCAATGATATCAACCGGATCACCAGTGTTGATAACACCACGCTCAATACGACCAGTGGCAACCGTTCCACGACCAGTGATAGAGAATACATCCTCTACAGGCATTAGGAAAGGCTTATCCTTATCGCGCTCAGGAGTAGGAATAAAATCATCAACAGAAGCCATCAATTCGAGAATTTTCTCTTCCCACTGAGGCTGTCCGTCTAGACCACCTAGAGCAGAACCTTGGATAACCGGAATGTTATCACCGTCAAACTCATAAGTACTTAGTAGCTCACGAATCTCAAGCTCTACAAGCTCTAGAAGCTCTTCGTCGTCCACCAAGTCAACTTTGTTCATAAATACAACCAACTGAGGTACACCAACCTGACGTGCAAGTAGGATGTGCTCACGAGTTTGTGGCATTGGACCGTCAGTAGCAGCAACTACAAGAATAGCGCCGTCCATCTGAGCAGCACCTGTTACCATGTTCTTTACATAGTCGGCGTGACCAGGGCAATCAACGTGTGCATAGTGACGATTTTCTGTTTCGTACTCTACGTGCGACGTATTGATTGTGATGCCACGCTCCTTTTCTTCAGGGGCGTTATCAATTTGGTCAAAGCTTTTAACTTCTACATCACCAGCTTTAGCGAGCACAGTAGTGATCGCAGCGGTAAGAGTGGTTTTTCCATGATCCACGTGACCGATTGTACCGATGTTGACGTGGGGTTTATTACGCTGAAATGTTTCCTTTGCCATTTTGTTTATGAACGTTTGAACCAGAAACGGCTATAAGTGGTTATTAAAGAGCCAATGACCGGACTTGAACCGGTGACCCCTTCCTTACCATGGAAGTGCTCTACCAGCTGAGCTACATTGGCCTGGTTTAAGTACTGTCAAATCAGAGCGGGAGACGAGATTCGAACCCGCGACCCTTAGCTTGGAAGGCTAATGCTCTACCAACTGAGCTACTCCCGCTGATTTACGTTGCTTATCGCAACATTTGAAAGATCGATTAGTGGGGAGAGCAGGATTCGAACCTACGAAGGCTGAGCCAACAGATTTACAGTCTGCCCCGTTTGACCGCTTCGGTATCTCCCCGAGAAATTTTGGAGCCGGTGGACGGATTCGAACCGCCGACCCGCTGATTACAAATCAGCTGCTCTGGCCAACTGAGCTACACCGGCTACTATGTCTTTTCGTGCCCGAAGCACCCCTTTGTCAAAAGCTTTGCAAAGGTAAGTAAGGAATTCGGACAAGTCAATATCTAGGATAAAAAAAACGACTATTTGCGCTCTTTGATTCTAGCTTGTTTTCCGACTTTATCGCGGAGGTAGAACAGACGTGCTCTACGTACTTTCCCACGACGCAATACCTCTATCTTTTCAACGATGGGGGCGTGCATCGGAAATATCCTTTCAACTCCTATGCCACTTGAGATTTTACGTACAGTAAATGTTTCAGTAGCACCTTCTCCACGACGCTGAAGGCAAACACCTTTGAACTGCTGGATACGCTCTTTGTCTCCCTCTGCAATCCGTACGTGTACGTTGACAGTGTCGCCCGCGCCAAACTCGGGAATATCGTCGCGGAGATATTCCGCTTGTACCAGTTTTATCAGTTCTTCCATTGCTCTCAGAATTAAACGGATGGCAAAAGTACAATTTTATCGCGTTTGTGCAAAGCTTCGCCTGAAAGTTTTTGCAAAAAACTACATATTTTTTTCAAACTCCCTTTTATGCATCTTTTTCGAGTAAGTCTGGGCGTCTTTCTCTCGTTTTGGCGAGGGCTTGCTCTTCCCTCCAAGCCTCAATTTTGGGAAAATTGCCAGAGCGCAAAACCTCCGGTACCTCATGTCCCTCAAAACTTGCCGGCCTTGTATATATAGGTGCTTCCAATAAATCATCTTGAAAGGAGTCCATCAAGGCGGAGCTCTCGTCTCCTAAGACCCCAGGTAGTAATCTCCCAAGCGCATCAGTAACTACTAGGGCAGGCAGTTCTCCTCCAGAGAGGACAAAATCACCAATAGATATCTCTCGGGTAATAAATAGATCACGAGCTCTTTGATCGAGGCCTTTGTAGTGTCCAGCAAGGAGCATTAGATTATTCTTCAAGGATAAGGCATTGGCCATGGGTTGATCGAAGCGTTCCCCGTCGGGGGTCATAAAAATAACTTCGTCATAATCACGCTCTGCTCTCAAAGCTCTTATACAGTTGGCTACTGGCTCCACCATCAGGACCATACCAGCGCCTCCTCCATAAGGATAATCGTCTACCTGCTTGTGCTTGTTAGAAGCGTAAGCTCTTAAATCGTGCACCTTTACTGTCAATAGGCCTTTGTCTTGGGCACGTTGCAAAATGCTATGTGAAAGAGGGCTTTCCAATAGTCGAGGTACGCAGCTAATAATATCTATTCGCACGCTTATTTCATCTTACTAAGTTCTTCTGGTCGTAGGATTTTGATGGGACGCTTGAGACTTTCTTCTAGGGAGATAAAGGTTTCGGTGCGTTGCACGCCATCAATCGTTTGTACTTTATCATTGAGTACTTTGCGCAGCTCCCGCGTGTTGTGGCTCATGATCTTTAAAAAGATGGAATACATACCGGTGGTAAAATGTATCTCCGTAATCTCTGGAATCTCTTTTAGCTTCTCAACTATGTTGTTGTACTTATCACCTTTATCTAAAAACATTCCGACAAAGGCGCAGATATCGTAGCCAAGCATGGTCGCATCAATGTCCAAATGAGCTCCTTTCACTACCTCCATCGCCTGTAACTTTTTCATCCGTACGTGAACGGTTCCCCCCGAAACTTCTAGTCTTTTTGCTATCTCAGTATAAGGAGTTTGGGCATTTTGCATCAACATTGATAAGATCTGGAGATCTAGTTTATCAATTTCATAATTTGAGGCCATATTTTATACGCTTTTTGAAAAATCCTTGAAAAAACAAGGTTAATTTTAACAATATGACAAATATTCAATTTTTTTATTAAAAAATTTTGAATTTATTGGTCGCTATTATAGATTTGTATCAACAAACAAAGGAAATTATTAACGTTCTCTTAAATACTGTAGGGTGATGAAACTGGCAGCCATGCCCTCTGGTCTCGGGGGTGGGGGCTTGGGAAAAATCCACTTTGGTGGGCTAACCACTCCGTGAAGGTTCGAATCCTTCCCCTACAGCTTTCTTGATAGTAATCCCTTTGCTGAGTCCTTCCCGGAAACGGAAAGGACTTTTTTTTATTCACTATCATTCATGCGGCGGCGCAATAATTCTACAGTCTGTTCTAAGTTTTTGATTTTACGGTCAGTATCATTGCCGCCACCTGCACCACCCACGGATCGAGTAGACGTTCCGGGAACCGGAGGCAAATCATCAGGGATATCTGGTAAAGGCACATCACTCCCCCCTCCTACTGGGCCAGTAGGAATCGACTCCATAGGTGGCGGTGTGTATTGAGGTACCGTATTG
Organism: Bacteroidota bacterium; assembly: GCA_039024315.1. GTDB lineage: Bacteria > Bacteroidota > Bacteroidia > J057 > J057 > JBCAWW01. The sequence goes on from JBCCQN010000226.1 coordinate 9,147, forward strand.
TCGTAGTTGAATTTGAAGGATACTATTTGGCCAGGGAGTGCTATGATAGATTTCAAGATATTGATGGGTATCTGAATCATCGCCATCGCGGTGCTGGGCTTCTTGATATTGATCATCGCAGGATAAGCCAGATCATTGAATTCAATCAAAAACTCCGTTTTGACAAAAGGAGCCCTTGGTATCTCAATTGTATGCACCAAATTGGGATGGGGCATACGTACACTCTGTCTAAAGGTAGTTTGACCGTGAATCAATTGAATCTCACACATCACGGGGGGCCGACAATAAAGCACTTGTTTCTCTGCCACCTTATCTTCTAAAGGTTTTTCGTCCACCTCATCTAATACGATCGCCTCAAACCTTAATAAAGGATCAATCATGGCGAGATCCCGATTTAGCGCATCTACCTCTTCTTTGCGAAAAGGATCTAGGTTGGCTTCGTATACATATTCCTCAGTAACCCCTTCTAGACTTCTAGTCTTGAAAGCAGAGGGCACGGTAACAACCGCTTCAATCGCTGTAGTTGCCAACTCTCCTAGCTTGTTGATAAACTCATCCGTTTGGTCATCAATAAAGGAATGAATACGACGGAGGAAACCAGACTCGGTAAACTCAATCGTAATGTCATCATCGGTGAAGGAACTGGGGGCATAGTTTAGGTAGTAACGATGATTCCAGTCCGGAGCGAGACTTAGTTCTGGGGGATCCATTGCATAGAACACTTGCTGTCCGTTGCCGATACGTTTGATGGCGAACTTAACGATCCCTTTTGGCAGATGATAGCAATGCAGATTCCCTCGATGTGATCCTTTAAAAGAAGATAGGATGGGCTTTCCCATGAAATGTGATTTTTTTTACTAAGGTGCTACCAAGTTATAAAAAATCCCGAAAGAACCTCCCAATTTTTAAAATATTGAAAAATATAGCATCTTCTTAATAAGTTGATTATCAGATTTATAATCTAATCGTTCGGCAAAGCCGTGCTCAAAAACCAAGTCCTCATTATCAAAATGTTAATCTCATCTGAGAATTGGATATCTGAGTGACTTTTTAAATATTACGTTCATCCAAAGAAAAAAAGCACATGAATATTGGCATAATACTCGGCGTGATCGCCATGGGACTCAGTTGGATCGTCAAAAAGCGCTTTCAATCCACCATGGATAAGTTATCTCGTATTCCGACCCGCAGTGGTATGAGTGGTAAAGAGATCGCAGAAAGTATGTTGGGGGAGTATGGTATCGCAGACGTACAGATACTTTCTACTAGAGGTATGCTGACCGACCATTATAATCCCGCCAAACGTACGGTCAATCTTAGTGAGGTCGTCTACGCCGAACGCTCAATCGCAGCGGCTGCCGTTTCGGCCCATGAATGTGGACACGCAGTGCAACACGCTACTTCTTATAGCTTTTTGCGCTTTCGCTCAGGTTTAGTTCCCGTCTTGAACATTGCAAATAGATTTGCTCCCTTTGTTTTAATGGGTGGCATCGTTTTGATTGAGTTTTCTGCGCTCCCGCTTACTATCGGCGTGGGACTATTAGCGGCTTCTACCCTATTTAGTTTGATTACTTTACCAGTAGAGTTTGATGCTAGCCGTAGGGCCTTAGCTTGGTTAGACGACACCGGTATTATGCAGGGAGAGGAATACGAGCAAGCCAAAAAGGGACTTCGCTGGGCGGCCATGACCTATGTAGTAGCAGCTCTTACTTCGCTAGCGACGCTACTCTACTATGTCTCCATTCTAATGTCTCGCCGTAATTAGGCGCTTTACGATAATTAAAGATCGAGGCATAGACTTGGTCCATGATACGCTCGCGCACATGATCATAGATAAGGAGGCGATTGCTTGCCTGAGGGTAAACGCGATTGGATAAGAATACGTAAATCAAATCATACTTGGGATCAACCCAGACACAGGTTCCCGTGAACCCAGTATGGCCAAAGGTAGCCTTAGAGGCATAATCTGAAGCCGGATTTCTACGGTTACGACCTTGATTAAACTCTGGTTTATCCCAGCCGAGGCCTCGGCGATTGTAGCTCAACTGCTGGGCGGTAAACTGCTTGATGGTAGAAGGCTTTAAATAACTTTCCCCACCATAGTAACCACCGTTTTTGAGCATGAGCATCAGTTTGCCCAGATCATAGACATTTGAAAATAATCCCGCATGCCCCGCTACTCCCCCTAAAATAGCCGCGGCAGGATCATGTACGTAACCTTGGATCATCGCATTGCGCCAGACAGTATCCATTTCGGTGGGAGGACAGGTTGTGATCCGTCCCTTCTCGTAGGGCTTGAAAAACATATTGTTCATGCCCATGGGCTTGTAAAGAAGATTTTCGGCCAACCAGTCCATTTTGCGTCCCGACTGCCTTTCAAGGATTTTCCAGAGGATGATCAAGCCAATATCGCTATACCTGACTTTAGTGGTTTTGCGTACCTCTAGTCCGATCACCTGCCGCCAGACGAGATTATGCACTCCTGGATCAGTGTAGAGATCTGGGGCAATAGCTTGACGATGCCGAGGGCTTAGATGGTAGCTATACCACTCGGGGTCCAGCGTTTTTTTTTTATCCCCAATCATGGTTTCCTTATAGAAAGGTACCCAGCCCGGCAATCCAGCATTGTGTAGCAAGAGCCGGCGGATCGTCAAATCTGCTTTATTGGTGCCTTTCAACTCTGGCAAATACTTTTTGATAGGAGCATCTAGATCAAGCGTTTTGTTTTCAACCATTTGCATGGTTAGCAAAACCGTCGCCGCTACTTTGGTGATAGAAGCAATGTCATAAGTATGCTGATAGGGATCGATTCGCTTACTTTTAGGATGATAAGCCATGCGACCAAAGCCTTTGTCATAAACGATTTGATTGCCTTTCATCACCAAGATGGCACAGCCGGGCATAGCTCCTTTCTGAATGAAGGAATTGGCGAGTCCATCAATCTCATTGAGGGTACCGCCATCCATGCCACGTTCTTCTGGTAGACTAAAGCCAAAGCGAATAGGCTCTCTGATTTGTATGCTTCTCCCCTCTCTAAACTGATCATTGACCGTAACAGGCAGGATTCCATCTACTACTATTCCGCCAAAAATAGCGGCAGCAGCTGCTTGCTCGGCTTCGGATACGCCTTCATAAGCTACCAGAATCGCATCTTCCTTACCAAAATTGCTGAGTGCATAAGGGTTCCCAAAAAGCGTTAGCACAGACTCATAGTTCGGCGAAGCCGCTATCTTAGCACAAAGCTTAGCCGTATTGGCTTTTACACTATAATTATCCTTGGCTTGACGCGTCATGCCCATCACTCCAATAATCACGGTATTATAATCTTCTAGACGCTGCAGCAAGCGTTCGCCTTCTCCCTCAGTAAAACTCCGGCGCAGATAAAAGGGCTTGATCTCCCCATATTTTTTGAGCGCCTCATCAAAGCTGTTACGACTGCCACCACCAATTTGCACATAGGCGATTTTACGATTTGCAAGCTTTTTGATCGGGAGAAGCTTGTTATCATTCTTCACCAAAGTCATCGCCGCTTCATAGAGTTGCTTGCGTAGGGCAGCGGTCTTCTTCGAAGAACGCACATTCGCGAGCACTTCATCCGTGGGCATCGTCCATCTATGCAAACGAAGTTTATACTTAGCCGTCAAGATCCGACCTACCCGAGTATCCAAGTCCTCCATAGAGATGGTATTATCAGCAATCGCATTTTTGATCAAACGAGCCGCGGTTGGTACATCTTGCGGAAAAAGCAAAATATCGTTACCTGCCAAAAAGGCCTTAAGTGCAGTCTCGCCAGC
>JBCCQN010000227.1:0-12928 GCA_039024315.1 Bacteroidota bacterium
AATCCAGAAGTATTTGAAGTACAAACTCGCTATTTCAGAGTCTATAACTTGGCTTTGAGCTATACGCCGACACCTGATTGGAAGCTAACTTTAGGTCGCAAAATCAACCAAAAAATCGCTTCCTTAGGAGCTATCGATGGTCTGCAGGTAGAAAAAGCCTTTGGTCAAGCTTATGTAGGGGCGATTGTAGGCTCGAGACCTGACATCAATAGCTTCGCCCTAAATCTTAACCTCCTGCAGTATGGGGGCTACGCAGGCTACCAAACCAATAGCAAGCAGTTTTACTCTCAGAGTACCATTGGTCTCCTTCAACAACAAAACGGAGGGAAGATCGATCGTCGCTATGCCTATTTACAGCACGCGAGTACCATCAGTCGTAAATTGAGTTTGTTTGCCTCCGCCGAGCTTGACCTTTACAGCGCTGTCAATGGGGTGGTTACCAATGATCCTCGATTGACCAATTTATTTACCTCCGCGACCTATCGCTTTAACTCCAAAATCAATTTGATGGTCTCTTATGATAGCCGCCGTAGAGTGCTATTTTATGAAACCTTCTTGACGGAAATTGAGCGTCTGCTCCAAGAGGATTTAGCAAGACAAGGCTTACGCGCGAGGATCAACATTCGCCCCATCAAGTATGTAAACCTTGGCTTTAGCTACGCAAGACGTTTTCAAGCCGACCTGCAAAACAAATCTGACAACATCTTTGCTTCCGCTAGTTGGACGCGCATACCCGCAATTGGTGGACGTTTGGCTTTGACTTACAATCAAAACATTTCCAACTATCTCAATACCAGTGTGATTGCTGCTAGATATTCTCGGCCCATTATCAAAAATAAACTGGACGGAGATGTCTATTACCGCAATGCTACTTATCGCTTTGGCGAATTTGGGCGAGCGCGGGTACAGCAATACGTGGGGGTCAATCTCTCTGCTAATTTCAATAAAAAACTCAGACTAGGTCTTTCTTCTGAAGCTTCGTTTTTCAATGATGAAACCAACTATCGGGTTTATGCGAGGCTCAGCCGCAGGATCTCAGGCAAATAGTCAAAACCGCTACTGTTATGTCCTTCAAAAAAATAAGTTCGATTAGCATTCTCTGCCTTAGTCTGTTGGTCATTGCTTGCAATACAGGTCCTAAAAAGATAGAAGGCAAAGCCAAACAGTCGCAGGCGTTCAGCACCAACGAATCAACCATCGAATGGCCGGGCTTAAATAAGAGCGAAGCTCCTTCGGCAGATTATCGGGACATGGTGCATAAGGTAGTGGTAGAAGAGGTTTTGCCAGCTACCCGTTATGTCTACCTCCGAGTCAATGAGAAGGGACAGTCATTTTGGATCGCTACCCGTAAAGCAAGCTTTGATAAGGGAGCCACTTATTACTACAAAGACGGCCTCCTTAAGACCAACTTCGAAAGCAAAGAATACAATCGCGTCTTTGAGCGTATCTATCTGGTTTCCAAACTTGTACCAGAGCGCCATGGCGGTAATTCACTAGCAGGGCCCAATGGTGGGACCAATCAATCTGCTTCAGGGGCTACGGCTTCGCCGAACGCTTCTAGCGTTCCACCGAAGGTGTCAGCCAACAAAAACGGCCTCAGTATCGCAGAGCTTATCGCCAATCCCAAGCAATACGAAGGGCAGCGAGTCAAAATCAGCGGTAAATGCGTCAAAGTTAACCCCAATATCATGAAACGCAATTGGCTACACATCCAAGATGGTACCGCCGATAACTTTGACCTTGTAGTAACTTCTACCAAAGTTGTCCCCGTCGGTACTGAGGTCAGTCTAAACGCTACGGTGGTCCTAAACAAAGACTTTGGGGCGGGCTATTCCTACGACCTGATTTTAGAGGAAGGAGAAATCATCCAATAGTCAACTGTCCTGTTTGCTCAAAAGAAAAAACGCTCGATTCCAGCATGCAAAACATCATTTCTAGGCTTAAATCGATCCTTTTTGCCCTCCTCAATACCCGCGCAGGAGGAGTTTACATCTTACTATTTGCCATCGCTATCGGGGCCGCCACCTTCATCGAGAATGATTTTGGGACCAGCGCCGCGCAGAAGGTAGTATTTCAGGCTTGGTGGTTTGAGCTACTGCTCTTTCTATTTGGAGCCTCTGTGATTTACAACATCTTCAAATTCCGTATGGTCCAGCAAAAAAAGTGGGCCTTACTGATGTTTCACGCCTCTATCATCATCATTTTGATTGGGGCAGGCGTAACGCGCTATTGGGGCTATGAGGGCATGATGCACATCCGAGAAGGCAGCTCTTCTAATCAGTTTCTGTCAAGAGAAATGTACCTCAACTTACAAGTTGAGACGGATGAGCAAGTTTTCGACTTCGACGAACACGTCCTCTTTGCTAGTCTGGGCAGTAATGATTTCGAGCAATCCTATCAACTAGGAAATGATATCCTAGAGGTAAAAGTCAAAGATTTTATCCTCAATCCTCAGCCAGTGCTATATGAAAGCATGGACGGCAGACCGATCCTACAGATGGTAATTGCTGGACAAAATGGTCGAGAGGAATACTTCCTCGAAATGGGGCAGCGCAAACGGATTCGTAATGCGATTTATAATTTCCGGCCCGAGCCTATGCCAGGCGCTTTCAACATTTGGTATCGCAACGACTCTCTCTTGATCAATTCAACCCGCACTTTGAGCCAAAGAATCATGGCGACGCAGGAGCTTGATACGCTGATTGGAGGCAACACTTATTATCCCTTGAGGATGCGTTCTCTTTACACAGATGGGCAGACTCAGTTTGTCTTCTCAAACTTCAAAGCTAAAGGAAAAGCGAAAATAGAGTCTTCAGATCCAAAGGATAAAAACGAGAGCGTCAACGCAGTGGTCATGGACGTCAGTGTCAATGGCGAGAGCCGCGAATTATTTCTTTACGGACGAAAAGGAGCGAGAGGCAAGGCCCAAGATGTACACATCGGGGATTTACATATCTCGGCCTCCTATGGATCCAAAGTGATCGAACTTCCGTTCGCTCTAGGCTTGTATGATTTTCAATTGGAGCGCTATCCCGGTACCAATAGTCCTGCTTCCTATGCCAGTGAGGTACAATTGATTGATCAGCGCATCTCTTACAAAGAGGATTATCGCATCTATATGAATCATATTCTCGATTATGAGGGATACCGCTTTTTTCAATCTTCTTACGATAAGGACGAAAAAGGTACCTACCTCAGCGTTAATCATGATTTCTGGGGTACGATTATCTCTTACTTAGGCTACGCCTTACTGACTTTAGGCATGCTTTGGACCTTGGTGAGCAAGCGAACTAGATTTTATCAAGTCGGCCAACAAATCGATAAAATCCAAGGCAAGAAGGCAACTCTTACGATCGCACTATTAGCGAGCATATGCCTTGGTACGCTACAAGCAAGCGTTCCTCTGGAAGAGAACATAGTCAGCAAGGAGCACGCAAAGCGTTTTAGCAATATTATCGTGCAAGATTTTAAAGGTCGGATGAAACCGGTGCATACGCTCTCGCGAGAGGTATTGCGTAAAATCCATCGTTCTGAGAGCTTCAACGGTATCAATGCGGACCAGATTCTCCTCAGCCTTTATGCCAATCCCCGTGATTGGTATGCAGTCCCACTAATCAAATTGGGCAAGCATAAGGATATTCAAAAACTCCTCGGAGTCGAAGGTAAATACGCTGCTTTTAAAGACTTTTTCACGCTCGACGATCGCTATAAGCTTCAGGCCGAAATGGCTCGTATTGAATCATTAGCTCCCATTGACAGAGGCGTTTATGAAAAGGAGATCATCAAGATCGACGAGCGAGTGAACATATTGAACATGGCTTTTTCGGGCCACTTACTTAGGCTAATCCCTAAGCCAAACGACCCTAACAATAGCTGGGAAGGACCACATCGTCATCGCCAAAATGATGGACGTAATCATCAATCTGTATCCGATCAGTTTTTTGGCGCTTATCGTGCAGCGCTCAATCGGGGCCTCGATGGTAAAGGTTTTGGAGATGCCAATGCCCTCCTTGAAGAACTCAGCCGCTATCAGCAAGAACAGAGTGGTACGATCATCCCTTCGCCTACTAAGATAAAGGCAGAGATGCTACTCAATCAATCAGCTGTCTTCAATCGTCTCACAGGCGTTTATATGCTGTTGGGCTTGGGCTTTTTGGTATTTCTCTTTCTCTCGGTATTTAGGCCCGATCTATCCTTAAGGACACCTTATAAAATACTATTCGGTATAGCTGCTGCGGGCTTTTTGTTGCATACAGTGGGTTTAGGCCTACGCTGGTACGTATCAGGTCGTGCGCCTTGGAGCAATGGTTATGAATCGATGATTTATATCGCTTGGACTACTACCCTAGCGGGTATGATCTTCACACGCAAGTCTCTCGGCGGCTTGGCAGCGACGATGATCCTGGCCGGAACGATCCTCTTTGTGGCGACCCTCAGCTTCCTTGACCCAGAAATCACGCCTCTAGTTCCCGTGCTACGTTCCTATTGGCTAACCATCCATGTTTCCTTGGAAGCAGGCAGCTATGGCTTCCTGATGCTAGGGGCCATCATTGGTTTGATCAACCTGATATTGATGGCGTTCCTCGGAGAGGGAAATCACGAAAGAGTTAAGCGCATTGTCAAAGAAATGTCCCTTTTGAGTGAGCGAACGCTTACAGGCGGTTTGTTTATGGTGAGCATCGGTACTTATCTCGGTGGTGTATGGGCCAATGAGTCCTGGGGGCGCTATTGGGGTTGGGATGCAAAAGAGACCTGGGCCTTGGTTACGATCTTGGTTTATAGCTTCATTTTGCACATGCGCATCATCCCTCGTCTCTTCGGGCAATTTTCCTATAATTTGGCCTCAATCTTTGGCTTAGCCTCCGTAGTGATGACTTATTATGGAGTAAACTACTACCTCTCTGGGCTACATTCTTATGCAACAGGGGACCCAGTGCCGATTCCAAGCTGGGTATATATGTTTGTGGGTGCGGTCACTTTAATTAGCGCTTTGGCCTATTATAAGAGTCGTAAATACCCGCTCGGCCGCTAAATCAAAAAAAATTAAAAATTTTGTAACCATTTCTATTTGGGTAAGTATATAATTACAAATAGTGAGTAATTACTTACTAACTAAAATTAACTTATAACTACTCAAAAAAATGAATAAAGTAGCACTCATCACAGGCGCCTCCAGCGGAATCGGCAGAGAATTAGCAGCTATCCACGCAGCAAAAGGAGGAGATTTGGTTATCGTAGCCAGAAGAGAAAACAAACTCAATGAGCTCAAGACTGAGCTTGAAGAAGCATATAATATCAGCGTACGTGTAATCGCCAAAGACTTGGCCCAGCCAAGTGCAGCCGCTGAAATCTACCAGGAAGTCAAAGATGCAGGCATAGAAGTCGAATATTTGCTCAATAACGCAGGTTTTGGGGGGCGTGGTAAGTTCCACGAAAGAGACTGGGAAGCAGACCTCAATATGATCAACCTCAATGTGGTAGCCTTAACCGCCCTAACTCGCTTGTTCTTACCTGATTTTGTGGCTCGCAATAGCGGACGGATCCTCAACGTATCTTCTACCGCTAGTTTGCTACCCGGACCCTTGCAGGCCGTTTATTATGCAACCAAAGCTTACGTAACTTCATTTAGCAATGCGATTGCCGAAGAGCTACACGATACCAAGGTTACGGTAACCGCTCTATTGCCGGGAGCAACTGAGACTGAGTTTGCGCAGACTTCAGGCATGGACAAGACTGATTTATTTAAGAATACCTTTAGCGCCTATTCAGTGGCTAAAGCAGGATATGATGGGATGATAGATGGTAAGTTGGATGTGTTGGCGGGATTGACCTTCATGCAAAAAATGATGATGGCAAGCTTGCCCCTGACACCGAAAAAAATGTTGTTAACTCAGGTGCGTAAAATGCAGGAAGTAGCAAGCTAAATGATTTAAATAGCTTTGCCTAGCGGTGGTTGCGATTATGAGGCGGCCACCGCTATTTTTTGTTTTGGTATTACTCCCGAAAGCTTTCGGGACGCGGAACGCTTATCCTTAGACATCCCCTTTTCACTGGCCGTCCCCTTCGAAAGGGTTGATAAGACAGAAGGGGATGTTTCATCTATCCCAAACCCAACATATAGGTCAAAATAGGGCGACATTTCTCCTCACAAGCTGGGTAATACTCAAGGTGCTGCTTAGCTTCAGATTTCGAGGACTTACCCCACCAAAACTCAGCGATAGCTATTGGCTTCATCTTCCGCCCAAAGGCATAGTGCAAAAGCTTGGGCGCAGCGCACTCTCCCGCCCCAGATGGCGGCTTCTTCCCCTCATATTCGGCGAAAATATCGCAAAGACCTTTGGACATTCCCGCATGATTGAGGAAAACGTATTGATCAAATAATTCCTGTTGCAGACGCAGCGAGAAGGCTTTTCGTTCCTCCTTGAGTAGAGACAACTGAGCGTTCGCCGAAGGCGTAGCTTGCAAACTCAAATCCTCAATCCGCTGCCCCATTTCACTCAGCTTGACCATCCCCTTGCTGATGAAATAATCATTGGTGGCAATATCAAAGAGGGAGGGCACAAATATCTCAGGATGGGGTTCGTCCCGCATTTTTCCCGAAAAAGTACTTAGGTAGCCAAGTTCTCCTGCTTCGGTTTTGACAACCAAGACCCCAAACATTTTCCCCTTGTTGCGCCAGAAATCATGCAGCCAATTTCCTTGCTGCGCTTCTAAATACTTCTGCAGTTCTCCAGCGGCTATTTTCGCAATCTCAGGGATGTTTAGCTCAAAAGGATTATTGAGTCGAGCTGGAATTAGATCAGCGACTACCGGCGAATGAAAGGGAATAAAGCAGTTTTCCGCCACGGAATCAGGGGGCTTAGACAAAACTAGAGATAGGCATTTTGCACCTCGATGATCTGGGCGATGATACTGAGGGCAATTTCGCGAGGTCGCTTAGCATTGATACTGACGCCCACAGGTCCATAAATACGCCCAATTTCTGCCTCATTATAACCAGCTGCTTCTAACCTAGCTTTACGTTTGGCAGCAGTTCGTTTACTACCCAAAGCTCCAATATAGGCTACGTCGGCTCGCAAAATTTCATGCAGCGCCTGATCGTCGATCTTGGGATCGTGAGTCAACAAGACGACATAAGTGTAGGGATCTAAGGTGTATTTGGGCAAGACTTCTACTGGCCAATCCACATGCAGATGGTCGGGCGGTACCGGAAACTGCGTTTTTTCGGCAAAAATTCCTCTTGGATCGATCACAATGGTTTCAAAACCAAAGCCTTTGGCGAGACTTACTAAATCTACGGTGATATGCGCGGCCCCAACGATGATCATTTGGCTCTTGCGCGGGAAGACTTGTAAAAAGTAGGCTTTGCCTTCCACTTCAACCGTCTGGGCTTTTCTTTCGCGATAGGCCTTCTCGGCCAAGGCTGAGCGTTCACCGGAGGTGTCATCCCCCAAAGCATCCATATCTGGTCCCCAGAGCATTTGATTGACGCTCTCACCTGACATATCGCTAATCAGTACCCGTGCCTCATTGCTATTGACGGCCGATAAAAGATTTTGCCACATCTCCCCATCAGGCAAAAAGGGCTCGATAAAAACCTCCACACTACCGCCGCAGCTTAGCCCTACTTCCCAAGCTTCTTCATCCGAAACGCCATAGGTAATCCGCTTGGGCTTAGCACTTTCCAGCACCGCAATGGATTCACGCACCACCGCACCTTCAATACAACCTCCACTAACAGAGCCGAGCATTTCCATCTTGCTATTGACGGCTAAAACAGAGCCAATCGGACGAGGAGAAGAGCCCCAAGTTTTGATGACAGTAGCCGTAGCAAAGGTCTCACCATTGGCCATCCATTGGGCGATTCCAGCAAAAATATCGAGCATAATTTTTCGAGTAGAAAGTAGTAAGTACCAAGTAGGCAGACAGAAAATGGGCCTTTTTACTCAATACTAAAATCTAAATACTAATTTGAAGGAATGGATCTCCACTCGCTCAAAGTTATCAAATATTTAACTCTCCCGCTGCTGCTTTTGTTGGGCTTAGAAGCATATTGGGGGGCCTTTGATCCTAGCACTTATCAGGCGGAATCCACTGCCTTGACAACTCATCTAGGCTGGCAAGGCCGTCTTAATTTGTTTGTGGTCATTCCTCTGCTTGGCTTGAGTCTTTGGCAAATGCATCGTCAAAACGCACGCTGGATCTTGTGCTTTGGAGGCGTGATATTTTACAGCTTATATCAGGCCTTTTGCTACGCTTTTGGCCTGCATTTCAATAGTCTCTTTATCATTTACTGCCTGCACCTAGCTCTAAGCTTTTATCTTTTCGTATTCTTCACTCGTAAAGCCTCTCGTCTGGAAATCAGCACTTTATTTAGAGAAAGCGCGCCTTTAAAATGGATCGGGGGCTTTTTGATTTTGATGGCCTTATTGTTTTACAGCATTTGGTTGAGTGAGTTGATCCCCGCTTTGCGGAACGCTTCTCTCCCTGCGAGTCTCGCTCAGCAGGACTTAAGGGTCAATCCCAGGCATGTCCTCGATCTAGGCATTGTATTGCCCAGTATGCTAGTGCTTGGCATTCTCCTCATGCGAAAACACGGTATGGGCTATCTGGTATCAGCCATATTTTTGCTCTACCTCTGTCTACAGTTACTGAATTTGCTTGGTTTGGGGCTTCCATTTTTACCCAATTATCTAGCCGGTGCTTTAGCCTTGCTGAGTGCTTTTTTCTTCTGGCGTTTGGTGAGGGTTTAGTTCGGCCTATGCAATACGCCGCTACAGAAGGCTCATTTTCCAGGTAGCGGCGTATTGCATACGCCGCCAAAGCGAAACGTTCTACGGAGTAGAAAGCCTAGGATATCCAGCAAATCAGGCTAAAAAATCACCTCCCTTTTTGCGAAAAAGAGCAATGAAAGAATCAATGAAACACCACATGCAAAACAATCAGTGAAGCCAAAAGAGCAAGTCCCAAATACGCATTTTGCTTACTGTCAGACTGTAATATATCCTTCGGAGAACGCCAACCATCACGCCTTTGCCCAGAAGCAATCAATGCCAGTCCAATGAAGATCACCCAAAAAGCCCTTACGAAATAATTCATATCGGGGAACAGAAAGGTGAAGGTATAATTCATATAGGCGGTCATCAAGAAAGTAACTAAGACCATCGCCCGATTGGGGCGGAGCATAAAGGCAGCGGTACAGATCAAAAGCACAATCCCACAATTAATATAGTAGCGTAGTTCGTTAAGGGTATGAGTGAAAGCCGCATCTGGGTTTTCAAACTTGAGATACAAGAGTACCATACCCATTATGATACCTGTAAAGAGGGTAATGATGATGGTGTTTTTCCCTGCACCGACGACTTCACGATCCGTAGCGTCTGGCTTTAGGTATGCTTTGTAAATATCAATTGACCAAAGGGTCGCGAGAGAGTTAAAAGTAGAATCCACCGTACTCATCAAGGAGGCGAAAAGAGCACAGAGGATTAAGCCTTTCAAGCCTGTGGGCAGGAACATCTCCACTATCCGAGGAAAGGCCATATCCGGATCTTCAAGCTGCCCACTCCCTAATATTCCTACCAAGGCAATACCTGGAATGACAATAATCGCCGCCATTAGGTATTTAGAAAGTCCCCCTACCATCAGGCCGATTTGGGCTTCTTTGAGGTTTTTCGCCGCTAGCGAACGCTGCATCACGCTTTGATTCGCACACCAATAATTGATATTGAGAAAAAAGAGTCCAAACATATGCGTCCAGGGCAGCTTTTCATGATCTGCCGGTAGATGGAGCTTCATCAATTCAGGGGTCTTGAGGTAGAGCATTTGCCAGCCCCCTAACTCCCGAACGGTAATGAACATGACGATCAAACCCCCAATCAATAGGATAGCAAACTGAATTACATCCGTCCTTACCACCGCACTCAAACCACCAAAGTAGGTGTAAATCGCGGAGAAAACGCCCAAGCCTATCAAGAGTATCGTAATTCGTACGAGGCGATTTTCGTGTAGAAAGAGTAAATATTCTTCAAAGACTAGTTCTGCGGCATAAGCCCCCCAAAACAAAGCCGCCCCCAGCGTAATCGTCGAGAAAAGCACCAAATTAGCGATCGAGTAAGCTAGCCCAATCTTGGGTCCTAATCGCTTCGAAATAAACTGCGTAATCGTGATAACCCTATCTTTCAAATAAAGGGGCACGAAGATAAAGGCTGCTATCAAAATCCCTTGTACTGCATTGATTTCCAGACTCGCCTGGGCTATGCCGTAGAGGTAAGCGGAGCCCATCATTCCCAAAAATTGGTAGCCTTGGATATTGGTCGCGATGGTCGAAAAGGCGATAGAAGGCCAGCGCAGATTTCGATTGCTGAGAAAGTATTGTTCGGTGGTCACCTCCTTATCATGCCGCCCAGTAATGGCGGCAATAAAGATGATAGAGAAGTATCCTATGACGATGAGGAGGTCTAGCATTGATCTTAAATTCTTGGCAAGTAGTCATGCTGAGGGAGTTGAAGCATTTCTAGGCAGTTTTGTCCGCTGCGCGGAATGCTTAGCTCATTTAGGCGTTTAGACTATCTGCTGAATCCGAACCTTGGCGAATATATAGCTTTTAAGCCATGCTCAATGCATTTTTTTGTTATTAAAGAACCTCCAAAAAATAAACAGTAAGATTCGTTTTTACAGTTGAGTTACTCGTTTTACAATCCTTCCTTTGCTGCTACGGATTTCCAAAAAGTAGAGCCCCTTTGGTAAGTTGGGAGTAGAAAGCAGATATCGCTCCTGATACAATGATGATACCGGTTCGATAAGCACATTTTTCCCTTCGACACTCATCAGCCGGATTTCATCAATTGGGTAAGGGAAATTGGTCCAGTCTATTTCCAGACGGTTTTGAAATGGATTGGGTTGGACCGTGATGAGGTGGCTGGGCATTTGCTGGATGGAGGTAAGCTTGTTGAGCTCAAATACATAGCTTGCTCCGGTATTGACGGTGTTGCCATGTTGCCCAATCGCCCCAATCAAGGCTAGATCACGATCCACGGATACCGCAAATCCAAAGGTGCCTACGTCGATGCCGTCGCTGGAAGTGAGTTTGGCCGCTTCTGTCCAACTGCTTCCATTATTTTTAAATAGATAAGCAGCGCCACCAAACCCAGCTGCTGGAGCACCGACCACGGCCAAATCATTTTCCAAAGAGATCGAAAATCCGAAGCCATCATCAGCAGTACCATCGCTGGCAGTTAGCTTGTTTACTTCCGTCCAACTACTACCGTCAAACTCAAACACATAGACCAAGCCAGATTCACCATCCTTTATCGCTCCGACCAAGGCTACATTGCCATTTAGAGAGACAGATCGACCGAAATAGTCACTAGTGGCACCATCGCTAGCGACCAATCTCGCCACCTCTGTCCAACTGCTACCGTCAAATTCAAAAATATAAGCTGCTCCGGTGAAGTTGGCATTACCATTTTCAAGGGAAGCTCCGATCAGAATCTGATTGCCATTGATAGAAAGCGAGGACCCAAAGCCGCCATTAAAACTGCCATTGCTAGGGAGCAACTTGCTGCCTTCCACCCAATTATTACCATCGTATTGATAAGAATAGACCGACCCAGAGCTCCCAGCCTCATTATCTCCCCGCACTCCTATGAGGGCATGATTACCATCCAGAGCGACTGCCCCACCAAATAAATCAAAATTTTCACCGTCGCTGGCGGTCAGTTTAGACATTTCCAGCCAATTGGTTCCATCGAACTCATATAGATAAGCCGAACCCGACTCTTCGCCCTTATCTTCATCCCACTGTGCTCCTACCAGAGCGCGTGTGCCATCAAGCGAGACAGCGAGGCCAAAGCGATCATCATTAGCTCCATCGCTAGCAGTCAATTTGACGATTTCTGTCCAGTTGGTGCCATCAAATTCATAGATGTAGGCCGATCCAGCGCCAAGATCATCTCCTGCTCTTGTTGGAGCACCAATTAAAACTCGATTGCTATCCAAGGAGATTGCCCACCCAAATCGTTCGTCAAAAGTACCATTACTAGCAAAGAGTTTTGAGGTCTCCGTTGACGTAGGGCTAATTTGGGCCTTTATCTGCCCTGGCACCAGTAAGACAATAAGCGCTAGGGGTAGAGCGAGGAAGCTGAATAAAGAAAATCGATTCCAAGAAAGGGTCCAGATAAGCATAAGCGTATGTTTTATTATAAAACGGAAGATTGATCCATCGGGGTGAAGCATATTCAGACCACCTTGAGGCTGTATGCTTATTAATAAAGTCTCAAAGACGATTGAGGATCATGAACACAATAAGCGTCCGATTTGGCTTGACTGTTTGAGCGTGTCAGGCTTACAAATCAGTTTGGTAATCTGCGGTGTGCTCGCTTTGGGCCTTAACTGTGCTCAAACCTATTGCGCCTTATCCGGATAGTTGCTAGGCCTATGATCCTAAGTTGATCAACCGGAATCTATCCTCTCTTGCTGCTTGGAGATCAACTATGCTAAACTTGATCATTTCTCTCAATTCCTGAAGAGTAATGCTCGCTTCAATAATAAACGATATCCTTCCGTTTTGTTTGGGACCTTGTCAAAACAGTTGTGGTTTTGGCGCTTATGCGTCGCTGGTCAGGCGAGAGTAAGTGGGTCGTTTAAGTAGATTATTACCTCCCGATAGCTATCGGGAGCGCGGAACGCATACCTCATCACGACATTTCGGCAAACTCTAATGGGCGGTGTTTTTGTCATGCTAATGGAGCTTGCCAAAGCATCCTTAAGATTTTTTTATTTCTGCTTCGCAGAACGATTATCAGTTTCAAAGGCATTTCAGGCTCCGCTCAATGGGACATTTTTAATTCCTTGGTCCGGCGGCCAAAGGGGTTTGCGGCGCACTAGTCGGAATTCGTCCTTGTACTTCAGGCATGGAAACCGTTTTGAT